>NZ_CP029189.1:1720000-2320000 GCF_008642275.1 Streptomyces venezuelae
CGTTGGGGGTCTTTGCCTTTCGGCGTTCCACCACTTTAGCGCTTATCCCTTGCGGCTCATAATCGAGCCACTGGCCAGGAATTCGGGCATGCCGAATAGAACCCCGCCAGGGGTAAGTCGTAGGTGTTGGGTTGGCCGCTCTGGGACCTGCCGACAGCAGTGCCCGTTCAAGCGGCTCGGGCTACGTTAGGCGTCCGGCAGGGCCGAGTCAAGTTGAGCGGCGGCGTGGTGAGTGGGGGCGATACGGGCTCACCGTCGGGTCGTGGGTGACCCAGAAGCGGTACGGATGGTCCGCGCCGGCTCCGCCGACTCCCGTACGTGGGCCGCTGCTCGTCAGGTCCGCCGAGGTCGGGGTGCCCGTGAGGACGGACAAGGGGGAATCGGGGCCCCCGCAGAGGTCGGTGCCGTCGAGGGAACGGTCCACGTCCAGGGCTGTGGCCAGGCGGGCCGGCCCTTTGGCCAGTTCTCTCGGGTTTCTGGCCGAGATTCGACGTTTCGCGGCCAGCTCGGCGCCCACCGTGACCTCGCCCGCGCGCAGCAGTACCCCGCTCGCCCGGCCCGGGGGGCCGCACACCAGATTGAGGCTGAACCACATGCCATAGATGAAGTAGACGTACGCGTGTCCGGGTGGACCGAACATCGATGCGTTGCGGGCGGTGCGGCCGCGGTAGGCGTGGGAGCCGGGGTCGGTCTCCCCCTCGTACGCCTCGACCTCCGTGATGCGCAGTTCGAGGGGGCCGTCCGTGGTGCGGCGGACCAGGGTGCGGCCCAGGAGATCCGGGGCCACGCTGAGGACCGGGCGGTCGAAGAAGGACCTGGGCAGGGGCGTACGGTCAGGGCGCGCGCTCATCCGGTCGAGCGTAGTGGAACGCGTCCGCCTGGAACCGGGGCCTAAGGTTCCGCGTTGGTACGGGGTAGTCGCGGCGTAGTCGCCAAGATCCTTCAAGGGGAGTTAGAGCATGGGCTTCAAGAAGCTGTTCGCGAGCCTGGGCGCCGGTGGTGCTTCGGTGGACACGATCATCACCGAGCCGAACGTCGTGCCGGGCGGAATCGTCCAGGGCGAGGTCCGGATCCAGGGCGGATCCGTGGAGCAGCAGATCGAGGGGCTGTCCGTCGGGCTGCAGGCGCGGGTCGAGGTCGAGGGCGGTGACCAGGAGTACAAGCAGGACATCGTCTTCACCAAGCAGCGGCTGGGCGGTGCCTTCAAGGTGCAGCCGGGTGCGCTGCACGTGGTGCCGTTCGGGCTGGAGATCCCCTGGGAGACGCCGATCACCCACTTCGGTGGTCAGCACCTGCACGGGATGAACATCGGGGTCAGCACCGAGCTGGAGATCGCGCGCGCGGTGGACGCGGGCGACCTCGACGCGATCAACGTGCACCCGGTGCCGGCGCAGCAGGCGATCCTCGATGCCTTCCGGCAGCTCGGCTTCACGTTCCGCAGCGCGGACATGGAGCGCGGGCACATCCGGGGCACGCGCCAGTCGCTGCCCTTCTACCAGGAGATCGAGTTCCTGCCGCCGTCGCAGTACCGCGGGCTGCACCAGGTCGAGCTCACCTTCATCTCCGACGGCCGGGAGATGGACGTCGTCCTGGAGATGGACAAGAAGCCCGGTCTGTTCACCGAGGGCAGTGACACCTACCGCTGCTTCCAGGTGGGGCTGCAGTCGTACCAGGGCACGGACTGGGCGGCGTACCTGAACCAGTGGATCGCGAGCGTCGGTTCGCAGCGCAACTGGTTCTAGGCTCGGAGCCGCGTCCGTCCGCGGGCGCGGTTCGTTGTGTCGTTTTCCCGGAGGTTCAGCAGTGTCAGAGCAGAGCAGGGCGCCCCTTCCGCACGACTTCCACCCCGAGGTCGCGTCCTTCACGGTGACGAGCGAGGACGTCGCCCACGGAGCCGATCTGCACGCGGCTCAGGTCCTGACGGGGAAGAACGTCTCGCCGCACCTGCGGTGGGAAGGGTTCCCCGAGGGCACGAAGAGTTTTGCGGTGACCTGCTTCGACCCGGACGCGCCCACGGGCAGCGGGTTCTGGCACTGGGTCCTCTTCGACCTGCCCGTCTCGGTGACGGAGCTGCCGGCGGGGGCGGGCACCGGGGACTTCGCGGGGCTGCCTGCGGGTGCCGTGCACGCGCGCAACGACTACGGGACGAGGGACTTCGGCGGTGCGGCACCGCCGCGCGGGGAGCGGCACCGCTACGTGTTCACCGTGTACGCGGTGGGCCAGGAGCACCTCGGCCCCGACGAGGACTCGTCGCCGGCCGTCGTCGGCTTCCATCTGCGGTTCCACGCCCTGGGGCGTGCGCAGCTCGTCGCCGAGTACGAGGCGCCTCCCGCGCGCTGATCGTTTCCCGAGCGTTCGCCCGGTCCTGGTCTAAAGAAGGCCAGGACCGGGCATTTTTATTGCGTTGTCCCGCGTGGCGCGCGCGGCCAGAGTGGTTGCGGGCCCTGCCGCACGGGGTGGTCGCGGGCCTGCACACGGGAGGTGGGCGAGATGCGGGACACGCTGGTGCTGAATGCGAGCTTCGAGCCGCTGTCGACGGTGACTCTGAACCGGGCTGTGGTTCTGGTGCTCCAGGACAAGGCCGTCGTGGAACAGTCGCACCCCGAGCTCCGTGTGCGCGCGGCCACCATGGATCTTCCGATGCCGCGGGTGATCAGGCTCTGCAGGTACGTCCGGGTGCCGTTCCGAAGACATGCTCCCTGGTCGCGGAGGGGGGTGCTGGTCCGGGACCAGCACCGTTGCGCGTACTGCGGGAAGCGCGCGACGACCGTGGACCATGTGCTGCCGCGGGCTCAGGGGGGTGGGGACAGCTGGCTGAACACGGTGGCTTCCTGCGCCGAGGACAACCACCGCAAGGCGGCGCGGACTCCGGAGGAGGCGGGTATGCCGCTCCTCCGGAAGCCCTTCGTGCCGTCGCCGGCGGACGCGATGCTGCTGGCCCTGGGGGTGGCCGGGCAGGAGGGGCTCCCGGAGTGGCTGGAGCGTTCCGCCTAGGCGGATCCCCTGTATGCAGGAGGGACGGTCGCGCTGGGCGGCGTAGTTTTTCTACGTCGCTCAGCTGACGAGCAGTTGGACGATGGCGATGACGCCGACCGTCACGATGACTGCGCGCAGGACGGTCGGCGAGAGGCGGCGGCCGACCTTGGCTCCGATCTGGCCGCCGATCGTCGAGCCGACGGCGATGAGGACGACGGCCGTCCAGTCGAACTCGGCGACGAAGAGGAAGACGACGGCCGCGATGCCGTTCACGAGAGCCGCGATGACGTTCTTGACGGCGTTGACCCGTTGCAGGTCCTCGCGGAGCAGCAGGCCCATCAGGCCGAGGTAGAGCACGCCCTGGGCGGCACCGAAGTAGCCGCCGTAGGCGCTGGAGAGCAGCATGCCGCCGAGCAGGGCCGGTCCGCCGTCGGGGTGGCCGGCGTCGCCTCCGGCGGCGTCCTGGCGTCGGCGCAGCGCGGCGGCGAGCCGGGGCTGGAGGACGACGAGGACGAGGGCCAGGGCGATCAGGACGGGCACGATCGTGTCGAAGGACTCGGACGGCAGGGTGAGGAGCAGGATCGCTCCCGCGAGCCCGCCGACGAGGGACACGGAGCCGAGCCGCAGGATGCGGGCGCGCTGCCCTTGGAGCTCCTTGCGGTAGCCGATGGCTCCGCTGATCGAACCGGGCACCAGGCCGAGGGTGTTGGACACGTTGGCGGTGACCGGGGGCAGGCCGGTGGCGAGCAGCACCGGGAAGGTGATCAGGGTGCCGGAGCCGACGATGGTGTTGATCGTGCCCGCGCCGATGCCGGCGGCGAAGACAGCGAGGGATTCCCAGATGGACATGGACGGTGCCATCCCCTTTGCATGAGTGAGTCGCCTCCCCGCCATGAAGGTCGAGGGGCCTCACTGATCATGCAGGAAGAGGGTGGCGGGTCAGTCGATGGGGGGCTGTTCGCGGCGGTCCGCGGCGTCCTTGTCCCGGGCTGCCGGGATGCCGCCGCCGTCCTTGCCGGTGTTCTGCGGGTTGAAGCCGGAGCCTCCGCCCATGGGGCCGAAGTTGCCCATGGCGCCGGAGAGGCCCTTGAGGGCGTCGCCGATCTCGCTCGGGACGATCCAGAGCTTGTTGGCGTCACCTTCGGCGATCTTCGGGAGCATCTGGAGGTACTGGTAGGCGAGGAGCTTCTGGTCGGCGTCGCCGGCGTGGATGGACTCGAAGACCGTGCGGATGGCCTGGGCTTCGCCCTCGGCGCGCAGTGCGGCGGCCTTGGCGTCACCTTCGGCGCGCAGGATGGAGGACTGCTTCTCGCCTTCGGCGCGCAGGATCTCGGACTGCCGGACACCTTCGGCCTGGAGGATGGCGGCGCGCTTGTCGCGGTCGGCGCGCATCTGCTTCTCCATCGAGTCCTGGATGGAGGTCGGCGGCTCGATGGCCTTGAGCTCGACGCGGTTGACGCGGATGCCCCACTTGCCGGTGGCCTCGTCGAGGACTCCGCGCAGGGCCGCGTTGATCTCCTCGCGGGAGGTGAGGGTCCGCTCCAGGTCCATGCCGCCGATGATGTTGCGGAGGGTGGTGACGGTGAGCTGTTCGATGGCCTGGATGTAGCTGGCCACCTCGTAGGTCGCGGCCCGCGCGTCGGTCACCTGGTAGTAGATGACGGTGTCGATGTTGACGACCAGGTTGTCCTGGGTGATGACGGGCTGCGGCGGGAAGGGGACGACCTGTTCGCGGAGGTCGATCCGGTTGCGGATCGAGTCGATGAACGGGACGACGATGTTGAGGCCCGCGTTGAGGGTGCGGGTGTAGCGGCCGAACCGCTCGACGATGGCGGCGCTGGCCTGCGGGATCACCTGGATCGTCTTGACCAGTGCGATGAAGACCAGAACCACCAGAATGATCAGGACGATGATGATCGGTTGCATGCGGTTCCCCGTGCCCTTCCGGCTGTCTGTGCTGCCCCGTTGATCGGAGTCTCGCAGACCTGGGGGCCGCGAGCAGGCTGGTTCTCACATCACGACGGCGGTCGCCCCGTCGATCTCGACCACGTCGACGGACTGTCCGGGTTCGAAGCTGGTGTCCGCGTCGAGGGTGCGCGCGGACCAGACCTCGCCGGCGAGCTTGATGCGGCCGCCGCTGCCGTCGACGCGTTCCAGGACGACGGCGGATCTGCCCTTCAACGCGTCGATTCCGCTGCGGTGTTGGGGGCGCTGGGTGCGGTGCCGGTTGGCGATGGGCCGTACGACGGCGATGAGCGCGACCGACACGACGACGAAGACCAGGACCTGCGCCACGACTTCGCCGCCGAGGGCGGCCGTGACGGCGGCCGCGACCGCGCCCACGGCGAACATGCCGAACTCCGGCATGGCGGTCAGGACGAGGGGGATGCCCAGTCCGACCGCGCCGATGAGCCACCACACCCACGCGTCGATGTCCACGTGGTCATGGTAGGTCGGGTGGGCGCGGTCGGGACAGGGTGCGGGGACCCGCAAGAGGGGCTCAGCCGAGCGGAAGGCCCTGGGCGGTCCAGCGGTCGGTTCCGTTGCGCTCGACGACCAGCGGGAGGCCGAAGCAGAGGGAGAGGTTGCGGGAGGTCAGTTCGAGGTCGATCGGGCCCGCGGTGACGACCTTGCCCTGACGGATCATCAGGACGTGGGTGAAGCCGGGGGCGATCTCCTCGACGTGGTGCGTGACCATGACCATCGACGGGGCGAGCGGGTCGCGGGCCAGGCGGCCGAGGCGGCGTACGAGGTCCTCGCGGCCGCCGAGGTCCAGGCCGGCGGCGGGCTCGTCGAGGAGCAGCAGCTCGGGGTCGGTCATCAGGGCGCGGGCGATCAGCGTGCGCTTGCGCTCGCCCTCGGAGAGGGTGCCGAACTTGCGGTCGAGGTACTCGGTCATGCCGAGGCGGTCGAGGAAGGCGCGGGCGCGCTGCTCGTCGACGTCCTCGTACTCCTCCTGCCAGGTCGCCGTCATGCCGTAGGCGGCGGTGAGGACGGTCTGCAGGACGGTCTGCCGCTTGGGCAGCTTGTCGGCCATCGCGATGCCGGCGACACCGATGCGGGGGCGCAGCTCGAAGACGTCCACCTTGCCGAGGGTGCTGCCGAGGATGGTGGCGGAGCCCTTGGTGGGGAAGAGGTAGCTGGAGGCGAGGTTCAGCAGTGTGGTCTTGCCGGCGCCGTTGGGGCCGAGGATCACCCAGCGCTCCCCCTCCTTCACCGACCAGGAGACCTGGTCCACCAGAGCCCGGCCCTCGCGGACCACGGATACGTCCACCAGCTCCAGAACATCGCTCATGAGCGTGTTGTCACCCCTTGCAGTCACGGTTTGCTGTGCGCCGGTAGACGCAGCCCCTATGGGAAAACCTACGCCACTCGGAGCGGGCTCCGGGGCCGGGGCCCTGTGCCGGGGCCGATCCGTAGAGTAGGGGGATGCTTTTCGAACCACGTTCAGGGCGCTTGGCCGCCTGGGGGAACGCACTGCTGGCCGGTCTGGTCTCGCCCGACGAGGCCGTGTTGTCGATCGTGGGCGAGGACGCCGTGCACCGGGTGGAGGGGCTGCCGGGCGAGACCGGTCCGGTCGGGCTCACCCTGGCGCTCGGCCGGCTGCGGGCCCTGGGGGTGTCGGGGCTGCGGGTGGCGCTGCCGGCGCCGGGGCATCCGCTGGGGCTGAGCGGGCCGCCGGAGTTCAATGCGCGGGCGCTGGAGGCGGAGGAGGCGGTCGTCGCGGTGGGGGCGGCGCTGGGTCTGGTGCCGGAGGTGTCCGAGGCCGGGCCGGCCGGGGACGTGCACGTGTCGGTGACCTGGCACGTGCTGCCGGTACGGGAGGCCCCGCCGGCCGACGTGCCTTCGCTGAGCGAGGCGGAGCGGGAGCTCGCGGAGGCGCTGCGCGAGGCCACGGAGGTGCTGACCCGGCTGGACGTGGCGGGGTCCGGGCCGGTCGCGGAGGCCGCGCTGTCGGCGTACCGGGCGCGGGCCGAGGCGGGGCGGGAGACGCTGGCGCCGGGGTATCCGCCGCGGGCGGTGCGGGTGCTGGCGCTGGCGCAGCGGGTCGACCTGATGGTCTCGCTGGCGTACGAGAACGGGCACGGGGGCGCGGTGGCCGCCTCGGAGATGGCGGCGCGGGCGGAGGCGCTGCGGCCGGTCGAGCGGGTCGCTCGGCGGGCGCTGGTGGCGGCGTACAACTCGGCCGTCGAGGAGCGCGAGCGGGGGTGACCCCCGGGCGGGCGGGTGGGGTGCGGCGCCGCTGCGCGGGCCCCGGCTGCGCCGGGCTTCGTGGGGCTCCGCCCCACACCCCGCGCCTCAAACTCCCCCAGCTACCGCTGGGAGGTGCCCCCTGGCGAGGCTGGAATGGGCGCGCCTCTACGTCGAAGGGGCAGAGTGGGCGCGCCTCGACACCGACGAGGCAGAGTGGGTGCGCCTCGACGTCGAAGGGGCAGAGTGGGCGTGCCTCTGCGTCGAAGGGGCTGATCGGGCGTGCCTCACGTCAGCGCGGGGTTGGTTGCGTCGTGACGCCGGTCGGGCCGTCGCCGACCGGGACCGTGACCGTCCGGCCCGTTCTCGTGTCGATCACCGACAGGGTGTCCGAGTCGAAGTTGCTGACGTGGACGCTGCAGCCGTCCGGGCCGACGGCGAGGCCGTTGGGGCCGTCGCCCACGGGGATGGTGTCCGTGACGGTGCGGCTGCGGGTGTCGATCACCGAGACGTCGTCCGACCCGAGGTCGGCCACGTAGACGCGGCTGCCGTCCGGAAGGACTCCGATCCCGGTCGGCTGGTCCCCGACCGGGATGCGGTCCGTCTCCGTGCGGGCCCGGGTGTCGACCACCGACACGTCGTCCGAGGTGAGGTTGGAGACGTAGAGGTGCCGGCCGTCGGGGGTGAGGGCCAGGGCGGTGGGTCCGCTGCCCACGGGGACGGTGGCGGTGACCGTTCCGCTGTCGGTGCCGACCACCGAGACGCTGTCGGAGCCGGCGGTGGCGACGTACAGCGTGCGTCCGTCCGGTGTCACCGCCAGGCCCAGGGGTGCCTCGCCCACGGCGATGGTGTCCGCGACGGCGAGGGTGCGGGTGCTGATCACCGACACGGTGCCCGCGGCGACGTTGGCCACGTAGACGTATCTGTTGTCCGGGGAGACCGTCACCCTGCTCGGTTCGTGCCCGACTCCGACGGTTTCGACGACCGTTCTGGTGCGGGTGTCGACCACGGACACCGTGTCCGCCGCGGAGTTGGTGACGTAGAGCCGGGAGCCGTCGGGAGCGAGCGCCGCGCTGTCGGGCCCGTCCCCCACGGGAACGCCGTCCACGACGGTGCCGGAGCGGGTGTCGACGACCGAGACGGTGTCGGAGTGGAGGTTCGCCACGTAGACGAGGGTTCCGGGCCGCGCGGGCGGCGGTGCGGCCGTCAGGCCCGTCAGGGCAGCCACGGCGCAGAGCACGCCGGCGGTCCGCAGGGCGATCTCCTGGTTCCTCGTCATGCGGGTCACGCTAGGGGTGCCGGTGGGGCGGCGAGGCGAGGCTCGCGCGGGGGTCGCCCGACCGGCACACCGCTGCGGCCCTGCTTCCAGGGAGAGGGGGGAAGCGGGGCCGCAGGTCGGGGCGGGGTCAGGCGTTGACGCCGGTGTTGCCGAAGGCGCCGTTGAGCAGACCGATCACGTTGACGGTGTTGCCGACCACGTTGACGGGGACGTGCACGGGGACCTGGACCTGGTTCCCGGAGGCCACGCCGGGCGAGTTCAGGGCCTCGCCCTCCGCCGACGCACCGCCGTGCGCCGAGGAGACACCGGCGCCGGCGGCGAGGAGGCCGCCCGCGATCATGGTGACGGCTGCGGCCTTCTTGAAGTTCTTCACGTTCTCGTCCTCCAGTGCGTCTGCCGCGACCAGCCGTCGCGGCACGCATGGAAGAACGGCCCGGCCCGCGATCGGGATACGCCATGTGGGCTACATACACCCGACCGTATGAATCTCAGTCCGGAACGAGACGATCCGATTTACCTCAGATCACTCGGCGATTCCGTGCCTGACCGCCCACAACGCTGCCTGGGTCCGATCGGAAAGGTCCAACTTCATCAGGATGTTCGAGACATGGGTCTTGACCGTCTTCTCGGACAGGACCAGCGCGCGGGCGATCTCGCGGTTGGAGCGGCCGTCGGCGATCAGGCCCAGGACCTCGCGTTCGCGGTCGGTCAGCGAGCCGGGCCGGCCCGCCGGGGAGCCCTGGTCGTCCTGGGAGAGCAGGGCCAGGGCCACCTCCGGCTGGAGCAGCACGTGGCCCGCGTGGACGGAGCGGATGGCTCCGGCCAGCGCCTCCGGGTCGATGTCCTTGTAGACGTATCCGGCCGCCCCGGCCCGCAGGGCGGGGACCACGGTCCGCTGCTCGGTGAAGCTGGTGACGATCAGCACCCGGGCCGGGTTCGCCAGCGCGCGCAGCCTGCGCAGCGCCTCGATGCCGTCGGTCCCGGGCATCTTGACGTCCATCAGGATCACGTCGGGCCCCAGCTCCTCGGCGCGGGCGATGCCCTCCTCGCCGTCGGAGGCCTCGCCGACCACCTCGATGTCCTCCTGGACCTCCAGGAAGGTGCGCAGGCCCCGCCGGACCACCTGGTGGTCGTCGACCAGCAGTACCCGAATGCCACTGCCGCCGCCGCGGCCGGTGCCGTCAGCCACCGGGGACCTCCATCTCGATCGTGGTGCCCCGACCGGGCTCCGAGTGCACGGTGAGCCGGCCGCCGACGCCGCCGGCGCGGTCCCGCATGGAGACCAGGCCCAGGTGTCGGCCCGCCCGGCGGACGGCCTTGGGGTCGAAGCCCTTGCCGGTGTCGAGGACCCTGAGGACCGCGCCCCCGGAGGGGGTCCGGGCCAGGGTCACCTCGACGCGGTCGCCGGCCGAGTGGCGCAGGGCGTTGTGCAGGGCCTCCTGCGCGACGCGGAGCAGGGCTTCCTCCTGGGCCGCGGGCAGCGCCCGTACTCCGTCACAGGTGAAGGTGACGTGCGCGGTGTGGGCGCGGTCGAGGACGTGGACGTGCGTACGGAGGGTGGCGACCAGTCCGTCCTCGTCCAGGGCGGCCGGTCGCAGCTCGGTCACGGCGGCGCGCAGTTCGTCGGCGGCCTCCGCCGCCAGGGCTGCCACCTGCTGGAGCTCGTCCTTCGCCCGGGCCGGGTCGCGGTCGACGAGGGTGGCGGCGGCCTGGGCGGTGAGGCGCAGCGAGAACAGTTTCTGGCTGACGGCGTCGTGGAGCTCGTGGGCGAGCCGGGAGCGCTCCTCGGCGATGGTCAGCTCGCGGCTGCGCTCGTAGAGATGGGCGTTGGTGAGGGCGATGGCCGCGTGCTGGGCGAGGAGGGAGAGGAGTTCCTGGTCCTCGTCCGTGAAGCCGCGAGGGCCGCGTTTGTTCGCGAGGAAGAGGGCGCCCAGGGTCTCCTCGCCGTCGCGCACGGGCATGCCCAGGAAGTCGGACATCTCCGGGTGGGCGTCGGGCCAGCCCTCGAAGCGCGGGTCCTCGCGTACGTCGGCCAGGCGCTCGGGGCCTGGCTCGTGGAGCATCGCCGCGAGGATGCCGTGCTGGCGGGGCAGCGGGCCGATGCGGCGCCACTGCTCGGGGCTGATGCCGTCCACGACGAACTGGGCGAAGCCGCCGTGGTCGTCCGGGACGCCCAGGGCCGCGTACTCGGCGTCCAGGAGTTCGCGGGCCGACACGACGATCGTGCGCAGGACGTCGCGGACCTCCAGGCGGCGGCTCATGGCGAGCAGTGCGGTGCTCACGGCGGCCAGGCCGCTGGGGGGCCCGCCGTGCGGGGGGCTACCGGTCATGGGCTCACCGTACCCGCGGCTGTGACCTGCGGGATCGGGCCGTGGACGTAGGTCGAAGGGACCTGCGGGGGTGGGGCTCGTGGCCGACGCGGTGCGGAGGGGGGCGTTCCTAGGTTGGGGGCATCTGCTGATCGGTACGGAAGGCGAGGGTGCTGTCATGTCGGTGGCGATCGTGACGGGGGCGTCCAGGGGGCTCGGCCGGGCACTGGCCGGGGAGCTGGCGGCGCGGGGCTGGGACCTGGTGCTGAGCGCGCGGGGTGCGGCGGCGCTGGAGGAGGCCGCGGCCGGCCTGGCGCCCGGGACCAGGGTGGCGGCGGTGGCCGGGGACGTGTCCTCGGCGGCGCACCGGGCGGCGCTGGTGGCGGCGGCGCGGGAGCTGGGCGGGCTGGACCTGCTGGTGAACAACGCGGGGGTGCTCGGGACCGAGCCGCTGGTGCCGCTGGCGGAGCATGCGCTGGACGGGCTGCGGGAGGCCTTCGAGGTCAACGTGGTGGGGCCGCTGGGCCTGGTCCAGGAGGGGCTCACGCTGCTGCGTGCGGCGGGAGCCGGGGCGGTGCTGAACATCAGCTCGGACGCGGCAGTGGTGGCGTACGCGACGTGGGGGGCGTACGGCGCGACCAAGGCGGCGGGGGACCTGATGTCGGCGGTGCTGGCGGTGGAGGAGCCGGGGCTGCGGGTGTGGTGGGCGGACCCGGGGTCGATGCGGACGCGGATGATGGCGGCGGCCGAGCCGGACGAGGACCTGGCGGGGCTGCCGACGCCGGAGGAGGTGGCTCCGGCGCTGCTGCGGCTGGTGGAGGGGGCGCTGCCGAGCGGGCGCTACACGGCGCGGGAGCTGGCGGCGGAGGAGCGGGCGGGCGCGGGGGCGGGGGCGGGCTCAGGGGCGGGGACCGGGGGCGGGCGGTGAGCGGGTCCCGGGCCTTGCACGAGGAGGGTCTATATATAACGGACATACCGCCGCATTTGATGGCCCGGATTCCGGCCGAGCAGCGGGGGCCGGGGCTGAGGCGGGACTCCGTACGGCTGCTGGTGTCACGAGGCACCGAGCGAGTGTCGCTGCACGCCTTCCGGGAGCTGCCGGGGCTGCTGCGGCCCGGGGACGTGCTGGTGGTGAACACCTCGGCCACGCTGGCGGCCGCCGTGGACGCCCGGCTGGGCGGCGAGGGCCTGGTGGTGCACTTCTCGACCCGGGGCGACGACGCCCGCTGGGCGGTGGAGCTGCGCACCCCGGCCGGCGACGGGACGACGCGGCCGCGCGCCGGGGGGCCACCCGGGGCGGTGCTGGAACTGCCGGACGGCCACCGCCTCACGATCGAGGAGCCCCTCGCGGCGGGCGCGGACCGGCTGTGGTGGGCGCGGCCCTCGCGCGGGCCGGACGGCGTGCCGGCGCTGCTGCGGGCGTACGGGCGGCCGATCCGGTACGCGTACACGGAGCGCGACCAGCCGCTCTCGGCCTATCAAACGGTGTTCGCGGTGCCCTCCCCCGACGGCTCGGGCTCGGCGGAGATGCCGAGCGCGGGCCGACCCTTCACGGCGGAGCTGGTGGCGCGCCTGGTGAGCCGGGGGGTGCAGTTCGCCCCGCTGGTCCTGCACACGGGGGTGGCCTCGCAGGAGGCGCACGAGCCTCCCTACCCGGAGCGGTACGAGGTGTCCGCCACGACGGCGGGGCTGGTGAACGCCGCCAGGGCCGCCGGGGGGCGGGTCATCGCGGTGGGAACCACGGCGGTACGGGCCCTGGAGTCGGCCGCGGACGCGCAGGGACGGGTGCGGCCGGCCGCCGGGTGGACCGGCCTGGTGGTCACTCCGGAGCGCGGCGTGCGGGTGGTGGACGGGCTGCTGACCGGCTTCCACGAGCCCGAGGCGTCCCATCTGCTGATGCTGGAGGCGGTTGCGGGGCGGGCCGCCGTACGGCTCGGGTATGCCGAGGCGCGGGCCCGGCTCTGCCTCTGGCACGAGTTCGGGGACGTCCATCTGCTACTCAAGGATGAGAACCGTGACCATATGCATTGCGACAGCAACTCACGGTGAAACGGATCTCCGGGCGATGTGACCCCGCACATAGGACCCACATCACTTACGAAGCCGCCTAGTGGACGCATAAAGACCCTGTCAGTGCTGTCCCACCTAGCGCCGAGGCCCGAAATCGGGCTTCGGCGCCCGTGCGTGATCCACTAAGCGGGATCGTACGTCACACCTTTGCCACAGGATTTTGCCGCCGCTAAGAATTGCTCCCGTCGCACAGCACCGCGGATCCCCGGATCCACAAAGCGCCTTCCTGCGACTCCCGCTATTCGAAGAGGTTGCCCCGCCATGTCTGCTTCCCGCACTCCCGGTCACAGTCGTCTGACGAAGGCACACAAGCTGTCCATCGCCGGTGTCGCCACGCTGAGCGCCGCCGCCGTCGCCTTCTCCCTCGTGCCGGCCGACGCCGCCGAGGCCGAGGTCGTCACCGCCGCCCCCGTCGCCTGGACCCAGGCCGTGGGTGGCGCGCAGACGAAGACGCTGCAGGGCAACCTCTCCGCACAGCAGGTCATCTCCCAGGCGAACGCGAAGGCCGCGGCCAAGATCAAGGCCGACGCCGACGCCAAGGCCAAGGCCGAGGCCGCCGCGAAGAAGGCCCGCGAGCAGAAGGCTGCCGCGAGCCGCTCCGCCGCCCGCACCCCGGTCTTCGCGAACAACCTCGACGGCTGGATCAAGGAAGCCCTCTTCATCATGAAGAAGGAGGGCATTCCGGGCACCTACGCCGGAATCCACAAGAACATCATGCGCGAGTCCAGCGGTAACCCGATGGCGATCAACAACTGGGACATCAACGCCCAGAACGGCATCCCCAGCAAGGGTCTGCTCCAGGTCATCTACCCGACCTTCAAGGCGTACCACGTCAAGGGCACCAAGTTCGACCAGTACGACCCGGTCGCCAACATCGTCGCCGCCTGCAACTACGCGGCCGACCGCTACGGCTCCATGGACAACGTCAACAGCGCCTACTAGGCCCTGACGCACCCTGGCCCCATGCGCCTCAGGGCGGCACCCGGACTTCCGGATGCCGCCCTGAGGCGTTTGCCGTGCGCGCGGGCGGTCGTGCCGCCCGCGCGCCGGGGTGCTACTTGCCCGCGCGCATGACCTCGGGCTCGTGGCGGCGCAGCAGGCGCTGCACCGCGAAGCCGCAGGCGACGCCGATGAGCAGCAGGATGGTGATGTTCAGGCTCCACTGCCCGATCGTGGCGTCCCAGAGCGGGTCGGTGTTGGTCGGGTTCTCCGCGTCCCACGGCGGCATGAGCTTGCCGAGGTTCAGCGTGGTGCCCGCGGCGGCGATGGCCCAGCGGGACGGCATCAGCCAGGCGAACTGCTCCAGGCCCGGGGAGTCGTAGACCTGGAAGAGGATGCCGGTGAAGACGACCTGGACGATCGCGAACATGACCAGCAGCGGCATGGTCTTCTCGGCGGTCTTCACCAGCGAGGAGATCACCAGGCCGAACATCATCGAGGTGAAGCCGAGCGCGATGACCGACAGGCAGATCTCGACGGCCGGCGGCATGATCAGGCCCTCGGCGGGCAGGTCGCGCGGGAAGAAGCCGATCGCGCAGATGATCACGCCCTGGATGGCCGTGATGACGCCGAGGACGATCACCTTCGACATGAGGTAGGCGGACCGGTACAGGCCGGTCGCGCGTTCCCGCTCGTAGATGACCCGTTCCTTGATCAGCTCACGGACCGAGTTGGCGGCACCCGAGAAGCACATGCCGACCGCGAGGATCAGCATGATCGTGCCGGCGTCGCCGTTGAAGCGGGACGGCGCGACGGGCGGCGCCAGGCCGAACTTCGCGGGGATCACGGTGGAGACCACGCCCAGGACGGCCGGCAGGAGCACCATCAGGGCCAGGAAGCCCACGTCCGACGCGATCACCGAGACGTAGCGGCGGATCAGCGTCCACAGCTGCGAGCCCCAGCCCTGCGGCTTGGTCGGGCGCATCTGCTGGGCCGGGGGCATCGCGACGGACTGCGGGGCGACCGCGTCGATGTCGGCTGCGTACAGCTGGTAGTGCTGGGAACCCTTCCAGCGGCCGGCCCAGTCGTACTCGCGGTAGTTCTCGAAGGCCGAGAACACGTCCGCCCACGTGGTGTAGCCGAAGAAGTTCAGCGCCTCGTCCGGCGGGCCGAAGTAGGCGACCGAACCGCCCGGGGCCATGACCAGCAGCTTGTCGCAGATGGCCAGCTCGGCAACCGAGTGGGTGACGACGAGGACCGTGCGGCCGTCGTCGGCGAGGCCGCGCAGCAGCTGCATGACGTCGCGG
Organism: Streptomyces venezuelae; assembly: GCF_008642275.1. Taxonomy (NCBI): domain Bacteria; kingdom Bacillati; phylum Actinomycetota; class Actinomycetes; order Kitasatosporales; family Streptomycetaceae; genus Streptomyces; species Streptomyces venezuelae. Next base: position 1,735,072 of record NZ_CP029189.1, read on the forward strand.
TCCATGCCCGGGTCGAGACCCGAGGTCGGCTCGTCCAGGAAGATCAGCGAGGGCTTGGTGAGCAGCTCCAGGGCCACGGACACGCGCTTGCGCTGACCACCCGAGAGCGCGGTGATCTTCTTGTCCTTGTGGATGTCGAGCTTGAGCTCGCGCAGCACCTCGTCGATGCGGGCGGCACGCTCGGACTCGGCGGTGTCGCCGGGGAAGCGGAGCTTGGCCGCGTACTTGAGGGCCGTGCTGACCTTCAGCTCCTTGTGCAGGATGTCGTCCTGCGGGACCAGGCCGATGCGCTGGCGGAGTTCCGCGAACTGCTTGTACAGGTTGCGGTTGTCGTAGAGGACGTCACCCTCGTTGGCGGGCCGGTAGCCGGTGAGCGCCTTGAGGAGGGTGGACTTGCCGGAGCCGGAGGGGCCGATGACGCCGATCAGCGACTTCTCCGGGACTCCGAAGGTGACGTCCTTGAGAATCTGCTTGCCGCCGTCGACCGTGACCGTCAGGTGGCGGGCCGAGAAGGAGACCTCGCCGGTGTCGACGAACTCCTCCAGCCGGTCGCCGACGATCCGGAACGTCGAGTGGCCGACGCCGACGATGTCGTTCGGGCCGATCAGCGCGCTGCCGGACTTCGCCAGCGGCTGGCCGTTGACGTACGTGCCGTTGTGGCTGCCGAGGTCGTGGATCTCGAAGCGGCCGCCGGGCATCGAACGGAACTCGGCGTGGTGGCGGGAGACCTGGAGGTCGGAGACCACCAGCTCGTTCTCCAGCGCACGGCCGATCCGCATGACGTGACCCAGCGAGAGCTGGTGGAACGTCGTCGGGCTGCGGTCTCCGTAGGCCGGGGCCCCGCCCTGCGCCGAGCGGGGAGCGGCGGCGCCCTGCTGGTGCGGGAGGTGTACCTGCGGCTGCTGCGGCTGCTGCTGCGCGTACTGCTGCTGACCCCAGGCCTGCTGCTGGGGCTGCTGCTGCGGGGCCTGGTAGGCCGGCGCCTGCGGCTGGGCGTACGCCTGGGCCGGGGCCTGCTGTGCCTGCTGTGCCACGGCCGGCTGCGGCGCGGCGGCGCCGGCGGTGCTCAGATTCAGCCGAGGGCCGTCCGTCGCGTTGCCCAGGTGGACCGGCGTGCCGGGCACGAGCTCGGTCTGCTGGACCCTGGCCCCGTGCACATAGGTGCCGTTGGTGCTGCCGTGGTCCTCGATGCCCCAACCCCGGCCGTTCCAGGTGATAGTGGCGTGCCGCCACGACACCCGGGCATCGTCGATCACCACGTCTCCCTGGGGGTCGCGCCCCAGCGAGTACGACCTGGACGGATCGAGCGTCCAGGTCCTTCCGTTCAATTCCAGTACGAGTTCCGGCACTCCAGCCCCACTTAAGTCCCCCGAGAATCCCCCATGACGTCAGGGAGTCTAGGGATGGCGAACATCCGGGGGAACTATTTCAGGCCTACCGCCGTATGTGGAATCCGGGCCTTGCCGGGGCGTCTACGACCGCCCGTTGACGGGGTCGAAACTCACCCGGAGAGTGAGATACGGGACTTCTCGCCCGGTGGTCCCGTTCGCGTACCACTCGGTAGGCATCGGGGGTTCACCGTATGCGCCGCATTCGCTGGGGGGACGTGCTGCTGTCCTCCGTCGCCGCCGTGGGCTGGTCCCTGATCACGATGGCCGCCGTGGCCGGACTCGGGCTGCATCTGCTGGGCGCCGACGCCGCGGGCGCCGGTGCCCCGGAGGCTTCGCTCGGCGCGATGACGGCCGCCGCGGTGGTCCTCGCGATCGGTGGAACCGTGACCCCCTCCGGTGACGTCTCGGTCCTCGGAGTCATCGGTACGGGAGCCGAAACCTCCCTGGACGTGATGCCCTTGGGGGTGTCGCTGGCCGGAGCGCTGGTCCTGGCGCCACTGTTCCTCCGTTCGCTGCGGGCCGGCGCGGGCCACGGGGAGACGGCGGTCCGGGTGGTGGTGCTCGCGGGGCTGTTCGTCGCGACGGCGGGCGGACTGGCGCGGGTCGGGCACGACGTGGTCACCTTCGACGGGACGCCCCCGCTGCCACGGACGCCCGCGAAGGTCGAGGTCCCGGGGATCGGCGACATCGGCGGGCTGCTCCCGGACCGCGTCGGGGACCTGATCGAGACCCGGACCCGGGTGGGGTTCGCGGTGGAGCCGGAGCCGACCCTGCTGGGCGCGGGGCTCTGGGCGCTCGCCGTACTGGCGCTCGCGCTGCTGGTGTCGCGGCGCGGGCCGGCCGCGCTCGCCCGGCTGCGGCCCGCCGCCTCGGCGGTGGTGGCGATGCTGCTGGTCGCGGTGGCGGCCGGGTGGGCCGCGGCGGGGTGGGCGGCGCTGGGCGACGACCGGCCGCGTCGGGTGCTCGGCGGAGCACTGCTGGGGGCACCGAACGGCAGCTGGCCGGGGGTGCTGCTGGGACTGGGCGTGCCGGTGCACGGCCGGGTCTCGGGGGCTCCGGCCCGGCTGCTGCCCGATCCGCTGGACGATCTGCTGGGGGCGTCCGCGCGGGAGCCGGTGACGGTGGCCCGCCTCGCCGAGTACGACGAGCGGGTCTGGCTGCTGGTCGCGGGGGCGGCCCTGCTGCTGCTCTACGCGGGCGTGCTGGCGGGCGCCCGGACTCCCGGGCGCGGGGTCCTGGGGTGCGCGGCGCGACTGTCGGCCTGCACCGCCGTGGCCATGGTGGTGCTGGTGTGGCTGACGGGGTTCTCGGCGGACTCCTCGCTCGCGGTGGTGGGTGTGGAGGTGGTGGACGCGGGGGTGGAGCTGCGGGGGGACGCTCCGTACGCGCTGCTGCTGGGCGGGCTCTGGGGGGCGGGGGCCGGGGCCGCGGGCGCGCTGCTGACCCGCAGGCGCCGGGCGGCCCTGCCGGATCCGTACGCCGGGGCGGCGGGTGCGGGCCGGAGCGACCGGCGGCCCGGCTTCCCCGCCGCGGACGCGCCCACGGCCGCGTACCCGGGGAGCCCCGGCGGCGGCCGGGGCGGGCAGGATCCGCCGCCGGGCTGGGCGCACCCGGCACACCAGCACCCGTATCGGCACCCGGATCCGGATCCGGACGTCTCCTGGGACGTGACGGTCACCGGTGTCCCGCCGCGCCCGCCCAGGCACGTGCGGCCCGCCCGGCGGCCGCCCTTCACCCCGCCTCCGCCGCCGGGTGCCCCGCCGCCGCCCCCGAGGCCTCCCGGACCACCCGGGCCGCCGAAGCCTCCCGGGCCACGGTGACGGCCCGGGCGTGCCCGCCCGGCCGGGCGACCGGCACGTTCAGGAAATGGGACGGGGGTCCTGTCACCTGGGCCGGGAAGATACGGTGAGGGCACCATGAGCGCATCGCAGACCTCCGACGTCCCCACCCTCCTCGTCAAGATCTTCGGCAAGGACCGTCCCGGGATCACCGCCGGGCTGTTCGACACCCTCGCCGCCTACTCCGTCGACGTCGTCGACATCGAGCAGGTCGTCACCCGTGGCCGCATCGTCCTGTGCGCCCTCGTCACCAAGCCCGACGGCGGAGCCGAGGGCGATCTGCGGGCCACGGTCCACAGCTGGGCCGAATCCCTCAGGATGCAGGCCGAGATCCTCTCCGGTACCGGTGACAACCGGCCGCGCGGCAGCGGCCGCTCGCACGTCACCGTGCTCGGGCACCCGCTGACCGCCGAGTCCACGGCGGCCATCGCCGCGAAGATCACCGGCACCGGCGGCAACATCGACCGTATCTTCCGGCTCGCCAAGTACCCGGTGACAGCGGTGGAGTTCGCCGTCTCCGGTGTCGAGACGGAGCCGCTGCGCACCGCGCTGGCCACCGCCTCCGCGCACATCGGCGTGGACGTGGCCGTGGTCTCGGCCGGACTGCACCGCCGGGCCCAGCGCCTGGTCGTCATGGACGTGGACTCGACCCTCATCCAGGACGAGGTCATCGAGCTGTTCGCGGCGCACGCCGGGTGCGAGGCCGAGGTCGCCGAGGTCACCGAGCGGGCCATGCGCGGTGAGCTGGACTTCGAACAGTCGCTGCACGCCCGGGTGGCGCTGCTGGCGGGCCTGGACGCGTCCGTGGTGGACAAGGTGCGCGCCGAGGTGCAGCTGACGCCGGGTGCGCGGACCCTGATCCGCACGCTCAAGCGGCTCGGCTACCAGGTGGGTGTGGTCTCCGGCGGCTTCACCCAGGTGACGGACGATCTGCGGGAGCGGCTGGGGCTGGACTTCGCCTCCGCCAACACCCTGGAGATCGTCGACGGGAAGCTGACGGGCAAGGTCACCGGCGAGATCGTGGACCGCGCGGGCAAGGCCCGGCTGCTGCGCCGCTTCGCCGCGGAGGCCGACGTACCGCTGTCCCAGACGGTGGCCATCGGCGACGGCGCCAACGACCTGGACATGCTGAACGCGGCGGGGCTGGGTGTGGCCTTCAACGCCAAGCCGGTGGTCCGCGAGGCCGCGCACACGGCGGTGAACGTGCCCTTCCTCGACGCGGTGCTGTACCTGCTCGGCATCACCCGCGAGGAGATCGAGGCCGCCGACCTGGTCTGAGCCCGACCCCCTGACCCGACGAGCACGAACGGGCCCCGGCAGCCGATGCGGTTGCCGGGGCCCGTCGGTGTGCCGGGCTCGTCGCTGGGCCGGGCCCTTCGGCGGGCCGGGCCCTTCGGTGGGCCGGGACCCTCCGGTGTCCTCGGACCCCCGGTGTCCCGGGACCTCCGGTCAGAGGCCCTTGGGGGTCCAGTAGTCGAGCAGGGTGCCCACTCCGTGTTCCACGGACTTCCACGATCCGGTGAAGGAGACCACGGCGAGGGCCGCGGTCGGGAAGCCCGTACGGGTCATACGCGTCATGGTGTCGCCCTCCGCGCGCCCCGAGAGGGCGTCGGCGAGGGCGTGCATGCCGGGGTTGTGCCCGATGACGAGGAGGTCGGAGACCTCGTCGGAGGTCTCGTTGAGCAGGGCGATGAGCTCGCCCAGCGAGGCGTCGTAGAGCCTCTCCTCGTAGTGGGTCTTGGGCCGGTGCGGCATCTCCTGGACGGCGAGCTTCCAGGTCTCGCGGGTGCGGGCGGCGGTGGAGCACAGGGCCAGGTCGAAGACGATGCCGGTTTCGGCGAGCTTCAGACCGACGGCCGGCGCGTCCTTGCGGCCCCGTTCCGCGAGCGGTCGATCGTGGTCGGACACCTCGGGCCAGTCGGCCTTGGCGTGCCGGAGGAGGGCGATCCTGCGGGGTGTGTCGGCGCTCATGACTCCCAGCTTCGCATGAAACGAGCCATGGGGTGCAGGGCGTTGAGGGGGGTGAGGGGGCGCGGGAGGTCAGCCGACGGCGCGCAGGAGCTGCTCGGCGACCTGGACGAGGCCCGAGACCTCGCCGGTGGCCGCGTGGGCCTCGCCGGATCCGGCGAGGAGCAGGAGCAGGAGCCCGAAGGCGAGGGCGGGCAGGGCCAGTGCCCACCAGTGCAGCCGGGTGGCTGCGGTGGTGGTGGCGCGGGCCCGGGAGCCGGAAGGGCGCGGCGGGAGGGGCCTGAGGTGCGTGGGGGCCGACATGGCCGCCTCCGTGGGTGTGGACCGGACTGACTCGCTGCCTACGAATCTATGGTTCCGGGGCGGTGGTGCCCATCCGGGGTACACCCCACTTCACCCTGAGCCTGGCCCCCTAGGGGTGGTGGGGTTAGCCCCACCTTCCGCCCGGGTCCGCGCTCACGGGGAGGCGATCGTGGCGATGACGGAGATGATCACGGTGACGGCGAGGAACGCACCGAGCACGAGGCCGAGCTTCTTGCGGCCGTCCTGCGGGTTCGGTTCAAGTACGGGCGACATGCCGGTCAGTCTCCCATGCCGCATTCGTCCTCGATCGTGCGGTCCCGTCCTGCGAGGACGCCCAGCGCGATCTGCGGTACGAGGAGTCCGGCCATCAGGGCGAGCGGCAGGTCCCAGCCGCCGCTGTGCTGGTAGAGGGCGCCGACGAGGAGGGGGCCGGGGATGGAGATGAGGTAGCCGGCGCTCTGGGCGAAGGCGGAGAGCTTGACCACGCCGGCCGGGGACTTGGCGCGCAGCCCGATCATGGTGATGACGAGGGGGAAGGCGCAGTTGGAGATGCCGAGCAGGAGCGCCCAGGCCCAGGCTCCGGCGGCGGGGGCGAAGTACAGGCCGAGGTAGCCGACGAGGCCGAAGACCCCGAGGGTGACGGCGATGGCTCCCTGGTTCTTCATCCGGGCGGCGAGGCCGGGGATGACGAAGGCGAGCGGGACGCCCATGACCATGGTGACGGCGAGGAGCACTCCGGCCGTGGCGGCGGAGACGCCGGCGTCGCGGAAGATCTGCGGGAGCCAGCCCATGGTGATGTACGCACCGGTGGCCTGGAGGCCGAAGTAGCAGGCCAGGGCCCAGGCGGTGCGGCTGCGGACGACCCTCGGGCCGGTCCCGGACCCGGTGGGGGTGGTGGGGTCCCCGGCCCGGGCGGAGCGGCGGGAGGCGCGGGCGACGGGCAGCCACGGCAGTACGGCGAGCAGGGCGAGCACGGCCCAGACCAGCAGGCCGGTGCGCCAGCTGCCGCCGAGCGCGTCGGTCAGCGGGACGGTCGCGGCGGCGGCGAGCGAGGTGCCGGCGGCCAGGGACATGGAGTACAGGCCGATCATGGTGCCGACCCGGTCCGGGAAGTAGCGCTTGACGATCACCGGGAGCAGCACGTTGGTGAGGGCTATGCCGGCCAGTGACAGGGCGCTGGCGGCGAGGAAGCCGACGGCACCGGTCGCGAAGGGGCGGATGAGCAGGCCGGTGGCGACCGCGGCCATGCCGGCGCAGACGACGGCGGCCGGGCCGAAGCGGCGGGAGAGCCGGGGTGCGGTGACGCCGAAGACGGCGAAGCAGAGGGCGGGGACGGAGGTGATCAGTCCGGCGAGGGTGCCGCTCATGCCGAGACCCGTGCGGGTCTCCTCGAAGAGCGCGCCGAGGCTGGTGATGGCGGGCCGCAGGTTGAGGGCGGCCAGCACGATGCCGACGATGAGCACCGGGCCGAGCCAGGTCGGCTGAGCCGTCGCCTGCGGGGCGGCGGCCGGGGTGCGGGTCGCGGCGGCCGCGGCGGACCGGTCGAGCGTCTGGGTTTCTTCGTCGGGCATTCAACCATCATAGAATCATGGGATGATTGGTTGTCCAGTCGCCGGTAGCCGCTCACCGGTCCTTCGTGACGTCGCCCCTGAGAGGAACCCATGCCGCTGACCTCGCCCCGGCGCTCCGCACTCGTCGATCAGGTGATCGCCCAGCTGCGGAACCAGATCACCTCCGGCGAGTGGGCGGTCGGCGCCCGCATCCCGACCGAGCCGGAGCTCGTCGAGCTGCTCGGGGTCGCCCGAAACACGGTGCGTGAGGCCGTGCGGGCGCTGGCGCACAACGGGCTCCTCGACATCCGGCAGGGCTCGGGGACGTACGTCATCGCCACCAGCGAGCTGGCCGGCGTGATGCACCGCCGCTTCGCCGGGGCCGAGCCGCGGCACATCGCCGAGCTGCGTTCGACGCTGGAGTCCTCGGCGGCCCGGCTGGCGGCGGAGCGGCGCACCGAGCGGGACCTCGTCCAGCTGGACGCCCTGCTGGCGCGCCGCGAGGAGGCCTGGGCCGGCGGGGACGCGGAGGTGTTCGTGGCGGCGGACGTGAGTCTGCACATGGCGGTGGTGACCGCTTCGCACAACGACGTGCTGATCGAGCTGTACGCGGACCTCGGCGACCTGGTGGCCGACTGGCTGCGGGCGGACGTGGGGACCGAGCTGCGCCCTTCCGCCCATCTGGACCACGCCCGGCTGATCGAGGCGATCCGGCGGGGCGACGGGGACGCGGCGGCCTCGGAGGCCGCGGGCTACCCGTTCGCCTGCCTCGGCAAGAACGCGCAGGAGGTCCCGCTCACGGGCGCCGGTGACTGACCCAGGCCGAGCGGACCTCTTTCCAGCAACGGCCGACGAGCTCGGTCCGGCCGGCCGGACCGACGGCCACGGCGGCGCCGTCGCCGTCCACGTCCCACCAGCGGTCGCACTCGACGTGCAGCCGCACGAGGTCGGTCTCCGGGTAGGCGTTGTGGCAGTACGCCGACACCTGCGAGCCGTTGATGACGGTGTCGCAGTCGGCGCCGAAGAGATCGCCCCCGGCGGGCCGTGCGGGTTGCGTCGGGGGTTCGGCGGGGATGTCGTCGAGCTCCACGACGGCCGGGGCCGCCACCTCGGGGCCGGGCACGTGCTCCTCACCCACGGGCTGAGCGGCGGCTCCGGGGACCATGAGTCCGGTCAGGATGACGGACGTGACCAGCACGGATACGACTCGGCTCGGCCTCGCGCGCACTCCTACCTCCTCCCCGCAGGAGCCGAGAAGATCCCGGCCTGGTCAGTTTGCAGGCATCTGCCCCGGTTTTCGACTCGGGAAGATCCAGTCGGCCGGTGAACATGCGATCGAGCGCGCCCCCGCGGCGCGGCCTCGGCGGCGCCCCGGGGCGCGCAAACCCCGCTGTTCGTCGCTCCGGGGCGCGGAACGGCGGCGACCCCGCCTCCCGGAAGGGAAGCGGGGCCGCCGCCGTACGGATACGGGAGACCGATCGGGGATCAGGCACCCATCGCGTGCAGGCCGCCGTCCACGTGGACGATCTCGCCGGTGGTCTTCGGGAACCAGTCGGACAGCAGGGCCACGACGCCGCGGCCCGTGGGCTCCGGGTCGCTCATGTCCCACGACAGCATGGAACGGTGGTTCCAGGTGTCCGCGAGGTCCGAGAAGCCGGGGATGGACTTCGCGGCCATCGAGCCGAGCGGACCGGCCGAGACCAGGTTGCAGCGGATGTTCTCCTTGCCCAGGTCACGGGCGAGGTAGCGGCTGGTGGCCTCCAGGGCGGCCTTGGCCGGGCCCATCCAGTCGTACTGCGGCCAGGCGAACTGCGCGTCGAAGGTGAGGCCGACGACGGCCGCGCCCTCCACCGGGAACAGCGGCTTGCAGGCCATGGTCAGCGACTTCAGCGAGAACGCCGAGACGTGCATGGCGGTGGCCACCGACTCGAACGGGGTGTTCAGGAAGTTGCCGCCGAGGGCGTCCTGCGGCGCGAAGCCGATGGAGTGGACGACGCCGTCCAGGCCGCCGAGCTCGTCGCGGACGAGGCCCTCCAGGCGGGCCAGGTGCTCGTCGTTGGTGACGTCGAGCTCGATCACCTTGACCGGCTTCGGCAGCTTCTTCGCGATGCGCTCGGTCAGCGACGGACGCGGCCACGCGGTGAGGATGACCTCGGCGCCCTGCTCCTGGGCCAGCCGGGCCGTGTGGAAGGCGATGGACGACTCCATCAGCACACCCGTGATGAGGATGCGCTTGCCCTCGAGAATTCCGCTCATGGTGATCAGTGACCCATGCCCAATCCGCCGTCAACGGGAATGACGGCTCCGGTGATGTACGCGGCGTCGTCGGACGCCAGGAAGCGGACGGCTGCCGCGATCTCCTCGGGCTGCGCGTAACGGCCGAGCGGCACCTGGCCCACGATGCCCGCGCGCTGCTCGTCGGTGAGCACCTTCGTCATGTCGGTGTCCACGAAACCGGGGGCGACGACGTTGAAGGTGATGTTGCGGGAACCGAGCTCACGGGCGAGGGAGCGGGCGAAGCCCACCAGCGCGGCCTTGGAGGCGGCGTAGTTGGCCTGGCCGGCCGAGCCCAGGAGCCCGACGACCGAGGAGATCAGGACGACACGGCCCTTCTTGGCACGGAGCATGCCACGGTTCGCGCGCTTGACCACCCGGAAGGTACCGGTGAGGTTGGTGTCGACGACGGACGTGAAGTCCTCCTCGGACATGCGCATCAGCAGCGTGTCCTTGGTGATGCCCGCGTTGGCCACGAGCACCTCGACCGCGCCGTGCGCGTCCTCGATCGTCTTGTAGGCCTGCTCCACCTGCTCGGAGTCGGTGATGTCGCACCGCACCGCCAGGACACCGAGCGAGGTGAGCGCCTCCGGCGGCTCACCCGACCGGTACGTGATCGCGACCTTGTCGCCGGCCTCCGCGAAGGCTTGGGCGATGGCGAGGCCGATGCCCCGGTTTCCTCCGGTGACGAGAACCGAGCGGCTCAACGGATCACCCTTTCGCTAGCGGTCTGAATACCAAAAACCTATAGGTCGCACCGCTCGTACGGAGAATCGACCCCCGACAGGGCCTTGCGACCGGCTCTGTCGAATCCCTACAGAAAGATGTAGGCACAAGGGCCCCGATCGCGACATGATCGGGGCGACCGGCCCCGACCACGGGAGGACTTCCGTGCCCCATTCCATCGACGCGGCCTTCACCGCGCTGCCCCTGCGGGCGCTCGCCGACGCGGCGCTCGCCCGGGCCCGCGCGCTGGGCGCCGAGCATGCCGACTTCCGGCTGGAGCGGATCCGCAGCGCCTCCTGGCGCCTGCGCGACGCCAAGCCGTCCGGCGGCTCCGACACCACCGATCTCGGTTACGCGGTCCGGGTCGTGCACGGGGGCAGCTGGGGGTTCGCCTCCGGTGTCGACCTGACCATGGACGCCGCCGCCAAGGTGGCCTCGCAGGCCGTGGCCATGGCGAAGCTGTCCGCCCAGGTGATCAAGGCCGCCGGCTCGGACGAGCGGGTGGAACTCGCCGACGAGCCGGTGCACGCCGACCGGACGTGGATCTCCGCGTACGACGTGAACCCGTTCGAGGTGCCGGACGCCGAGAAGGCCGCGCTGCTCGCCGACTGGAGCGCGCGTCTGCTGGCGGCCGACGGGGTGGCCCACGTGGACGCCTCGCTGCTCGCCGTCCACGAGAACAAGTTCTACGCCGACACCGCGGGCACCTCGACCACGCAGCAGCGGGTCCGGATCCACCCGCAGCTCACCGCGGTCGCCGTGAACGGTGCGACCGGCGAGTTCGACTCGATGCGCACCATCGCGCCGCCGGCCGGCCGCGGCTGGGAGTACCTGACCGGCACCGGCTGGGACTGGGACTCCGAGCTGGAGCAGATCCCCGGCCTGCTCGCCGAGAAGATGCGGGCGCCGAGTGTCGAGGCCGGCCGCTACGACCTGGTGGTGGACCCGTCCAACCTGTGGCTCACCATCCACGAGTCGATCGGTCACGCCACCGAGCTGGACCGGGCACTGGGCTACGAGGCGGCGTACGCGGGGACCTCCTTCGCCACCTTCGACCAGCTGAACAAGCTCAGGTACGGCTCCCCGATCATGAACGTGACGGGTGACCGGACCGCCGAGCACGGGCTGGCCACCGTCGGCTTCGACGACGAGGGCGTCGAGGCGCAGAGCTGGGACCTGGTCAAGGACGGCACCCTGGTCGGCTACCAGCTGGACCGCCGGATCGCGAAGCTGACCGGCCTCGGGCGCTCCAACGGCTGCGCCTTCGCCGACTCCCCCGGGCACGTGCCCGTCCAGCGGATGGCGAACGTGTCCCTCCAGCCGGATCCGGGCGGGCTCTCGACCGAGGACCTGATCGGCGGGGTGGAGCGCGGGATCTACGTGGTCGGCGACCGCTCCTGGTCGATCGACATGCAGCGCTACAACTTCCAGTTCACGGGGCAGCGGTTCTTCCGGATCGAGAACGGCAAGCTGGCCGGGCAGCTGCGCGACGTGGCGTACCAGGCCACCACCACCGATTTCTGGGGCTCGATGGAGAAGGTCGGCGGCCCGCAGACCTACGTCCTGGGCGGCGCCTTCAACTGCGGCAAGGCCCAGCCGGGCCAGGTGGCGGCGGTCTCGCACGGCTGCCCGTCCGCGCTGTTCCGCGACGTGAACATCCTGAACACCACGCAGGAGGCCGGGCGATGAGCTCGTCGAACCGCATCACCAAGCCCCACGAGATCGTCGAGCGGGCCCTGGAGCTGTCCACCGCCGACGGCTGCGTCGTCATCGCGGACGAGGGGTCGAGCGCCAATCTGCGCTGGGCGGGCAACGCCCTGACGACGAACGGCGTGACCCGCGGCCGGACCCTGACGGTCATCGCCACGGTCGACGGCAAGGAGGGCACGGCCTCGGGGGTCGTCTCGCGCTCCGCCGTGACCGCGGACGACCTGGAGCCGCTGGTCCGGGCCGCGGAGGCGGCCGCCCGCGGGGCGGGCCCGGCCGAGGACGCCCAGGAGCTGATCAGCGGCACCCCGGCCTCGCCGGACTTCACCGACGCCCCGGCCGAGACGAGCTCGGCGGTCTTCGCCGACTTCGCCCCGGCCCTGGGCGAGGCCTTCGCCCGGGCCCGTGAGGGCGGCCGGGAGCTGTACGGCTTCGCCCACCACGAGCTGGTCTCCACGTACGTCGGCACCTCGACGGGCCTGCGGCTGCGCCACGACCAGCCCAACGGCACCCTGGAGCTCAACGCGAAGTCCCCGGACCGGCAGCGCTCCGCCTGGGCGGGCCGCTCCACCCGGGACTTCAAGGACGTGGACCCGACCGTGCTGGACGCGGAGCTCGCCGTGCGGCTCGGCTGGGCGGAGCGGAAGATCGACCTGCCCGCGGGCCGGTACGAGACGCTGCTGCCGCCGACCGCCGTGGCCGACCTGCTGATCTACCAGATGTGGTCGGCTGCGGCCCGGGACGCGGTGGAGGGCCGTACGGTCTTCTCCAAGCCCGGCGGCGGCACCCGGCTCGGCGAGAAGCTGTCCGGGCTGCCGCTCTCCCTGCGCAGCGACCCGAACGCCCCGGGCCTGGAGTCCGCGCCCTTCGTGATCGCGCACAGCTCGGGCGACGACGCCTCGGTGTTCGACAACGGCCTGCCGGTCCCGGCGACCGAGTGGATCGCGGACGGTCATCTGAACCGGCTGAGCACGACCCGGCACTCCGCGGGCCTGACCGGCATGCAGCTCTCCCCCGGCTTCGGGAACCTGATCCTGGACGCGGGCGGCGAGAAGTCCCTGGAGGAGATGGTCGCGTCCACCGAGCGGGGTCTGCTGCTGACCTGCCTCTGGTACATCCGCGAGGTGGACCCGGCGACGCTGCTGCTCACGGGCCTGACCCGGGACGGCGTCTACCTGGTGGAGAACGGGCAGGTGGTCGGCGAGGTCAACAACTTCCGGTTCAACGAGTCCCCCGTGGACCTGCTGTCGCGGGCCTCGGAGGCCGGCCGGACCGAGAAGACCCTGCCGCGCGAGTGGAGCGACTGGTTCACGCGCGCCGCGATGCCGGCGCTGCGTATCCCCGATTTCAACATGAGTTCGGTGAGCAAGGGCGTCTGACCACCTAGAATGTGCGGGTAGACCCCTCATCCACGCCCCTACTCACTCCATCTCTCAAGGAGAGTCACGACCGTGACTGACATCGTCGACGAACTGAAGTGGCGCGGGCTCTTCGCCCAGTCCACCGACGAAGAAGCCCTGCGCAAGGCTTTCGCGGACGGTCCGGTCACCTTCTATTGCGGCTTCGACCCGACCGCGGCCTCGCTGCACGTGGGGCACCTCGTCCAGGTGCTCACCGTGCGCCGGCTCCAGCAGGCCGGCCACCGGCCGCTGGCGCTGGTCGGCGGGGCCACGGGCCAGATCGGCGACCCGCGGCCGACGGCCGAGCGAACGCTGAACGACCCGGAGACCGTCGCGAACTGGGTGACCCGGCTGCGCACCCAGATCGAACCGTTCCTGTCCTTCGAGGGCGAGAACGCGGCGCTGATGGTGAACAACCTGGACTGGACGGCGGGCCTGTCCGCCATCGAGTTCCTGCGGGACATCGGCAAGCACTTCCGCGTCAACAAGATGCTGACGAAGGACTCGGTCGCCAAGCGGCTCGACTCCGACCAGGGCATCAGCTACACCGAGTTCAGCTACCAGCTCCTCCAGGGCATGGACTTCCTGGAGCTGTACCGGCGCTACGGCTGCGTGCTGCAGCAGGGCGGCTCCGACCAGTGGGGCAACCTGACGGCCGGACTCGACCTGATCCACCGGGTCGAGCCGGGCGCGGTCGTGCACGCGCTGGCCACGCCGCTGATGGTGAAGGCGGACGGCACCAAGTTCGGCAAGTCCGAGAGCGGCGCCGTGTGGCTCGACCCGGAGATGACCACGCCGTACGCGTTCTACCAGTTCTGGCTGAACGTGGACGACCGGGACATCTCCACCTACATGCGGATCCTGTCCTTCAAGTCCCGTGAGGAGCTGGAGGAGCTGGAGGCGCAGACCGCCGAGCGGCCGCAGGCGCGCGCCGCCCAGCGGGCGCTGGCCGAGGAGCTGACCACGCTCGTGCACGGCGCCGACCAGTGCGCCGCCGTGATCGCGGCGTCGAAGGCGCTGTTCGGCCAGGGCGACCTGGCGGAACTGGACGAGGCCACGCTGGCGGCGGCCCTGTCCGAGCTGCCGCACGCCAAGGTCGCTGAGCTCGGCCTGGTGGTGGACCTGCTCGCGGAGACCGGCCTGGTCGCGAGCAAGTCGGCCGGCCGCCGGACCGTGAAGGAGGGCGGCGCCTACGTGAACAACGCGAAGGTCTCCGCCGAGGACGCGGTCCCCGCCCGGGAGGACCTGCTCCACGGGCGCTGGCTGGTGCTGCGCCGGGGCAAGAAGAACCTTGCCGCGGTGGAGGTCACCGGCGCCTGACGCGTCGTGGACGCGGCGGACCCGTAACGGCACGGCACACGGCGGAGGGGCCGGTTCGGACTTCACGGTCCGGGCCGGCCCCTCCGTCATGTGCCGCGGGTCCTGCCCCGGGCCAGAGGTCCTGCGGGGCGGCTCAGGTCATCTGACGGCTGCCGCCGCGCATCGCCTTGTAGGCCATTTCACCGAGGAAGACGAAGAGGACCGCTCCCGCGAGCTGCAGCAGGTGCCGGGTCCAGTCGATGCCGCGGGTGTCGGCGACACCGATCCAGCCCGCGACGGCGTTGCCGAGGACGCTGCCGATGATGCCCATCAGCGTGGTCAGCCAGAGGGGCTGGTGCTGTTTGCCCGGCAGGATGGCCTTGGCTATCAGCCCCAGCACGAAACCGACGATGATCGCCCACAACCAAGACATGTCGAGCCTCCTCCTGGCGCGGTGTGCGCACGTGGGCCCAGTTTCGACCCGTCCGGCGTACGACGCATTTCGGACGGTTCCGTACGGGGGTCCCCCCTCTCCTCCGGTCCCGGGGCGGGCGTACCGTGGGAGGGACCGGGCCGGGAGTGCCCGGCGGGCGATCGGGTGGTGGAGCGTGGAGCGGACGAAGCGGCAGAAGCGGAACGGGGCCGAGGTCTTCCGGATCACCGGCGCGCGGATGGGGCTCGCCGAGGACGTGCGGGGCCGCCAGCGCCGGTACGTGATCTCGATGGCGATCAGGACCCTGTCGGTCATCGCGACCGTGCTGTTGTGGGACGTGCAGCGCCCGGTGGCCATCCTGACGCTCGTGGCCGGGGCACTGCTCCCCTACGTGGCCGTGGTCATCGCCAATGCCGGGCGCGAGTCGACGCCTTCCCTGCCCTCGCACTTCGTCCCGGCCCCCGTACGGCCGGCGCTGGACGCGGGAAACCTCAAGAAAAGCTCAGATCAATCGTGAAGTTCCGGTGCACTCCACCGGGTCCTGCGTGACATACTGCTCACGCGCTCCGCATCCCCCGTCGGAGCGACGGACCGACGCCGGGCAGCTCCCCCCGTGGCTGCTCGGCGTCGCCATTCCGTTCTAATGTGGGGCTGTGACTTCCTCCAACGCCCCCGGCTCCGAAGAGACTCCCACCTGCTCGGCCAAGGGCTGCCGCGACGCGGCCGTGTGGGTCCTGGCGTGGAACAACCCGACGCTGCACACGCCGGAGCGGCGCAAGACCTGGCTGGCGTGCGAGGAGCACCGCGAGCACCTCTCCCAGTTCCTGGGCGTGCGCGGTTTCCTGAAGGACGTCGTGAAGCTGGACGAGTGGGTGCAGCCGGAGGGCTCGGAGCGCCCGCGCTGACCGGACGTGACCCGAGCCGATGCGGCCGAACCGGTGTGGCTCGGGCCGGTCCCGGCCCGAGCCGGCCCGGGACCCGGTCAGCCGCCGATCGCGGACATCGGGCGGTCGGGCTGCAGGAAGGACGGGTCGTCGAGACCGGACCCGGCCTTCTTGCCCCACATCGCGACCTTCCACAGCCGGGCGATCTCCTCGTCCGGGGCGCCCGAGCGCAGGGCCGCACGCAGATCCGACTCCTCGGTCGCGAACAGGCACGTACGCACCTGGCCGTCGGCCGTGAGCCGGGTACGGTCGCAGGCTCCGCAGAACGGGCGGGTGACCGAGGCGATGACCCCGACGGTGGCCGGCCCTCCGTCGACCACCCAGCGCTCGGCGGGGGCGGAGCCGCGCTCGGCGGCGCCTTCCTCGGTGAGCGTGAAGCGGGTGCGCAGGGACTCCAGGATGTCCCCGGCGGTGATCATGCCGTCGCGCTTCCAGCCGTGCTGGGCGTCGAGCGGCATCTGCTCGATGAAGCGGAGTTCGTACGCGTTCTCCACGGCCCAGGCCAGCAGGTCGGGGGCCTCGTCGTCGTTGAGGCCGGGCATGAGCACGGCGTTGACCTTGACGGGGGTGAGACCGGCCTCGCGGGCCGCGGCCATGCCCTCGATGACGTCCTTGTGCCGGTCGCGGCGGGTGAGGGTCTTGAAGACCTCGGGGCGCAGGGTGTCCAGGGACACGTTCACCCGGTCCAGCCCGGCGGCCTTCAGGGCCTGCGCGGTGCGCCGCAGGCCTATGCCGTTGGTGGTCAGCGACATCTTGGGGCGGGGCTCCAGGGCCGCGCAGCGCTCGACGATCCCGACCAGCCCGGGCCGCAGCAGCGGCTCGCCGCCGGTGAACCTCACCTCGGTGATGCCGAGGTGGGTGACCGCGATGCGGATCAGCCGGACGATCTCGTCGTCACTGAGCAGGTCCGACTTGCCGAGCCACTGCAGCCCCTCTTCGGGCATGCAGTAGGTGCAGCGCAGATTGCACCGGTCGGTCAGTGAGACGCGCAGGTCAGTGGCCACGCGGCCATAGGTGTCGAGAAGCACTGTGGGCCCCCTCCCCTGTCCGGAAGTAGAGGTACGCGCGGACATTGGATCTACTTCACGCGTTCTAATTCGAGACTACGTGACCTGTGTGTCATCCAGTGGTGCCCGAACGAACGAGACGTGACGTGGCCGCGTCGTAGGGATCTACCACGCGGCCACGCTCGGTGTTCGGACGATGTCAGTGCGCCCCTGTTCCGGTGAGGGAACGCACCTCCAGCTCGGCGAACTTCTGCGGGTCGGCCTCCTCCTTGGAGAGGACGGTTCCCAGCCAGCCCAGCAGGAAGCCGAGGGGGATGGAGATGATCCCCGGGTTCTCCAGCGGGAACCAGAAGAAGTCCGCGTCCTTGAACATGGAGGTGGGCTTCCCGGACACGACCGGGGAGAACAGCACGAGGCCGACCGCCGAGACCAGGCCGCCGTAGATGGACCAGAGCGCGCCCTGGGTGGTGAAGCGCTTCCAGAACAGGCTGTAGAGGATCGTCGGCAGGTTCGCGGAGGCGGCGACCGCGAAGGCGAGCGCGACCAGGCCGGCCACGTTCAGGTCGCGGGCCAGTGCGCCGAGGCCGATGGCGACGGCCCCGATGACGACGGTGGACCAGCGGGCCGCGCGCATCTCCTCCTTCTCCGTGGCCTTGCCCTTGCGGATCACGTTCACGTACAGGTCGTGCGCGAAGGACGAGGAGGAGGCGAGGGTCAGGCCCGCGACGACGGCCAGGATGGTGGCGAAGGCGACCGCGGAGATCACGGCGAGCAGGATCGCCCCGCCCGTGGAGTCCGGGCCGCCGCCGACGGCCTGGGCGAGCAGCGGGGCGGCGGTGTTGCCGGCCTTGTTGGAGGCGATGATGTCGGCCCGCTTGAGCAGGGCCGCGGCGCCGAAGCCGAGGGCGATCGTCATCAGGTAGAAGCCGCCGATGATGCCGATGGCCCACAGGACGGACTTACGGGCGGCCTGTGCGGTGGGCACCGTGTAGAAGCGGATGAGGATGTGCGGCAGGCCGGCGGTGCCGAGGACGAGGGCGAGGCCGAGCGAGAGGAAGTCCAGCTTGGAAGTCGAGTCCTTGCCGTACTTGAGGCCCGGTTCGAGGAACTTCGCCCCCTGTCCGCTGTTCTCGGCGGCCTTGCCCAGCAGGTCGGAGATGTTGAAGTTGAACTTCACCAGCACCAGGAGGGTGATCAGCAGGGCGCCCGCGATCAGCAGCACCGCCTTGATCATCTGAACCCAGGTGGTGCCCTTCATGCCGCCGATGGTCACGTAGACGATCATCAGTACGCCGACCAGCGCGACGACGGCCACCTTGCCGCCGTCGCTGGTGATGCCCAGGAGCAGCGAGACGAGCACGCCGGCGCCGGCCATCTGGGCGAGCAGGTAGAAGATCGAGACCACGATGGTGGAGGTACCGGCGGCGGTACGGACGGGCCGCTGGCGCATCCGGTACGCGAGGACGTCGCCCATCGTGTAGCGGCCGGAGTTGCGCAGCGGCTCGGCGACGAGCAGCAGGGCGACCAGCCAGGCGACGAGGAAGCCGATGGAGTAGAGGAAGCCGTCGTAGCCGAAGAGGGCGATGGCTCCGGCGATGCCGAGGAAGGACGCGGCGGACATGTAGTCGCCGGAGATGGCGAGACCGTTCTGGAAGCCGGTGAACTGTCGGCCGCCCGCGTAGAAGTCGGCGGCGCCCCGGGTCTGGCGGCCGGCCCAGACGGTGATGATCAGGGTGGCGACGACGAACAGCCCGAAGAGGGTGATGATCAGCGGGCGGTGCTCGGAGGCTCCCGCGGCGAGTGTCGTCAGCTGCGTCGCACCGCTCATTCGGCGGCCTCCATCCGTGCCTTGATGGCCTCGGCCCTGGGGTCGAGCCTCGCGGCCGCGTGCCGGGCGTAGAGCCAGGCGATCAGGAAGGTCGTCGCGAACTGGGCGAGGCCGAGCACGAGGGCGACGTTGATGTTGCCGAAGAGCTTGGTCCCCATGAAGCCGCCCGCGTAGTTGGACAGCAGGACGTAGAGCAGGTACCAGGCGATGAAGGCCACGGTGAGCGGGAAGGCGAAGGAGCGGTAGGAGCTGCGCAGTTCGCCGAATTCCGCGCTCTGCTGGACGCTCGTGTAGTCGTCTGCCGTGGGGACCGCCGGTGGCGTTCCCGCGCTGCCCGGCGGCGGCGCTGCTTCGGTGGTCACGGGGGGATCTCCTTGTGACGCGGGTGCGGTGGGGACGACGGACAAAACAACCTCCGTGTGGGGGGACGGTGGTGCCGATCCCCCCTGTCAACGGCACGGATGGCGCGTCGGGACGGTTCAACACCCGTTGATTTCTCTGTGACCGATGTGTCGTACGCCGTCTCGCACATTCCCAGAACCCGGACTTCGCCGTGCGGCTGCGGGCCCGGCGCGGCCTGTTCGTGTCGGTCGGCGCCACCCGGACGGCCCCGGTGCCGGCGTCGGGGCCCCACGGGCCGGACATGACGAGAGGGCGGGACAGCGAGGTTCACCTCGCTGTCCCGCCCTCTGGTTCGGCCGTCGCGCCGCAGGTCAGGGCTTGATCATCACCTTGAGGGCACTCCGGTCGTCCATCGCCCGGTAGCCGTCCGGGACCTCGTCCAGGGACACGGTCCGGTCGAAGACGGGCGCCGGGTCGATCGCGCCGCTGAGCACGTCCTCCAGCAGCTCCGGAATGTAGGCGCGGACCGGGGCCACACCGCCGCGCAGGGTGATGTTGCGGTCGAACATGACACCCAGGTCGAGGCCGGTGCCGCTGCCGTGCGGGACGCCGACGTAGCCGATGGCCCCGCCGTCGCGGGTGATGTTCACGGCGGTGCGCATCGACTGCTCGGTGCCGACCGCCTCGATGACCGCCTGCGCGCCCCGGCCGCCGAGGAGCTCGCGCACGGCGGCCTCGGCGGCCTCGCCGCGCTCGGCGACGACGTCGGTGGCCCCGAAGAGCTTCGCGATGTCGGTGCGTACGGTGTGGCGGCCCAGGGCGATGATCCGCTCGGCGCCCAGGCGCTTGGCGGCGAGGACGCCGCACAGGCCGACCGCGCCGTCACCGACGACGGCGACGGTGGAGCCCGGGCGCACGCCCGCGCCCAGGGCCGCGTGGTGGCCGGTGCCCATGACGTCGGACAGTGCGAGCAGACCGGTCAGCAGGTGGTCGTCGGAGACGGCCTCGGCGGGCAGCCTGACCAGGGTGCCGTCGGCGTGCGGGACGCGGACGGCCTCGCCCTGGCCGCCGTCGTGGCCGACCGAGCCCCAGAAGCCGCCGTGGTCGCAGGAGGTGAACAGGCCCTCCTTGCAGTACTCACAGGTGCCGTCCGACCACATGAAGGGCGCGACGACCAGGTCGCCGACGCTCAGGCCGGACACCGCGGAGCCGGTCTCCTCGACGATGCCCAGGAACTCGTGGCCGATGCGCTGGCCGGGCTGACGCGCGGCCTCGCCGCGGTAGGCCCACAGGTCGCTGCCGCAGATACAGGCACGCAGGACGCGGACGACGGCGTCCTCGGGGCGCTGGATCGCAGCGTCGGGCACCTCCTCCACGCGGATGTCGTGCGGGGCGTGGATGACGGTGGCGCGCATGGTGGTGCAGTCCTCCGGTTCGAGATCGTTCAGTCTTGTACGACTGTGGAACCGTCCTACCGTACGCCTGCTTCCCGTGAGGTCGCGCCAGTGGCCAGCAAGTACTGGGCGGCGAGGTACGTGGCCATGATCCAGAAGTCCGGGCGGGGCAGCTGGGGCCATTCGGCGACGCCCGTGGCGATGAGGGTGTCGGAGAGCAGGAACAGCGCGCCGCCGGCCCCGGCGCGCAGCCCGAGAGTGCTGGAGCGGAACGCCATCGCGGTGAGCAGCAGGCTGTAGCCGGCCACGGGGATCCGCAGGTCGGGCGGCAGGTCGGACCACAGCAGGGCGACGGTGCCAAGGAGGGCGAGCGCGTACGCGCCCCCGAGCGGTGCCTTCGCGGGCCGCTTGCCGAAGAGGACGAGGTAGCAGACGTGCCCGACGGCGAAGGAGCCCATGCCCACGAGGAAGGCGGGCTCGGCGTCGAAGAGCAGGGCCAGGTCCCCGCCCCAGCCGAACAGCAGGGCGGCGAGCAGCAGCCGGGGCGCGCCGCGGGTGGCCATGTGGGTCACGAGCAGCGGCATCAGCAGCGGTTTGGCGACGACGTGTCCGAGGTGCCAGCCGGCGAGCAGCGAGCCGAGGTCGACGGCGGCGGCCACGGCGAAGGCCACGAGGGCGATGCGGCCGAGGCGCGGCCGGCCCGCGGGCGTCCGGTCCGCGGCCCACGCGGGGGCGGGCCGGCCCGGGGACTCGGCGGTGCTGTCGGCGGTGCTCACGCGGAGGTCTCCTGTACGGAGGGCCGGGTCTGCGCGGCGGCAGCGGCGTCAGGAGCGGGGGCGGCGGGGACCGCGTCCGCGGCGGGGACCGTGTCCGCGGCAGCGGCAGCGGCCGGCTGCCAGCCCGGTCCGCGGAAGACGTGTCCGGCCCGCTGGCGCCAGCTCCCTGCGGCCCGTACGTCCCGGGCGATGGCGGCGTACTCGTGGGTGGCCACGCGCAGCGGGTTGTGGGTGGCGATGTTCTTGGTGAGCCCGTAGACGGGCTTGTCCGTCTCCCCCACCCAGGAACCGAACATCCGGTCCCAGACGATCAGGATGCCGCCGAAGTTCCGGTCCAGGTAGCCCCCTTGGGAGGCGTGGTGGACGCGGTGGTGGGAGGGCGTGTTGAAGACGTACTCGTAGGGGCGCGGCAGCTTCCCGATGCGCTCGGTGTGGACCCAGAACTGGTAGAGGAGGTTGAGTCCGTAGCAGAACGGGATCGCCGCCGGGTGCACGCCGAGGGCCACCATCGGCAGGTAGAACCACCAGGTGGTGGCGCTGGTCCAGGGCTGGCGCAGCGCGGTGGTGAGGTTGAACCGCTTGCTGCTGTGGTGGACGACGTGGCAGGCCCACAGAATGCGGATGACGTGGTGGAGGCGGTGCTGCCAGTAGTAGAGGAAGTCCTGGACGAGCAGCATCAGCAGGGCGGTCCACCACAGGAACGGCACGCGCAGCGGGGTCAGTTCGTAGACCGCGGTGAAGACGGCGACGACCGGGATCTTCCAGAGCAGGTCGAAGCCGATGCTGCCGAGCCCCATGGTGATGCTCGTGGCGGCGTCCTTGGTGTCGTACCCGGCGGCGTCCTCGTCCGGATGGAGCCGGTAGCTCACCACCTCGATGACGGTGAGCAGCACGAAGGCAGGTATGGACCACAGCACGACATCGGGCAGGTTCGGCATGTCCCGCACCATAGAGGCGCTCTCGGGGGTGCCGCTAGGGGTTGTTACCGATCGGTATCCATCGGGGTTACCGGCGGTTCACGAGATGATGTCCGAGCCAAGGGGAGGGCGGGGCATGACGGGCTGGGAGACGGTTGTCTTACGGGTGGCGGGAACGGCGGCGGGGGCACTGGTCAGGTCCCTCCTGGCCCGGGTTCCGGGAGCGGGCCTGACGGCCGATCCCGCCCGGCCGGCCCCGCGCTGGCGCAAGCCCCCGCCGGAACTCGGCGAAGGCGAGATGCGGCGCCTGACCGGAGCCCTGGCCGCCCGGCTCGGCCCGGAGGGCACGGCGCTGCCGGAGCACGAGCGCCTCGCGGCCCTGGACGCGGTCGGCGACGCCTTCGCGGAGCTCGGCCCCCTGGACGCGGAGGCCCTCTTCGCGACGGACCTCGACCCGACGGCCCTGGCGGCGGCCGTACCCCCGCCCCCGGCGGGCCTGTCCCCCTCGGCCGAGGCCCTGTACGGCCGGCTGGTCCGGCTGTGCTGCACGCACGCGGTGGAGTACCTGACCACCCTGCCGGGTTTCGGCGCCCGGGCGGGGGTGGAACTGGTCCGGCGGACGGGCGAGCTGGCCCGGGCGGTGGACCGGCTCGGCGCCGCCGGGGACGGCACGGCGTACGCCTTCGAGGAGCGGTACGCGCAGTACGTCGCGCACACCCACGGCCGCCTGCGGCTCTTCGGCCTCACCCTCAGCCGCTCCCGCCAGGAGTGGCCGCTGGACGTGGCGTACATCAGCCTGTCGGTCAGCGGTGACCAGGTGCCGCCGGGCGGGCCGGACCTCGGCCAGGCGTCCGTCCGGGCCGAGCAGGCCCTCGCCGCCGCCGACCGGGTCCTGCTGCGCGGCCCGGCGGGCTCGGGGAAATCGACCCTGATGCAGTGGCTCGCCCTCGACGCGGCCCGGCAGAGCGCCGGCCCGTGGAGCACGTGCGTACCGTTCGTGCTGCGCCTGCGCTCGTTCACGGCATCGGGGGACCTGCCCCTGCCGGAGGACTTCCTGCGCGCCGGCGCCGTCCCGCTCTCGGCCCCGCCCGGCTGGGTGGAGGACCTGATGCTGAGCGGCCGGGCCCTGGTCCTGGTGGACGGCGTCGACGAGGTCCCGCAGCGGCTGCGCACCCGTACGGAGAGCTGGCTGCGCTCGCTGGTCGCCGCCTACCCGAAGGCGCGGTACGTGGTGACCACCCGCCCGTCGGCGGTCCCGGAGGACTGGCTCGCGGGACTGGGCTTCGCGCCGCACTCGATGCTGCCGATGGAGCAGAAGGACATCCGGTCCTTCGTCGCGCACTGGCACGCGGCGGCCCGTGCGGAGGGGCAGGAGGTGGACGCGTACGAGGCCTCGCTGCTGGAGGCCGTCTCCTCCCGGCGGGACCTGGCCCGGCTGGCGACGAACCCGCTGATGTGCGCGCTGCTGTGCGCCCTGAACCAGGACCGGCGGATGCAGCTCCCGCGGGCCCGCAAGGAGCTGTACGACGCGGCGCTGGACATGCTGCTGGTACGGCGGGACACGGAACGGGAGATCTCCGGGGTGGAGGGCGTCTACCTCACCCGGGAGGAGCAGGTCGCGCTGCTCCAGCGGCTCGCGTACTGGCTGATCCGCAACGGGCAGCTGGAGGCGGGCCGGGACGAGGCCGTCGAGATGGTGGGCGAGTGGCTCGACGCCATGCCGCAGGTGCGGGCGCAGGGCGGGGCCGAGCAGGTCTTCTCCCACCTGCTGATCCGCAGCGGCCTGCTCCTGGAGCCGTTCCCGGGCTCGGTGACCTTCGTCCACCGGACCTTCCAGGACTACCTGGGCGCCAAGGCTGCCGTGGAGTCACGGGACTTCGGGGTGCTGGTGAAGAACGCCCACGACGATTCCTGGGACGACGTGGTCCGCATGGCGGTGGGCCACGCCCGCCCGGACGAACGCGCCCGCCTGCTGAAGGGTCTGCTGAAGCGGGCGGACAAGGTCAAGGGAGCCCGCGACCGGCTGGTCCTGCTCGCGGCGGCCTGCCTGGAGCACGCCCCGGAGCTGGACCCGGGGGTCCGCGCCGAGATCCAGTCGCGCACCGGCGACCTGCTGCCGCCGCAGCGGATCTCCCAGGCCGAGGAGTTGGCCCGGGCCGGTGAGCTGGTCCTGGACCTGCTGCCCGGCCCGGCCGGTCTCACCGAAACGGAGGCCGCGGCCATCGTCCGGACCGCCGCCCTGGTGGGCGGCCCGCAGGCACTCGGCCGCATCGCCCGGTTCCGGACGGACGCCCGGCCTCAGGTGGTGGTCGAACTGGCCGACAACTGGCGGAGGTTCCGCACGGCCGACTACGTCGAGTCCGTGCTGGCGCACGTCGATCTGGGCGCCACCTACGTGAGCGTCTACACCTCCGAGGAACTGGCCCACCTGCCGCTGCTGGCCCACGCCCGGCACGTCAGCCTCAGGGACGGGCACTGGCTGCCCGACGCCGTGGTCAGCCGGCCGGACCTGGAAGGGCTGACCATCCACCGGGACGACCGGCTCACGGACCTCTCACCGCTCGCGGCCCTCCACGACCTCCGGTACCTGGGGCTCTACGAATGTCCCCGGATCGAGGACCTCGGCCCGCTGTCCGGGCTGCCCCTGCGCTCACTGGGCCTCTCGCGGATCGCGGCCCGGGCATCCCTGGCGCCGCTGGCCACGCTCCCCTCGCTCACCAACTTCACGCTGGATTCCAAGGCCGGGATCGCCGAACTCTCCGACCTGCCCCTGCCCGGCACGCTGCGGTCGCTCGCCCTGTTCAAGGGAGCCGTCTGGGTCGGGCTCAAGGGGCTCGAACGGTGGCCGGCGCTCGACATGCTGACCATCTCCGGCGAACGGCAGGCCCTTCAGCTGGCGGCCCAGCCGTCGGTGCCGGCCTTGCGGCTGCTCCAGCTGAACGGGATGACGGTCGTGCCCTCGATGCTGGTCCGGCACCAGGAACTGACCGGCCTCACCCTGCTGACGTGCACGCTGGGCTCGGGGCTGGAGCCCCTTCTCGCACTGCCGCACCTGAACCGGCTCGTGGTGAGCTTCTGCGGCGGGCCCGTCGACCTGTCCCCACTGGCGCCGAGGGACGACCTCGTCGTCGAGGTGTACGGCCCCAACAACCTGCTCGGCACCGAACTGTTCCCGCCGGAGCGGCTCCGCTACATGAGCTGAGCCGCCCGGCGGGCGCCGGAGCTACCAGACGCGGACCGAGCCGCCCCGGGCGAAGGCCGGGCTCGTGGCCGTCGGCGGGACCTGCGTCAGGGGCTCCGCGACCTCCGAGACCAGCGGGCCGTGTTTGGCCGCGACCGCGTCCAGCAGGGCGAGGTCGAAGCCGTACACGCGGGCCGCGTTGCCGCCGACCATCGCGGCGACCTCCTCGCGCGGGAGGCCCGCGTAGGCGATGCGGAGGCCTTCGCGGGAGAAGGGGGTGGTGCCCTCGTCGTGGGGGTAGTCGCTGCCCCACATGATCTTGTCGAGGCCGATCCGCTCCCGCAGCGGGACCTCGTGGGGGCGCATGAAGCTCGCCCCCACGAAGCAGTTGTCACGCCAGACCTCGCTCGGGCCCCGGCCCATCGAATCCGCGAGGCCCGCCCCGAACTTGGACTCGGCCGTGGCCGACGCCGCGACCAGGCGGCCGTGGTAGTAGTCCAGCATCTCCAGCACCCCGGGGATCCATCCGGAGCCCTGCTCCGTCAGGACCAGCTTGAGCCCCGGGTGGCGGTGGAAGGCCCCGCCGAAGACGAGGTGCCACAGGGCCCGGTGCGAGAACCAGGTCGTCTCCACCATGAAGACGGCCCGGGCCGCAGGTTCGTCGCCGAGCGGCGGTGAGGCCGAGCCGCCGTGGTGGTTGACCGGGACGTCCAGTTCGTCGCACACCGCCCAGACGGGGTCGTAGGCGGCCGAGTACAGCTCGGGCACCGCGGAGCCGGGCGGGACGCCCGGCAGCAGGATGCCGCCCGTCAGGCCGGCCGCCCGCGCCCGGCGGATCTCGCCCACCGCCGCGTCCACGTCGTTCAGCAGGATCTGCGCCACCCCCGCCCGCCGGCCCGGCGCGTCCGCGCAGAAGTCCGCCAGCCAGCGGTTGTGGGCCTGCAGACCCGCCCAGCGCATCTCGTACTCGGCGGCCGTCGGGGGCTGGGCCATCAGGGAGGCCTTGGGGAAGAACGGCGGAATGGTGTTCGGGAAGACGACCTCCGCGACGATGCCGTCCGCTTCGAGTTCGGCGAGGCGGCGCGCCGAGTTCCAGTTGCGGTCGGCGGTGTCCGCGAGGAGGTCCTCGTACGGGTTCACGTACGTGGCGGCCCAGGCGTCGAAGTCGTCGTGGTACCGCTTCTCCAGGTACGGCCTGTAGTCCAGCAGGTCGGCGCCCGCGTGGCAGTCCGCCGAGATCACCGTGTAGCGGTCGTCGCCGGTCACCGCGACACCCCCAGTACCGGGAAGTCGTGGTCGGTCAGCCAGTGCCGGCCCACCTCGCGCGAGCGCGCCCAGGAGGCCTCCACCGCCGCCTGGTCCGGGGACTGGCCCAGTTCCGCGGGGGTGGGCCCGATCCGCCGGGCGATCGGGGCGAGCTTCGCGGTGTCGAAGCCGAAGACCTCGGCCGCCGCGAGTCCGAGCATGCGGCGGGTCTCCGCGACCGGGATGTCGTGGAAGGTGTTCTTCAGCCAGGCCCGGGTGTTCGGCCAGGTGCCCTCCGGGTGCGGGAAGTCCGAACCCCACAGGATGTTGTCCACGCCGATCTCGTACCGCTGCGCCAGCTCGCGGCGCTTGGTGTTGGTCGCGCAGATGAACACCTGGCGGTCCAGGTACTCGCTCGGCGGCCGCTTCAGCTCCTCGAACGGCGAGAGCTTCTTGCCGCCGTGCGCGCCGAGGTAGAGCCGGTCCATGAACCACAGCTGGTTGGGCAGCCACCAGCAGCCCGCCTCGGCGACGCCGAACTTCAGGCCGGGGTGGCGTTCGAAGACCCCCGACCAGAGCAGGAACCACAGCGGGCGGGCCGGCCACCAGGTGACCTCGGAGACGAAGATGCCCAGGTGGTCGCCGTACTCGTGGCGCGGCGAGGAGCCGGAGTGGGTGACGATCGGCATCCGCGTCTCGGCGGCCGCCGCCCAGACGGGGTCGTAGCGGCGGTCGTGGTAGGGCGCCTTGTCCACCCACATCGCGGGGATCATCAGCGCGCCCAGCCCGGACTCCTTGGCCCGGTGGATCTCCGCCACGACCTTCGACGGCTCGCCCGTGATGGGCAGCAGGGCGACCCCGCAGTGCCGCTCCGGGTTCTGCCCGACGAACTCGGCGAGCCAGCGGTTGTGCGCCTGGGCTCCCGCCATGCCGAGTTCGGGGTCCTGGTCGCCGGAGAGGCCGAGGCCGACGCCGAAGGGGGCGGCGGTCTGGCTGTCGACGGCGTCCGCGTCGGGGAAGACGACCTCGGCGGCCACGCCGTCGCCGTCGAGCTCCTTCAGCCGCTGTCCGGTGTCCCAGCCGCCCTTGAGGCCTTCCTCGTGGTCGTGGAACCACTTCTCGGCGAAGGCCTCGTTGCGGACGCCGAGGCGGGTGGCCTCCGCGCGGCGGGCGTCGCGTTCGCCGAGGAACTCGTCGAACTGGGGGTGGAAGCGGGAATCCAGGTAGGGCCGGTACTGCTCGGTGGGCAGGCCGGCATGGCAGTCGGAGGAGATGATCAGGTACGGGTCTTCGTACGGCGTGTCATTCGTGCCGTCGCTCGTGCTGTCGCTCATGGCGGACGCTCCTCAGTCGAGGATGAAGCTCTCCAGATAGGCGGGATTGGCGCGGTCGAGCATCGACTGCGACCGGGCGCGGATCTGCCGGTCGCTGTGCTCGCTCGGCGGCAGCATCCAGAAGCGGTCGGCGCGGATGCCGTCGACGACGTGCTCCGCGACCTCCTCGACCGGGGTGAAGTGCACCTCGTGGCCGGCTTTCCGCATCGCCGCCTCGTACTGGTCGAGACTGCGGTACGGGGCCTTGCGCGGCCGCTCCTTCGCGTACCGCTCGGGCCGGTTGCGGTGCGACTCCCACAGCCCGGTGCGCAGCATGTGCGGTCCGGGGAAGAGGACGGAGGCCCCGACGGCGGCGCCCTCCGCCTTGAGGTGGGCGTAGAGCGACTCGGTCATGGTGACCACGGCCGCCTTGGTGACGGCGTACACGGACGCGGTGGGCAGGGGGGCGATGCCGCCGTCGCCGGAGGAGGTGTTGACGACGTGGCCGGGGGCGCCGCCGGCGATCATGCGGGGGACGAAGGCCTGGATGCCGTGGAAGACGCCCCACACGTTGACGGAGAAGGCCCACTTCCAGTCGTTGGGCTCGTGCTCCCACATCCGGCCCTCGGCGCCGGAGCCGACGCCCGCGTTGTTGCACAGGACGTGGACGGCGCCGAAGGCCTCGTAGGCGGCGTCGGCCAGGGCGGTCACGGAGTCGCGGTCGCTGACGTCGACCACTCTGGCGAGCACCTGGGCTCCGTCCGCGGCGAGTTCGTCGGCGGCCTTGCGCAGGGCGGCCTCCTCGACGTCGGCGAGGACCACCTTCAGCCCTTCGGCGGCGAAGCGGCGGGCCATGGCGAGGCCGATGCCGCTCGCCGCGCCGGTGACGACGGCCGTCTGTCCCGGTTCGAGCCGCATCTCACAGGCTCCCTTCCGGGGGGCCGTCGAGGATCTGCATCGGGTCGTCGTAGCGCTGGTGGACGTACGGGAGCAGGGCCTGGGCGCTGACCCGCTCGACGACCCGGCCCTTCTGGTCGGTGGTCTTCTCGCCGATGGTGATCTCCACGATCCGGCGGACGGGCAGGTCGGCGACCGGGTCGTACATCGACTCGCGCAGGACGACGTCCCCGGTGACGTGCTCCAGCCTGCGGACCTTCTCGTTGCGCGTGCAGTGCACGAGCACCGGGTCCACGTCGAAGCCGGAACCGTCGACGGCGGGCAGGAACTTGAAGTAGAAGTCGGTCTTCCGGGTGGGCTCGGGCAGCGGCAGCACGCGGTCCACCGCCCCGCGCACCTCGACGAAGGCGATCCCGTGCCGGGCGAGGGCGGCCCGTACGACGAGGCCGTCGCGCTCCACGGTGACCTCGCCCAGCTTCTTCGGCTCGCCGAAGACCTCGCGGCCGCCGGTCAGGGCGCGCTCCAGGGTCATCGGCATGACCAGGGGGTACCAGCCTTCGGTCCCGTCGTGCCGGGCGGCGACGGCCACGGATCCGGCGCCGAGCGGGTAGCCGGGCAGGTCGACCTTGCTGATGTTGGCCCGTACCAGGGGCCGGTCGGCCGGTTTGAGCGGCGGCGGAAGGACCGCGGCGATCACATCGGGGTCGGTCTCCCAGACGGCCACGACGCCGGTCGACCAGATGTCCGGGAGCCTGGAACTCTTCTCGCGCGCCGCCGCGATCTCGGCTTCGGTCCGCGCTCCGTACCGTACGCGTGCCATGTCTCACACCATCCCTCGGCTCGGGGGGAGTCGGTTCTGTAACACAGTTACACCGCTACCGATGAAGGGTAAAGACCCGCGCACGGAACAGAATTGACGATTCGACAGACAGGTGGTGGACGCCGTGGCCAGAACCACGCTGACCCGCGACACGGTGCTGGACGCCGCCGCGTCCCTGGTCATGCGGCACGGTCCGGCCGCGCTCACCATGCGGGGACTCGCCGCCGAGCTGGGCACGGCCGTGACGTCGATCTACTGGCACGTCGGCAACCGCGAGTCGCTGCTGGACGCCCTCGTCGAGCGGACGGTGGAGGAGATGGGCGCGATCCGGCCCACCGGCCGCACCCCCGCGGACCGGATCCTGGCGGTGGCCCGGATGCTGCGCCGTGAACTGCGGACACGTCCGCACCTGATCGCGATGGTCCACGAACGCGGCCTCACCGAGCGGATGTTCCTGCCCGCCCAGCAGGCACTCGTCCACGAGGTGCACGCCGCGGGGCTGCGTGGCGCCCGGGCGGCGGACGCGGTCCGCGCCGTCCAGTTCCAGGTCGTCGGATACCTGCTCGTCGAACGCAACCGCGAGCGCGCCCCCGCCCAGTCCCCGGCCGAGAGCGAGCTCTGGGACCCCGCCGCGGCCCCCCACGACCCGGCCCTGGCCCGAGCGCTGGCCCGCCCGGCGGACCCGGACCGGCTGTTCCTGCTGTCCGTACGGGCCCTGGTGCACGCCCTGCTCCCGCCGGACGCGGCGGACGCCACCGGCCCGCCCGAAGCGCCCGATCCGGCCGGCGCGACCCCGCCGCGGTGAACCGCTCGGCGCGCTCCCGCGCCCGGGCGACCCCGTCGACGGCCGAGAGCCTGACGCGGCCCTGGAAGCCGAACGACTCGACCGGGGCCACGCCCTGACCGCTCCGGCCTCGAACAGCTGGCGGCGGGCGACCTGGTCGCCGCCCTGGAGTGACGGCCGGGAAGCACCGGTGCGGCCACGGGTGTCAGTCGGGGCCGATATCCTCTGTGACCATGCTCGACGACCGTACGACCGCAGAGACGACGTGGCCGACCGCGTACCCACAGGGGTACGCGGTCGTCGACGTGGAGACCACCGGGCTCGCTCGCGACGACCGGATAGTCTCCGCAGCCGTCTACCGGCTCGACGCCCAGGGCAACGTGGAGGACCACTGGTACACGCTGGTCAACCCGCGGCGGGACCCGGGACCGGTGTGGATCCACGGGCTGACGAGCGCCATGCTCGCCGACGCCCCGCTCTTCGAGGACATCGCCGAGGAGTTCGCCGGACGGCTCGCGGACCGGGTACTGGTCGCGCACAACGCCATCTTCGACTGGCAGATGATCGCCCGGGAGTACGCGCGGGCCGCCGCGACGGCACCGGTCCGTCAGCGGCTGTGCACCATCGCCCTGTCGAAGGAACTGAACCTGCCGCTGCCCAACCACAAGCTGGAGTCGCTCGCCGCGCACTTCGGCGTGGTCCAGCAGCGCGCCCACCACGCGCTCGACGACGCCCGGGTGCTCGCGGAGGCGTTCCGCCCCTCGCTGCACGCGGCCGCGGAGGGCGGCGTGCGGCTGCCCCTGCTGGAGTGCCGGCCGCTGACGGAGTGGTCGGACTCCGCCGTCACCCCGCGGGTCGGCTACCAGGCTTCCTACCGGGGCGGCAGCAGCTGGCGGCCCTCGCGCAAGCGGCCGCCGTGCCCGCACCCGAACCCGGGGCGCTTCGAGGACGGCAAGCCGCTGAAACAGGGCATGCGGATCGCCTTCTCCGGTGACACCTCGGTGGAGCGTGAGCTGCTGGAGGACCGGGCGGTCGAGGCGGGCCTGCACATCGCGACGAGTGTGTCGCGGCTCACCAGCCTCCTGGTGACCAACGACCCCGATTCGGCGACCTCCAAGACGGTCAAGGCGAAGAGCTTCGGCACGCCGGTCGTCGACGAGGCGGCCTTCACCCAGCTGCTGCGGGACGTGGCCCCGGCCGAGTCCTGAACGGGAGGGCCGTTGCGCCGGCCGGGTGCAGGCGCGGCGACTCACCCCGCCGGATCTTGTTCCGCTCCGTCCCCGTGCGCAGCATTCGGCGCATGGCACGTTGTGAGGTCTGCGGAAACGATTACGGCATGTCCTTCGAAGTCCATGCCCAAGGAGCGGTTCACGTCTTCGACTGCTTCTCCTGCGCGATCCACCGCATGGCGCCCGTCTGCGAGCACTGCCGGGTCTCGATCATCGGCCAGGGCGTCGAGGTCGCGGGCCAGTGGTTCTGCGGGGCGCACTGCGCCCGGGCGGAGGGGAAGGTGGGCATCGTCGACCGCGTCTGACTGCGCCGCGTCGCGGCCCCGTCCCGGCGCCCGGCCCGGATCCCCTCCCCACACCCCGTTCCGTACGCCATGACCCCGGACGGCCACCCGGCCGCCGGGGTCCTTCGCACTGCGGGTACCGTCGTGGGCGTGTACCGCTTTGTGCTGACCCGGCAGTGGGTGTTCCTCACCCTGATGGCCCTCGCCCTCATCCCCGCGATGATCGAGCTGGGGTTCTGGCAGTACCACCGCCATGAGCACCGGGTCGCGCAGAACCAGCTGATCGAGGCGAACCTGCGGGCGAAGCCGGTACCCGTGACCGAGATCACCTCGCCCGGACACCAGGTCCCCCGAGCGGACTTCTGGCGCACGGTCACGGCGACCGGTACGTACGACGCCGCGCACGAGGTCGTCGTCCGGATGCGCACCGACAACGACGACAAGGTCGGCTTCCACGTCCTGACCCCGCTGGTCCTCTCCGACGGCCGGGTGGTCCTGGTCAACCGGGGCTGGGTACCGGGCGGCGACGACCCGCGCGCCTACCCGCCGGTGCCGGCCGCGCCCACGGGCGAGGTCACGGTCATCGGCCGGCTGAAGGCCGACGAGACCAGCGGCGGCAGCGGCATCAAGGACCGCAAGGGCCTGCCGGACCGCCAGGTGATGCTCATCAACAGCGCCCGGCAGGCGGAGTACCTGGGCCGGACCGTCCTCGGCGGCTACCTGGAGCTCACCGCTCCGGCCCCGGCGGACAGCACCCCGGAGACCGTCGCCGACCCCGACCACGACTCGATCGGCCCCCACATGGCGTACGCCGTCCAGTGGTGGCTGTTCGCCGGCGCGGTTCCGGTGGGCTGGGTGGTCCTCGTACGCCGGGAGAAGCGCGAGCGCGAGGAAGAGGCGGCCCGGGCCGAAGCCTCCCGGCAGGAACCGGCGACGGCGTAGCGTGTCGGCATGGATCTTGGACTGAAAGACCGTGTCTACATCGTCACCGGGGCCACCCGCGGCCTCGGCCTCGCCTCCGCCCGGGAACTGGTCGCCGACGGCGCGAAGGTGCTCCTGACGGGCCGGGACGAGAAGCGGGCGGCCGACGCCGCCGCCGAGCTCGGCCCGGACGCGGCCGGTGTGGCGGCCGACAACTCCGATCCGGACGCGGCCGCACGGCTCGTCGCCACCGCGCGGGAGCGCTTCGGCCGCCTCGACGGCATCCTCATCAGCGTGGGCGGCCCGGCACCGGGCTTCGCGGCGGACAACACCGACGCGCAGTGGTCGGCGGCCTTCGAGTCGGTCTTCCTGGGCGCGGTCCGGCTCGCCCGGGCGGCGGCCGCCGAGCTGGGCGAGGGCGGGGTCATCGGCTTCGTGCTGTCGGGCTCGGTCCACGAGCCGATCCCCGGCCTGACCATCTCCAACGGTCTGCGTCCGGGCCTCGCGGGCTTCGCGAAGTCCCTCTCGCTGGAACTCGGCCCGCGCGGGATCCGGGTGGTCGGCCTGCTTCCGGCCCGCATCGACACCGACCGGGTGCGTGAGCTCGACGCGCTGTCCGGTGACGCGCAGGCCGCGCGGGCGGGGAACGAGTCCCGCATCCCGCTGCGCCGGTACGGAGCCCCGGAGGAGTTCGGCCGCACGGCGGCCTTCCTGCTCTCCCCGGCTGCCTCGTACCTGACGGGGGTCATGCTCCCGGTCGACGGCGGCTCCCGGCACGGTTTCTGACCCGCAGGAAGCGGCCTACGTCACGCGCTGGGCCCGGTGGGACGTCACCTTGAGGCGGGCCTCCGCGGGCAGTTCCGGGAGGCCCGCCGAGGTCCGGGCGTGGGTCAGCACCGGGCCGGCCACGGCGGCCAGGGCGTCGGCCGGGACCGCGTGGGGTTCCAGCTCCAGCGCGACCCGCAGCGCCGGCGACCCGCGCCGCCCGCGCAGCGCGACCCGGCAGCCGGCGACCCCGTCCACGGCACCGGCCTCCGCGGCCACCGCCTCCTCCAGAGCCCGTCCGCGCAGCGTGGCGAACGCCCCGTCACCGGTGTCGACCACCACCGCCTGCAGTCGCTTGCGCCCGAACTGGGACAGCAGCCACCACAGCGCCAGCAGCACGACCACCGCGAGGCCGGCGAGCACCGCCCACCACCACCAGCCCTCGGCGTGCCAGTACCGGTTCCTGGTCTCCTCGCTCAGCAGCGGCGCGTGCCGGCCGTGCAGCGGCCACCCACCCGTCAGCACCACGATCCCGGCCGCCGTCAGGACCGCTCCGGCCAGCGCCAGCAGGATCCGGTTCACCGTTGCGAGCATCGCGTCATCTCCTGACCCGTACGCGCGGCTGCGGCGGGTGCGCTAGGCCCAGTTCCTCGATGCCGACGGTGAGCACCGCGTCGAGGTCCGCCCGTACGTCGTCCAGCTCGCGGAAGTGCGAGGTGGCCCGCACCCCGACGCGGGACCGGCCCACCTTGACCCGGACGGACCGCACTCCGGACACCTCCATGGCCCGGTCCCGCAGGATCTGCGCGGCGTCCTTGCGGCCGAGCCCGGCCCGGACGCCCGGCCGCCGGTCCGGGGTCCGCATGGGCAGGATCCGGCGCAGCCCGGGGGCCAGTGCCAGCAGCAGGAGTACCGCCCCGGCCAGGACCAGGGCCCCGGCGATCAGCCGCACTCCGAGGTCCGCGGGGGTGTGCGTCGCCAGCCGGTCGGCGAGGTCGCCGCGCCAGCTCATGGCGGGGCGGCCGGCCCGTACGGCGGCCAGGTCGTACAGGAACAGGCCCGCGACCCCGAGCACGACCAGGGCGGTGAGTGCGGCGGGCACCCGCCGGGCCGAGCGGAACCGGTGGACCCGTCCCGGGCGGCGGCCGGGACCGGGCTCGGAGCCGGACTCGAAGCCGGACTCGAAGCCGGATTCGGGGCCGGGTCCGGGGGCCGTCACCGCAGCCGCCGGTCGCGCCCGGTGGCGGTCCGGGTGTGGGTGGAGTGCAGGTGCTCGATGTCGACGTCCACCTCGGGCACGGACATCGACGCGCACTCCTCGATCCGCAGCGCGACCTGCCTGCGTACGGCCGCGCACTGGGCGGCCAGGTCGGAGGGGTAGTCCAGCTCCAGGCTGATCCGGACCCGGGCGATGTCGTGGTGCACGGTGACGGTGGCGTGCGGGGGCGTGCCCGGTGCCGTGGCGAGGGCCTCCCGTGCGGCCTGGGCGGCGATCTTCGCGACGACCCGGTCGGCGATACGGGTGGCGCCGCGCTCGGCGGCGGCCACCCGGGGCGGGGCGGAGCGCGGCGTACTGCTCATCGGCGCCTCACCCGCGCCGGTCGTCGCGGCGGCGGAACAGGTCACCCGGTTCCAGGTCCCCGTCGAGGAACCGTCCGGCGACGAATCCGATGGCGCCGAGGGCGGCCACCAGCAGGAAGGCCCCGAACCCGCCGAAGTAGCCGGCGAACGCGAGGGCCATGCCGGCGAACATTCCGGCGATCGCCATGCTCATGCGGGGTCCTCTCGGCTACTGGAGACGGGATTCCGGCTCCTCGTCGGGCTCATCGGGCAGCTTGACGTCGCTCACCGCGATGTTGACCTCGACGACCTCCAGGCCCGTCATCCGCTCGACCGCCGCGATGACGTTCTCCCTGACGGCACGCGCCACGTCCCGGATCGACACGCCGTAGTCCACGACGATCTCCAGGTCGAGGGCGGTCTGGACCTCGCCGACCTCTGCCTTGACCCCGCGGCTGACCTGGGCTTTCTGGCCGCCGGGCACCCGGTCGCGGACGGCGCCGAAGGTACGGGAGAGGCCGCTGCCGCTGCCCATGGCGTGCACGCCGACCACCTCGCGGGCGGCCAGTCCGGCGATCTTCTCGACCACCCCGTCGGCGATGCTCGTGCGTCCCCGGTCGCCGGGCTCCTTGCCGGTGACCCCTGATGCGGATTCGGTCATCGCGTGTCCCTTCGCGTGCGTGGCGGACTCACTCCGCACCACGTTAGGCGCCGCGGCGCGCGGGCGCCCCGGGACTACGCCGGTCGGCTGGCCGACTTTCCCGGGGCTCCGGCGCTGGGTCGGCCCCTCAGTCGGAGAGACCGGCCAGGTCCCGCAGGCGGCGGGCCTGGGCCGCACGCTCGGCGGCGCGCTGGTCGTCGTAGGGGCGGGCCTGGGCGGACCGCAGCAGCGTCTTCGTCTCGATCACGGCGTCCCGAGGCGGTGCCAGCAGGGCCGTGGTGAGGTCCTGCACGGCGGCGTCGAGCTCGTCCGCGGGGACGACGAGGTTGGCGAGGCCGACCCGCTCCGCTTCCTCGGCGTGCACGAAGCGGCCCGTCGCGCAGATTTCGAGCGCGCGGGCGTAGCCGACCAGGGAGGTCAGGGGCTGGGTACCGGCCAGGTCGGGGACCAGGCCCAGGCTGGTCTCGCGCATGGCGAACTGCACGTCGTCCGCGACCACGCGCAGATCGCACGCGAGCGCGAGCTGGAAGCCGGCGCCGATCGCGTGCCCCTGCACGGCGGCGACGGAGATGATGTCGTTACGCCTCCACCAGGTGAATGCCTCCTGGTACTCGGCGATCGTGGAGTCGAGCAGTTCGTCCGAACCGCGTGCCAGATCGAGGAAGGACGGCTCGCCCTCGAAACCTTCGGGGGTGAACGCCTGCCGGTCGAGCCCTGCGGAGAAGGACATGCCTTCACCGCGCAGCACGACGATCCGGACGGTGCCCGGCAACAACCTCCCGGCCTCGGCCAAAGCCCGCCAGAGCGCGGGGGATTGGGCATTTCGCTTGGCCGGATTGGTCAGTGTCACCGTGGCGACCGTGTCGTCGACGGTGAGTCGTACGCCGTCCTTGTCGAGCAGAGCCATCTTTCATGCCTCCGGTGTGCAGTCGGCCGCAAGCTCGGCCTAAGTGACTGCACAGTAACCACCCGGTCGACCGAAAGGCCGACCGGGGGTCACCGAAGGAATCGTCGGATCATGGTGAACCTTGAAGCCGTTGGAGCGTTGGAACCGATGGGACCGGGGTCAGGCCGTGGCGGCCTTCTTGCCCCGGGTCGCGCCTCCGCGACCACGCAGCGACACCCCGGACTCACTGAGCATCCGATGGACGAATCCGTAGGACCGGCCGGTCTCTTCGGCCAGCGCCCGGATACTCGCACCGGAGTCGTACTTCTTCTTCAGGTCTGCCGCGAGCTTGTCGCGCGCGGCGCCGGTTACCCGGCTGCCCTTCTTCAGAGTCTCGGCCACCCGTGCCTCCTCATGGGAAGTGCGCTCTGGACTTCTCATGATCACCCCTCCCACGCTTCCTGGCCACCCATTCAGCAAGGTCGGTACGACGGCATTTCTCAAGCGGTGGACACCCGAGCAGAACGGAATCTCCCCTTCCGCTGCATGACTTCCGTCACACTCCGCTGCCCTCGCCGGGAATCTCCAGGTCAGGGGCGCGGAACCGGAAAACGAACGGCCCCGTTCGCGCACCTTCGCGGGTGCGGCCGGGGCCGTCGTACGACGCGCAACGGTACGAGACCGTCTCACTCAGATGATGGATCACCCGTGAGCCGAATGATCCATAAGGAACTGGATCAGAAGCGGAACGGGAACCGGAACCCGGTCAGGCGAGCGCCACCAGGTCCCGGTAGTCCGGTCCCCACAGGTCCTCGACGCCGTCCGGGAGCAGGATGATGCGCTCCGGCTCCAGCGCCTCCACGGCGCCCTCGTCGTGCGTGACGAGGATGACCGCGCCCTTGTACGTGCGCAGCGCGCCCAGGATCTCCTCGCGGCTGGCCGGGTCGAGGTTGTTCGTGGGCTCGTCGAGGAGCAGCACGTTCGCCGAGGAGACGACCAGCGTGGCCAGGGCCAGCCGGGTCTTCTCGCCGCCGGAGAGCACCCCGGCGGGCTTGTCCACGTCGTCCCCGGAGAAGAGGAAGGAGCCGAGGGTCTTGCGTACGGCGACCAGGTCCAGGTCGGGGGCCGAGGAGCGCATGTTCTCCAGGACCGTGCGCTCCGGGTCCAGGGTCTCGTGCTCCTGGGCGTAGTAGCCGAGCTTGAGGCCGTGGCCGGGGACGACCGTGCCGGTGTCCGGCTTCTCCGTACCCGAGAGCAGGCGCAGCAGGGTGGTCTTGCCGGCGCCGTTGAGGCCGAGGATGACGACGCGGGAGCCCTTGTCGATGGCCAGGTCGACGTCGGTGAAGATCTCCAGCGAGCCGTACGACTTCGAGAGGCCCTCGGCGGTCAGCGGGGTCTTGCCGCAGGGTGCCGGGTCCGGGAAGCGGAGCTTGGCGACCTTGTCGTTGACGCGGACGGCCTCCAGGCCGGCGAGGAGCCGGTCGGCACGCTTGGCCATGTTCTGCGCGGCGACGGTCTTGGTGGCCTTCGCGCGCATCTTGTCGGCCTGAGAGTTCAGGGCCGCGGCCTTCTTCTCGGCATTCTGGCGCTCGCGCTTGCGGCGCTTCTCGTCGGCCTCGCGCTGCTGCTGGTAGAGCTTCCAGCCCATGTTGTAGACGTCGATCTGGGAGCGGTTCGCGTCCAGGTAGAAGACCTTGTTGACGACGGTCTCGACCAGGTCGACGTCGTGGGAGATGACGATGAAGCCACCGCGGTAGTTCTTCAGGTAGTCGCGCAGCCAGACGATGGAGTCGGCGTCGAGGTGGTTGGTGGGCTCGTCGAGGAGCAGGGTGTCGGCGTCGGAGAAGAGGATCCGGGCCAGCTCGACGCGGCGGCGCTGACCACCGGAGAGGGTGTGCAGCGGCTGGCCGAGCACCCGGTCGGGCAGGCCCAGGGCGGCGGAGATGGTCGCGGCCTCCGCCTCGGCGGCGTACCCGCCCTTGGTCAGGAACTCGGTCTCCTGGCGCTCGTACTGCTTCATCGCCTTGTCGCGGGTGCCGCCCGTGCCCGTGGCGATGCGCTCCTCGTTGGCGCGCATCTTCTTGATCAGCACGTCGAGGCCGCGCGCGGACAGGATCCGGTCGCGGGCCAGCACGTCGAGGTCGCCCGTGCGCGGGTCCTGCGGGAGGTAGCCGACCTCGCCCGAGCGGGCGATGGAGCCGGCGGCGGGCTGTCCTTCGCCCGCCAGGCACTTGGTGAGGGTGGTCTTGCCCGCTCCGTTGCGGCCGACCAGGCCGATGCGGTCGCCCTTGGCGACACGGAAGGAGGCGGACTCGATAAGGACGCGGGCGCCGGCGCGCAGCTCGATGCCGGTGGCGGTGATCACGGAAATACTCCAGGGCGGGTCGGGACGGCGGAAGGGGGGCAGGACGCGAAGCTTCGACGCCGCTAATCCGCGAGGAGATTTGCCATGGGAGACATTCTACCGGGGGTGTGCAACTGGTTTCCGGGCGCGGGCCGGGCCGCCGGGCCCGCGGGATCCGCTCCCGCGTGTCCCCCGTCCGGCCCAGTGGCCGCACGGAGCGGCTGAGCAGCAGATCGGGATGAATGGGTTGATACTCGCCGCATGGGCGGAGACGCGACCGCGCCTGTTTCACGGACGGAGGGCGGTGCGGGATGCAGTTCGACGACGACGCCAGTCTCGACAGCTCCGAGGTCAAGGACATGCGCGGCGGCGGCCGCATCCCGGGCGGGAAGGCCACCATCGGCGGCGGCATCGTCGGTCTCGTCGCCCTGGTCCTCGGCCTGCTCTTCGGGGTGGGGCCGGACCAGCTGGGGCTGTCCACCGGGGAGCAGGAACCGGCGCCGGTCTCCTCGTCGCTCAACCAGGTGCAGCAGGCCTGCAAGTCGGGCCGGGACGCGAACACGCGCGAGGACTGCCGTCTGGTGGCGGTCGTCAGGAGCACCCAGGCCTTCTGGAAGCAGGAGTTCGCCAGGCGCGGCGGCCAGTACACCCCGGCGTCGACCGTGTTCTTCGAGAACCGGGTGAACACCGCCTGCGGGACCGCCAGCGCGGCGGTGGGCCCCTTCTACTGCCCGGCGGACCGGCAGGTCTATCTGGACCTGGGGTTCTTCGACGACCTGCGGACGAAGTTCGGCGCGACCGGCGGCCCCTTCGCCCAGGCCTACGTCGTCGCCCACGAGTACGGACACCACATCCAGAACCTGACCGGAACCCTCCAGCGGGCCCAGGACGGGCGGCAGGGCCCGAACAGCAACGCGGTCAAGGTCGAGCTGCAGGCCGACTGCTACGCCGGGGTGTGGGCGCACAACGCGACGAACGTCGCGGACGCCTCCACCGGGCGGCCGCTGATCAAGACCCTGACGGAGGCGGACATCAGGGACGGGCTGGACGCGGCGGCGGCGGTCGGCGACGACCGGATCCAGGAGAAGTTCCAGGGCCGGGTGTCCCCGGAGTCCTGGACCCACGGCTCGGCCGAGCAGCGCCAGCAGTGGTTCTACCAGGGCTACCGGACCGGTGACATGGCCCAGTGCAACACCTTCCGCTGACTGTCGGTGACGCCTGCCATGCTGGTGTGACGCGGGTCACCGTCACGAGAGGGAGTGATCGTCATGGCAGGCGTTCCGTCCATCTGCCCCACGCTGGTCTACCGCGACGCGAAGGCGGCCATCAGGCTGCTGACCGAGGCCTTCGGCTTCAGCCAGGTCGCCGTCTACGAGGGTGAGGACGGTTCGGTGACGCACGCCGAGCTGGCATACGGCAACGGGATGGTGATGCTCGGCAGTTCGGGCAGGGGCGGGGTGTTCGACAAGGCCATGGAGGGCGCCGGCCCCTCCGGGGTCTATGTCGTGGTCGACGACGTGGACGCCCACCACCGGCGGGCGGTCGATCACGGCGCCGAGATCGTCATGGAGCCCACCGACCAGGACTACGGCTCGCGCGACTACATGGCCCGCGACGCCGAGGGCAACGTGTGGAGCTTCGGGACGTACGCACCGCAGGTCTGATTCCGGCGCCGCGCCCGTCCCCGCCCGCACTCGTTGCGCTACGGAGTCACTCGCCTCCGGTGTGGACCTGGAAGGCGGCCCTGCGGACCGCCTTGGCCAGCGTCGGGTCGGGGTGGGCAGCGGCGAGCGCGACCAGCACCTGCACCGTGCGCGGGTGGCCGACCGCACGGACCTCGTCCAGCAGCCGGGGGACGGTGGTCCGCACGGCGGAGTCGAGGTGGCGGGCCAGCAGCTCGGCCTCCCCGTGGTCGGCGATGGCGGCCGCGGTGTCCACCCAGAGCCAGGTCGACTCCTCGGCGGTGAGGACGTCCTGCGCCTCGTCGGGGTCGATCCCGTCGTGCTCGGCGAGCCAGAGCAGGGCGTAGGGGCGCAGGGCGGGCTCGCGGACGGTGGCGCGTACCTCGGGCTCGGCGGGGGCTCCGACCACGCGCAGCGCCTCGAAGGCGAGGCCGCGCAGCAGGGCGTCCTCGCCCCGGGCCGCCTGCAGCAGCTCGGCCACGGCGTGGCCGACGGGCCGGGCGGCGAGCCAGGCCTGGTACTCGGCGCGGGCCGGGCCGGGCGTGAGCCGCGCGCAGCCGTGCAGCATGGCGGCCGCGGACTGCTCGATGTTCCCGGCGGGGCTCTGCGCCGCGACGCAGATCTGCTCCAGCTTGACCCAGACGGCCCAGCTGCCGAGCGGGGTGAGCGTGGCCCGGGCGGGACCGAGGGTGACGGCGTCCACGGCCGCGAGCCCGCCGAGCGCCCAGCGCAGCAGCCGGGCGAGCGGGACGGGGCGGGCCTCCACGGAGCCGGCGGCGGACCCGACTGCGGACCCGGTGGCGGCGGACGTCAACGCCGTGGCGGGCTCGGCCTCGTAGGGGATCTCGCACCGCTCGTCACGCAGTTCGGTGACGCGCTGACCGAGCAGGTCGAGCAGGTCCGGGACGGTCACCGGGCCGGCGGACAGCTGGAGCAGGGAGAGGAGCTGGGGCATCGCCTCGACGACCTCGGCGACGGCCGAGGGGGCGATGTCGGCGGGTGCGGGATGGACCAGCGACCAGGCGTCGAAGAGGGCGACCCAGCCACGCAGCACGGCGGTGTCGTCGCGGTCCCAGGCGCGCAGCCGCCAGCCGGGCCGGGCGTGGCCGCCGTGCACCTCGACCAGTCCGGCGAGCCGGGCACGGTCCCAGCCGACCTGGATCTGGCCGTGCGTCAGGCCGAGTTCCCCGGCGGCGCGTTCGACGTCGGCTGCGGGCAGGGCGCCCGTGGGGGCGGGCCGGCCGCCGCCTCCGGCGCCCAGGTTGCGCTCGGCCCAGCGGGTCAGCCGTACGGCGTCGGCGAGCGAGGCCCGGGCCCGGTTCGCGAGGTCGGCCGTGGCGGGCGTACCCGCCGGGGGCCTGGGCGCGGGCCGGGTGCGTCGGTCGGTCACCGCCTTGCGGGCCGCGGCGACGGAGCGCGGCGAGACGAGTCGGAGTCTGGAGTCGCGAGCCAACTGCTCATCAGGCTTTCGGGACGTCACGGAAGCAGTCTCGCCCGTCACTGGCCGAAAGCCCAAACGGAACCGGTCGTTGCCGCCGTCCACCCGCAGCGCAGACCGGGACAAGCCACCCGTGGGGCCCTCTCCGTCACAGGGCCTTCACAGGCAGGGCCCCGGCGGGTGGCGCTTCATGGCCGTTCACCCGTCCGTTCACCCGGCCGTTCACCCGGCCTTCGCCTGGGAGCCGTTCGCCCGGTCTTCACATAAGAGGGGTGAGGAAGCGGCGCAGGGCCTCCTCGTAGCCGGCCGGGTCGGCGTTCCACATCGCGCCGTGCCCGGCCTTGCCCACGGTGTGCAGCGCGACGAGGTCGGGGCGGGCGGCGGCAAGCCTGCGCGAGGGCCCCCAGGGGGCCAGCGCGTCGTCCGGTCCGTGGAAGATCAGTACGGGGACGCGCAGCGCGCCGGGGTCCGCGCCCGCCGGCCGGCGGTCGCCGCGCAGGCCCGCGAGCCCTTCGGCGGCCCGGACCGCCAGCGGCAGCACCACGCCGGGGACGCCGCGCGCCGCGGCGAGCGCGCGGAGGGTGGTGTGCCAGTCGAGTACCGGGGAGTCCAGGACCAGCCCGGAGATCCGGTGGGCGAGCGGCGAGCGCTCGAAGGCGTGCAGGGCCATGGTGGCGCCGGTGGACCAGCCGTGGAGGACCACGCGGCGGGCCCCGTAGCGCAGGGCGTAGCGGATGGCGGCGTCCAGGTCACGCCATTCCGATTCCCCGAGGTGGCCGAGGCCGTCCGGGGAGGCGGGGGCGCCCAGGTCTCCCCGGTAGCCCAGGTCCAGGACGGGGAGCTGGTGCCGGTGGAGGAAGGGCATGACCACCATCGGGTGTTCCCGGCCGGCGCCGAGTCCGTGCACGGTGATCACCCAGGTGTCCCGGGCCGCGGGCACGAACCAGGCGGGCAGTGCACCGAGCTCTCCGGGGATGTCCACGTCGGCGTGGTCGAGCCCGAGGGCGGTGCGCGGGTTGCCGGCGTACACCTGGGGGGTGAGGGAGACCCGGGTGCCGGGGTCGAGGGTGCCGTGGGTGACGGAGACGAGCTGCCGTACGACGGTGTCCGGGCCGGGGGCGGCGTCCGGGAGCACGGGCCCGACGACGGCGTGCACACCGGGTGCGACCAGGCCGTACGTGCCGGGGCGCAGGGAGGCGAGCGAGCGGGTCAGGGTGATCCGGCCGTCGGCGGCGGAGTGGACGCTGAGCTTCGGCCCGCCGGGGAGCGGACGTCCTGGTTCGGGCCGCAGGGCCGCGTCGGCGGCGTGCCGGCCGAGGGCGACGGCGGCCGCGCCGGCACCCAGGAGGGTCGTCGTGACGGCCGCAGCCGTCGCTGTCGCGGTACGCACTGCTCCAGTGTCGGCTCGGGACCCCGGGCGGGCCACCGGAGCTGATCCCTCCGCCGCGAAGCGGAAGGGGGTGATCTAGGTCTCATTCGGGGCCTGGAGGGCGGGTCCGCGAGCACGGCGGACCCCCTACGGAGGGGTTCATTCACCCGGCTTTGACGTGCATTAATGGCGATATCTGCGGCAGAATCAGGACGAATGACGCGATCACACCCCGCGCCAGTACACCGCTCCGCCCGAGTCAGTTCACCTTCCGTTCATCCAGGTTGCCTACGGTCGCCGAGCCACTGACGTCAAACAGAAGCCTGGGTAAATGGAGCACATAACGCTTCTCCTCGGGATCGTGATCATCACCGCTCTCGTGTTCGACTTCACGAACGGTTTCCACGACACGGCCAACGCGATGGCCACCACCATCTCGACCGGCGCCCTCAAGCCCAAGACGGCGGTGGCCATGTCCGCCGTGCTCAACCTCGTCGGCGCGTTCATGTCCGTGGAGGTCGCCAAGACGATCTCCAAGGGACTGGTCAACGAGGAGGGCATCCAGCCAGAGGTGATCTTCGCCGCCCTGGTCGGAGCGATCCTCTGGAACCTCGTCACCTGGCTGGTCGGTCTCCCCTCCAGCTCCTCGCACGCCCTGATGGGCGGCCTGATCGGTGCCGCGGTCGCCTCCGCCGGCATCGGCGCGGTCAACGGCAGCGTCGTCGTCACCAAGGTCCTCATCCCCGCGATCGCCGCCCCGCTGGTGGCCGGCATCGCCGCGTACCTGGCCGCCAAGCTCACCTACAAGCTGGGTGACAAGGTCGGCGAGAAGACCTCCGCCAAGGGATACCGCGCCGGTCAGATCGCCTCGGCCGGTCTCGTCTCCCTCGCGCACGGCACCAACGACGCGCAGAAGACGATGGGCATCATCACCCTGGCCCTCATCGCCGGCGGCGCGATCGCGCCCGACGCGAACCCGCCGGTCTGGGTCATCGTCTCGGCCGGCATGGCCATCGCGATGGGCACCTACCTGGGCGGCTGGCGCATCATCCGCACCATGGGCAGCGGCCTGACCGACCTGCACCCGCAGCAGGGCTTCGCCGCCC
Organism: Streptomyces venezuelae; assembly: GCF_008642275.1. Classification (NCBI taxonomy): domain Bacteria; kingdom Bacillati; phylum Actinomycetota; class Actinomycetes; order Kitasatosporales; family Streptomycetaceae; genus Streptomyces; species Streptomyces venezuelae. Next base: position 1,779,654 of record NZ_CP029189.1, read on the forward strand.
AGACCTCGGCCGCGTCCGTCATCCTCGCCTCCTCGAACCTGGGCTTCTCGCTCTCCACCACCCACTCGTGCTCCGGTGCGGTCATGGGTGCGGGCCTGGGCCGCAAGGGCGGTGTGGTCCGCTGGTCCACCGCGACCCGCATGTTCGTCGCCTGGGGCCTGACCCTGCCGGCCGCCGCGCTGGTCTCGGCCGGTGCCGAGCTGGTCATGCGCATCGGTGACGTCGGCATCGCCGCGGTCACGCTCTTCCTGATCGGCTCCTGCCTGGCCATCTGGCTCATCTCGCGCCGCCAGGTCGTCGACCACAACAACGTCAACGAGGTGGAGCCGGCCCGCGCCGAGGAGCCGGGTGTCGTCACCACGGCGATCGCCGCGGTCACCGTCCCGCCGACCGTCGCCGCCGCCGGCACCACCGCCGCGGCGACGACCGCCGAGGTCACGGACGAAGCCCTCAAGGCCACCATCCCGGCCGCGACGCAGACCCCGGCGGCTCCGGCCGCCGCTGTCTGACCGAGCAGAGACACACACCTTTCAGAAAGCGGCAGTATGAAGATCGACTGGGAAGCGCTCGGCTCCGTCTTCGGGGTCAGCCTCTTCGCCACCGTCGCCCTCGTGGCCCTCTTCACCCTGGGCCTGGTGGGCCTGTCCAAGCACGAGACCGCCACCGAGCAGGGCGGCACCGCCACCCTCGCCCGCAGCGGCGCGTACGCCTGCTTCGCGGTCATCGCCGCAGCCGTGGGCTACGGGATCTACCTGATCGTCGCCTGATCCACCGCTCTGCGGCCGACCAGGTCCCAAAGCTCCCTCCGGGTTTGTCCCGGAGGGAGCTTTTCGCATCCCGCGCCCCTGCAGCGCCGCAGGTCAACGGCGAGTTGACGGGCCTTCGACGTGCGTGGTGGACTGCCGGAGCCAATACGGCGGCATGGAAGAGGAAGTCCGGTGTGAATCCGGCGCGGTCCCGCCACTGTCACCGGAACCGCACGCCCCGCGTGCGTCCCGGGAGCCAGGAACTCTCGCCGCCGGACACGTCGAACCAGGGCGCGGACCCTGAGTGAGGACATACCTGCCACCATGCGTGCCGATCGCGTCTTCGCGTACGGCGCCACGGCGGGCCTGATCGGCGACCGGATCCTCGGGGATCCGCGCCGAGGGCACCCCGTGGCCGCCTTCGGACGGGCCGCCGCCGCCGTCGAACGATCCCTGTGGCGCGACGACCGCGCCCGGGGCCTCCTGCACGCCCTGGTGTGCGCCGGGGGCGCTGCCGCCGTCGGAGCGCTGGGCGCCCGCGCCGTGCGCTCGCGGCCCGCGGCCGCTCGTATCGCGCTGACGGCCGCCGCCACCTGGGCCGTCGTGGGCGGCACCTCCCTGGGCCGGGAGGCCCGCGCCATCGGCGGCGCGCTCGCCGCCGGGGACGTCGAGGTGGCCCGGGAGCGGCTGCCGCATCTGTGCGGACGCGACCCGCAGGCCCTCGACGGGCAGCAGATGGCCCGCGCCGTCGTGGAGTCCGTCGCCGAGAACACCTCCGACGCGGTGGTCGGGGCCCTCGTCTGGGGCGCCGTCGCCGGAGTCCCCGGACTGCTGGCCTTCCGCGCCGTGAACACCCTGGACGCGATGGTCGGGCACAAGTCCCCCCGCTACCTCCGCTACGGCTGGGCCTCCGCCCGGCTCGACGACCTGGCCGGCTGGCCGGGAGCCCGGCTGACGGCGGTCGCCGCCGTGCTGGCCGGCCCCGACCGGCGGGGCGCCGTACGGGCCTGGCGCACGGACGCCGCCGCGCACCCGAGCCCGAACGCCGGACCCGTCGAGGCCTCCTTCGCCGGGGCACTGGGCGTCAGACTGGGCGGAACCCTCGCGTACGGCGGCCGGGTCGAGCACCGGGCCGTCCTGAACGCAGGGGCGGGGCGGCCGGTGGAGGTCGCCGACATCGAGCGGGCGGTACGGCTGTCGCGGCAGGTGACCTGGCTGTCGCTGGGCGCCTGCGTGGCGGCGCGGACGCTCGTGGCACGAGTACGAGGGGGACGCGCATGAGCGGCGCGAAGCGCGGCGGCGGACTGCTGGTCGCGGGCACCACGTCGGACGCGGGCAAGAGCGTGGTCACGGCGGGCATCTGTCGTTGGCTGGCCCGGCAGGGTGTGAAGGTGGCGCCGTTCAAGGCGCAGAACATGTCGCTGAACTCCTTCGTGACGCTGGAGGGCGCCGAGATCGGGCGCGCCCAGGCGATGCAGGCCCAGGCGGCCCGTGTGGAGCCGACCGCGCTCATGAACCCGGTGCTGCTCAAGCCGGGCAGCGACCGCAGCAGCCAGGTGGTGCTGCTGGGCAAGCCGGTGGGCGAGATGAGCGCCCGCGGCTACCACGGAGGGCGCCAGGAGCAGTTGCTCGGCATCGTCACGGACTGCCTGGAGCAGCTGCGGGGCACGTATGACGCCGTGATCTGCGAGGGGGCGGGGAGTCCGGCCGAGATCAACCTGCGCCGGACCGACATCGTGAACATGGGGATCGCGCGCGCCGCGCGGTTCCCGGTGGTCGTGGTCGGGGACATCGACCGCGGCGGGGTCTTCGCGTCCTTCTTCGGGACGACGGCGCTGCTCTCCCCCGAGGACCAGTCCCTGATCGCGGGGTACCTGGTCAACAAGTTCCGCGGCGACGTGTCGCTGCTGGAGCCGGGCATGGAGATGCTGCGCGGCCTGACGGGCCGGGCCACGTACGGCGTGCTGCCGTTCCGGCACGGCCTGGGCATCGACGAGGAGGACGGCCTGCGGGTCTCCCTGCGCGGTGCGGTGCGCGAGTCCGTGGTGGCGCCGCCGGTGGGCGAGGACGTCCTGCGGGTCGCGGTGTGCGCGGTGCCGCTGATGTCGAACTTCACGGACGTGGACGCGCTCGCGGCCGAGCCGGGGGTCGTGGTGCGGTTCGTGGACCGGGCCGAGGAACTGGCCGACGCGGACCTGGTCGTCGTACCGGGGACCCGGGGCACGGTGAAGGCCCTCCAGTGGCTGCGGGAACGCGGGCTCGCGGACGCACTGGCACGGCGGGCCGCGCAGGGGCGGCCGGTGCTGGGCATCTGCGGCGGGTTCCAGGTGCTGGGCGAGCGGATCTCGGACGAGGTCGAATCGAAGGCGGGCGAGGTCGACGGCCTCGGTCTGCTGCCGGTGCGCGTCCGCTTCGAGCGGGAGAAGACCCTGGCCCGGCCGTCCGGTTCGGCGCTGGGCGAGCCGGTGGACGGCTACGAGATCCACCACGGGGTGGCCGAGGTCCTGGGCGGGGAGCCGTTCCTGGACGGGTGCCGGGTGGGCTCGGTGTGGGGCACGCACTGGCACGGCTCGCTGGAGTCGGACGGTTTCCGCCGAGCGTTCCTGCGAGAGGTGGCTGCGGCCGCCGGGCGGCGCTTCGTCCCGGCGCCGGACACCTCGTTCGGCGCGCTGCGGGAGGAGCAGCTGGACCTGCTCGGCGACCTGATCGAGGAACACGCGGACACCGCGGCGCTGCTGCGGCTCATCGAGGGCGGCGCCCCCGCGGGCCTCCCCTTCCTGCCGCCGGGCGCGCCGTGACGGGCCGGGACCCGCGGGAGCGCAGACCACGGCAAGAGCTCGATCAGGTGCTCGTGCAGGAGGGGGACGTCCCCGCCGGAGCGGGGAGCAGGAACGCCGGCATGGCGAAGCGCAGGTACAGCGGCACCGATGTCCATCACAAGCCACTCGAAGGAGTGACCGTCTCGTGAGCAGCACCCACTTCCCGTTTTCGGCCGTCGTCGGGCAGGACGACCTGCGGTTGGCTCTCCTGCTCAACGCCGTGAGCCCGGCGGTCGGCGGGGTGCTCGTGCGCGGCGAGAAGGGGACCGCCAAGTCCACCGCCGTCCGCGCGCTGTCGGCGCTGCTGCCGCAGGTCGACGTCGTTCCCGGCTGCCGGTTCTCCTGCGCACCGGCGGCGCCCGACCCGTCGTGCCCGGACGGCCCGCACGAGTCCGGCCCCGGCGCCCTGCGGCACGCGCGCATGGTGGAGCTGCCCGTCGGCGCCTCGGAAGACCGGCTGGTCGGTGCTCTGGACATCGAACGCGCCCTCGCCGAGGGCGTGAAGGCCTTCGAGCCCGGGCTGCTCGCCGACGCCCACCGCGGGATCCTCTACGTCGACGAGGTGAACCTCCTCCATGACCACTTGGTGGACGTGCTGCTGGACGCCGCCGCCATGGGCGCCTCGTACGTGGAGCGCGAGGGCGTCTCCGTGCGGCACGCCGCCCGGTTCCTGCTCGTCGGCACGATGAACCCCGAGGAGGGCGAGCTGCGCCCGCAGCTCCTCGACCGGTTCGGGCTCACCGTCGAGGTGGCCGCCTCCCGGGAGCCCGCGCAGCGCGTCGAGGTGGTCCGCCGCCGGCTCGCCTACGAGGACGACCCCGCCGGGTTCGCGACCCGCTGGGCCGGGGACGAGCACGAGGTCCGCGCCCGGGTGGTGGCCGCGCGGGCGCTGCTCCCGAAGGTCTCGCTCGGCGACACCGCCCTCCTGCAGATCGCCGCGGCCTGCGCCGGGTTCGAGGTCGACGGGATGCGCGCCGACATCGTGATGGCGCGGACCGCGACCGCGCTGGCCGCCTGGGCCGGGCGGACCGACGTACGGAAGGAAGACGTCCGGCAGGCCGCCCTGCTGGCGCTCCCCCACCGGCGGCGCCGCAACCCGTTCGACGCGCCCGGGATCGACGAGGACCTGCTCGACCGGATCCTGGACGAGTTCCCCGACGAGGAGCCGGAGCCCGACCCGGAGCCCGACCCGGACCCGGAGGGTCCGGACGACGGCGGTCCCGAGGGCGGCGGTCCCGACGGCGGCCCCGGTGGCACGCCCCCGCCGGGCGACGGCCCCGAGGACCAGGGTGCCCCGGCCGACACCCCCGGGGCCCCGGAGACCTCCGAGGCCCCCGCGGAAGCCCCCGAGGCCCCGCAGCCCGCCGCCCAGGAGGCCGCCGGCCCCGAACAGGCCGCGGTCCGTGCCGCCGAGCCGTTCCGGACCAAGATGCTCAGCGTGCCCGGCCTCGGCGAGGGCGCGTCCGGCCGCCGGTCCCGGGCCCGTACCGCCCACGGCCGCACCACCGGCGCCCAGCGCCCGCGCGGGCACCTGACGAAACTGCACCTGACCGCCACCATCCAGGCTGCCGCCCCGCACCAGAGGGCGCGCGGCCGCGACGGTCGCGGCCTCGTCATCCGCAAGGACGATCTGCGTCAGGCCACCCGGGAGGGGCGCGAGGGCAACCTCGTCCTCTTCGTCGTCGACGCCTCCGGTTCCATGGCCGCACGGCAGCGCATGAGCGCGGTCAAGGGCGCGGTGCTGTCGCTGCTCCTGGACGCCTACCAGCGCCGGGACAAGGTCGGTCTGATCACCTTCCGGGGTGCCACGGCCGAGCTGGCCCTGCCGCCCACCTCCTCGGTGGACGCGGCGGCGGCCCGGCTGGAGCAGTTGCCGACGGGCGGCCGCACGCCGCTGGCGGCCGGGCTGCTGAAGGCCCACGAGGTGCTGCGGATCGAGCGGCTGCGGGACCCCTCGCGCCGGCCGCTGCTCGTGGTCGTCACCGACGGGCGGGCCACCTCGGCCGGGAACGCCGGGGGCCGTACGGACAGCAGCCCGCGGGAGCTGGCCGGGCACAGCGCGCGGCTGCTGCAGGCCGGGGGCGTCGCCTCGGTCGTCGTGGACTGCGAGTCCGGGCCGGTCCGGCTGGGGCTGGCCGACGTACTGGCCCGGGACCTCGGCGGTCCGGCCGTCACCCTCGACGGGCTGCGGGCCGACTCGCTGGCCGGGCTCGTGAAGAACGTGCGTACGGCAGTGGCATCCACTGCATCACCCAACAGCAGCAACAGGAGGGCCGCGTAATGCCTCAGGGACAGCCGTCCGTCGTTCCGGACGACGGGCTCACGACGCGCCAGCGCCGCAACCGTCCGCTGGTCTTCGTACACACCGGCCCGGGCAAGGGCAAGTCCACGGCGGCCTTCGGGCTGGCGCTGCGCGCCTGGAACCAGGGCTGGCCGATCGGGGTGTTCCAGTTCGTGAAGTCGGCGAAGTGGAAGGTCGGCGAGGAGAACGCGCTCAAGGTGCTCGGCGCCTCCGGTGAGGGCGGCTCCGTCGTCTGGCACAAGATGGGCGAGGGCTGGTCCTGGGTCCAGCGGGACGCGCAGCTCGACAACGAGCAGGCGGCCAAGGAGGGCTGGGAGCAGGTCAAGCGGGATCTGGCCGCCGAGACGCACAAGCTGTACGTGCTCGACGAGTTCGCGTACCCGATGCACTGGGGCTGGATCGACGTCGACGAGGTCATCGAGGTGCTGCGGGGCCGTCCGGGCACCCAGCACGTGGTGATCACAGGCCGCAACGCGCCGGAGAAGCTGGTGGAGTTCGCGGACCTCGTCACGGAGATGACCAAGATCAAGCACCCGATGGACGCGGGGCAGAAGGGCCAGAAGGGCATCGAGTGGTGACCTCGTACCCCTTCGACGTGCCTCGTCTGGTCATCGCCGCCCCGTCGTCCGGCAGCGGCAAGACCACCGTGGCCACGGGCCTGATGGCGGCCTTCTCGGAGCGCGGCCTGGCCGTGTCCCCGCACAAGGCCGGGCCCGACTACATCGACCCCGGCTACCACGCGCTGGCCACGGGCCGGCCGGGACGCAACCTCGACGCCTTCATGTGCGGGCCGGAGCTGGTCGCTCCGCTGTTCGCGCACGGGGCGGCCGGCTGCGACCTGGCCGTGGTCGAGGGGGTCATGGGGCTCTACGACGGCGCGGCGGGCCGGGGTGAGCTGGCGTCGACGGCGCAGGTCGCGAAGCTGCTGCGGGCGCCGGTGGTGCTGGTGGTCGACGCCTCCTCGCAGTCGCGGTCGGTGGCGGCGCTGGTGCACGGCTTCGCCTCCTTCGACCCTCAGGTGAGGCTGGGGGGAGTGATCCTGAACAAGGTCGGCTCCGACCGGCACGAGGTGATGCTGCGGGAGGCCCTGGAGGAGGCGGGGATGCCGGTCCTCGGTGTCCTGCGGCGGGCTCCCCAGGTGGCGACGCCCTCGCGCCACCTGGGGCTGGTCCCGGTCGCCGAGCGGCACTCGGACGCGCTGGCCTCCGTGTCGGCGCTGGCCGCGCAGGTCCGGGCCGGCTGCGACCTGGACGCCCTGATGGCCCTGGCCCGCACGGCCCCGCCGCTGGACTGCGAGGCGTGGTCACCGCACGCGGCCCTGCGGCGGCACACCGCGCCGCGGACGCAGGCGCACGGTCCGGAGCAGAGCCCGGACCGCGGCGACGCTCCGGTCGTCGCCGTCGCCGGCGGCGCCGCGTTCACGTTCTCCTACGCCGAGCACACGGAGCTGCTCGCCGCCGCCGGAGCGGAGGTCGTCACCTTCGACCCGCTCCGGGACGAGGCGCTCCCGCCCGGCACCTCCGGCCTGGTGATCGGCGGCGGCTTCCCGGAGATGTACGCGCCGGAACTGTCCGCCAACGAGCCGCTGCGGGCGGCCGTTGCCGCCTTCGCCGCGGCCGGCGGCCCGGTCGCCGCCGAGTGCGCCGGACTGCTGTACCTGGGCCGGTCGCTGGACGGGAAGCCCATGTGCGGGGTGCTCGACGCCGACGCGCGGATGTCGGAGCGCCTCACCCTCGGCTACCGCGAGGCGGTGGCGGTGTCCGACAGTGCGCTCGCGCAGGCCGGGACCCGGCTGCGGGGGCACGAGTTCCACCGGACGGTGGTCGAGCCGGGCGCCGGGGCGGCGCCGGCATGGGGGTTCACGCACCCGGAGCGCCGGGTCGAGGGGTTCGTCCAGCAGGGCGTGCACGCGAGCTATCTGCACACGCACTGGGCGGCGGAGCCGTCCGTCGCGCGGCGTTTCACGGAAGCCGCGCGACGTTTCACGGAAGCCGCGGCCGCACGGCGGTGACCTGCGTCCCCGGCCGGCGGTCAGTCCGCGATGCCCACCACCAGCCAGATCCCGGCCACCCCGCCCACCGTGCACAGCAGGGTGGACAGCGCGGGGTGCCGGTGGTGTGCCTCGGGAAGGATCTCGGCGGACGCGAGGTACAGCAGGACGCCTCCGAAGAAGCCGAGGTACGCGCCGAGGGGTTCCTCCGGAAGGGTGAACAGCAGAGTGGACGCCGCGCCCACGACCGGGGCGACCGCGTCCGCGAAGAGCATCATCAGGGCCTTGCGGCGGTCGTTCCCGTAGAGGCTGGTGAGCGTGTACGTGTTGAACCCGTCGGCGAAGTCGTGGGTGACGACCGCCAGTGCCACGGCCACGCCCATCCCCCCGCCGACCTGGAAGGCCGCGCCCAGGGCCACCCCGTCGGCGAGGCTGTGGCCGACCATCGCCGCGGCCGCGGTCAGCCCGACCTGGGGGGTGCGGCCGCCGTCCTCGGCGCCGTGCGCGGCCTGGCGGACCGCCAGCAGCCGTTCCACGACGTGCGCGACCAGGAATCCGGCCACGAAGAGCAGCAGGGCGAGCGGGACACCGAACACCTCGTCGCCCGCCGCGTGGAGGGCCTCCGGGAGCAGGTCGAGGCCCACGACGCCGAGCATCAGCCCGCCGGCGAGGCCCAGCACGAGGTGGCGGCGGTCGGTGACGCGCTGCGCCGCCCATCCGCCCGCCAGGGTCATCAGGAACGCGCCCAACGCCACGATCACGGCCATGCGCCCCTGAATACAGACTCCTCGCCCCGCGCGCACGTCCGCGCGCGGGTGGGCGTGGCGGAGGGTTGACGGCCGGACTTCCGGTGATGTTCCAGTGACGGTGACGTCGACGGTGACGTCGACGTCGACCGCGATGACTGCGGTGGCAGTGGCAGTGGCAGTGGCAGTGGCTACGGAGGGAGTGCCCCCGGTGGGCGAGTACACGACGCAGGTGGTGGTCGGGGTCGGCGGACGCGCGGGGGTTTCCGTCGCGGAGGTCTGCGCCCTGGTCGAGGAGACGCTGAGGGGGGCCGGGCTGTCCGTGGGGGCGGTGACGGCGCTGGCCACGGTGGAGTCGAAGGCGGGCGAGGCCGGGATCACGGGTGCGGCGGAACGTTTCGGCGTGCCCGTGGTGAGCTACCCCGCTGCCCGGCTGGCCGCCATCGCCGTGCCGCACCCCTCGGAGGCGGCGCGCGCCGCCACCGGGACCCCCTCGGTGGCGGAGGCCGCGGCCCTCGCGGGCGGCGGCGAGCTGCTCGTGCCCAAGCGGCGGTCGGTGTCGGCGACCTGCGCCGTGGCCACGGCACAGGCGCACGACCTGCGCCACCACGGGGACGCCGAAGTGATCGACGCGGGCTCCGCCCTGGTGGACCTCGCGGTCAACGTACGGGCGCACACTCCCCCGGACTGGCTCAAACAGCGGATCGCCGCCTCCCTCGGGGATCTCGCCGCATATCCCGACGGGCGACGCGCCCGCGCGGCGGTGGCCGCTCGGCACGGGCTGCCGGTCGAGCGGGTGCTGTTGACGGCCGGGGCCGCGGAGGCCTTCGTGCTGATCGCCCGGGCCCTGGGAGCCGTACGGCCGGTCGTGGTGCATCCGCAGTTCACCGAGCCGGAAGCGGCCCTGCGGGACGCGGGACACCAGGTCGAGCGCGTGGTGCTGCAGGCGGCGGACGGGTTCCGGCTGGACCCGGCGGCCGTGCCCGAGGACGCGGACCTGGTGGTGATCGGCAATCCGACCAACCCGACGTCCGTCCTGCACCCGGCGGGAGCCCTCTCCGCGCTGGCCCGGCCGGGCCGGATCCTGGTCGTGGACGAGGCCTTCATGGACGCGGTCCCGGGCGAACGGGAGGCCCTGGCCGGACGGATGGACCTGCCGGGGCTGGTGGTGCTGCGGAGCCTGACCAAGACGTGGGGGCTGGCGGGGCTGCGGATCGGCTACGTGCTGGCCGATCCCGAGGTGATCGCGAAGCTGGCGGCCGCGCAGCCGTTGTGGCCGGTGTCGACCCCGGCGCTGGTGGCGGCGGAGGCCTGTGTGGCTCCGGCGGCGCTGGCCGAGGCGGAGGAGGCGGCCCGTCGGATCGCGGTGGACCGGGCGCATCTGCTGGCCGGGCTCGCGGAGTTCGACGAGGTCACGGTCGCCGGGGAGGCGGAGGGGCCGTTCGTCCTGATCCGGGTGGCGGGCGGGGCGGAGGTCCGCACCCGGCTGCGCGCCCTCGGTTTCGCCGTCCGCCGCGGGGACACCTTCCCGGGGCTGGACCACTCCTGGCTGCGGCTGGCGGTGCGCGACCGGGCGACGACGGGCCGGCTGCTCCAGGCCCTGGACCACGCCCTCGCCCTGTCCGCGCACTGACCCCGGACCGGCCTTTGGACCGAGCTGCGGAGGGACTGCGGAGGGACTGCAGAGGGGCTGCTGACCGGTTGCGCATCCACCGCGCGCCGGCCTTGGGGCGACCGTGGGGTGCCGTGGGGCGGCCATGGGGCCGGACCGCCCCGGGCGCGCCCCCACGGCACCCGTCCGGCTCGCCGTCCTCACCGAGCGTCGACCACGGTGTCACCCGTATGGCTCCCTATGATGGCCGCGGGGGCGGGGCCGGGTGAGGATCCCTGCATCGGCGCACGACATCGGGGGTCGGGAATGAGGGCATCCGCCAGAACAGGCACGGCGCTGGCCGTGCTGGCGATCGTGGGCGGCGGGATCTACGCCGTGCCACGGCTGCTCGACGGCGGCGGGGCGCCCGCCGCGGAGCAGCGCCTCCGGGGCGAGCCGGGCCGGGGCGATGCGGGCCGGGGCGATGCGGGGCAGCGCGATCCGGCTCGGGGAAAACCGGACGCTCCGCAGGCCGCCGCGCCGGGGAAGCCGTTCACGCTGGTGGCGACCGGCGACATCATCCCGTACCCGTCGATCGTCCAGCGGTCGGCGGACGACGCGGGCAAGGCCGGGGAGTACGACTTCCGGAAGATACTCGCCGGGGTCAGACCCCTGGTCTCCGCCGCCGACCTGGCGATATGCCACCACGAGATACCGTACGGGCGCCCCGGCGGCCCCTACACCGGTTATCCCACCTTCAAGGCACCGCACCAGTTGGCGGACGCCCTCAAGGACGCCGGGTACGACAGCTGTTCCACTGCCTCGAACCACACCCTGGACGACGGCTACGAGGGTCTCGCGCGCACCCTGGAGCACCTCGACCGGGTCGGCATACCGCACGTCGGCTCGGCCCGCAGCGCGGAGGAGGCCAAGGCCCCGGCGCTGCTCACGGCGGGCGGTGCGAAGGTCGCCCAGCTCTCCTACACGTACGGCACGAACGGCATCCCGCTTCCCCCGGGCAAGCCGTGGGCCGTGAATCTGATCGACAGGGACCGGATCATCGCCGACGCGCGGGCCGCCCGGGCCGGCGGCGCGAACGTGGTGGTGCTCAGCGTCCACTGGGGCACCGAGTGGCAGACGGCGCCAGACGAGCAGCAGAAGGCGCTGGCGCAGGAGCTGACCGCCTCCCGCTCGGCCGACGGACTCCCCGACATCGATCTGATCATCGGCACGCACAACCACGTGCCGCAGCCCTACGAGAAGATCAACGGCACCTGGGTGGTCTTCGGCATGGGCGACCAGGTCGCCAGCTTCGTGCCGGCCGACAAACTCCGCGGCAACCAGTCCTCGGTCCCCCGCTTCACCTTCTCCCCGGCGGCGGACCGGCCGGGCCGCTGGGACGTGGTGAAGGCCGAATACCTCACGCAGTACTCGGACATGGGGCCGCCGTTCCGCGTCGTGTGCGCCTCGTGCGCGGCCTCGGACACCTCGCTTCCGGCCGCGAAGCGGAGCGAGTACACGCGGATCGACCAGCAGGTCACCGAGGCCGTGATGTCACGTGGCGCGGGCGGACAGGGCCTGGAGCACGCCACCGGCTGAGCCGCCCGTCCCGGCTGAGCGCGTCACCTTCCGGGTCCGCGGTCGGGTCCGCGGGGCCCGCCACACCTGCCGCACCCGCCGCACCCGCCGTCGGGCTCAGCACCCGCCGTCGGGCTCCGTGGGCCACGCGGGCCACGCGGGCCACGTGGGCCCGTCGAGTCGCCGGGCCCGCCGCCCTTCCTCGTCCGGCACCCGTTGAGCACTCCCCTCCGTGCGCTCCTCGGGGCGGGCGCGCCGGGCGGCGGCCCGGGGCTCCCGGCCGCCCTACGAGGCCCTGCCCCGCCGGGTGACCAGGAGCGCGCCCCCGCCGATGGCGAGCAGGGTCAGGGCCCCGCCCGCGACGTAGGGAGTCAGTGAACCGCCGCCGGTCTCGGCGAGGTTGGTGCCGGTGGTGCCCGTGATGCCCGTGGCCCCGGTGGTGCCGGTCGTTCCGGTGGTGCCGCCCGATGCGGCGGCGCCACCGGCGCCGGTCCCCGTCCCCGTCTGGGGCTTGACGTCCGGGTTCGCGGGCTGGGCGGGCGCCGCGCCCGCCGGGGACTCGCAATGCGCTTCGGCGAGCACGATCTCGCCGTCGACCTTCGCCACATTCAGGTTCAGCGGGTTCACCGCCACCTTCAGGCGGAGCGCGGCCGCGGCCGCCGTGGTGGAGGTGGTCTCCGTTCCGGACAGCTCCAGGTCGATCCGGCCCACGCCGGGGACCTCGACCTTGGTGGGGCCGCCCGCCGTCAGCGTGACCTTCTTGCCGAGCGCCGTCACCTTCCCCAGGGCGTTCGCGCTCGCCACCGGCTTCTTGCCCGCCTCACAGACGGCCTTGGACATGACCTTCTCCACCTCGATGAGGGAGAGCAGCGGCAGTCCGGGCACGTGGACGGAGGCCTTGGCGAGGTTCGCCTCCGCCTCGGCCCTGGTCTTGTCGGCGGTCGCCTTGGAGGTGGCCACTTCGGCGCGCAGCACACTGACCGGGTTGTTCCCCTCGACCCCGTCCAGGGTGACGGTCAGTGCGGTCTTGTCGGCCGTCGCCGGTGCACTGACCTCGTTGAGGGTCGTCTTCAGCGGGACGCTCACGGTCTGGTTGAGCAGGCCCACGTCCAGTCCGGCGCGCAGGACGACGGCGCCGGCCTTGCCCTCACCCCCGGCCGCGCCCCCTCCCGTGGCGGAGGCGGGCGGAGCGGTGAGCAGGGCCAGCGCTCCCGTGGCGAGCAGGACGGCTGCGGGCATGCGGAAGGTACGGCTGTTCACGGTGGTGGAACCCCCGGGGAGTTGGGTGCCGTCGTGCCGCCGATGGGGGACATCGCGGGCGCCGACGGACTCGACCCCGGAATCTTTACGCACTGTGGGTGAACGGGTGTGAACCTGAGGCGAGTTCACCCCAAAGGGTGGTTTCCGGGCTCACATTCGAATCGCTGCGCCTCACAAGGAACGCGAGTTCTCACCTTTCACGGACATCCGGCCCGTGCGGCATTGTTCAACGACCGACGGGCCGCCGATGTCACGCGACGTCAACCGCGCGCAGCCGCCGCGGGCCGGCGGCGTGCCGCCCGCACGGCTCAGGCCCGGACCCTGCCGTTCACGACGACCCGCAGCGGCTGCGCCAGCACGCGTACGTCGGCCCGCGGGTCGGCGGCGTACACCACGAGGTCGGCGGGGGCCCCCTCGGTCAGTCCCGGCCTGCCGAGCCACTCGCGGGCCGCCCAGGCCGTCGCGGAGAGGGCTTCGACCGGCGGGATACCGGCCTTGACCAGCTCCGCCACCTCCGCCGCGACCAGGCCGTGCGGCAGGGAGCCTCCCGCGTCGGTGCCCACGAAGACGTCGATGCCCGCGTCGTAGGCGGCGCGCACGGTGTCGTAGCGCCGTTCGTGGAGCCTTCGCATGTGCGCCGACCAGTTCGGGAACTTGGCCTCGCCGCCCGCCGCCATCTTCGGGAAGGTCGCGATGTTCACGAGCGTGGGGACGATCGCGACCCCTCGCTCCGCGAACAGCGGGATGGTGTCCTCGGTGAGGCCGGTGGCGTGTTCGATGCAGTCGATGCCCGCCTCGACCAGGTCGCGCAGCGAGTCCTCGGCGAAGCAGTGCGCCGTGACGCGGGCGCCCAGCCGGTGCGCCTCGGCGATGGCCGCCTCGACCTCGGCGCGCGGCCAGCAGGCCGCAAGGTCACCGGCCTCGCGGTCGATCCAGTCCCCGACGAGTTTGACCCAGCCGTCGCCGCGCAGCGCCTCGCGGCCGACGTACTCGACGAGGTCGGCGGGTTCGATCTCGTGGGCGTAGTTGCGGATGTAGCGGCGGGTGCGCGCGATGTGCCGCCCGGCCCGGATGATCTTCGGCAGGTCCTCGCGGTCGTCGATCCAGCGGGTGTCGGAGGGCGAGCCGGCGTCCCGGATCAGGAGGGTGCCGGCGTCGCGGTCCGTGAGGGCCTGGCGCTCGGCGGTCTCGGCGTCGACCGGGCCGTGGGCGTCCAGGCCCACGTGGCAGTGCGCGTCGACCAGTCCGGGCAGGGCCCAGCCGGTCACCGTGGTGACCTCGCGGGCGCCGGGCGGGCGCTCGTAGGAGATCCGCCCGCCGACCACCCACAGTTCGTCGCGCACCTCGTCGGGGCCGACCAGTACCCGCCCCTTGACGTGCAGCACGTCGCGCACGGCGGCCGCGCCTCCCCCGTCGCCCGCAGTGCCCACGTCGCCCGCACGGCCCACACCACTCACACCGCTCACATCGCTCATGGCGGCACTGTACGCACGGTGCCGCGCCGCTTCAGGAGCCGGAGAGGGCGTTCAGGAGCCGGTCCACGTCCGCTTCGGTGTTGTAGAGGTGGAACGAGGCCCGCAGGAGCCCCGCGCGGGCCGAGGTGGCGATGCCGGCCGCCTCCAGGGCGGGCTGCCGGCCGGCGAGGCCCGGCACGGAGACGATGGCGGAGTCGCCGGGGACGGGCTCGTGGCCAAGGCGCACGACTCCTTCCCGGTAGCGGGCGGCCAGGGCGGTGTCGTGGGCGTGGACGGCCTCGATGCCGATCCGCTCCATCAGGGCCAGCGCGGACGCGGACGCGTGGTAGGCGAGGAAGGCGGGGGACTCGTCGAACCGCCACGCCCCGTGGGCGAGTTCCGCCATCGGTCCGTAGGTGGCGTCTGCTTCGGGCCTCTCGGCCACGGCCGGAACCCATCCGGCGTGCAGCGGGGTCAGCGTGTCCTGGGCCTGCGCCGACACCGTCAGGTACGAGGCTCCGCGCACGCCGAGCAGCCATTTGAACCCGGCGACGACCGTGTACTCGTACGGCGAGGCGTCGAAGGGCAGCCAGCCGACCGCCTGGGTCGCGTCGACGAGCATCCGGGCGCCGTGCGCGGTCGTCGCCGCGCGCACCGCCGCCAGGTCCGCCTTGCGGCCGTCCGCGGACTGCACGGCGCTCAGCGCGACCAGGGCGGTGCCGTGGTCCACGGCCTCGGCGACGGATTCGAGCGGCGCCAGGCGCACCTTGAGGTCGCCGCGCGCCACGAAGGGGTTGATCACGGAGGAGAACTCGCCCTCGGGGCACAGCACTTCGGCGCCGGGCGGGAGCGAGGCGGCGACGAGGCCCACGTGGGTGGAGACGGCCGAGCCGACGGACACCCGGTCGGCGCCCACCCCGACCATGCGGGCGAAGGCCGTCCGGGCCCCGTTCACGCGGTCGAAGTCGCCGAAGCCGGTCGGGAGCCCGGCCTCCGCCGCCTCGGCCAGCTCCCGTACGGCCGCGACGGCGGAATGCGGGACGACCCCGCATTTGGCGGTGTTGAGGTAGGTGGTGGAGTGGGTGAACTCGGCACGGGTCGCCTCGGCGAGCGGAAGGTCCATGCCGTCAACTCTGCGCCAGGAACGCCCCGCAGTCCATCGCCGTGTTCCCCGTGTTCACCATGCGCCCCGCATTCCTCACGTCTCCCGGGGTGGTCCTCATGCCTGAGGGACCGCGCACGCGCCGTCGGGCTCGCAGGCCTCGGCGGCCGCGGCCGGCTCCTCGACCTCACGCCCGGCCCAGGCCTGCTCCAGGGCCCGGGTGAACACCTCGGCCGGCTGTCCGCCGGAGATCCCGTAGCGGCGGTCGAGGACGAAGAACGGCACGGCGTTCGCGCCCAGCTCGGCGGCCTCGCGCTCGTCGGCCCGGACCTCGGCGGCGTAGGC
The DNA here is from genome assembly GCF_008642275.1 of Streptomyces venezuelae. Taxonomy (NCBI): domain Bacteria; kingdom Bacillati; phylum Actinomycetota; class Actinomycetes; order Kitasatosporales; family Streptomycetaceae; genus Streptomyces; species Streptomyces venezuelae. Next base: position 1,795,587 of record NZ_CP029189.1, read on the forward strand.
GGAGCCGTCGGCGAGGACGGCGCGGGCCTCGGTCTCGTCCAGTCCGGCCTCGACGGCGAGGGCGATCAGCACCTCGGGGTCGAAGACGGAGCGCTCCTCGGCGAAGTTGGCCCGGTAGGCGAGGTCGAGCAGCTCCTCCTGGCGGCCGCGGGCGGCGGCCAGGTGCAGCAGCCGGTGGATGTCGAAGGTGCTGCCGTGGTCGCGGCCCTCCGTCCGGTAGGTGAGCCCCTCGGCGCGGGCGCTCGCCGCGACGTGCTCCTCCATGCCGCGGGCCTCGTCGAGGGTGCGGCCGTACTTCTTGGCGAGCATCTCCACGACGGGTGCCGTGACGCCCTTGGCCGCGCCCGGGTCGAGCTCGAAGGACCGGAAGACGACCTCCACCTCGTCGCGGTGCGCGAACTCGGCCAGCCCCTTAACAAAACGGGCCTTTCCGATGTAACACCAGGGGCAAGCGATGTCGCTCCAGATCTCGACGCGCATGTTCCTTCTACTCTCCGGGTTCAGGGGGAAACGGTTTGTGGTTCAACCATTCGCCGCCCCGTCTCATTCCCCGGACGCGCCCGGTATCCCGCCCACCTGCAGCCAGAGGGTGCGGTGGGTGCCCGAGCGCGGGACGGACGGGTCCGCGAGCCAGCCCTGGCTGGCGTAGAAGGCCTGGGCGCGGAGGTTGTGCGCGTAGACCTCCAGGCGGACCCGGCGGACTCCGGCCCGCCGCCAGGCGTCCAGGCAGGCGGCGTGCAGGGCGGCCCCGGTGCCGCGGCGCCAGTGGACGGGGTCGACGTGAAGCTGGGTGAGGGTGGTCTCGCCGTTCCGTGTGCGGAACGCGGCGACGCCGGTGAGCTCGCCGTCCTGCTCGGCGCAGAGCACCTCGCCCTCGGCCGCGTCCCGGGCGATGGCCCGGGACCAGCCCTCGCGGGTCCGCTGGAGCTCGGCGTCGCCCAGGTAGGCCTCTTCGGGGATGTGGCCCTGGTAGTAGGTGGCGCGGGCCCGGGTGTGCAGGGCGGCGATCGCGGGGAGGTCGGCGGCGTGCGCGGCTCTGATCATGGGAGAGGGAACGCGCCGGGAGCCTCGACGGTTCCCGGCGCGTCGCCCACGCGGCTGCGCGGCTACTTCTTCAGCCACGCCTCCATCATCTTCTGGGCGATGGGGGCGGCCAGCTTCCCGCCACCGATCTCGGAGCGGTCGGTGTCGGAGTTCTCGATCACCACGGCCACCGCGATCTGCTTGCCGTTCGCCTTGCCGTACGAGGTGAACCAGGCAAGCGGAGCCAGGCTGTTGTCGACACCCCGCTGGGCGGTACCGGTCTTGCCGCCCACCTCGGCGCCGGACACCTGGGCGGGCTTGCCGCCGCCCTCGGTGGCGACGGTGCGCATGGCGTCGCGGATCATCGAGGCGGTCTTCTCCTCCATGACCTGCTGGGACTTCGGGTCCTTGAAGCTTTCCAGCACGTCGCCGCCCGCGTCGGTGACCTCGGAGACCAGGTGCGGGGCGACGAGCTTGCCGCCGTTCTCGATCGCGGCCGTCACCATCGCCATCTGGAGCGGGGTGGCCTGCACGTCGAACTGGCCGATACCGGTCTGTGCGACCTGGTCGATCGACATCTTCTTCGACGGGTACTTGCTGGGCGGGTTGGTGCGGACCGGGGTGTCGATCTGCACGTTGAACCCGAGCTTCTCGGCCGTCGCCCGCATCTTGTCCTGGCCGAGCTTGGAGGCGAGCTCGGCGAAGACGTTGTTGCAGGACAGCTTCAGGGCGGTGCGCACCGAAACGTTGTTGCAGGCGGCGGAGCCGGCCTCGCTGGGCAGCTGGGTGCGGGTGCCGGGGATCGTGTACGGGTCGGCGATCCCGGTCTGCCGGTCGAGGTCGGTGACGAGGCCGTTCTCGATCGCGGCGGCGAGGGTGACCAGCTTGAAGGTGGATCCGGGCGCCTGGGGCTTGCGCAGCGCCACGTTCTCCATGGCCTTGCCCTTGTCGGCGGAGAGCGCGTCCCAGGCCTTCTGGTCGTTGGCGCCGGCGATGCTGCCCGGGTCGAAGGAGGGGTTGTTCACGACGGCGAGGATCTCGCCGGTCTTCGGGTCCATGGCGACGGCGGCGCCCTGCTTGCCCTGGAGCGCGTCGTAGGCGGCCTTCTGGACGCCCTTGTCGATCGTGGTCAGGACGTTGCCGGGGGCGGCCCGCTTGCTGGTGAGCATGTCCATGACCGTCTTCAGCCGGCTGTCGGAGCCGTTGAGGATGTTCTTGTAGATGCCCTCCAGCATGGTGGTGCCGTAGGCCTGGGAGCTGTAGCCCGTGACGGGTGCGTAGAGGGGCCCGTCGACGTACGTCCGCTTGTAGCCGAAGTCCTTGCCGCCCGTCTTCTCCGAGCCGGTGATCGCCTCCCCGCCCACGATGATGTTGCCCAGCGGGTTCTCGTACTGCCCGATGAGGTTCCGGCGGTTGTGCTTGTCGTCTGCGAGGGCCTGGCCTTTGTACGCCTGCACCCAGGTGACGCGGACCAGCAGGGCCAGCACCAAGAGCAGACAGAAGACCGACGCACGCCTGATCGTCTTGTTCATCCCCCAGAAGGACGTCCCGGCGGCCGCGGCCGTTCCGCTCTGCCCCGATTGTGGCGGGGTTCTCAGCCTTTCTTCATGATGAAGCCTCCCTCGTAGGCGGCGATGACCGCCTGGGTGCGGTCGCGGGAGCCCGTCTTGGTGAGCACCGCCGCGACATGGGTCTTGACGGTCTGCGGCCCGACGCCGAGGCGCTCGCTCATCTCGTGGTTGGACAGCCCGGTGGCCATCAGACGCAGGACGTCGGCCTCGCGCTCGGTGAGCCTGGCCACCCAGGGCGCCTCGGCGGGCGGGGCGCCGGCCGTGTGGGCGGCGGCGAGGGAGCGGACGGCGGCCGGGAAGAGCAGCGAGTCGCCGCGGGCGACGAGCCGGACCGCGCCGATCAGCTCGTCGGGGTCGGCCCGCTTGAGGAGGAAGCCGGCGGCTCCCGCACGGAGCGCGTCGTAGACGTAGGCGTCGTTCTCGAAGGTGGTGACGACCACGATCCGGGGCGGCTCGGTCATCGTGGCGAGGATCTGCCGGGTGGCCCGGATGCCGTCGATCTCGGGCATCCGGACGTCCATGAGCACCACGTCGGGGGCCAGTGAGCGGACCAGCGGAACCGCCTCGGCCCCGGTGGCCGCCTCACCGACGACCTCCAGGTCGGCTTCGGCCTCCAGGATGACCCGCAGCGCGGTGCGGACCATCCGCTCGTCGTCGCAGAGCACGATGCGCAGCGGCGGGCGCGGCGCGGGAGCGGCCCCGGGCACGGTCACCGGCCCTCCCCGGCGAGCGGGAGGACGGCCCGCAGCCGCCACCGGTCCCCGTGCGGGCCGGCTTCGACGCCGCCGCCGAGCAGCGCGGCTCGTTCCGCGGCGCCGCGCAGTCCACGGCCCCCGGTGGTGCGGACCTCCCGGTCCTCGGCGGGGTCCGCCGACGGATTGGTCATGGTGATCTCCAGTTCACGGTGTGCGGTGCCGGGGCCGGCCTGTACGCGGATCCGCAGATCCACCGGGCCGGCCCCGTGCCGCAGGGCGTTGGTGAGGCCCTCCTGGACGATCCGGTACGCCTCGCGGGAGGCGATCGCCGGGAGGGCGGACCAGTCCCCGGCGGGGCCGGGGTCCTGGTGGGCGGTGACGGTGGTGCCGGCGGCCCGGGTACGGGCCAGCAGCCCGTCGAGGTCGGCGGCGAGGGTGGGCGCCGGCGCGGCGTCCGGCCGGGCCGGGTCCCCGTCCCGCAGCAGGCCGAGCACGGCGTCGAGCTCGCCCACCGTCCGCCGCGTGGTGTCCTCGATCGCGGTCAGCGCCTCCCGTACGAAGTCGGGGTCGCGCTCCAGCATCCGCCGGGCGGCGGCTGCCTGGAGGGTGACGGCGCTCAGGGCGTGCCCGACCGCGTCGTGCAGCTCCCGGGCCAGCCGGTTGCGCACGGCCAGGTCGGCGGCCCGCTCCTCGGCCGCGGCCAGCCGGTCCGCCGCCGTGGGTCCGAGCAGTACGGGAGCCATCCTGGCCAGCAGCTTTCCGGCCCCGACCGCGCACAGGGTGAGCCCCGCGAGCAGTCCCACGCCGAGCAGGGGGGCGACGTACGGGTCGGCGTCGGTCGCGAACCAGCCGTACCCCAGCTCGACGTCCCGCATCCGCCCCACGACGGGCACCGCGATCAGCAGGACCGCCATGGGCGGCACCGCGAGGGTCATCCCGCTGATCACCGCGCCGGTCCCCAGGTGCAGGGTCCACCAGGCCGAGGCCCGCCCCCGCGCGGCCCAGGACTTCGCCGGCCCGTCGGCCAGCCCCTCCCCGGGCACCTCGCACATGGCCCGTACGGCGGCCACCGACATCGGCCTGACCGGCCCGAACAGCGCCGTGGCGGCGACGAGGGGCAGGGAGGCGGCGTAGGACACGAGGGTGAGGAAGCCGGAGTTGAGCGCGTTGACCCCTCCGGCGGCGACACCGACCACCACCTCGGTGAGGAAGAAGTACGGCATCAGCAGGGCGCCGCCGAGGATCAGGTGCACCCAGCGCCACCGGGCCCGCGCCACCGGCCGGTTCACCCCGGGCGGCGGGTGGTGAGGAACCGTATGAGTACGGTGCCGGTGAGCAATCCGGTGATCATCTGACAAGCGTAGATCAACACCGTTGTGGCGGGAGGCGCTTCGCCGCCGTCCAGCTGTGGTCCCAGGGCGGCGAGCATCGTCCATGCCCCCCAGCTCAGCGTCGCCGCCCCGCCGACCCAGGCGAGGCCCAGCGGCCACCGCGCCCGCAGCCTCCCGCCACGGGTCAGCAGCAGAGCCCCTGCTCCGGCGGCGAGCGCGCACATGGCGTGGACCGCGGACACCACGGCCATGTCGCAGGAGCGGGCGGCCGCCCGCTCGGCGGTCAGGCCGGCCGAACCGCCTGCGGCCCAGTACAGCGACACCCCTGCGACCACCAGGCCGGCCGACGCCGCGGCTGCCGCCACCACCCCCGTGGACGACGGCAGCCGCTCCCCCGTCACGCCCCGCCAGGCCCACCCCCAGCGCTCCCGCGCATAGGGTACGAACAGGGCCGCCAGGGCGAGTCCTTGGATCGAGAAGCCGGTGTAGACGACGTGGAACACCCACGGGTCCAAGAAGGGCTCCCGCGCCGCCTGCCCCATCGGGTCCGCCCCGAAGCCGAAGGCCCGTAGGAGCAGTTGGCCCGTGAACCCGAAGAGGATCGGGGTCAGCAGGCCGGTGGCCACGAACACCGGAACGGTCAGCAGCGGGCCCGGCACCCGTATGCCCCAGGGCCTGGTGAGCACCAGCACCAGGAGAATCACGCAGGCGTCCATGGCGAGCGTGACGGCATTGGCCGCCGTGAAGAAGGGGCCCGGCTCCCGCAGCACGCTGCCCTCGGGTATCCCGAGACGGCTCCCGCACAACCAGGCCGCCTTGAGCCCCAGATACGGCACGGTGGCGGTCAGTGCCACCGCCCGCAGGATCCGCCGCCCGCTGCCCGGCAGGGAGGGCGACGGCCGCTTCACTTCCGTCAGGTCGCATCGCTGCGTCTCTCGCGTGTTCATGCCTCAACGGTCGCGCCCGCGCGACCGCGCCACCTCCCCCTTGAAGGGGAACCGCCTCCCCCACGCGGGGGAGGGACAACACCCGCCCCACCTGCTGCGCGCGAGGCCGGCCGGCCGTCGCGACCCCGCCCGCGGCGCATCGGGGCAGCCGAGGCCCCACCCACCGCACATCCGGGCAGCCGAGGCCCCGCCCGCGGCGCGTCCGGGCAGCCGAAACCCCACCCACCGCGCGTCACGGCCTCCCCACCCGCGCCCGCGGCGCGTCACGGCGTCGCCGCCCGCGGAGCCCCGCCCGCGGCACGCGTCACATGCGGCGCGTCACCACCGACAGCCGGTCCCGCGCCTCGAACAGCGCCGCCTTGATGACCTGTTCGTGCTCCCCGGTCAGTCGGGCCACCGGCACCGAGCAGCTCACCGCGTCCCGCGCGGGCGTCCGGTACGGCACGGCCACCCCGAAGCAGCGCAGCCCGAGCGTGTTCTCCTCCCGGTCCACCGCGTACCCCTGTTCCCGCACCAGCGCCAGCTCCTCGATCAGCTGCTCCCGGTCGGTGACCGTGTGCTCGGTGACCGCCTCCAGACGCCGCGGCAGCAGCGCCCGTACCTCCTGGTCCGTGTGCGTGGCCAGCAGGGCCTTGCCCAGCGCGGTCGAGTGCACCGGCAGCCGCCGCCCGACCCGGGTGAAGGGGCGCAGGTAGTGCTGGGACTGCCGGGTGGCGAGGTAGACCACGCTCGTCCCGTCCAGCCGGGCCAGGTGGATGGTCTCCGTCGTGTCGTCGGAGAGCCGGTCCAGGGTGGGCCGGGCCGCGGCGACCACCTCGTCGCCGTCGATGTACGAACTGCCGACCAGCAGGGCCCGTACGCCGATGCCGTACCGGGTGCCCGTCGCGTCGGTCTCCACCCACCCCAGGTTCACGAGCGTCCGCAGCAGCATGTACAGGCTGGACTTCGGCAGGGAGAGGTCGCTCTGGATGTCGGCCAGGCTGTGCAGCCCCGGCCGCGCCGCGAAGTGCTCCAGCAGCAGGACGGTCCGCACCGCCGATTTGACCGGCGCCGCCTGGGCAGGGATCCCCGACTCGGTCGTCGTCATACGCCTGCTTCCCCTCTGGTCGCCTCTTGTCACGCCGAGGACGCGGAAATAGAGTCCACAGCAGATGTGATCATTCATCCACCGGAACCGCGTTCAGAATACTGAACGATCCAGGAGGCAGTGGGCCATGACAACGACACCAGTCTGGAGTGTGGACCCCCGCACCGGGAAGCAGCGCGAACAGGTTGCGGTGGAGGCCACGCCGGCCGAGGTGGACGAAGCCGTACGGGCCGCCCATGCCGCCCGTGGCTCGCTCGCCGACGCCACCGTGCGCGCCGCCTTCCTGCGCGCCGCCGCCTCGCTGCTGGACGAGGCCGCCGCCCACGTGATCGAGGCCGCCGACGCCGAGACCGCACTCGGCCCGGGCCGGCTCACCGGCGAATTGGCCCGCACCACCGGCCAGCTGCGTGCCTTCGCCGACGCCGTGGACGCCGGGGCCTACCTCGACATCCGGATCGACCGAGCCGACCCCTCCCTCAGCCCGCCGCGCCCCGAACTACGCCGCTACAAGGTCCCGCTGGGCGTGGTCGCGGTCTACGCCGCCTCGAACTTCCCGCTCGCCTTCTCGGTCCCCGGCGGCGACACCGCGAGCGCGCTCGCCGCAGGCTGTCCGGTGGTCGTCAAGGCGCACCCCGACCACCCCGCCACCTCCGAGCTGTGCGCCTCGCTGCTGCGCCGGGCCGCGGCCCTGACCGGGCTCCCGGCCGAAGTGGTCAGCGTGGTCCACGGGTTCGACGCCGGCCTGGAGCTGATCCGCCACCCGCTGGTGGCGGCCGCCGGATTCACCGGTTCCATCCGGGGCGGGCGGGCCCTGTTCGACGCGGCCGCCGCCCGGCCCGTGCCCATCCCCTTCCACGGCGAACTGGGCTCCCTCAACCCGGTCGTGGTCACCCCGGCCGCCGCCGCCGAGCGCGCCGAGGAGATCGGCGCCGGGCTCGCCGGCTCGGTCACCCTCGGCGTCGGCCAGTTCTGCGTGAAGCCCGGCCTGGTGCTGGTCCCCGAGGGCGCGGACGGCGACCGGCTCACCGGCGAGCTCACCAAGGCGCTCGGGGAGACCGAGCCGGGAGTGCTGCTCGACCACCGGATGCGGGAGAGTTTCGTCTCCGGGGTACGCGAGCGGGCCGCGCTGCCCGGCGTCGAGGCGCCCGTCACCCCGGGGTCCGGCGGGGAGCACACCGTCGGCGCGGGCTACCTGACCGTGCACGCCGGGAGCCTGCTGAAGGGCGGCGCCTACGGTGTCCTCCTGGAGGAGTGCTTCGGCCCGGTCACCGTCGTCGTGCGGTACGCCGACCAGGCCGAGGCGGGCGCGGTCCTCGGGCTCCTCGGCGGGAACCTGAGCGCCACCCTCCAGTTGTCGGCCGCCGAGACCGAGGGCGCGCCCGGCCCGGCCGCCGAGCTGATCGGGCAGGTCACCGGGCTGGCGGGACGGATCGTGGTCAACGGCTGGCCGACCGGGGTCGCGGTGGCCCCGGCCCAGCACCACGGCGGCCCGTATCCGGCCGCGACCTCGCACTCCACCTCGGTGGGCGGCACGGCGATCGAGCGCTGGCTGCGGCCGGTGGCCTACCAGTCCGTACCGGATGCGCTCCTTCCGGCGGAGTTGCGCGAGGCCAACCCGCTGGGGCTGCCGCGTCAGGTCACCGGGGGCTGAGCAGGGCCCCTTCCGGCGCCGGTGTCCCGGCCGTCCCGGCAGGCCGACCGCATGCCGGGAGGCCGGGCCGGCCGGGACACCGCGGCCACCCACGCAATCAGCGCAATCGGCGTAATCAGCGCTGAAACATCCCGAATATCCGGCGAGGGTAAGGGAACGGCAAAGCCCCTCCGGTCGTTCTCCGGGCATGACCGCTATGACCCCTGGATCCAACCTGCCGCTCAATGCCGTCCGCGTGACGGTCGACGTGGCTGCGCCGGTACGGCTCGACGTATCGGCCCTGCTCCTGACGGCGGACGGCAAGGTGCGCTCCGACGCCGACTTCATCTTCTTCAACCAGCCCTCCGGGCCCGGTGTCAGCTACCGGTCCGGCGGGGGTGCGGCACCGGACTCGATCACCGTGGACACGGCCGCCCTGCCGCCGGGCATCGAGCGGATCGTGGTCACCGCCAGCCCGGACGCCGCCGGGCAGTCCTTCCAGGGCATCGAGCCCACCGGCACCGTGCGCAACGCCGACGGCGGCGCGGTGATCGCCTCCTTCACCCCGCCGCAGCTGGGCACCGAGACCGCGCTGGTCGTCGTCGAGGTCTACCAGCGCGGCGGCGTGTGGAAGGTGCGCGCGGTCGGCCAGGGGTACGCCAACGGTCTGGCCGGCATCGCCACCGACTTCGGGGTCTCCGTCGAAGAGGAGCCCGCCGCGGCCCAGGCCGTGACCCCGCCCGCTCCCCCGGCACCTGCGGCGCCCCCCGCGCCCCCGGCCTCCTACCCGCCCTCTCCCTGGCTCGGTGGCGCCACCACCCCCGCGGCTCCCGCCCCGGCCGCCCCAGCGGCGCCTCCCGCACCCGCGGCGCCCGCACCCGGCACCGGGAAGATCAACCTCGACAAGGGCCGCGTCAGCCTCCAGAAGAACCAGACCGTCTCCCTGGTCAAGGGAGGCCGCCCGCTGCTCTCCCAGGTCAAGATGGGTCTGGGCTGGGAGCCGGCCTTCCGCGGCAAGGACATCGACCTCGACGCCTCCGTCATCGCGTACGGCCCCCAGCGCAACCACATCGACAGCTGCTACTTCGGCAAGCTGTCGATCCTCGGCGGCGCCATCAAGCACTCCGGTGACAATCTCACCGGCGAGGGCGCGGGCGACGACGAGGTGATCGTCGTCGACCTCGGGCGGATCCCGGCCGACGCCACCGGCCTGGTGTTCACCGTCAACTCCTTCTCCGGCCAGAAGTTCACCGAGGTGGCCAAGGCCTACTGCCGTCTCATCGACGCGGCGAGCGGCGAGGAGCTGGTGCGCTTCGACCTCACGAGTGCCGAGCCCCAGACCGGCGTGATGATGGCCAAGCTGATCAAGCAGTTCTCCGGCGAGTGGGAGATGACAGCCATGGGCGAGTTTGTGAAGTCGCGCACAGTGCGCGGCATGGTCAAGCCGGCCGCGCAGGCACTCTGAGCAGGTGGGCGGGCACATGCGGCCACCGGTGCGCGTCGTGGGTGATGGATGCCACGCGTAATCCGTAAGTGGCTGTCAGTGCCCGCCCGTAGCCTTGAAACCATGCACAAGACACTCACCCCCGCGGGGCCCGCCCGCCCGTCCGCCGCAGAGGCGAACGAGGCGATACGGCACCTCGTCGAGACCCGGGTGGACGGCGAGTGGCCCTCGGAGGCGTATGAGTTCCTGCTCGCCGAGTGGGCCGAGGCCTCCCGCGCGGAGGTTTCCCCGGCCCTGTAGGCGGCTGGTGACGCCGTGGCGCGCCGCCTGGATCAGGGCGCGCCGCCGAGGTCAGTGCCCGCGCCGCCACGGCCCGGTGATGGCCAGCATGATGCCCGGGTCCTGGATGTTGGCGTACAGCGTGCGCCCGTCCGGGGAGAAACAGACTCCGGTGAATTCCGAGTACTCCGGCGCCTCGTCCGAGCCGTTGTTCAGCTCGTTGCGTGCCATCGGGTAGGTGCGTCCCGACGCGGTCGCGCCGAACAGGTGCTGCAGCCCCGAACCGTCCTCCGCGATGATCAGGCCGCCGTACGGCGACACGGTGATGTTGTCGGGGCCGTCGTATCCGCCGTCGGCCGACGGATCCGCGTTGACCCCGATGAGGACGGTGAGCCGGACCGTGCGCCGCTTGGGGTCGTAGAACCAGACCTGGCCGTCGTGGGCCGCGCCCGGGCTCTCCTCACGGGCGTAGGACGAGACGAAGTACGCACCGCCGTCCGCCCACCACATGCCCTCCAGCTTGCGCCCGCGCGTCACCGCACCGTCCGCGAACTGCTTGCGCACCGGTACGGTCCGGGCATCGCGGTCGGGCACGTCCACCCAGTCGACCCCGTACACGGTGCCGATCCTCGTGGCGCGCGAGAAGTCGTCGACGAACCGGCCGGAGCTGTCGATGCACTTGGCGGCCTGGAGCACGCCGGCGTCGGCCGCGAGCGTACGGAGCTTGCCGCGCCCGTGGTGGAAGCCCCGGGGCGGGGTCCAGCGGTAGAGCAGCCCGTTGGGGCCGGAGGCGTCCTCGGTCAGGTAGGCGTGGCCCTGGCGCGGGTCGATGACCACGGCCTCGTGGTCGTAGCGCCCGAAGGCCTTGACCGGCTGCGGGTCACGGTTGGCGCGCCGGTCGTGCGGGTCGACCTCGAAGACGTAGCCGTGGTCCTTCGTCATGCCGTTCTTGCCGGCCTGGTCCGAGTTCTCCTCGCAGGTCAGCCAGGTGTCCCAGGGGGTGGATCCGCCCGCGCAGTTGGTCGACGTACCCGCGATGCCCACCCATTCGGCGACCTCGCCGCCACGCCGGACCTCGACCACCGTGCACCCGCCGGCCGCGGCCGGGTCGTAGACGAGGCCCTCGGTGAGCGGGACGGGGTGGGCCCAGTTCTCCCGCTTGCCCTTGAGCTCGTGGTTGTTGACGAGGAGGGTGACCCCGCGGTGGCCCTCGAAGGCGGCGGTCCCGTCGTGGTTGGACGGGGTGGTCTCGCCGGAGTCCAGCTGGGTGACCCCGCTGTGCGTGATGACGCGGTACGTGAAGCCCGCGGGCAGGGCCAGCAGTCCGGCCGGGTCGGGGACGAGCGGGCCGTAACCGGGCTCGCAGGGCCGCCCGTGCTCGTCGCGGCCGGTGCCGTCCTCGGCGGCGAGCGCCCCGGGGGCGGTGGCGAGGGCGCCGACCGTCCCGGTGAGCGCCACTCCCGCTCCGGCGATGACGGTACGAGCGGTGAAGTCTCTGCGGCTGAGCGGCATCGGGGCTCCAGGGTGGCGAGGTGGTGCGCCTGTCGTGCGGTCGTCGGCGCACACGCTCTCGCCCGCACGTGAACGGCGGCTGAACTACCCACCAAGAGGAACCGACCCCTTGCCCTGCCCCGGAATGGCCAACTCCGGCCGCAGGAAAGGCGCATTGTCGCCGACCTCCCGGACCCGGGCGGCGGGCCGGGCAGGACCCGGCCCGCAGGACCCGCCCCGACCGCCCGCCCCCGGGTCCGGTTCCGGAGCCGGCATAGGCGGGGCGGCGGGAGCGGGCCTAGGCGGGGCGGCGGGAGCGGGCCTTGAACGCGGCCTTGCGGGCCTCCTTGGCCGCCTTCCTGTCCGGGTGCAGGCGGCCCATCGCCTCCAGGACGTACGCCGTCGCCGGGTGCTCCACCCGCCACACCTGCTCGAAGAAGCCCGCGTGATGAGCGGTCAGGGTCTCCATCAGGAGCGGGAGCTCCTCCGTCTCCCCGTCGGCGGCGAGCTGCGCCGCGATCGTGTCGACCGTCAGCCAGAACACCATCTCCGGGTCCGGCGCCGGTACGTCGCTCACCCCGCGCTCCGCCAGCCAGACCCGGGCGAGCCCGCCGAGCTCCGGGTCGTCCAGCACCGAGCGGACCGCGGGTTCGGCCTCCGGGCCGGCGGGGGCCAGGGCCTGCTGGCACCGGAGCCGGCGCAGCGGGCCGCCCTCGTCGTCCCCGCGGGCGGCGGCCAGGAGTTCGGCGGCCGCGGCGGGCTGTTCCCGGCCGGCCAGCCACTGCTCGATCTCGGCCTGGGCGGCGTTCTCGGAGTAGAAGGAGACCGCGTCGAGAAGGGCGTCGGCGCCCTTCTCGGCCAGTTCGCCTACGGCGGGGGCGTCGACCCCGGCCTCCAGCATCCGGGCCCGGATCCCGTACAGGCCGAGGGGGGTCAGGCGGACCATCCCGTAGCGGGAGACGTCCTCGTCGTCCGCGACGGGCCGGCCGTCCTCGCCGTCCTCGCCGCGCCCGGTGCTCGCGTGCTCCGGCTCCGGGGTTCCGTCGGCTTCCGCCATCAGCTCCTCGTCGACGGGCCGGAACTCCACCAGCCCGATCGGCTCCAGCTGACGGAACTGGTCGTCGAGGCGCATCATCGCGTCCGAGACCTGCTCCAGCACGGCGTCCGTCGGCTCGCCCATGTCGTCGGGCACGACCATCGACGCGGCGAGCACCGGCAGCGGAACGGGCTCGTCCGCGGCGCCGCCCTCGGTGACCGTGAGCAGGTAGAGGTTGGCGAGGACCCCGTCGAGGAAGTCCGCCTCGCGCCCCGGGTTCCAGTCCAGCCGGTCGAAGTCGATCTCGCCGCCCGCGTCCAGCGCGTCGACGAGGTCGTCCAGGTCGGGCACCGCCGCGTCGGCGAGCACCGTGTCCAGGGCCGCCAGCCAGAGGTCGAGCACGTCGCCGGGCGCACCGCCCGTCACCAGTGCGAGGTCCTCACCGGGCGCCGCCGTGCCGAATCGCTCCTCGTCGCCCTCCGCACCGTCCGCGCCGTCCTCCTCCGGCTCGGTCACGTCGACCAGGCCGGTGTCCACGGCCACGCGCCAGGCCTGGCTCGCGTACCCGGGGGAGTCGGCGTCGTCGGTGTCGAGACCGAGCACCGCGGCGGCCTCGGGCAGCTGGGCGGTGGCGAGCTCGCCGCCGACGCCGACGCGGGTGTCCGGTCCGGCCCAGCGGGCGAGCCGTACGGCGCGCGCGAACAGCGGGGCGCCGAGGGCGTCTCGGGCCAGCTCCGCATCGGAGTGCAGCCGGACCGGCGGCAGCGTGGGGTGCGAGTCTGCGGACATGGGGCGGTTCTCCTCGCCGACGCGATAGGACAGGGCGTTTCGGGCTGTTCCGGGATGTGGCGTTGGTGACACGGGCCGCGCACCGGCCGGACCGTCATGTGCGCCCGGATTTCGATGACATGGCCGACATGACGGGCAGTGCGGGCATGCGGATGTGGCGCAGATGACAGACGCGGCCTGAGTGCGGCGTTCCAGCGTAGACGCATTTCGGGTTTGTCCGGCGGGCCATCCCCTTTGGTTCATCCCACAGTCAGCTGTCGTATTCCCTGGAGGGGTTGACAACTTTGCGGGCCACACAGGAAATTGACGCGCGTAGATGAATCGGGGGCGGCACGTCTCCCGCAGATCTCACTGCCGTACCCCCCACCTTTTCCCTCTCCCACACCGGAGTTCCTGCCCATGCGCTCCTCGCATCCCCGTTCCGCCGCCGTCGCGGCCCTCGTCGCCACCGCACTGGCCACCGGCCTGCTCGCGGGCTCCGCCGACGCGGCCGAAGGCGCCGTGTCCGCCGATCCGATACGCATCCACGACATTCAGGGCACCACCCGGATATCCCCGCTCAACGGCAAGCAGGTCACGGACGTCGCGGGCATCGTCACGGGTGTGCGCACGTACGGCTCGCGCGGCTTCTGGATCCAGGACCCGGACGCCGACGACAACGACGCCACCAGTGAGGGCGTCTTCGTCTTCACCAACTCGGTCCCGACCGTCGCCACGGGCGACGCGGTCAAGGTGTCCGGCACGGTCGGCGAGTACGTCCCCGGCGGCCTGACCTCCGGCAACCAGTCGGTCACCCAGATCTCCAAGCCGACGGTGACCGTCGTCTCCTCCGGCAACGCGCTGCCCGAGGCCACCGCGATCAACGAGTACTCGGTGCCCGCCGAGTACGCCCCGGCGGGCGACCCGGCCGCCGCCGGCAGCATCAACGGTCTGACCCTGGAGCCCTCGCGCTACGCCCTGGACTACTACGAGTCGCTGGAGGGCATGAACGTCAAGATCGGCACCTCCCGCGTGGTCGGCGCCACCGACCCGTACTCGGAGCTGTGGGTCACGGTGAAGGGCTGGGAGAACACCGCCAAGCGCGGTGGCACCATCTACGGCTCCTACGAGTCCCAGAACACCGGCCGCCTGCAGATCCAGCAGCTCGCGCCCATCGCGCAGCAGCCCTTCCCGGTGGCCAACGTCGGCGACCGGCTGACCGGCACCACGGAAGGCCCCCTGGACTTCAACCAGTTCGGCGGCTACACGCTGGTGGCGCGTACCCTCGGCACCGTCAAGGCGGGCACGCTCGCCCCCGAGAAGACCAAGCCGCAGGCCGAGCAGGAGCTCGCGGTCGCCACGTACAACGTGGAGAACCTCGACCCGACCGACCCGCAGGAGAAGTTCGACGCGCTGGCGAAGGCGGTCGTCGAGAACCTGGCCTCCCCCGACGTCCTCGCCCTGGAGGAGATCCAGGACGACAACGGCGCCAAGAACGACGGTACGGTCTCGGCCGAGCAGACCCTCGCCAAGTTCACCGCGGCGATCTCGGCCGCCGGCGGCCCGGCCTACCAGTGGCGGACCGTCAACCCGGAGGACAAGAAGGACGGCGGCGAGCCCGGCGGCAACATCCGCCAGGTGTTCCTCTTCAACCCGGCGCGGGTCTCCTTCACCGAGCGCGCCCCGGGTGACGCGGTGACCGCGACCGGCGTGACCAAGGTCAACGGCAAGGCCGCCCTGACCCACTCCCCCGGCCGCGTCGACCCCGCCAACCCGGCGTGGGCGGACAGCCGCAAGCCGCTGGCGGGCGAGTTCGTCTTCCGCGGCAAGACGGTCTTCGTGATCGCCAACCACTTCGGCTCCAAGGGCGGCGACGAGGGTCTGACCTCGCACCACCAGCCGCCGGTCCGTTCCTCGGAGGCCAAGCGACTGCAGCAGGCGCAGGCCGTGAACGGCTTCGTGAAGCAGATCCTGGCGGAGGACAAGAACGCCAACGTCCTGGTCCTCGGTGACATCAACGACTTCGAGTTCTCGGCGACGACGGACGCGCTGGCGGACGGCGGGGCCCTGTACCCGGCGATCAAGTCGCTGCCGAAGGCGGAGCGTTACTCCTACGTCTACCAGGGCAACGCGCAGGTGCTGGACCAGATCCTGACCAGCCCGGCGATCAAGAAGTTCACGTACGACAGCGTGCACATCAACGCGGAGTTCTCGGCGCAGAACAGCGACCACGACCCGCAGGTGCTGCGCTTCCGCCCGTAGCTCCTCGGGGCTTGCAGCCGCAGGGGGCCCGGACGCCGTCGCGTCCGGGCCCCCTGCCACAATCCGGGCCATGATCTTCCGTGAGGCCACCCGCCAGGACCTGCCCGCCGTACTCGCCCTGCTCGCCGACGAGGACTCGGTCGTCGACCCGGCCCGGATCGTGATCGGCGAGGCGCACGAGCGGGCCTTCGGCGCGATCGAGGCGGATCCGCGCAACGAGATGCTGGTGCTCACGGCCGCGGCGGGCCCGGGGAGCGGGTCGGGTGAGGCGGGCGAAGTCGTCCTCGGCTGCCTCCAGATCACCTACATCCCGGGCCTGGGCCAGAACGGGCAGGAACGGGCCCTGGTGGAAGCGGTACGGATCCGCGCGGACCGGCGCGGCTCGGGACTCGGCGCCGAGCTGATGCGGCTCGCCGCCGAGCGGGCCCGCGAGCGCGGCTGCGGCCTGGTCCAGCTGACCAGCAACAAGCGGCGGACGGCCGCGCACCGGTTCTACGAGCGCCTGGGCTTCGCGCGCAGCCACGAGGGCTTCAAGCTGCCCCTGGAGCCGTAAGGGGGCTTCTCGGACAAGCTGGGGACTTTCGGCCCTGGCGTGACCCTCGACACATCCCTGCCGAATCGGCCCGTTGTGGTGGTTGAGTGTCTCCACGCTCGATCTTGTACCGGCTCGTACCGAACGCCCCCGGGAGGATCCTCGTGTTCCCCTCCATCTCCCCCGCTCAGGAAATCGGCCTGGCCGTCCTGCTCGTGGTCGCGATCGTCTCGTTCACCGGCCTCCGCCACCTGCGGGGCGACGACCGGTTCCGCCGGGCGCAGCCCGCCGTCTCCGAGGCCCTGCCGATGATCCCGGGCCAGCGCGGCGCCGCCGGGCACCCGATGGAGACGGTGGAGCTGACCGAGGCCGAGAAGCAGGCCTTCGCGGGCCTGGTCCGTACGATCCCCCTGAGCTGAGTACGGCGGGCCCCCGTCCTATCCGCCGCTGCGGGCCGTCGGCGCCTTCGGCCTCAGGGCGGCGATCAGGGCACAGACCCCGGCGGTCACCACCAGGCTCCCCACCATGACCATCCCCACGCCGATCACGAAGAGTCCGCTGGCGTCGTCCGACCAGTCGTAGGCCGCGGCACCGGTCAGTCCGGCCGTGACACCCACGACGACGCCCGCCGCGCGGCCCCGGTACGCCGCCCAGCACACGGGCACGAGCAGCGTCAGACAGAGCCCGATCACCTGCCAGGCCTCGTAGGGCCCGGTCTGCGAACCGTCGGGCTGTACATCGCGGTGCTGGTCCCAGCCGAGCCAGGCGGCCCACGCGGCCGCCGCCATCATGGCGAGCGCCAGGGCGACCGGAAGGGGGGACGTGGGGCCGAGGTCTGTTCGTCGTCGCATGTCCCCAGCCTTCCCCCGGGCCCCGCGGGCCACCAGCGCGCGGATACTCAGTCCCGCCCGAGTACCCGCGCCCGGGTACCTGGCTCCGGCAACGGCCGAGCGCCCTCCCGGCCGTGGTGGACGGCGGGAGGGCGCTCGCAGGGACGGGGCCGGCCGGTGGGGCCGTCGGCCGCCGTCAGTTGTGGCTGTGCAGGACCTCGTTCAGGCCGCCCCAGGCCGCCTTGTACGGGCGTGCCTCGACGGCGCCGGTCACCGAGTTCCGGCGGAAGAGGATGTTGTTGGCGCCGGAGAGCTCCAGGGCCTTGACGATCTGGCCGTCCGGCAGGGTCACGCGGGTGCCCGCGGTCACGTAGAGGCCGGCCTCGACCACGCACTCGTCGCCGAGCGCGATGCCCACGCCCGCCTCGGCGCCGATCAGGGTGCGCTCGCCGATCGAGATGATCTGCTTGCCGCCGCCCGAGAGGGTGCCCATGGTGGAGGCGCCGCCGCCGATGTCGGAGCCGTTGCCGACCACGACGCCCGCCGAGATGCGGCCCTCGACCATGGAGGTGCCGAGGGTGCCGGCGTTGAAGTTGACGAAGCCCTCGTGCATGACGGTGGTGCCCTCGGCGAGGTGCGCGCCGAGGCGGACCCGGTCCGCGTCGGCGATGCGCACGCCCTTGGGGGCGACGTAGTCCGTCATGCGCGGGAACTTGTCGATCGAGGTGACCTGGAGGTGCAGGCCCTCGGCACGCGCGTTGAGGCGGACGGTCTCGACCTGGTCGACGGCGACCGGGCCGAGCGAGGTCCAGGCGACGTTGGCCAGCAGGCCGAAGACGCCGTCGAGGTTCTGGCCGTGCGGCTTGACCAGGCGGTGGCTGAGCAGGTGCAGCCGCAGGTACGCGTCGTGCGCGTCCAGCGGCTTGTCCTCCAGGGAGGAGATGACCGTGCGGACGGCTACGACCTCGACGCCGCGCACCGCGTCCGTGCGGATCGCCTTGGCCGCGGCGGCGCCCAGCAGCTCCACGGCCTGGTCGGCGGTGAGGCGCTCGGTGCCGGCCGGGCCGGGCTCGGCGACCAGCTCGGGGGCGGGGAACCAGGTGTCGAGGACGGTGCCGTCGGCGGTGATGGTGGCAAGTCCGGCGGCGACGGCGCCGGTGGTACGCGTAGCAGTCATATCCGAAACCTAACCGGCGACGGCCTTCGGTCGCGAACCGGTCTCATGTGACGGTCGCACGGGTCGCCGCACCCCCCGCGCACCCGTGACCAGCACGATCCCCCCGGCGGCGGCGCCGAGCACCGCGCACAGCGGCCACAGCAGCTCCGGCGCCCTGTCGTACAGGGCGCCACCGAGGGGCGCGGCGAGGACGAAGCCGCTGATGGAGAAGCCCGCGTACAGGCTCTGGAACCGGCCGATGGCGTGCGCGGGCGACTCGTCCGCGACGTACGCCATGGCGGTGGTCTTGTAGAGGAGCTCACCGAGGGTGAGCAGCAGCATCATGGCGACGGCCGTGGCGATTCCGGCCCCGAGCATCAGCATCGCGTAGCCGCCGCCCACCAGGACCAGTCCGCCGCCGATGACGGGCAGTGGGGAGCGCCGGCGCAGGGCGAGGGCGGCGGGGATCTCCAGGAGCAGGATGACGCCGCAGTTGACCGCGATGAGCCATCCGTACACCCGGGTGTCCATGCCGTGGTCGGCGAGGTAGACGGGGAAGGTCGTGAGGTGCTGCCGGTAGACGACGTCGATGACGACGATCGCACCGAGCAGGACCAGTACGGCCGGCCGCGCGCGCAGCTCCCGCCACAGCCCCCCTCGGCCCAGACCCCCGTCCGGGGCCGAGGAAGGGGCGGTGGTGGGGGCCCTGGCCGGGACGACCCGGGCGGTCCAGAGGGCGAAGAAGAGGGTGCCGAGGCCGTCCGCGACGAAGAGCCAGTCGTACGAGAGGCCGGTCGCGACGAGCGCCCCGAGCGGGCCGCCCACCGCGAAGCCCCCGTTGGACAGGCAGCGGGTGACGGCGAAGGCCTGGCGGCGGGAACCCTCCGGCACGGTGACGGCGACCAGCGCCGAGTTCGCGGCGCGGATCACCCCGGAGGCGTACTGGGCGAGCGGCAGGAGGACGGCCAGCACCCCGGTGGGGGCCACCGGCAGGGCGACGAGGGCGGAGCCCCCGAGGGCCGAGGCGGTGAGCAGCACCCTGCGGTGGCCGAAGCGGTCGCCGTACCAGCCGCCGGTGAAGTTGCCCGCGACCAGGCCGATGCCGCCGACGCCGACGATCAGGCCCGCCTCGGTGGTGCCGAGGCCGCGCGGGCCGGTCAGGTAGAGGAAGACGAAGACGACGGTGAAGCTGGCGACGGTGTTGACGAAGATCCCCGCAGCCAGCAGCCACACGACCCGCGGTACGTCCTTGAACCCCTGCAGCACACCCGTGTCCCCTGCGCTCGAACGAGTAAGTTCCCTTTAGGAACTGACTATGTCAGCATGGCAGCCTTGGGGTCAACGGACAAAGGAGTGCCATGGCCCAGCGCACACACCTCGGCGACGCGGACTGCGCCATCGCCCAGGCGCTCGACGTGGTGGGCGACTGGTGGACGCTGCTGATCGTGCGCGACGCCGCGCGCGGTCTGTACCGCTTCGACGAGCTCCAGCGCGAGTTGGGGATGTCCCGCAAGGTGCTGGCGGAGCGGCTGAAGCTGCTCGTCGAGGCCGGGGTGCTGTCGCGCGAGCCGTACCAGGAACGCCCGGTGCGGCACGAATACCGGCTGACCCCGCGCGGGCGGGGGCTGCTGCCCGTCCTGGTGGCCCTCCAGGACTGGGGAGACACCTGGGTCCTGGGAGAGGGAGAGATGACGGCGACGACCGACGAGGCCTCGCGCGAGGCGGAACGGGTGCACGCGCTGCGCGGCACCCGGGTGCCGGAGCTACTGCTGCCGGACCGTTTCGGCGAGCTGAGCGACCCGGTGGCGGACACCCCGTTCACGGTCCTGTACTGCTTCCCGGGCGCGTACGCGCGAGCCGAGTCCTACCCGCCCGGCTGGGCCGGCATCCCCGGCGCCACGGGCTGCACGTTCGAGTCGTGCATCTACCGCGACCAGCTGGCGGAGTTCACCGCGGCCGGCGCCACCGTGCACGGGGTGTCGACCCAGCGCCCGGACGAGCAAAGGGAGTTCGCGGACCGGGAGCGGCTGCGGTTCCCGCTCCTGTCGGACGCGGAGCTGACACTGACGGCCGCGCTGCGCCTGCCGACGTTCCGCGCGGCGGGCACGAGCCGGATCAAGCGGCTGACGCTCGTCGTCGACCGGGACCGGACGGTCCGCGAGGTGATCTACCCGATCCAGGACATCGAGGCGAGCGTGCAGACGGCCCTCGCGACCGTCCGCTCCGCGGACCGCCCGGCCGCGGGCTGAACGGACCACCCCCTCGGGACGTCCGGCCAGGCCGGCCCTCGGGCCGCGGGTCGGCCCGGCCGTCAGGCTGCGGGCAGGACCGGGCAGCAGGTCTGGCGGCCCGCCGCGCCCAGAGGGGCCACCGGACGGCAGACCTGGCAGGCCGGAGGCCGTCAGGCCACCAGGCCGTCAGGCCACCAGGCCAGAGGCCGAACCCGCCGCCGGGCGCGGGCCGGCCAGGCCGGGCGGCCGCCCGGTCGGGCCACCGGACGTCAGGCCGAGCAGACTGCCATGCCGAGCAGGCCGGCCGCGGGCTGGGCGGGCGGCTTGGCCACCGGATGCGCCAGCCGTGCAGGCCGTGGCGGCGGCTACGACGGCCGCAGGATTCGCCGCAGGACCTCGCGGGCGTACTCCTCGTCGTACGCGGCGTCCGTCAGCAGGACCTGCAGGCCGATCCCGTCCATGGCCGCCACCAGCGCCCGCGCGGTCACCGGGTCGGTCCGCGGGGTCAGCGCCGCCGACACCGCCTCGCACCACTGCGCCGCCACCGGCCGCAGCGCCGGGCGGCGCAGGGCCGCCAGGTAGAGCTCGTACTCCAGCTCGACCCGGCTCCGGTCCGCCGCCAGGAACTCCCCGAGCAGGCGGGCCAGGGCCCCGGCGAGGTCCACGTCCGGGCCGGTCAGCGCGTCCGAGTCCGTCACCGCCTGCGCGAAGCCCTCGTTGGCCTGGCGCAGCGCGGCGACGAGCAGGTCGTCCAGCGTCTTGAAGTGGTACGTCGTCGACCCGAGCGGTACGTCGGCCTCCGCGGCGGCGCTGCGGTGGGTCAGCCCCGCGATGCCGCGCTCGCCCACCACCCGGAGCGCCGCGTCGATGATCCGCTGCCGCCGGTCCGGGTCGTAGCGCCGCACGCCCGGGGTCATCAGTGGGCCCCGCCGAGATTGAGCAGGACCACCCCACCGATCACCAGGGCGATCCCGGCGATCTTGGCGGCGGTGGCCGCCTCCCCCAGGAAGACCATGCCTATGGCGGCGATCGCGGCGGTTCCGACACCCGCCCATATCGCGTACGCCGTGCCCACCGACATCGACTTCAGCGTCTGCGCGAGCAGGGTGAAGGCGATGGCGTAGCCCAGCAGGGTGCCCAGCGACGGCCACAGTTTCGTGAAGCCGTCGCTGTACTTCATCGCGGTGGTTCCGGCGACCTCGGCGGCGATGGCCGCGGCAAGCATGACGTAGGGCATGCGTACAACTGTACACACGATGCGTACGCCCGTACACAAGCCGGAGGAAAACCTGCCGCCATGCACCTGACATGCTGGTATACGGTGTGCGTTCGATGGGGGAACGAACAGACGGAGTGCACGTATGACGCAGAGCGCAGGGTGGGGACCCACGGGGGCACCGGGGGCACCAGGAGCACCGGGAGCACCGTGGCCGGGAGGTCCCGGCGGCCCCGGCGGCCCGCACTGGGGAGGATGGGCCCCGCCGCCACCGCCGCAGCCCGGGACGGTGCCCCTGAAGCCCCTGGGCCTGGGGGACGTCGTGAGCGCCTCCTTCGCCACGTTCGGCCGCTACTGGAAGCAGCTCGTCGGCGTCATGCTGACCGTGCTGGGCCTGTGCCTGGCGGTCATGGCCCTGCTGGTGGGCATCGCCGTCGCCGCGGTGTACGACCACATCGAACCGGTCTTCGACCCGCCCTACGGGCAGGACCCGGCGGCCGAGCACCTGACCCCCTTCCTCGTCGCGGCCGTCACGCTGTTCGTACTGCTGTCCGCCGTGGGCCTGCTGTGCATGGCCGTGCTCACGGCTCTGTGCCCGGCGATCCTCCAGGAGGCGGTCGTCGGCCGGCCCACCACCTTCCGCGCGATGTGGCGCGCGGCCCTGCGGCGGACTCCCGCCGTCCTGGGCACGCTGGCACTCACCGGGATGATCGCGGGTGCCCCGGTCCTCGTCGCCGTCGCGGTGTGGATTCCGGTGATGATCGTCTCCGTCTCCGGTGACGACCCGTCGCCCGGGGGCCTGTTCGTCCTGCCGCTGCTCCTGCTGCCCGCCATCCCGGTGTCCGTCTGGCTCGGCACCCGGCTCAGCCTGGCCCCTGCCGTGGCGGTCATGGAGAAGGCCGGCCCCGTCACCGCGCTGCGCCGCTCGGCCGCGCTCGTCAAGGGTGACTGGTGGCGGATCTTCGGCATCACCCTGGTCGGCAGCATGATCGCGGCGAGCGTCGCCTACCTGATCCAGATGCCCTTCCAGCTCATCGGCATGTTCGGGATGATCCCGCTCATGGCCGAGGGAAGCGAGGCCGGCGAGGGGGCCGACCTGTCGACGGGCCTGGTCGTCGCCCTCGTGTTCGGCTTCCTGTGCATCATGATCGGCTCCGGCCTGAGCCAGATGTTCCAGATCGGGTACTCCCAGCTGGTCAGCAATCTGCTGTACGTGGACCAGCGGCTGCGGCGCGAGAACCTCGCCCAGGCCATCCTCGCGGAACTCGCCGCTCAGGCCCACGGCACCGGCCCCATGCCCGCGACCGCGCCCACCACCGGGCCCGCGACGGCGCCCACGGCCGGACCGACCGGACCGGCCGGACCCGCGAACACGGACCCGGAGGCGCCCACCCTCGCGCACCCGCACCGGCCGGAACCGCAGCCCGGCGAGGAGCCGGAAACACTGCCGAACACGCTGCCGGAGACACGGCCGAACAAGCCGACGGACGACTGAGCGGCCCTCCCGGCCGCTCGGCCGCTCGGCCGCTCGGCCGCTCGGCCGTACACGCGAAGGGCCCCCGGCACGATGCCGGGGGCCCTTGCTCGTTCGCTACGGCTCAGACGTTGAAGCCGAGCGCGCGGAGCTGCTCGCGCCCGTCGTCCGTGATCTTGTCCGGGCCCCACGGCGGCATCCAGACCCAGTTGATCCGGAGTTCGCTGACGATGCCGTCCGTCGCCGACTTCGCCTGGTCCTCGATGACGTCCGTCAGCGGGCAGGCCGCCGAGGTCAGCGTCATGTCGAGGGTGGCGATGTTCGCGTCGTCGATGTGGATGCCGTAGATCAGGCCCAGGTTGACGACGTCGATGCCCAGCTCGGGGTCGACCACGTCGTAGAGGGCCTCGCGGACCTCCTCCTCGGTGGCCGGCTTGATCGACGCCTCGGGCGTCGCGTTCTCGGTCATGCCGTCTCCCTCTCCGCGCCGCCCAGAGCCTGGGCCGTCGCGTCCTTCCACGCCATCCAGCTCAGCAGAGCACACTTCACACGAGCCGGGTACTTGGAGACGCCGACGAACGCCACGGCGTCCTCCAGCACCTCCTCCATGGCCTCGTCGGGCTCGATCTTGCCCTTGGACTGCATCATCTCCAGGAAGACCGCCTGGATCTTCTGCGCCTCGGCCAGTTCCTTGCCGACGAGCAGCTCGTTCAGCACGGACGCGCTGGCCTGGCTGATGGAGCAGCCCTGGCCCTCGTAGGAGACGTCGGTCAACGTCTCGCCGTCGTACTTCACGCGCAGCGTGATCTCGTCACCGCAGGTCGGGTTGACGTGGTGCACCTCGGCGTCGCCGTCACGCAGGCCACGCCCGTGCGGGTGCTTGTAGTGGTCCAGGATCAGTTCCTGGTACATCGAATCCAGCTTCACTGCGTCCTCGTCGCCTCGTCCGTCAGCCGAAGAAGTTCCGTACGTGCTCCAGCCCGTCGATCAGCGCGTCGACGTCGGCCGGAGAGGAGTACAGGTAGAAAGACGCTCGCGTCGTCGCAGGAATTCCGTAGCGCAGGCAGACCGGGCGTGCGCAGTGGTGTCCCACGCGGACCGCGATGCCCTGCTCGTCCAGTACCTGGCCGACGTCATGCGGGTGGATGTCACCGAGGACGAAGGAGATCGCGGCGCCGCGGTCCTCGGCCGTGGTGGGGCCGATGATCCGCAGGTCGGGCACCTCCGCGAGGCGCTTGATCGCGTACTCGGTGATCGCGTGCTCGTGGGCGGCGATCTTGTCCATGCCGATCGCGCTCAGGTAGTCCACGGCCGCGCCGAGGCCGACGGCCTGGGCGATCGGGGGCGTACCCGCCTCGAACTTGTGGGGCGCCGGGGCGTAGGTCGAGGCGTGCATCGACACGGTCTCGATCATCTCGCCGCCGCCGAGGAACGGAGGCAGGTCCTCCAGCAGCTCCTGGCGGCCCCAGAGGACGCCGATGCCGGTCGGACCGCACATCTTGTGGCCGGTGAAGGCCACGAAGTCGGCGCCGAGCGCCTGCACGTCCAGCGGCATGTGCGGGGCGGCCTGGGAGGCGTCGATCAGCACGAGGGCGCCGACGTCCTGGGCGCGCCGGACGATCGCCTCGACCGGGTTGACCGTGCCCATGATGTTGGAGACCAGCGTGAAGGAGACGATCTTCGTCTTCTCCGTGATGACCTCTTCGATGTTGGACAGGTCGAGCCGGCCGTCGTCGGTGAGGCCGAACCACTTCAGCTTCGCGCCCGTGCGCTGCGAGAGCAGCTGCCACGGCACGATGTTGGAGTGGTGCTCCATCTCCGTGATGGCGATCTCGGTCTCGCGGTCGACCCGGTAGGGCTCGTCCGCCCAGCCGAGCATGTTCGCGACCAGATTGAGCGACTCCGAGGCGTTCTTGGTGAAGATCACCTCGTCGCGGCTGGGCGCGTTGATGAAGGCGGCGACCTTGTCGCGAGCGCCCTCGTACAGCGCCGTGGCCTCCTCGGCGAGCACGTGCACGCCACGGTGGACGTTGGCGTTGTGCTGCTCGTAGTACTCGTTCAGCGCGTCGAGCACCTGGCGCGGCTTCTGCGAGGTCGCAGCGTTGTCCAGGTAAACGATCTTCTTCCCGTCGTGGACCACACGATCCAGCAGGGGGAAGTCCTTGCGGATCGCCTCGATGTCGAGGAGGCCAGGCAGCTGTGTCACGCGGTCGCGCCACCCTTCACGTACTTGTCGTAACCCTCGGCCTCCAGCTGGTCGGCGAGCTCGGCGCCGCCGGACTCGGCGATACGGCCGTTCGCGAACACGTGCACGAAGTCGGGCTTGATGTAGCGCAGGATGCGCGTGTAGTGGGTGATCAGCAGGGTGCCGACCTCACCGGTCTCGCGGACGCGGTTGACGCCCTCGGAGACGATGCGCAGGGCGTCGACGTCGAGGCCGGAGTCGGTCTCGTCGAGGATCGCGATCTTCGGCTTGAGAAGCTCCAGCTGGAGGATCTCGTGGCGCTTCTTCTCACCGCCGGAGAAGCCCTCGTTGACGTTGCGCTCGGCGAAGGCCGGGTCCATCTGGAGCTGCTCCATCGCGGACTTGACCTCCTTCACCCAGGTACGCAGCTTCGGCGCCTCGCCGCGGATCGCGGTGGCCGAGGTGCGCAGGAAGTTGGAGACCGAGACACCGGGGACCTCGACCGGGTACTGCATCGCGAGGAAGACGCCGGCGCGGGCGCGCTCGTCGACGGACATCTCCAGGACGTCCTCGCCGTCGAGGGTCACGGTGCCACCGGTGATGGTGTACTTCGGGTGACCGGCGAGCGAGTACGCGAGGGTGGACTTGCCGGAGCCGTTCGGACCCATGATGGCGTGCGTCTCACCCTGCTTGACGGTGAGGTCGACGCCCTTGAGGATCTCGCGGGCGCCGTTCTCGGCCTCGACGGAGACGTGCAGGTCGTGGATTTCAAGCGTTGCCATGGATACCTCAGGACTCCTGGGTGAGGGAGACGAGCACGTCGTCCCCTTCGATCTTTACGGGGTATACGGGTACGGGGCGCGTCGCGGGCAGACCCGAGGGCTTGCCGGTGCGCAGGTCGAAGGCCGACCCGTGCAGCCAGCACTCGATCATGCAGTCTTCGACCTCGCCCTCCGAGAGCGAGACGTTCGCGTGCGAGCAGATGTCGTTGATCGCGAACACCTCCCCCTCGGTGGAGACGATGGACACCGGCGTGCCGTCGAGTTCCACCCTCTTCGGGGTGTTCTCCTCCAGCTCGCTGAGCGCACAGGCCTTGACGAAATTCATCAGACGGAACCCTGGAGCTCGGTCTCGATCTTGGCGAGCAGACGCTCCTCGATGTCGTCGACACCGATCTGCTGGACGAGCTCCGCGAAGAAGCCGCGGACGACCAGGCGGCGCGCCTCGTCGGCCGGGATGCCACGGGCCTGCAGGTAGAAGAGCTGCTCGTCGTCGAAGCGGCCGGTCGCGGAGGCGTGGCCGGCGCCGACGATCTCGCCGGTCTCGATCTCCAGGTTGGGCACGGAGTCGACCCGCGCGCCGTCCGTGAGGACGAGGTTGCGGTTCATCTCGTAGGTGTCGGTGCCCTCGGCGGTCTTCTCGATGAGCACGTCACCGATCCAGACGGCGTGGGCGTCCTGGCCCTGGAGCGCGCCCTTGTAGACCACGTTCGACTTGCAGTGCGGGGCGTCGTGCGTGACCAGGAGGCGGTGCTCCTGGTGCTGGCCGGCGTCCGTGAAGTACAGGCCGAGCATCTCGGACTCGCCGCCGGGGCCCGCGTAGGTGACGCGCGGGTGCAGGCGGACCAGGTCACCGCCGAAGGTGATGACCACGGACTTGAAGCTGCCGTCGCGGCCGACGAGGGCGTTGTGCTGCGAGGTGTGGACCGCCGTGTCGTCCCAGTCCTGGACGGACACGAAGGTCACCTTGGCGCCGTCGCCGACGAGGATGTCGACGTTGGCGGCGCGGACGCCGTCACCGGTGTGGTCGATCACGATGATCGCCTCGGCGAACGGCTTGATGTCGAAGACGGTGTGCCCGAAGGTCGTGCCGCCCTCGCCGTGCAGGGCGACCCGGATCGGCTCGGTGAGCACGGTCTCCTTGGGCACGGTGACGACCGTGGCCTTGGCGAACGCGGAGAAGGCCTGGGCGGCGACGCGGTCGACGGGGGTGCCGGCCTTGCCGATCCGCTCGTCGCCGCGCTCCACGGACTCGACGGTGACGCCCTCGGGCGCGTCGATCTGGGCCTTCATGGTGCCGTCCGCGACAGCGGTGCCGTCGTGCAGGCCCTTGAGGCGGGCGAGCGGCGTGAAGCGCCACTCCTCCTCGCGGCCGTGCGGGACCGGGAAGTCGGCCACGTCGAAGGACGGGGGCGCACTCATCCGGGTGGCGACGGTGGACTCGGCGGCCACCGCGATCGCGCCGGCGGTGGTGGAGCCCGCCGGAATGTTCTGAGCCTCAGCCATGGCTGTCGTCTTGCTCGCTCTCTTAAGCAGGTCTGCGTCTGCGTCTGTGGATGTGCTGCGGGCGGGGCGGTCGGGACTAGCCGACCGAACCCTCCATCTGCAGCTCGATCAGCCGGTTGAGCTCCAGCGCGTACTCCATGGGCAGCTCCTTCGCGATCGGCTCGACGAAGCCGCGCACGATCATGGCCATGGCCTCGAACTCGGTGAGGCCGCGCTGCATCAGGTAGAAGAGCTGGTCGTCGGAGACCTTGGAGACGGTGGCCTCGTGGCCCATGGTCACGTCGTCCTCGCGGACGTCCACGTACGGGTACGTGTCCGAGCGGGAGATGGTGTCCACGAGCAGCGCGTCGCAGAGCACGTTGGACTTCGAGCCGGCAGCGCCCTCGCCGATCTCGACCAGTCCGCGGTAGGAGGTGCGGCCGCCGCCCCGGGCCACCGACTTGGAGACGATGTTCGAGGAGGTGTTCGGCGCCATGTGGACCATCTTGGAGCCGGCGTCCTGGTGCTGGCCCTCGCCCGCGAAGGCGATGGACAGGGTCTCGCCCTTGGCGTGCTCGCCCATCAGGTAGACGGCCGGGTACTTCATGGTGACCTTGGAACCGATGTTGCCGTCGATCCACTCCATGGTCGCGCCCTCGTACGCCACGGCGCGCTTGGTGACCAGGTTGTAGACGTTGTTCGACCAGTTCTGGATCGTCGTGTAGCGGCAGCGGCCGCCCTTCTTGACGATGATCTCGACGACGGCGCTGTGCAGCGAGTCCGAGGAGTAGATCGGGGCGGTGCAGCCCTCGACGTAGTGGACGTAGGCGTCCTCGTCGACGATGATCAGCGTCCGCTCGAACTGGCCCATGTTCTCCGTGTTGATACGGAAGTAGGCCTGGAGCGGGATGTCCACGTGGACACCCTTGGGGACGTAGATGAAGGAGCCGCCGGACCACACCGCGGTGTTCAGCGAGGCGAACTTGTTGTCGCCGACCGGGATGACCGTGCCGAAGTACTCCTGGAAGAGCTCCGGGTGCTCCTTGAGCGCGGTGTCCGTGTCGAGGAAGATGACGCCCTGCTCCTCCAGGTCCTCACGGATCTGGTGGTAGACGACCTCGGACTCGTACTGGGCCGCGACACCGGCGACGAGGCGCTGCTTCTCCGCCTCCGGGATGCCGAGCTTGTCGTACGTGTTCTTGATGTCCTCGGGCAGGTCCTCCCACGAAGCGGCCTGCTTCTCGGTGGAACGCACGAAGTACTTGATGTTGTCGAAGTCGATGCCCGAGAGGTCGGAGCCCCAGTTCGGCATGGGCTTCTTGTCGAACAGCTTCAGGCCCTTGAGGCGGAGGTTGAGCATCCACTCCGGCTCGGACTTCTTCGCCGAGATGTCGCGGACGACCTCTTCGGACAGACCCCGCTTGGCAGCGGCACCGGCCGCGTCGGAGTCGGCCCAGCCGTATTCGTAAGTGCCCAGGCCATCGAGCTCAGGGTGAGCGATCTCCGTGGTCATGCGGGGTTCCTCCCGGCCGTACTTGCAGATACTGATGTGTCGGTCTGTGTGGTGCTCGCGCCACGCGGAATGAACGTCGTGCACACCCCGTCGCCGTGGGCGATCGTGGCGAGGCGCTGCACATGGGTCCCCAGCAGGCGGGAGAAGACCTCGGTCTCCGCCTCGCAGAGCTGCGGGAACTGCTCGGCGACGTGCGCGACCGGGCAGTGGTGCTGGCAGAGCTGTTCACCGCTGTGCGGACCGGGAGCGCTCTTCGCCGTAGCAGCGTACCCGTCCGTGGTCAACGCCCTGGCAAGGGCCTCCGTGCGCTCCTGCGGGGCGGCGGCCTCGACGGCCTCCTTGTAGGCCCGCGCCTGCGTCTCCATCCGTGACCTGGCGAAGGCGGCGACGGCCACCTCGCCCCGCTCACCGCCGCCGGCCGACTGCGCGATCCAGCGCAGGGCGTCCGCGGCGAGCGTGTCGTAGGACTGGTCGAAGGCGTCGCGGCCACAGTCGGTGAGCGCGAAGACCTTGGCGGGCCGACCCCGGGTGCGCGCACCGTACACACGCTGCTCACGAGGTTCGACCACGTCGTCGGTGACGAGCGTGTCGAGGTGGCGGCGGACGGCGGCCTGGGTGAGGCCGAGACGCTGGGCGAGGTCGGCGACGGTGGACGGACCGTGGTCCAGGATCGAGCGCGCCACGCGGTTGCGGGTTGACCGCTCCCCGGTGCCGAGCTCCCCCTGAGGGGTGTCGATCTGCCGTTCGCCGTATTTCACAACGCCATTGTTGCGTAATTAACCGAGCGGCGACAAGCCGTGATGGACGCCACTGGTGGTGGCCTCCATCACTAAGGGTTACCTTATTTATCGACGGAGAGTTATTCGGAGGGCAGTGTTCCGCTACTTTTCCGGACCGGGCCAACCGACCCGAAAACCGCCCCCGACCAGGGAATCCGCACCCCCACCGGTCCCCTGGCGCCAGAAAAATCGACTCCCGGAAAGGATCACGGAAACATGTCGGCGCTTCCAAGACCGACCGACTGAAAAGAACCGTATTTCGCTGCGCGGCGATCGAATCCTCCGCGCCGAACCGGGGACGGACCGAAGAGGAACCGCCGACCGGCCGGGGCGGACCGGAGGCGGAAGAAGGCGGACCGAAGGCGGAGAGGCCCCCGACCCCGGGACCCATGGCCCCTTCCAGGGCTCCGTAGACTCACCCCCCATGAGCAACGACCCCGCCGTGGAGATCCGCGGACTGGTGAAGCGGTACGGCACCAAGACCGCGGTGGACGGCCTGGACCTCACCGTCCGGAGCGGCTCCGTCACCGCGGTCCTCGGTCCCAACGGCGCGGGCAAGACGACCACGGTGGAGGCCTGCGAGGGCTACCGCCGCCCCGACGCCGGCACCGTCCGCGTCCTCGGCCTCGACCCGGTCGCCCAGGCCGAGGCCCTGCGCCCCCGGATAGGCGTGATGCTCCAGTCCGGCGGCGTCTACTCCGGGGCCCGTGCCGTCGAGATGCTCCGCCACATGGCCAAGCTCCACGCCGACCCGCTCGACGTCGCCACCCTCGTGGAACGCCTCGGACTCGGCGGCTGCGGCCGTACCCCCTACCGCCGGCTCTCCGGCGGCCAGCAGCAGCGCCTGGCCCTGGCCATGGCCGTGGTGGGCCGCCCCGAGCTGGTCTTCCTCGACGAACCCACCGCCGGCCTGGACCCGCAGGCCCGCCGCGCGACCTGGGACCTCGTACGGGAACTGCGCACCGACGGGGTCACCGTCGTCCTCACCACCCACCACATGGACGAGGCCGAGCAGCTGGCCGACGAGGTCGCCATCGTGGACTCGGGCAGGGTCATCGTCCACGGCAGCCCCGAGCAGCTGTGCCGCGGCGGCGCCGAGAACACCCTGCGCTTCACCGGCCGCCCCTCCCTCGACCTCGCCTCGCTCCTGAAGGCGCTGCCCGACGGCACCGAGGCCGCCGAGCTCGCCCCGGGCGTATACCGGGTCACCGGCGACGTCCACCCGCAGCTGCTGGCCACCGTCGCCTCCTGGTGCGCGCAGCACGGCGTGATGCCGAGCAGCCTCACCGTGGAGCGGCACACCCTCGAAGACGTCTTTCTGGAGCTCACAGGCAAGGAGCTGCGCGCATGAGCGCCGGTACGTTCACCCCCAGCCCGGGGGCCGCGCCCGTGTCCCGCATGATCCTCGCGCAGACGGCGCTGGAGACCCGGATGCTGCTGCGCAACGGGGAACAGCTGCTGCTCACCGTGATCATCCCGGCGCTGCTGCTGACCCTGTTCTCCGCCGTGGACATCGTGGACACGGGCGCCGGAAAGTCCGTGGACTTCCTCGCGCCGGGAATCCTGGCGCTCGCCGTAATGTCCACCGCCTTCACGGGCCAGGCCATCGCCACCGGCTTCGACCGCCGCTACGGGGTCCTCAAGCGGCTCGGGGCCTCTCCTCTGCCCCGCTGGGCCCTGATGGCGGCCAAGACCCTGTCGGTGCTGGTCACCGAGGTGCTGCAGATCGCGCTGCTGACGGTGATCGCCCTCGCGCTGGGCTGGTCCCCGCAGGGCGACCCGCTGTCGGTGGCCGCGCTGGTCCTGCTGGGCACCGCGGCCTTCTCCGGACTCGGGCTGCTGATGGCGGGCACCCTCAAGGCCGAGATGACCCTGGCCGCCGCCAACCTGGTCTTCCTACTGCTGCTGGTCGGCGGCGGGGTGATCGTGCCGATGGAGAAGTTCCCGGACGCCGTGCAGTCGGTCCTGGGGCTGCTGCCCATCTCGGCCCTGTCCGACGGACTGCGCGAGGTGCTCCAGCACGGAGCATCGCTCCCCTGGGGCGACGCGGCCGTGCTGGCGGGCTGGGCCGTACTCGGTCTGGGCGCCGCCGCGCGGCTCTTCCGCTGGGAATGAAATCCCTCCCCCCGCGGCCGTGATGGCGCGAGGATGGGCCCCTCACACATGAAGCCGGGGGGCGGACATGGTGCAGCGGGAGGCCGTTCTACGGCTGGACGCCCGATGGGCACGGGTGCGGTCGGGGGCGGAGCACACGGAGCCCGGGGAACGCGAGCGGCTCCTCGACGAGCTGATCGGCGCCCTGCGCCCGTTCACGGACGACCCGCGGTGCACCGCGCTGCTCGGGCTGCGGCTCGCCGACCGGGCCGCGGCCCGGTTCGCCGCGGGAGACCGGGCCGGCGCCCTCGCCACGATCGAGGAGGGCCTGCGCAGTTCCGAGCGCGCGGCCGGGCACTCCGCCGAGTTCGCCCGCTGGTACGCCCGCGGGCTGATCAACCACGGGGTCTGGCTGTCCTGGCCGCTCAGCGACGCGGCCCGGCTGCCCCGGCACCCGCTGGGCCCGGCCGTCGGCGAGGGCCCGAGCGCCATGGAGCGGGCGGCCGGTGAGCGCGCCCGCGATCTGACCCGGACCGCGGTGGAGGTGTGGGCGGGACTGGACCAGCGGGATCCGGTCAACCGGCGGGGCCTGGCCCAGGCCAAGGTCTTCCTCGGGGACCGCCTCGCCGAGCTGGGGTTCGCCGAGGAGGCCGCGGCCTGGGCCGTGACCGCCGAATCCGACTTCCGGCAGCTGCTGCTCGCCGACCCGGCCGCGGAGGAGTCCGGCGAGACCGAGGAGGCCCTCGACCACATCGGCCGCCAGCTGGAACTGCGGCTGCGCTTCCTGACCTTCGGCTCGCTGGTCAGCCTGCGCAGCCAGGGGCTGCTGCCCGAACGGCTGCTGCCCCAGGCCGTGGTGGCCGCCCGTATCCAGGGGGTGACGGAGCCGCGGATCGCGGCCGGTCTCGGTCTTGACGCCGAACAGGTGCGCACGATGCTGGAGGTCACGCCCTGGCTCGCGGTGTGGCGCTTCGATGTGCGGGGACCTGACGGCCTGTGGAACACACTGGGACATCCCTGGCGGAGCTCCACAGAAGTGAGGAACCGGACTGCAGAGGACGTAGCGGCGGAATTACTACACGGGTTCGCCGGCTCAGCGGACCACCCGGGCGACGGCGCCCACTGGCGCGTCCTCCTGTGGTGGCAGGAGGAGGGCGACCCCGCGGGGGCGAAGTACCGGCTGGTCATCGGCCCGGACACGCCTTCCGGCACCCCCTCGTGAAACTTTGCACAAGGGGTCGCCTACGATATGGGGCGTGTTGAACCCCCTCGCCTCCATCGCCAGCCGCTGGACCCCGTCACCCCGGACCGTCCAGCGGGCCGCACTCGCCGCGCTCGTCATGAGCGTGGCCATCGTCGTCACCGGCGGCGCGGTACGGCTGACGGGATCCGGCCTCGGCTGCGACACCTGGCCCAAGTGCACCGACGACAGCCTGATCGTGACTCAGGAGCAGGGCCTCCACGGCGCCATCGAGTTCGGCAACCGCATGCTGACCTACGTGCTCAGCGCGGCCGTCGGCTGGGCGATCGTCGCCGCCCGCGCGGCCAAGCCCTGGCGGCGCTCCCTGACGAAGCTCGGCTGGGTGCAGTTCGCAGTCGTGATGTCCAACGCCGTGCTCGGTGGGATCACCGTCCGCACCGGCCTCAACCCCTACAGCGTGGCCGGGCACTTCCTCCTCGCCACCGCGCTGATCGCCGTGACGACGGTCACCTGGCAGCGCACCCGTGAAGGCGACGGCGCCCCCAAGCCGCGCGTGCCCGGCCCGGTGCGCAAACTGTCGTGGGCGCTGATCGCGGCCACCCTCGTCCTGATCGCGGCGGGCACCGTCGTGACCGGCTCCGGTCCGCACGCCGGAGACAGCAGCGAGATCAAGCGCATGCCCTTCGACTGGGACACCACCGCCCACGTGCACGCCGTCTCCGCCTGGCTCGTGTGCGCGCTCGGAATCGCGATGTGGCTGGTCCTGCGCGTCGTGGACGCTCCCGCCGACACCCGGGCCCGCGCCCGCGACCTGCTGATCGTGCTGCTCGCCCAGGGCGCGATCGGCTACGTGCAGTACGCCACCCAGGTCCCCGAGGTCCTGGTCGCCGCCCACATGCTCGGCTCCTGCCTGGTGTGGATCGCCGTGCTCCGGCTCGCGCTGAGCCTGCGCGAGCGGCCCGTCGAGCAGGCGGACATCCCCGCCCAGGCCGACCCGCAGCTCTCCGCCGTCTAGGCCGGCTCTTCCGGATCGCGCCGGGCCGGGCCGGCCGGGCCCCCGGCCCCTACCCCCGGTCCAGGCGGTAGACGCGGCGGGCGTTGCCCGCCGCGACCAGGGCGGCCACCCGTTCCGCGTCCCGCCAGGACCAGGAGCCCTCGGCAGCCCACCCGCCCAGCACCCGGCCGAGCGCCTCGCGGAACACCAGGGCTCCCACCGCGTGGAGTTCGGGCAGCTGCCGCCCGCCACTGGAGAACAGCACCTTCCCGAACGGCGCGGTCTCCAGCAGCTCCGCCAGGACCGCCGCGGCCCGCGACCCGGTCTGCCCGAGGGCCGCGCCCGTGTCGGCGTAGACGTGCGGGAAGGCCGCCGCGAGCTGCGCGGTGCGGCGGTGCCCCGGATACCCGCCGATCAGCACGAGCCGCGTCCCGAACCCGGCGGTGGCCCGTACGAAACCGGTCAGCCCGGACGGGTCGGCCCCGCCCGTGTGCAGCTGGAGCGGCAGCCCGGACGCCACCGCGCTCCACAGGAGATGGGCCAGGAGTACGGGGTCCCGTACGGCACCGCCCCGCGGCCGCCGGGCCAGCCAGCGTCCGGCCGCCCCGCGCACCGCGCCGGGGCCGGGCGGCTCGGGTTCGACGGGCACGGCGTCCGCACCCGTGAAGGCCGTGGCGCAGGAGAAGGCCACGGCCCCGGCGGCGGCGTGGTGGACGGCCTCGGCGAGATTGGCGAGGAAGGCCCCCACCGTCCCGGAGGTGTCGGCGACCTGCTCGGCCAGTAACTCCAGCCGGACCGACTCGAAGGCCTCGGCGTCCCCGGCGAGCGCCAGTTCCTTGGGACCGGTGAGATCCCCGGGCGTTCCGGTGTCGACCAGGTAGGCGGCGACGCCGGATCCCCTCAGCAGCCGCCGGGCGGTCTCGGCCGCGCCCAGCTCGCGCCGCCGCGCCAGATAGCGGGCGGGGGCGGCGTGCGGCTCCAGCCCCAGCAGCGGAGGGCACCAGCGGCGCACCGCGAAGCCGGTCTGCGTGTCGAAGAAGGTGGTGCCCGCGGCGGGCGGGCCGGCCGAGCGCATCAGCTGGGCCTCGAAGGTGCCCAGGCCCAGCTCCGTACGGAGTACTCCGTGGCAGTACTGGTCCACCAGGGGCGGCGTTTCGATCATCCGGGCATCCCGTTGCGGACGTGAGGAAGGGGCTTCCACACGTCCTAACGGGTGAGCGGGGTGTGAGGTGTTGCTCGGGCTGTTGACCGAGACGGCACTCCCGGGTCCTGCGGACGTCCTCCGGGGCTCAGGCCGCCGGGTTCTCGGGTCCGCCGATCTGGATGCCGGCCATGCGCGTCCACTCGTACGGGCCCGTGCGCACGCGCGCGGCGAACTCCCCGTCGAACTCGTCGTGCAGGGTCAGCCCGGCCTTCTCCGCCGCCAGCCGGGCCGCCTCGAAGGTGGGGGCCACCAGGTCGCCCCAGCCGCCGTCGGTACCCACGAGCACGATCCGGGTGCCGGCCTGGCCGATGTGGGCGAGCTGGCCCTCGGCGCCGCCGTGCTGCCTGGCGAACGCGCCGATCTGCTTGGCCAGCTTCGCGGCCTTACGGTCCTGCTTCCTGTCCGCGGCGCCTGCGGCGGCCGCGGTGTCTGCGGTGTCTCCCATGGAAGCCATGCTACCGGCGAGTAATCAACGGAGGAAGGGATCCACGGCCACCGCCACGAACAGCAGCGACACATAGGTGATCGACCAGTGGAACAGGCGCATCTCCTTGAGCTTCGCGCCCGTGACGCCGGCCTTGGCCCGCGCGTGGAGCGCGTGCGCCTCCCACAGCCACCAGCCGCCCGACGCCAGCGCGACCGCGGTGTAGAACCAGCCGGTGTAGCCCAGCGGGGTCAGCAGCAGCGAGACCGCCACCATCACCCAGCTGTAGAGGACGATCTGGCGCGCCACGGCCCGGTTGCCCGCGACCACCGGGAGCATCGGCACGCCGGCCCGCGCGTAGTCGTCCTTGACCTTCATCGACAGCGGCCAGTAGTGCGGCGGCGTCCAGAAGAAGATGACGAGGAAGAGGATGACCGCGGCCCAGGAGACCTCGTTCCTGACGGCCGACCAGCCGATGAGCACCGGCATGCAGCCCGCGATGCCGCCCCAGACGATGTTCTGGGCGGTGCGCCGCTTCAGCAGCATCGTGTAGATCACGACGTAGAAGAGGAGCGCACCGAGCGACAGCGCCGCCGACAGCCAGTTGACGAGCAGGCCGAAGAAGAGGGTGGAGACGACCGCGAGGGTGAGGCCGAAGGCCAGGCACTCCCGCGGACTGACCATGCCCGTCACCAGGGGGCGCTGCGACGTCCGGTCCATCAGCGCGTCGATGTCGCGGTCGATGTACATGTTCAGCGCGTTGGCGCCGCCGGCGGACAAGTAGCCGCCGAGGCAGGTCACGAGGACCAGCCGCAGCGACGGGACGCCCTGCTCGGCAAGGAACATCACCGGCACTGTGGTGATCAGCAGAAGTTCGATGATCCGCGGCTTGGTCAATGCCACGAAAGCCATGACGCGGGTCCCGAGCGGCCGGTGACCGGGGCTCGTCCCGAGCACCCCCGCTGGACGGGATTCGACGGCCGTCACGCACACCCCTGAGAGAGAATCCAGCAAGCTCCGACTCGGACCATTCACGACATGAAGGGCCGGTTAAGGCTTGCGCGTACCACGCCACTGTAGACGTTGCACTTACGTCGCCCTGCGCCGGGGTCGCCTCGTGTTGGGCCGATCGGACCGTGCATACATACGGGGGCCGGGCCGCGCCGGACGCCCGTGCGCGGGTGAACGCGGGTCGGCGGCGCGGTGACGGACCGCCTGCACTCGAATAGCTGCACGCCGTCGCGGGGGTAGGCTCGGAATCGCCGGTGCACCGTTCGTCACCGGGATACAAACATGTGGAGAGGAGCCCTGACCCACGGTGAGCACCAAGCCGACCACCACAGAGCTCGAGTGGACCGAACTGGACCAGCGGGCCGTCGACACCGCCCGCATCCTGGCCGCCGACGCGGTCCAGAAAGTCGGGAACGGCCACCCCGGTACGGCGATGAGCCTGGCCCCCGCCGCCTACACCCTCTTCCAGAAGGTGATGCGGCATGACCCGGCGGACCCCGAGTGGGTGGGCCGCGACCGCTTCGTGCTCTCCGCGGGGCACTCGTCCCTGACGCTCTACACCCAGCTCTACCTCGGTGGGTTCGGGCTGGAGCTGGCGGACCTCGAAGCGTTCCGCACCTGGGGCTCCAAGACCCCCGGCCACCCGGAGTACGGCCACACCAAGGGCGTCGAGACCACCACCGGCCCCCTGGGCCAGGGCATCGCCAACGCGGTGGGCATGGCCATGGCCGCCCGCTACGAGCGCGGCCTGTTCGACCCGGAGGCCGCCCCCGGCGCCTCCCCGTTCGACCACATGGTCTACGCGATCGCGGGCGACGGCTGCCTCCAGGAGGGCATCTCCCACGAGGCGTCCGCGCTGGCCGGCCACCAGAAGCTCGGCAACCTCGTCCTCCTGTGGGACGACAACCACATCTCCATCGAAGGTGACACGGAGACGGCCGTCTCCGAGGACACCATGAAGCGCTACGAGGCGTACGGCTGGCACGTCCAGCGCGTCGAGCAGCAGGAGAACGGCGACCTCGACCCGAAGGCGCTCTTCGCCGCCCTCCAGGCCGCCAAGGCCGAGACCGGCCGCCCGTCCTTCATCGCGGCCCGCTCGATCATCGCCTGGCCCGCCCCGCACGCCCAGAACACCGAGGCCGCCCACGGCTCGGCGCTCGGCGACGACGAGGTCGCGGCCACCAAGCGCGTGCTCGGCTTCGACCCGGAGAAGACCTTCGAGGTCTCCGACGAGGTCATCGCCCACACCCGCAAGGCCCTCGACCGCGGCCGCGAGGCCAAGGCCGCCTGGGAGAAGGACTTCTCCGCCTGGCGCACCGCCAACCCGGAGCGCGCCGCCGAGTTCGACCGCATCAACGCCAACGAGCTGCCCGCGGGCTGGGAGGACGAGCTCCCCGTCTTCGAGACCGGCAAGGGCGTCGCCACCCGCGCCGCCTCCGGCAAGGTCCTGCAGGCGCTCGGCGCGGTCATCCCGGAGCTGTGGGGCGGCTCGGCCGACCTGGCCGGCTCCAACAACACCACCATCGACAAGGACTCCTCGTTCCTGCCGGTGGGGAACCCGCTGCCGGAAGCCGACCCGTACGGCCGCACCATCCACTTCGGCATCCGCGAGCACGCCATGGCCGCGTCCATGAACGGCATCGCGCTGCACGGCCACACCCGCATCTACGGCGGCACCTTCCTGGTGTTCTCCGACTACATGCGCAACGCCGTCCGCCTGTCCGCGCTGATGCACCTGCCGGTGACGTACGTGTGGACGCACGACTCCATCGGTCTGGGCGAGGACGGCCCGACCCACCAGCCGGTCGAGCACCTCGCCTCGCTGCGCGCCATCCCGGGCCTGAACGTCGTCCGTCCGGCCGACGCCAACGAGACCGCCATCGCCTGGCGCGAGATCCTGCGCCGCCACACCAAGGTCTTCGGCAAGGGTGCCCCGCACGGCCTCGCGCTGACCCGCCAGGGTGTGCCGACCTACGAGCGCAACGAGGCGGCCGCCAAGGGCGGCTACGTCCTGTTCGAGGCCGAGGGCGGCCCGGCGCAGGTCCTCCTCATCGGCACCGGCTCCGAGGTGCACCTCGCCGTCGAGGCCCGTGAGCAGCTCCAGGCCAAGGGCGTCCCCACCCGGGTCGTCTCGATGCCGTCCGTCGAGTGGTTCGAGGAGCAGGACCAGGAGTACAAGGACAGCGTCCTGCCGCCGTCGGTGAAGGCCCGTGTCGCGGTCGAGGCGGGCATCGGCCTGACCTGGCACCGCTACGTCGGCGACGCCGGCCGGATCGTCTCGCTGGAGCACTTCGGTGCCTCGGCCGACGCGAAGGTGCTCTT
The DNA here is from genome assembly GCF_008642275.1 of Streptomyces venezuelae. NCBI lineage: Bacteria > Bacillati > Actinomycetota > Actinomycetes > Kitasatosporales > Streptomycetaceae > Streptomyces > Streptomyces venezuelae. The sequence continues at coordinate 1,834,581 of NZ_CP029189.1, forward strand.
CCGCGAGTTCGGCTTCACCGCCGAGAACGTGGCGGCCGCCGCGAAGGAATCCCTCGAAGCCGCCGCGCGCTGACGCCGGTACGCAACCCAAGTAGGAGATGTAATCCCATGACAGACGCACTCAAGCGCCTCTCCGACGAAGGCGTCGCGATCTGGCTGGACGACCTGTCCCGCAAGCGCATCACCTCCGGCAACCTGGCCGAGCTCATCGACCAGTCGCACGTGGTCGGTGTCACCACCAACCCGGCGATCTTCCAGAAGGCCATCAGCGGCGGCGAGGGCTACGAGCAGCAGCTCACCGACCTCGCGACCCGCAAGGTCACCGTGGAAGAGGCCCTGCGCATGATCACGACGGCGGACGTCAGGGACGCCGCCGACATCCTGCGCCCGGTCTACGACCGCACCGACGGCCAGGACGGCCGCGTGTCGATCGAGGTCGACCCGCGCCTGGCGCACAACACGCCGGCGACCGTCGCCGAGGCCAAGCAGCTCGCGTGGCTGGTGGACCGCCCGAACACGCTCATCAAGATCCCGGCGACCAAGGCCGGCCTGCCGGCGATCACCGAGGTCATCGGCAAGGGCATCAGCGTCAACGTGACGCTGATCTTCTCGCTGGAGCGCTACCGCGAGGTCATGGACGCGTACCTGGCGGGTCTGGAGAAGGCCAAGGCCGCCGGCCTGGACCTCTCCCTGATCCACTCGGTCGCCTCCTTCTTCGTGTCCCGCGTGGACTCCGAGATCGACAAGCGCCTGGACGCCGTCGGCACCGACGAGGCGAAGGCCCTCAAGGGCAAGGCGGCGCTCGCCAACGCCCGTCTGGCCTACGAGGCCTACGAGGAGGTCTTCGCCTCGGAGCGCTGGGCCGCCCTGGAGCGCGTCGGCGCCAACAAGCAGCGTGCGCTGTGGGCCTCGACGGGCGTCAAGGACCCGGCGTACAAGGACACCCTGTACGTGGACGACCTGGTCGCCCCGAACACGGTGAACACCATGCCGGAGGCCACCCTGGAGGCCACCGCCGACCACGGGCAGATCACGGGTGACACCGTGCGCGGCACCTACGAGCAGGCGCGCGCCGAGCTCGACGCGGTCGCGAAGCTGGGCATCTCGTACGACGATGTGGTGCAGCTGCTCGAGGACGAGGGCGTCGAGAAGTTCGAGGCGTCCTGGAACGACCTGCTGAAGTCGACCGAGGCGGAGCTTGAGCGCCTTGCCCCCACGGAGGCCTGAACACCTTGTCTGTGAACGGAGCGAACCCGCTTCGTGACGCACAGGACCGGCGGCTCCCGCGCATCGCGGGGCCGTCCGGCCTGGTCATTTTCGGCGTTACGGGTGACCTGTCGCGCAAGAAGCTGATGCCTGCCGTCTACGACCTGGCCAACCGCGGCCTGCTCCCGCCGGGCTTCTCGCTGATCGGGTTCGCCCGTCGCGAGTGGCAGGACGAGGACTTCGCACAGGTGGTCCACGACGCGGTCAAGGAGCACTCCCGGACGCCCTTCCGCGAGGAGGTGTGGCAGCAGCTCGTGCAGGGCTGCCGGTTCGTCTCGGGCGACTTCGACGACGACGCCGCCTTCGAGACGCTGAAGGCGACCATAGAGGAGCTGGACAAGGCACAGGGCACGGGCGGCAACTTCGCCTTCTACCTGTCCGTCCCGCCGAAGTTCTTCCCCAAGGTGGTGCAGCAGCTCAAGGACCACGGGCTGGCGCAGAAGGAGGGCTCCTGGCGGCGTGCCGTCATCGAGAAGCCCTTCGGACACGACCTGAAGAGCGCCGAGGAACTCAACAAGGTCGTCCACGAGGTCTTCCCGCGGGACGAGGTCTTCCGGATCGACCACTACCTCGGCAAGGAGACCGTCCAGAACATCCTGGCGCTCCGCTTCGCCAACACGATGTTCGAGCCGATCTGGAACCGGTCGTACGTCGACCACGTGCAGATCACCATGGCCGAGGACATCGGCATCGGCGGCCGGGCCGGGTACTACGACGGTATCGGCGCCGCCCGTGACGTCATCCAGAACCACCTGCTGCAGCTGCTCGCGCTGACGGCGATGGAGGAGCCCGGCTCCTTCCACCCCAAGGCGCTGGTGGCGGAGAAGCTCAAGGTGCTGACCGCCGTGGAGCTGCCGGAGGACCTGGGCAAGCACACCGTGCGCGGCCAGTACTCGGCGGCCTGGCAGGGCGGCGAGAAGGTCGTCGGGTACCTCGAAGAGGACGGCATCGACCCCAAGTCGAAGACCGACACCTACGCGGCCATCCGCCTGGAGATCAACAACCGCCGCTGGGCGGGCGTCCCCTTCTACCTGCGGACGGGCAAGCGCCTGGGCCGCCGGGTGACGGAGATCGCGGTCGTCTTCAAGCGGGCCCCGTACCTGCCGTTCGAGTCGGGCGCGACCGAGGAACTGGGGCAGAACGCCCTGGTCATCCGGGTCCAGCCGGACGAGGGCGTGACGGTCCGCTTCGGCTCCAAGGTTCCGGGCACCTCCATGGAGGTCCGGGACGTCACGATGGACTTCGCCTACGGCGAGTCCTTCACGGAGTCGAGCCCCGAGGCGTACGAGCGGCTGATCCTCGACGTGCTCCTCGGCGACGCGAACCTCTTCCCGCGTCACCAGGAAGTCGAACTGTCCTGGAACATCCTCGACCCGATCGAGGAGTACTGGGACAAGCACGGCAAGCCCGCGCAGTACCCGTCGGGCACCTGGGGGCCGGTCGAGGCGGACGAGATGCTCGCACGAGACGGACGGAGCTGGCGCCGGCCATGAAGATCGACCTCACGGAGACCAACTCCAGCAAGATCAATGCCGCGATGGTGCAGGCACGCCGGGACATCGGCACGCCGGCCATCGGCATGGTCCTCACGCTGGTGATCGTGACCGACGAGGAGAACGCGTACGACGCGCTCAAGTCGGCGAACGACGCGTCCCACGAACACCCCTCGCGGATCGTCGTCGTCATCAAGCGGGCCAGCCGCTCCCCCCGCAGCCGCCGCGACGCCCGGCTCGACGCGGAAGTCCGCGTCGGGGCGGACTCGGGCAGCGGGGAAACGGTGGTGCTCCGCCTTCACGGCGAACTGGTCGACCACGCCCAGTCGGTGGTTCTCCCGCTGCTCCTGCCGGACGCCCCCGTGGTCGTCTGGTGGCCGGACGGTGCCCCCACGGACCTGGCGGGTGATCCGCTGGGCGCGCTGGGACAGCGCCGGATCACGGACACGTACTCCTGCGAGGACCCGATCAGGGCGCTCGGCGGCCGGGCGGGGGCGTACGCCCCCGGGGACACGGACCTGTCGTGGACCCGGATCACCCCGTGGCGCTCCATGCTGGCGGCCGCGCTGGACCAGCAGGCCCTGTCGGTCGTCTCGGCGACCGTCGAGGGCGAGGACGAGAACCCGAGCTGTGAGCTGCTGGCCATGTGGCTGGCGGACCGGCTGCAGGTCCCCGTCAAGCGCACGCTGTCGTCGGGCCCGGGGCTGACGGCCGTACGCCTGTCCACCAAGGACGGCGACATCGTCCTGGACCGGGCGGACGGCGCGCTGGCCACGCTGTGCATGCCGGGACAGCCCGACCGTGCGGTGGCGCTCAAGCGCCGCGACACGGCCGAGCTCCTGGCGGAGGAGCTGCGCCGGCTGGACCCGGACAACACGTACGAGGCCTCGCTGAAGTTCGGCGTGGCGCGGCTGGAGGCGTCGTCGGCGGAGCCGGCGGAGCCCGAGGCTCCCGCCAAGGCCGAGGCCGCCGCTGAGGCCAAGGCCGAGCCCTCGAAGCCGGCCGCCAAGCCGGCGAAGAAGACCGCGGCCAAGTAACGGGGCCCTGCGGGGCCTCCCCGCCCCGCCCCTTCCCGAAACCGGGCTCCGCCCGGACCCGGTCCTCAAACGCCGGACGGGCTGGAAGATCCAGCCTCGCCGGCGCTTGAGGCGCGGGGTCCGGGGCGGAGCCCCGGGAAACGGCGAAAGGGCGGGGCGGGGACGGCTCCGCGCAGCGGTACCCGCACGACCAAGAAGGCGGAAGCACATGGGTATGACGACTCCCCAGGTCGTCGTCCACCGGGACAAGGAACTGATGGCCCAGGCCACCGCGGCCCGGCTCATCACGAAGATCGTGGACGCGCAGACGGCCCGCGGCACCGCGTCCGTCGTCCTCACCGGCGGACGCAACGGCAACGGCCTGCTCGCGGCACTGGCCGCCGCCCCGGCGCGGGACGCGGTCGACTGGTCCCGGCTGGACCTGTGGTGGGGCGACGAGCGGTACGTCCCCGCCGACGACCCCGAGCGCAACCACACGCAGGCCCGCGAGGCCCTCCTGGACGCGGTCCCGGTGGACCCCGCCCGCGTGCACGTGATGCCGGCCTCGGACGGTCCGTACGGGGGCGACGTGGACGCGGCTGCGGCTTCCTACGCGGCCGAGCTGGCGAAGGCGGCCGGTCCGGAGGACCACGGTCCGGTCCCCACCTTCGACGTGCTGATGCTGGGCGTGGGCCCGGACACGCACGTGGCCTCGCTGTTCCCGGAGCACCCGGCGGCCCGCGAGACCGAGCGCACGGTGGTCGGCGTCCACGGCGCCCCGAAGCCCCCGCCCACCCGGATCTCGCTCACGCTCCCGGCGATCCGGGCGGCCCGTGAGGTCTGGCTGCTGGCCGCGGGTGAGGACAAGGCCGGGGCGGTCTCCCTGGCCCTCGGCGGCGCGGGCGGGGTCCAGGCCCCGGCCGCGGAGGCGTACGGCCGCTCGCGCACCCTGTGGCTCCTGGACCGGGCGGCCGCGGCCAAGCTCCCTACGGGGATGTATCCTCCGGCCTCTTCCTGACCGTGGCCGACGCGGAAGGGCCCGCCTCCCGGTTCCGGGAGGCGGGCCCTTCTCGTACCCGGGTCAGCTACGGCCGCGCAGCTTCCGGTACGTGGCCACCAGGGCCTTCGTCGAGGCGTCCAGCCCCGGCACGTCGGCGCCCTCGCTCAGTGCGGGCTCGACCCGCTTGGCGAGCACCTTGCCGAGTTCGACGCCCCACTGGTCGAAGGAGTCGATGTTCCACACCGCGCCCTGGACGAACACCTTGTGCTCGTAGAGCGCGATCAGCTGGCCCAGCACCGACGGGGAGAGCTCTCCCGCCAGGATGGTGGTCGTCGGGTGGTTCCCGTGGAAGGTCTTGTGCGGGACCAGCGACTCCGGGGCGCCCTCGGCGCGCACCTCGTCGGCCGTCTTGCCGAAGGCCAGTGCCTGGGTCTGCGCGAAGAAGTTCGCCATCAGCAGGTCGTGCTGGGCCGCCGGGGCGGCCTCCAGCTCCGCCACCGGCCGGGCGAAGCCGATGAAGTCCGCGGGGATCACCTTCGTCCCCTGGTGGATCAGCTGGTAGTAGGCGTGCTGTCCGTTGGTGCCGGGCGTGCCCCAGACCACCGGACCGGTCTGCCACTCCACCGGATTGCCGTCGCGGTCCACGGACTTGCCGTTGGACTCCATGTCCAGCTGCTGCAAGTAGGCCGTGAAGCGCGAGAGGTAGTGGCTGTACGGGAGCACCGCGTGCGACTGGGCGTCGAAGAAGGCGCCGTACCAGATCCCCAACAGGCCCATCAGCAGCGGGGCGTTCTGGTGCGCGGGCGCCGTACGGAAGTGCTCGTCCATGGCGTGGAAGCCGCCGAGCATCTCCCGGAAGGCGGCCGGGCCGATCGCGATCATCAGGGAGAGGCCGATGGCGGAGTCGAAGGAGTAGCGTCCGCCGACCCAGTCCCAGAACTCGAACATGTTGGCCGGATCGATGCCGAAGTCGGTGACCTTCTCGGCGTTGGTCGACAGCGCCACGAAGTGGCGGGCCACGGCGGCCTGGTCCCCGCCGAGCCCCGCGAGCAGCCAGCCGCGCGCCGAAGTGGCGTTGGTGATGGTCTCGATGGTGGTGAAGGTCTTGGAGGCGATGATGAACAGCGTCTCGGCCGGGTCCAGGTCCCGCACGGCCTCGTGCAGGTCGGCGCCGTCGACGTTGGATACGAAGCGCACCGTCAGCTCGCGGTCGGTGAAGGCGCGCAGGGCCTCGTACGCCATGGCCGGTCCGAGGTCGGAGCCGCCGATGCCGATGTTGACGACGTTCTTGATGCGCTTGCCGGTGAAGCCGGTCCACGCTCCCGACCTGATCCGGTCGGAGAAGTCCGCCATCTTGTCGAGGACGGCGTGCACGCCCGTGACGACGTCCTCGCCGTCGACCTCGACGGTCGCGTCCGCCGGTGCGCGCAGGGCGGTGTGCAGCACCGCCCGGTCCTCGGTCGTGTTGATCTTCTCGCCGCGGAACATCGCCTCGCGCAGCCCGGCCACGCCCGTGGCCTCGGCCAGCTCGTGGAGCAGCGCGAGCGTCTCGTCGGTGACGAGGTGCTTGGAGTAGTCGATGTGCAGGTCTCCGACCTGCAGGGTGTAGCCGGCGCCGCGGCCGGGATTCTCCTCGAACAGCTCCCGCAGATGCGTCTGCCCGAACACCTCCCGGTGCTTGCCGAGTGCCAGCCACTCCGGCGTCCGGTTCAGCTTCGTACGCGTGCCTGCGTTCATCTCGGACATCAACCCACTTCTTCCGTCCTGTCGTGCCCCGCCGTTCACCAACTTAAGGGATCACAAGCGGCAGAACGCACACAAAGAGGCCCGGTCCCACAGGAGAAGTTCCTGCGGGACCGGGCCTCGCGTCACACTCTTCGATCCGTCTCAGATCTCGCCGCGGAGCTTGGCGAGCGCCTCGGCGAGGATCGCCTCGCCGTCGGCGTCCGAGCGCCGTTCCCGTACGTACGCCAGGTGCGTCTTGTACGGCTCGGTGCGCGGCGGCGCGGGCGGGTTGTCCCGGTCCTGGCCGGCCGGGAACCCGCAGCGCGGGCAGTCCCAGGTGTCCGGCACCTGCGCGTCGCTGGCGAAGCTCGGCTGCGTCTCGTGCCCGTTAGAGCACCAGAAGGAGATGCGCAGGCGGGGCGCGGACTCGCCGCGCTCCGCCTCACCCATCGGCCCCGCTCCGACCCGGCTACCACGGATCGCGTTGCCACTTGCCACGGTCGTAACTCCCCTGCGTGATGGTGCCGCCAAGCGTGAGGATGTTCCTGCTGAAACGCCCCGGGTACGTAGAGCCCAACTCGCGGGATCATCCCCTCGGGTGGGGGAGCAGAATAACTCGTTCCGCAACCAGGGCGCAGGACCTCATGATAGGCCGGGCGGCGCCGACCGGACTGCCGGAATGGCCAGAACGGTCAGCTGCCCGACTTCGTCAGCAGGCCGAGCGCGACGATGCACGCGAACCACAGCAGACCGATGACCACGGTGATGCGGTCCAGGTTGCGCTCCGCGACGGAGGAACCGCCGACCGACGACTGCATGCCGCCGCCGAACATGTCGGAGAGGCCGCCGCCCTTGCCCTTGTGCATCAGCACGAGCAGCATCAGCAGGGCGCTGAAGACGATCAGGGCGATCGAGAACCCCATAATCACGGCTGATTCCTACTTTCTGGCTTTTTCGGGCTTTCCGGCTTTGCGAGATGTGCACGGGGGCCAGGGGCTGATGCATCAGCCTCTGGCCCCCGCAAGGGTACGACGGATCCGCCCTACCGCATACTCACTGGTCGCGGAAGCGGACGATCTTGACGAACTCCTCCGCGTCCAGCGCAGCGCCGCCGATGAGGGCGCCGTCGACGTCGGGCTGGGCCATGATCGCCGCGATGTTCCCGGACTTCACGGAGCCGCCGTACTGGATGCGGACCTTGTCGGCCAGCTCCTGCGAGTACAGCTCGGCGAGACGGCCGCGGATCGCCCCGCAGACCTCCTGGGCGTCGTCGGGAGTGGCGACCTCGCCGGTCCCGATGGCCCAGACGGGCTCGTAGGCGATCACGATGGACTCGACCTGCTCGGCCGGGACGCCTTCGAGGCCGCCGTCGAGCTGCCTGAGGGTGTAGGCGACCTGCTCGCCGGCCTTGCGGACGTCCAGGCCCTCGCCGACGCACAGGATCGGGGTGATCCCGTGCCGGTAGGCGGCCTTGACCTTGGCGTTGCAGACCTCGTCGGTCTCGCCGTGGTACTGGCGGCGCTCGCTGTGGCCGACGGCCACGAACGCGCACTTCAGCTTGGACAGCATCGGGCCGGAGATCTCACCGGTGTAGGCACCGGAGTCGTGCGCCGAGATGTCCTGGGCGCCGTACTTGATCTTCAGCTTGTCGCCGTCGACCAGGGTCTGGACCGAGCGCAGGTCGACGAAGGGCGGCAGGACCGCGACCTCGACGGCGTCGTAGTCCTTGTCGGTGAGGGCGAAGGCGAGCTTCTGGACGTGGGCGATGGCCTCCAGGTGGTTGAGGTTCATCTTCCAGTTGCCCGCCATGAGCGGGGTGCGCGTGGTCATACGGGTTCAGCCCTCCAGGGCGGCGAGGCCGGGGAGCGTCTTGCCCTCGAGGTATTCGAGGGAGGCGCCGCCACCGGTCGAGATGTGGCCGAATGCATTCTCGTCGAAGCCCAGGATGCGGACCGCGGCGGCACTGTCGCCACCGCCGACGACGGTGAAGGCGCTGCTGTCGAGCAGGGCCTGGGCGACGGCCGCGGTGCCCCCGGCGTAGTCGGGGTGCTCGAAGACGCCCACCGGGCCGTTCCAGAAGACGGTCCTGGCGTCGGCGATCTTCGACGCGTACAGCTCGCGCGTCCTGGGGCCGATGTCCAGGCCCTCCTTGTCGGCGGGGATCTTGTCCGCGTCGACGATCTCGAAGGTGGCCGGGGTCTTGCCCTTGAGGTCCGGGAACTCCGCGGAGACCAGCACGTCGACCGGGAGCACGAGCTCGACCCCGGTCTCCTCGGCGCGCTTCATGTACTCCTTGACGACCTCCACCTGGTCCTTCTGGAGCAGGGAGATGCCGACCTCGTAGCCCTTGGCGTAGAGGAAGGTGTAGGCCATGCCGCCGCCGATGAGGATGCGGTTCGCCTTGCCGAGCAGCTCGTCGATGACGGCGAGCTTGTCGGAGACCTTGGCGCCGCCGAGGACCACCACGTAGGGGCGCTCGACCTCGGCGGTCAGCTTCTTCAGGACGCCGACCTCGGTGGCGATGAGGTAGCCGACCGCCTGCGGGAGGCGGGCGGGGAGGTCGAAGACCGAGGCGTGCTTGCGGTGCACGGCGCCGAAGCCGTCGCCCACGTAGATGTCGGCGAGCTCCGCGAGCTGGTCCGCGAAGGCGCCGCGCTCGGCGTCGTCCTTCGAGGTCTCACCGGCGTTGAAGCGCAGGTTCTCGATGACGGCGACCTGTCCGTCGGTCAGGGCCGCGACGGTCTCCTTGGCGGAGGCGCCGACGGTGTCGGTGGCGAACGCCACGTCCGCACCGAGCAGTTCGCCGAGGCGCGTGGCGGCCGGGGCGAGCGAGAACGCGGGCTCGACGCCCGTGCCCTTCGGCCGGCCCAGGTGCGAGGCCACGATCACGCGGGCGCCGGCCTCGGCGAGCTTCGCGATCGTGGGCTGGACGGCGCGGATGCGGCCGTCGTCGGTGATGGTGCCCTCGGCCAGCGGGACGTTCAGGTCCGCGCGGACGAGGACCCGCTTGCCCTTGACGCCTTCGGCGAGCAGTTCATCGATGGTCTTCATGTGTTTCTACTCCTTTGAGCCTTCACTCGAAGGGCGAGGAAGGAAATGACGAGGCAAGCAACAGGGCCCGTGCGGCGCATCGTCGCGCTGCTCGGACCCTGTGCTTCACATCGTGGTGCCTTGCCCTACGTTCTTAGAGCTGACCGCCGACGAAGACGGTGAGGTCGACGAGACGGTTGGAGTAGCCCCACTCGTTGTCGTACCAGCCGACGACCTTGACCTGCGTACCGTCCTGAACCATGGTCAGGGAGGAGTCGAAGGTGCAGGACGCGGGCCAGTTCACGATGTCGGAAGAGACGATCGCGTCCTCGGTGTAGTCGAGGATGCCCTTGAGCTGCCCCTCCGAAGCCTTCTGGAAGGCCGCGTTGATCTCTTCCACCGTGGTCTCGCGGGAGAGCTCCAGCACCAGGTCCGTCACCGATCCGGTCGGGACCGGGACGCGCATGGCGATGCCGTCGAGCTTGCCCTTGAGCTGCGGGAGGACCAGCGCGGTGGCCTTCGCGGCACCGGTGGAGGTCGGGATGATGTTCTCGGCGGCTGCGCGGGCGCGGCGCAGGTCCGAGTGCGGGAAGTCCAGGATGCGCTGGTCGTTCGTGTACGCGTGGACCGTCGTCATCATGCCCTTGACGATGCCGAAGTTCTCGTCGAGGACCTTGGCCATCGGCGCCACGCAGTTGGTGGTGCAGGAGGCGTTGGAGATGACGTGGTGGTTCGCCGCGTCGTACTTGTCCTGGTTGACACCCATCACGATGGTGATGTCCTCGTCCTTGGCCGGAGCCGAGATGAGGACCTTCTTCGCGCCGGCCGCGATGTGCTTGGCGGCGTCGGCCTTCTTCGTGAAGATGCCGGTGGACTCGATGACGATGTCGGCGCCCAGCTCGCCCCAGGGAAGGTTCGCGGGGTCGCGCTCGGCAAAGGTCTTGAAGGTGTTCCCGCCGACCGTGATGGTGTCGTCGGTGTGGGAGACCTCGGCCTTGAGGCGGCCCAGGATGGTGTCGTACTTGAGAAGGTGCACCAGGGTGGCGTTGTCAGTCAGGTCGTTGACACCGACGATCTCGATGTCCGCTCCCTGCTCCAGGAGCGCCCGAAAGTAGTTGCGGCCAATTCGACCAAAACCATTGATGCCTACGCGGATCGTCACGAACCGATCTCCTCGTTGGTGCGCCGGTAAGAGCGCCGGCGAGTTGAAATGGGATGTCCCCGACCGCTTACGACCCTACCTCTCCGTGAGCTTTTGGGTGACATCGGTCGGGACCTGACACTCCCCCTTGTTCCCGGGGGTACTCCTGCGGCGGTCCCGTTCCGGACACTGCGGAACGGGACCGCCGGACTCCGGCTCCCGTCACTCAGGGTGAGTGAGGGGCCGGGCCCACGCTCAGCGGTGCAGTGTGCGCAGCGCCTTACCGACGAGTAGGGCACGGTCCGCCGCGGAGGACAGGTGCTCCAGGCCGAAGCCCAGCAGCACCGTGTCACGGGTGGTCACCGCCGCGTAGGACTTGAACAGCTCCCCGGACCGGGCCCAGTCGCCGGGAACTTCGGGGCTCCCGGCCGGTGCGGCCTGCGCCGTCCAGGCCCCGAGGGAGGTCTCGAATCCCTCGACGGGCTGGTCCGCTCCCCTGAGGGAGAGGCGGGCCTCGTCCGCGAAGACGCCGCGTCCGCCCGAGCCCGGGTCGGTGATGTAGGAGAGCGAGAGCTCTACGGTCTTGCCGGCGTAGGCGCTCAGGTCGAAGGAGACCTGCTTCCATCCGCCGGAGGAGCCGGTGAAGCTGTTCCACGTGCCGCTGGTGCCCTGCGGGGTGCAGCCGCCGGCGTCGAGGGTGAGGTAGTGGCGCAGGAAGGGGTGGCCGTTGACGAAGAACCCGGCCGCGCACTCCTCCGGGACGGTGGAGCTGGTGAGGCCGCCCGTGTCCCGCAGGGTGTTCCAGTCGTCGCCGCCTGCGGTCCGGGCCTCCAGGGCGGCGTGGTCGTAGCCCTCCTCGACGTTCCAGTTGAGCGCCAGCTTGAGCTGCGGCTGGTCGGCCGCGGTGACCCCGGTGAGGTCGACCGTACGGACGAGGCGCTTCCAGTCGTCGTCGGCGTGCAGGGCCGCGGCCATGCCGGCGCCGGCGTAGGGGGCGTACGGGTTCACGACTCCGGTGAAGGCTCCCGCCTGGGCGCTCTTGAACTGCGGGAACTGCGCGGGCGCCAGGGTCTCGGAGGTCACGGTGTACCCGCCGGGGGCGTTCAGCGGGTTGCCCGCCGCGTCCCCGACGCCGCCCCGCGCCCCGTTCAGCGCGCCGGCGCCGGCGAAGCCGGTGGCCCCGGGGGTGCTCGTACGGCTGTACGCGCCCAGCCAGTACTGGCTGAAGTCGTTGGTCACGGCGCGGCCGACCTGGGCGTTGCCGCCCGCCAGCTCACCGGCCTCGATCAGCTTGCCGCCCTCGTTCAGGAAGTCGCGCACCGCCAACTGCGTCTCGCCGCCCGGGGTCTTGGCCCCCGTGTAGTGGACGGCCGTACCGAAGTGGGAGAGGACCCCGAGGTGGTGCGGGACGCCCTGGACGGCGACGTCCCAGACCGCCGCGGAACTGCCGTTGGCGCGCAGGGCGTCGACGTAGGCCTGGGCGTGCTGGGCCTTGGCCCCCTCTTCCGCGATCACCAGGACGTCCGCGCGCGGCCGCTCGGCCACCGTGTACGTGAAGTGCTCGCTGGAGACCTGCTTGCCGGAGCGGTCGCGGCCGGTGAACCAGACCTCGACCTTGTCGCCGGGCTTCGCGCCGTCGACCTCGGCGCGGTACTCGTCGAACCAGTTGTTGTCCTCGCCGCCGTAGACGTCACCGCCCTTCCAGGCCTTGAGGTCCTCGTCGTGGGTGCGGCCTCCATTGATCCGGAAGTTGAGCTCCTTGTCCTTCAGGGCCTTGCGGGCCGTGACGGAGACCTCCTGGTCCTCGCCTCGGGCCGCGTAGGAGGTGGCGAAGGCGTCCACGGTGAAGTCGGCGGCGCTCAGGCCCACCGAGGACTTCGGGCGGTCCGGGGTCGCGGCGCTCTCGGCGACCGACAGCGCGAAGGGCACGTTCTTGGCGAACTCGGCCTGGACGAGCTTCTCGTCGTCGGGGAAGTTGAAGCCGGAGGCGCAGTCCTCGGGCTTCCACTGGTCGTTCGGGTCGCTCGCCGAGGCGGTCTGACAGGTGGTCATCTCCGGCGTGAACATCATGATGCCGTTGACGTTGGAGGCGTGGCCGTCGGCCTCGCCGTTGGTGGTGTAGAGCTCGGAGGAGACCTGCGGGTAGTAGCCCGGGACGGCGGGGTTCTCCGGGGTGCCGGCGAGCGCCTTGTAGGCGACGTCGTCGGGGGTGGGGGTGGCGACCTGCCAGCCGACGCCGTAGAGGATCAGCTCGGCGGCGGAGTGGTAGTTGATGGCGTAGTCGAAGCCGACGCGCTTCTCGAAGCGGTCGAGGGCGACGGTCTCCGGCTCGGAGGAGGCGCTCGGGCCGCGGTAGGTCTCGTTCGACTGGGTCGGCGAGGAGCCCTCGTTGTCGTAGCCCCACTTGAAGGCGAAGTTCCGGTTGAGGTCGACCCCGTCGCCCGGGCCGGTCTTCCCGTCACCGTTGTTGTCGCGCAGGTTCTTGCGCCACAGCCGCTGGCCGTCGGCCGCGTGCGTGTAGTCGTACCCGTCCGGGTTGGCGGAGAGCAGGAACCACAGCTCGCTGGAGTCCACCAGCTTGGTGATCCGCTGGTCCTTGCCGTAGTTGTCGAGGGTGTGGTGCATCAGCCGCCGGGTCATCTCGGGGGTGATCCACTCACGGGCGTGCTGGTTGGACATGTAGAGGACCGACGGCTTGTCGCCGTCCTTGGTCTTCTTGGCGTTCTTGCTGACCTTCAGGGCGAGGATGTCCTTGCCCTGGACGGTCTTGCCGATGGAGATGACCTTGGTGAGCCCCGGGTTCTCCTGGGCGGTGCGCAGGATCTCCTCCTGGAGGCCGCCCTTGCCGCTGTACGGGCGGAACACGCCGTCCCCGGCGGCCTTGGCGCGGGCGAGGCCCTGGGCGGGGACCTTGCGCTCGGCCAGCTTGACGCCCTGCGCGGCGAGTTCCCCGGCCTGGTCACCGGTGAGGAAGAGCTCGACCCGGGCGGTTCCGCTCTCCGGCGCCCGCTCGGTGAGCTCGTGCGCGTCCTGCCCGGCGGCGAGGACGAGCGGGACCTGTTCCCGGGTGATGTCGGCGTCGTAGACCCGAACCTCGTCGGCGCCGGACGCGGCGCCGGGTGCCGGCTGGGCCTGCGCCGCGGCGGGCAGCACGGCGAGTGTGGTTCCGAAGACGAGTGCGCTTGCGGCGAGGATCGATCTCGCGCGGTGACTCATGTGCCCCCCTGGGCGTCGTCTGCCACGAAAGCGTTCGGACGCCAGACTCAAGACCGGCCCATGCTCATGTCAATGGGGCGTGCGGCAAAGGGGCCCGCACGAGTGAGCGCGCGAGCCCCTTCAGCCGTACCGGACGCGTCAACCGGCCATGTTGTCGGCCATCTCCTCGCTGAGGTCGAGGTTCGACTCGGTGCCCGGGATGCCGAGGTCCTGGGCCCGCTTGTCGGCCATCGCCAGCAGCCGGCGGATCCGGCCGGCGACCGCGTCCTTGGTCAGCGGCGGGTCGGCCAGGGCGCCCAGCTCCTCCAGGGAGGCCTGCTTGTGCTCCATGCGCAGCCGGCCGGCCGCGGCCAGGTGCTCGGGGACCTCCTCGCCGAGGATCTCCAGCGCGCGCTGCACGCGGGCTCCCGCGGCGACCGCGGCCCGCGCCGAGCGGCGCAGGTTGGCGTCGTCGAAGTTGGCCAGGCGGTTGGCGGTGGCGCGCACCTCGCGCCGCATCCGGCGCTCCTCCCAGGCCAGCACCGACTCGTGCGCGCCGAGCCGGGTCAGCAGGGCGCCGATCGCGTCGCCGTCGCGGACCACGACCCGGTCCACTCCGCGCACCTCGCGCGCCTTCGCGGCGATGGACAGCCTGCGGGCGGCGCCCACCAGGGCCAGGGCGGCCTCCGGACCGGGGCAGGTGACCTCCAGGGAGGAGGACCGGCCCGGCTCGGTGAGCGAGCCGTGGGCCAGGAAGGCGCCGCGCCAGGCCGCCTCCGCGTCGCAGGTGGCCCCGGAGACCACCTGCGGGGGAAGACCCCGGATGGGGCGGCCGCGGCCGTCCACGAGGCCCGTCTGGCGCGCCAGCTGGTCACCGCCGGCCACGACGCGGACCACGTAGCGGCTGCCGCGGCGCAGTCCGCCCGGGGCCATCACCACCAGGTCCGAGGAATGGCCGAAGATCTCCAGGATGTCCTTGCGCAGGCGTCTGGCGGCGATCCCGGTGTCCAGCTCCGCCTCGATGACGATGCGGCCGCTCACCAGGTGCAGCCCGCCCGCGAACCGAAGGATCGCCGAGACCTCCGCCTTCCTGCAGCAGGTCCGGGTGACGGGCAGGCGGGAGATCTCATCCTTCACCGCAGGCGTCATCGCCATGGGCCGATCCTTCCATGCATCCGAAAAATACGGTCGTACGCGGCGGCCAGCAGCTCCGGGTCGTGCTTCGGAGAGCCGTCCTTCCTGGCCACGGGCGCCAGCTCGACCGCGGCACCGAACCGTTTCGCGGCATCGTCGAGGGACTCGCGGTCGGGCACGGCGGCCTCGTCGGCCAGCACCACGTCCAGGGCGAGTTTAGGGGCGTGTCGGGCCAAAACCTCCAAATGACGCTGCGGAGAGAAGCCCTCTGTTTCACCGGGCTGCGGAGCGAGGTTCAGCGAGAGGACCCGCCGGGCCTTCGTCTCCGTCAGCGCGTCCAGCAGTTCCGGCACCAGCAGGTGCGGAATGACCGAGGAGAACCAGGACCCCGGACCGAGCACCACCCAGTCGGCGTCCAGGACGGCCGCGACCGCCTCCGGCACGGCCGGCGGGTCGCCGGGCACCACCTGTACGGAGAGCACCTCGCCCGGGGTCAGCGCCACCGTGGCCTGCCCGCGGACGGTGTCCACGTCCTCGGGGCGGGCCGGGTCGTGCCCCCTGACCAGGGCCTGCAGCTCCAGCGGCACCGCCGACATCGGCAGTACCCGGCCCTGCGCCCCGAGCAGCTTCCCGACCAGGTCGAGGGCCTGGACGGGGTCGCCGAGCTGCTCCCACAGGGCGACGATCAGCAGGTTGCCGACGGCGTGCCCGTGCAGATCGCCCTCGGACTGGAAGCGGTGCTGGATGACCCGGGCCCAGGTCTGGCCCCAGTCGTCGTCGCCGCACAGCGCGGCCAGCGCCTTGCGCAGGTCGCCGGGCGGGAGCACGCCGAGCTCCTCCCGGAGCCGGCCGCTGGAGCCGCCGTCGTCGGCGACGGTGACCACGGCGGTCAGGTCACCGGTGATCCGGCGCAGGGCGGCGAGGGAGGCCGACAGGCCCTGGCCGCCGCCGAGCGCCACCACCTTGGGCGTGGCGCCGCGCCGGCGGCCGGAGCGGCCGGAGCGGCCCGCGCCGTCCTCGCCCCGGCCCGGGGTGAGGCGGCGCAGGCGGCTCAGCCGCGGGGTCCGTGCGGTCACTCGCGCCCCATGTCCCGGTGGACTACGACGGTCTCGACTCCCTCGGAGGCGAGGCGGGCGGCGAGCTTCTCGGACATGGCCACGCTGCGGTGCTTGCCGCCCGTGCAGCCGACCGCGATGGTCACGTAGCGCTTGCCCTCGCGGCGGTAGCCGGTGGCGATGAGCTGGAGCAGCTCGGTGTAGCGGTCGAGGAACTCCTTGGCGCCGGGCTGGCTGAAGACGTACCCCGACACCTCCTCGTTGAGCCCGGTGAAGGGGCGCAGCTCCGGGACCCAGTGCGGGTTGGGGATGAAGCGGCAGTCGACGACGAGGTCGGCGTCGACGGGGAGGCCGTACTTGTAGCCGAAGGACATGACGGTGGCCCGCAGCTCCGGCTCCTCGTCCCCGGCGAACTGGGCGTCCATCTTCGCGCGCAGCTCGTGCACGTTCAGGCTGGAGGTGTCGATCACCAGGTCGGCGTCCCCGCGCAGCTCGCGCAGCAGGTCGCGCTCGGCGGCGATGCCGTCGGTGATGCGCCCGTCGCCCTGGAGCGGGTGCGGGCGGCGGACCGACTCGAAGCGGCGGACCAGCGCGTCGTCGGAGGACTCCAGGAAGACGATGCGGCGGGTGACGCCCTTGCTGTCGAGGTCGGCGAGGGACTCGCGCAGGGCGTCGAAGAACTGGCGGCCGCGGACGTCGACGACGACGGCGATGCGCGCCACGTTGCCCTGGGAGCGCGCGCCGAGCTCGACCATGGTCGGGATCAGGGCCGGCGGGAGGTTGTCGACGACGAACCAGCCGAGGTCCTCCAGACACTTCGCCGCCGTACTGCGGCCGGCCCCGGACATGCCGGAGATGATCACCAGCTCGGGGATGGCCGCCTCGGCGGTCTCGCCGGGCTCCACTGTCGTGCCCGTACTCACCTGTGCTCCGTCTCGGTCGTGCGCGGTCTCGTGCTCGGTCATTGCTCGGTCCCCCGTTCGGACGATGCTCCCGCTGGCGCGGGGGTCTCATCCTCAATGATCTCTCCTGTGGCCGTGTTGACGGCAGGACCAGCGGGAACCGCCTGGGCGAGGGCCACGGCCACGGCCTCGGCCGTCTTACGGCCTATGCCCGGGACCTCGCAGATCTGGTCGATTGTCGCCTGTCTCAGCTTCTTCACCGAACCGAAGTGCTTCACCAGGGCCTGCCTGCGGCTCTCGCCGAGGCCGGGCACCTCGTCCAGCGGGCCGGATTTCAGGCGCTTGCCGCGCTTGTTGCGCTGGTACTGGATGGCGAACCGGTGGGCTTCGTCACGGACCCGCTGGAGCAGGTAGAGGCCCTCGCTGGTGCGCGGCAGCACGACCGGGTCGTCCTCGCCCGGCAGCCAGACCTCCTCCAGCCGCTTGGCCAGGCCACACACGGCGACGTCGTCGATCCCGAGCTCCTCCAGGGCCCGCTTGGCGGCGGCGACCTGCGGCTGCCCGCCGTCGACCACGACGAGCTGGGGCGGGTACGCGAACCGCTTGGGCCGTCCGTCGTCCTCCGGGACCGGACCGGCGGCGTCCTCGCCCTCCTCCGGGTCCCACTCCCCCGTCTTCAGCTTCTCCTGGAGGTAGCGGCGGAAGCGCCGGGAGACCACCTCGTGCATGGAGCGGACGTCGTCCTGCCCCTCGAAGGTCTTGATCTGGAAGCGCCGGTACTCGCTCTTGCGGGCCAGCCCGTCCTCGAAGACGACCATCGACGCGACGACGTCGTCTCCCTGGAGGTGGGAGATGTCGAAGCACTCGATGCGCAGCGGGGCACTGTCGAGGTCCAGGGCCTCGGCGATCTCCTCCAGGGCGCGGGAGCGGGTGGTGAGGTCACTGGCGCGCTTGGTCTTGTGCAGGGCGAGGGACTGGAGCGCGTTGCGGTGCACGGTCTCCATCAGGGCCTTCTTGTCGCCTCGCTGCGGTATCCGCAGGCTGACCTGGGACCCGCGGCGCTCGGCGAGCCACTGGCCCAGCGCCTGCGTGTCCTCGGGGAGGGCGGGGACCAGCACCTCCTTGGGCACGGCCTCGCCCTTCTCCTCGCCGTACAGCTGCTGGAGGGCGTGCTCGACGAGCCCGGCCGTGTCGACGGCCTCGACCTTGTCGGTGACCCAGCCGCGCTGGCCGCGGACCCGGCCGCCGCGCACGTGGAAGATCTGCACCGCGGCTTCGAGCTCGTCCTCGGCGACGGCGATCAGGTCGGCGTCGGTGGCGTCGGCGAGCACCACGGCGTTCTTCTCCATCGCCCGGCGCAGCGCCCCGATGTCGTCGCGCAGCCGGGCGGCCTTCTCGTACTCCATCTCCTCGGCCGCCTCCTGCATCTCCTTCTCCAGCCGGGAGAGGTAGGTGCCGGTACGGCCGGCCATGAAGTCGCAGAAGTCCTCGGCCAGTTCGCGGTGCTCCTCGGGGGTGACCCGGCCGACGCAGGGGGCGGAGCACTTGCCGATGTAGCCGAGCAGGCAGGGGCGGCCGATCTGGGCGGAGCGCTTGAACACGCCCGCCGAGCAGGTCCGGACCGGGAACACCCGGAGCATCAGGTCGACGGTCTCGCGGATGGCCCAGGCGTGCCCGTACGGACCGAAGTAGCGCACGCCCTTCTTCTTGGGGCCGCGCATGACCTGGACCCGCGGGTACTCCTCGCCCAGGGTGACGGCGAGGGAGGGGTAGCTCTTGTCGTCCCGGTACTTGACGTTGAACCGCGGGTCGAACTCCTTGATCCACGAGTACTCCAGCTGGAGCGCCTCGACCTCGGTGGACACCACGGTCCACTCGACGGAGGCGGCCGTGGTCACCATGGTGGCGGTACGGGGGTGCAGGCCTGCGATGTCCTGGAAGTAGCTGCCCAGGCGCTGGCGCAGGCTCTTGGCCTTCCCGACGTAAATCACCCGGCGGTGCTCGTCACGGAACTTGTAGACCCCCGGGGAGTCCGGGATCTGTCCCGGCTCGGGGCGGTAGCTGGAAGGGTCGGCCATGCCAACCACCCTACTTGCGCACACCGACAACAGACCGTACGCCTCCGGCGCGGTCCGCAGATCCGGACGCCATGCCGCGCGTAGCTGCGCGGGCTCCGCCCGGACCCGCGCCTCAAACGCCGGCGAGGCTGGATTTTCAGCCTCTGACGTTCGAAGCGCGGGGTGCGGGGTGCGGGTCGGCGCCCCGGTCTTCCAGCCCCACCGGGCAGATCCAGCCCCACCGGCGCTTGAGGCGCGGGCTGCGGGGTGCGGGGCAGCGCCCCGGTCTTCCAGCCTCGCCGGCGTTTGAGGCGCGGGTCCGGGCGGAGCCCGGGAGACGGCGAGAGGGCGGGGCGGGGAGAGCCGCCCGCAGGGCCCGGCCCCGAGGTGGGGGTCGGGCCGGGCCCCGCGGGCGGAGTTCAGCCGCTCAGGCCGGCGCACCCGCCCGGCGGGATCGCCGGACGGCGGCCACGCCCAGCACCCCGAGCACCAGCGCACCGGCCCCGGCCACCCACGGCACCGGCGCGCCCTCGGCACCGGCGCCGGCATGGGCAGCGGCGGCCACGGCGACCGGCGCCGCATCGGCCTCCGCGCCGCCCTCGGCATAGCCTCCCGCCATGCCGCCCTCCGCATACGCGGAGCCCGGCAGCTTGTCCCCGTACGCCTTGACGACGCGCACGCGATACGCGGCCAGGCTCGTCCCGCCGGCGCCGACGGCCCGTACCGCGTCCTTGTCCAGCGGCAGCACCCGCCCGCCCCCGGCCACGTACCAGGCGTCGATCTGCGGCTCCCGGAACACCGTCCCGCCGGGCAGCCTCTGCGCACCCAGCCGGGCATAGCGGAACTCGTCGTCGCCGGTGGCGATGTTCACGACCTCCCAGCCCGCCTCCGTCCGCGCGGTCCACAGCGCGGCCCGCTGCCCGTCGGAGGAGACGGCCTCGCTGGCGAGGAACTCCAGGCGGGCGACGGCCGCGCCCGCTCTGCCGGCGACGAACTCCGGGGAGAGGTGGTTGACCGGTATCGCCTCGCCCTCGATCCGGGGCTGCGCGGCGGCGGGGGAGACCTTGCCCTCGCGGGCGAAGAAGCGGGAGAGGGTGGCCAGGGTGTCCGGGGCGGCGGCCGCCCGCGCGGCGGCGGCCGTGTTCTCGGCGGTGGCGGCCGGGGGCTGCGGCACCGGGCCCCCGGGAGCGGCGGCGGCCTGCGGGGCGAGGCCGAGGAGGGCGGTGGCGGCGAGGACGGCTGCGGCGGCCGATACGCGCGGGGTCATGGCGCTCACGCCCCGATCCGGTAGAGGGAGTGGGTCCAGGAGAAGCTGCTGTTGTTCACGTACCAGGCGTGCGAGGCCCAGTTGTAGCGGTCGCTGGAGGGCCAGGGGTCTCCCCAGTAGACCCAGTTGCTCGCGGTGTCGTAGCCGTAGACGACGTGCATGTGACCGCCGCCGTTCGACCACTGGATGCGGGTCTCGACGGGCCGGTTGGCGTTGATCTCCGTCTGGACGGTGGAGTACTGGAGCCAGCCGCTGACGTACGAGCCGGGGTTGATACCGGCCCAGCGCAGTCCGGTCTGGACGTTGCCCAGGGTGGCCTGGTTGTTCGGGCATTCGCTGCCCTGCTGACGGTTGAAGGCGGCGTTGCAGAACTGGTTCTGGCTGTGGTTCCGGCCGAACCAGGTGGCGATGGTGTTGCCGCCGGCGGCCCAGCACCAGTTGGTCTTCTGCTGCGCCTGCATGGTGATGTTCAGGCGCTTGGCGGCGAGGGCGGAATCGGTGCCGGCCTCGGCGGCGGTGGCGGTGCCGGCACCGAGGGGCAGGGTGAACAGCAGAGCGGTGAGTACGGCGGTGAGACGGTCGGCGGCTGGGGATCGCCGCCGGTTTCGGTTGCGCATCGCGTTCCTCCCGGTGTGGGGTGTGGGGGGTGGAGGAGCGCGTCCGGACGCTGTTCAGGAGCATCAGACAGTTGTCGCGATCAGGTCAACACGCTTCAATACGCGGTGACATTGCTGTGTGAACGGTGGGGCTGCGGTGTGAACGGATGCTGCCGTGTCACCTGGTCCCCCGGAGCCGCCGCCGCGATCCCCCGTGCCGGCCCGTGTGAACGTTCACGAAGGAGTCGCCATGCGGCCCACCGAGGACACGGCGGAACTCGGCCGGCTGCTGCGCGGCGGCCCCTTCCACCTCGCCCTGCGCGCCGCCCTCGCCGCGCGCGGACTGCCCCTGCACCGGGTCCAGCACCGACTGGCGGCACAGGGCATCAAGGTCGGCGTGACCAGCCTCAGTTACTGGCAGCAGGGCGCCCGGCGGCCCCGTCACCCGGAGTCGCTGCGGGCGGTCACCGCGCTGGAACGGATCCTGGAACTGCCCGACGGCGCCCTCCTGCGCCTGCTGGCCGCCGAGGATGCCGGACCCGGTCCCGCGCGCCCGCCCACCCGCTCGTACCGGGCGCTGTTCAGCATGGGCGGGACCGTGGAACGGCTGCTGGACGGGCTGGACCTGCCGCCCGACGGAGGGCTGCACTCGGTCGGCCACCACGAGCGGGTCCGCATCGGACCGGCCGGTGAGCTGCGGGTCCGCGAGTCGCAGCAGATCGTCCGGGCCCACCGCGACGGCGTCGACCGCTACCTGGCCGTCCACCACGGCGACCCGGGCTGCGACGTGTCGCGGATGCGCGTGGCGGCGTACGAGAACTGCCGCACGGGCCGGGTGCGGTGCCACCCTGAGTCCGGGGTGGTGGTCGCCGAGCTGCTCTTCGACGCGCGGCTGCGGCGCGGGGACACCCACGTCTTCGGTTACGGGATCGAGGACGGGACCGGAGCCCGCAGCGGCGAGTACGTCCGCGGGTTCAGCTACGCCGGCGGGCAGTACATGCTCCAGGTCAGCTTCGACGAGGCGGCCCTGCCGGTGCGCTGCCGCCGCTTCGCCCGGGGCGGGCCCGGGGCCCCGCGCACCGGCCTCGTGGACCTGACGCCCAGCGGCCGGCACCGGGCGGTGCACCTGGTGGAGCAGTCGGTGCGGCGCGGAATCCTCGGGATCGCCTGGGACTGGGACTGAGGTCGGGCGCTGCGCGCGCGACGGGCGCGGCGGGCCCGGCGGCGGGCGCGGGGCGGGCGCGACGGGCCCGGGGCGGGCGCGGGCCCCGGCCCGGTCGGGTGCCGGCACGGGCTCGGGCCCGGGCGGGGGTCAGCCGGCGACGAGCCGGCCGTTCTCGGCCCGGACCGGGACGGCGGGCAGCGGGGCGGAGGCCGGACCGCGCAGGACCTTGCCGGTCTTCACGTCGAAGCGGCTGCCGTGGCAGGGGCAGTTCCCCTCGCCCTCGTCGATCTTGTCCAGGACGCAGCCGGCGTGCGTGCACTGGGCACTGAAGGCCCGGTACTCGCCCTCGGCGGGGCAGCTGACGACCAGCTTGTTCTCCCGGTACAGCTTCGCGCCGCCCACCGGGACGTCGGCCGCGGCGCCCAGGTCCACCGGCGCGGTGGGGGTGGCGGGGGTGTGGCCCCCGCTGTTGGTCTCGGTGGAGCAGGCCGCGAGGGTCGCTCCGGCGCCCGCGGCCCCGGCGAGCGCGGCGGCGCCCTTGAGGACGGTACGGCGGGCGGGCGACTGCGGCGCGGGCATGCGGTTCTCCTGAGCTGCGGAACGGGGTGCGGGCACGTGGGGAAGGGGGTGCGGGGCGGGGCGCGGGCCGGAACCCGGCCGGGGCACCGGCCCACCCGACGATACCTCCGTCCCATGAGGTAGCTTCCCCCGCGTGATCGTCGTCGGCGGAGAAGCCCTCATCGACCTGGTGCCCGTGGCGCAGCCGCCCGGGGCGCTGCTGCCCCGGCCGGGCGGCGGACCGTACAACACCGCGCTGGCGCTCGGCCGGCTCGGCGCCGAGGTGGCTTTCTGCTCGCGGGTCTCGTCGGACGGTTTCGGCGAGAGTCTGCTGGCCGGGCTGCGGGCCGCCGGGGTGGACCTGTCGCTGGTCCAGCGCGGACCGGAGCCGACCACGCTCGCCGTGCCCTCGCTGGCCCCGGACGGCTCGGCCTCGTACGGCTTCTACGTCGGGGGCACCGCGGACCGGCTGTTCACACTGCCGCCCGCCCTCCCGGACGGGGTACGGGCGCTCGCGCTCGGCACCTGCTCGCTGGTCCTGGAACCGGGCGCGAGCGCGTACGAGGCCCTGCTGCGCCGGGAGTCGGGGCGCGGGGTGCTCACCCTGCTGGACCCCAACATCCGGCCGGCGCTGATCGCGGACCCGGCGGCGTACCGCATCCGCTTCCTGGAACGGCTGCTGCCGCACACGCGTGTCCTCAAGCTGTCGGAGGAGGACGCGGCCTGGCTGGGCGGCCGGGTCGAGGACTGGCTGGCTGCCGGGCCTTCGGCGGTGGTGCTGACCCGGGGCGCGGCGGGCCTGACGGCCTGGACGCGGGAGGGCGGGCAGTACGCGGCGGCGGCGCGCGCGGTGCCGGTGGTGGACACGATCGGCGCGGGCGACACCGTCAACGCCGCTCTGCTGCACCGGCTCGCCCTGGTGCCGGGCGGCCCGGTGGACTGGCCGGAGGTGCTGTCATACGCCGCCCACGCGGCAGCCCTGACCTGCACGCGGGCGGGCGCGGAGCCGCCGTACGCGGCGGAGCTCTGACGGGAGCCGCTCGGCCCTGCTCGGCTCGGCCCGCGGTGGCGTCCGCCGCCGCTCGGGCGGACGCGGAAGGGTCCGGCCGTCGGCCGGACCCTTCCGTCGTACGCGAACCGCTCACGAACGCCTCTCGGCGGTTACGCCTTGGGGGTCCGGGTCGTCGTCTTCTTCGCCGGGGCGGTCTTCTTCGCGGCCGCCGCCTTGGTGGCCACGGCCTTCTTCGCCGGGGCCTTCTTGGCGGGAGCCTTCTTGGCCGGGGCCTTCTTCGCCGCGGCCCGCACCGGGGACGCCCCCGCGTCGGAGACCCGGTCCGCGCCCAGGATGTCCCTCAGGAACTTGCCGGTGTGGCTGGCGCCCACCGAGGCCACCGCCTCCGGCGTGCCTTCGGCCACCACCAGGCCGCCGCCGTAGCCACCTTCCGGGCCCATGTCGATGACCCAGTCCGCGGTCTTGATGACGTCCAGGTTGTGCTCGATGACGATCACCGAGTTCCCCTTGTCCACCAGCCCCGACAGCACCTTGATCAGCTTCGAGATGTCCTCGAAGTGCAGACCCGTGGTCGGCTCGTCCAGCACGTAGACCGTGCGGCCCGTCGACCGCTTCTGCAGCTCGGAGGCCAGCTTCACGCGCTGCGCCTCACCACCCGACAGGGTCGGCGCGGACTGGCCGAGGCGGACGTAGCCCAGCCCGACCTCGTTGAGCGTCTTGAGGTGGCGCGCGATCGTCGGCACCGCCTCGAAGAAGCCCAGTGCCTCTTCGATCGGCATGTTCAGGACTTCCGCGATGGACTTGCCCTTGTAGTGGACCTCCAGCGTCTCCCGGTTGTACCGGTCGCCGTGGCAGACCTCGCAGGGGACGTAGACGTCCGGCAGGAAGTTCATCTCGATCTTGATGGTGCCGTCACCGGCGCAGTTCTCGCACCGGCCGCCCTTCACGTTGAAGGAGAAGCGGCCCGGCAGATAGCCGCGCACCTTCGCCTCCATCGTCTCGGCGAACAGCTTGCGCACGTGGTCGAAGACACCGGTGTACGTGGCCGGATTGGACCGCGGGGTGCGGCCGATCGGCGACTGGTCGACGTGCACGACCTTGTCGACGAGCTCGTCGCCGTCGACGCGGGTGTGCCGGCCCGGCACCGAGCGGGCGCCGTTCAGCTCGCGCGCCAGGTGCGTGTAGAGGATGTCGTTGACCAGCGTCGACTTGCCGGAGCCCGACACCCCGGTCACGGCGGTCAGCACACCCAGCGGGAAGGACACGTCGATGTCCCGCAGGTTGTTCTCCTTGGCGCCGTGGACGGTCAGCTTGCGCTCCCCGTTCACGGGCCGGCGGACGTCCGGGATCTCGATGGACTTCTTGCCCGACAGGTACTGGCCGGTCATCGACTCGGTGTTCTTCAGCAGTTCCTTCAGCGAACCGCTGTGCACGACCTTGCCGCCGTGCTCGCCCGCGCCGGGACCGATGTCCACGACCCAGTCGGCCACCTTGATGGTGTCCTCGTCGTGCTCGACCACGATGAGCGTGTTGCCCATGTCCCGCAGCCGCACCAGGGTCTCGATCAGCCGGTGGTTGTCCCGCTGGTGCAGACCGATGGACGGCTCGTCCAGCACGTAGAGCACGCCGACGAGGCCGGAGCCGATCTGGGTGGCGAGCCGGATGCGCTGGGCCTCGCCGCCCGACAGCGTGCCGGCGGCCCGGTTGAGCGAGAGGTAGTCGAGACCGACGTCCACGAGGAAGCGGAGCCGTTCGTTGACCTCCTTGAGGACCCGCTCGGCGATCTTCTTGTCGCGGGCGTCGAGCCGCATCCGTCCCAGGAAGTCCGCGCACTCGCTGATCGACATGGCGGCGACCTCGGCGATGGACTTCTCCATCACCGTCACGGCGAGCACGATCGGCTTGAGGCGGGTGCCCTCACAGGTCGGGCAGGGCACCTCGCGCATGTAGCCCTCGAAGCGCTCACGGCTGGCGTCGCTCTCCGACTCCGCGTGCCGCCGCTTGACGAAGGGCACTGCGCCCTCGAAGGCCGTCGTGTACGCCCGCTCCCGCCCGTACCGGTTGCGGTAGCGGACCTCGATCTGCGTCTTGTGCCCGTACAGCAGGGCCTTCTTCGCGCGGGCCGGCAGTCCGGCCCACGCGATGTCGGTGCGGAAGCCCAGCTCCCCGGCGAGCGCGCCGATCAGCCGCTGGAAGTAGTCCTTGGTGTGGCCGAGCGACCACGGCGAGACCGCGCCCTCGTCCAGGGACTTGTCCTCGTCCGGGACGATCAGTTCCGGGTCCACCTCCATGCGCGTACCGATACCCGTGCACTCGGGACAGGCGCCGAAGGGCGAGTTGAAGGAGAAGGAGCGCGGCTCCAGCTCCTCGAAGGACAGGTCGTCATAGGGGCAGTAGAGGTGCTCGGAGTACATCCGCTCACGCTCGGGGTCGTCCTCGGCGAGGTCGACGAAGTCGAGGATCACCATGCCGCCGGAGAGGCCGAGGGCGGTCTCCACGGAGTCGGTGAGCCGACGCTTGGCGCTCTCCTTGACGGTGAGGCGGTCGATGACCACCTCGATGGTGTGCTTCTCCTGCTTCTTCAGCGTGGGCGGCTCGGAGAGCTGGATGGTCTCCCCGTCCACCCGCGCCCGGCTGTAGCCCTTGGTCTGGAGATCGGCGAAGAGGTCGACGAACTCACCCTTGCGCTCACGCACCAGCGGCGAGAGCACCTGGAAGCGGCTGCCCTCGGGGAGCGCGAGCACCTTGTCGACGATGGCCTGCGGCGACTGGCGCGAGATGGGCCGGCGGCACTCGGGGCAGTGCGGCTTGCCGATGCGGGCGAAGAGGAGGCGGAGGTAGTCGTAGACCTCGGTGATGGTGCCCACGGTCGAGCGCGGGTTGCGCGAGGTCGACTTCTGGTCGATCGAGACGGCCGGGGAGAGGCCCTCGATGAAGTCGACGTCGGGCTTGTCCATCTGCCCGAGGAACTGGCGGGCGTACGACGAGAGCGACTCGACGTAGCGGCGCTGGCCCTCGGCGAAGATCGTGTCGAAGGCCAGGGAGGACTTGCCCGACCCGGAGAGTCCGGTGAAGACGATGAGTGAGTCGCGGGGCAGGTCGAGCGAGACGTTCTTCAGGTTGTGCTCGCGAGCGCCACGAACGATGAGACGGTCGGTCACGCCGGTCCGCACCTTTCTTGAGAGAGCGGGGGCACGGGCCCCCGTCCCAGGGTATGGGGGGCGCCTCTGCGATGGACTTGGTCCTTGGACTTCCGAGCGTATAGCACGCACATTCGATTTACGGCACTCCGCAGACCGCTTCACCCAATCGTGTGGTGGCGAGCGGTGAGCCACTAGGCTCGCCGTCATGACTGATCATGTGCACGACCTGCGATCTGTACGTGAAGCCACGGACCGGCTGCTGACCGCTGTCGCGAAACTGGACAACGCGGCCCTCGCCGAGGAGTCACACCTCCCGGGCTGGACCCGCGGCCACATCCTGGCCCACCTCGCACGCAACGCGGACGCGCTCGTCAACGTCTTCGAGGGACGCCCGATGTACGAGAGCGCCTCCGCCCGTGACGCGGACATCGAGCGCGACGCCGGCCGGCCCCTGGAAGAACACCTGACGGACCTCCGTGATTCCGCGGCCCGCTTCATCGCCACCACCGAGCCCGACCAGGACTGGTCCCGCACGGTCGAGCTGCGCAACGGCGTCACCGACCTCGCCGCCAACGTGCCCTTCCGCCGCTGGGTCGAGGTCGACCTGCACCACGTCGACCTGAACATCGGCTACGAGCTCTCCGACCTCCCGGACGAGTTCACCGAGCGCGAGATCGCCTTCCTCGCCGACCGCTGGTCCGGCCGCCCCGAGGTCCCGCCGGTCACCCTCCAGTACTCGGACGGCACCTTCGTCGCGCGCACCGGCGGCACCGAGGGCACCCCGGTGACCCTCAGCGGCGCCGGGGACGACCTGCTCGGCTGGCTGGCCGGCCGCGGCCTCAAGGGCGCCCACCTCGCCATCGAGGCCGGAGACGCCCTGCCCGAACTCCCCCCGCTCTAGGATCAAGGCATGACGTACACCGGAGAGGTCAAGGTCGGCGGTCCCGCCGACGTGCACGAACTTGCGGACCTGATGATTTCCAAGGTCGCGGTGGGCCCGATGAACAACAACGCCTACCTGCTGCGCTGCCGCGCCACCGACGAGCAGCTGCTCATCGACGCGGCCGCCGAGGCGGGCACCCTGCTCAGCCTGATCGGCGACGACGGCATCGCCTCCGTGGTCACCACGCACCAGCACGGTGACCACTGGGGCGCGCTCGCCGAGGTGGTCGAGGCGACCGGTGCGCGCACCTACGCGGGCGCGCTCGACGCCGAGGGCATCCCGGTGGCGACCGACGTGCTCGTCGCCGACGGGGACACGATCACGGTCGGCCGGGTCAGCCTGACCGCCCGCCACCTCGTGGGCCACACCCCGGGCTCGATCGCCCTGGTCTACGACGACCCGCACGGGCACGCGCACGTCTTCACCGGCGACTGCCTCTTCCCGGGCGGCGTCGGCAACACGCACGACGACCCGAAGGCCTTCGCCAGCCTCATCGACGACGTGCAGCACAAGATCTTCGAGCAGCTGCCGGACGAGACCTGGGTCTACCCGGGACACGGCAACGACACCACCCTCGGCGCCGAGCGTCCGCACCTGGCCGAGTGGCGCGAGCGCGGCTGGTAGGCGCCGCAACGCGTCAACTTCACGACGCGACGCACTCCTTCCGGTCGCTTGCGGCCGAACCCACGCCCTGAGGGGCGGGGAACGGGTATCTGGTGCGGCATGCCACACGACCCGTCCCCGCCCCGGGCGCCCTCCGCCCGTCCCCCCGCCACGCCTCCCGCGGCGTCCCGCGCGCCGTCTCCCGCCCGGGCCGCCGAGCCCCTCGAAGCCCTCGAAGCCGACGACACGGTCAGCTCCGCCGGGCCTGGCATGCTGCGGCTCGCCACGGCCTCGCTCGCCGGGACCGCGATCGAGTTCTACGACTTCTTCGTGTACGGGACGGCCGCCGCCCTCGTGCTCGGCCCGCTCTTCTTCCCCTCCTTCTCCCCGCTCGCCGGAACCCTCGCCGCCTTCGGCACCTTCGGCGTCGGCTTCCTGGCCCGCCCGCTCGGTTCGGCGGTCTTCGGCCACATCGGCGACCGCTACGGCAGGCGCCCCGTGCTGCTCGCCTCCCTCCTGCTCACCGGCCTCGCCACGGTGGCCGTCGGCTGCGTGCCGACGTACGGCTCGATCGGCATGGCCGCGCCCGTACTCCTGCTCCTGCTGCGCTTCCTGCAGGGCCTCGGGCTGGGCGGGGAATGGGGTGGTGCCGTACTGCTGACCGCCGAGCACGCCCCCGAGCGGCGGCGCGGGCTCTGGTCGAGCTTCCCGCAGATGGGCCCGGCCGCGGGCTTCCTGCTCGCCAACGGCCTGATGCTGGGGCTGTCCGCGTCGCTGACCGATGCCCAGTTCACCGCCTGGGGGTGGCGGGTGCCGTTCTGGGCGGCCGGGGTGCTGGCGCTGGCCGGGCTGTGGCTGCGCCGCTCGGTGGAGGAGACCCCGCAGTTCCGGGCGCTCGCCGCCACGGACCGGCGGGCCGAGGCCCCGCTGGCCGAGGTGTTCCGGGGCCACTGGCGGCTGCTCCTGCTGACCGGCGGGGCGCTCGCCGTGGGGTACGCCGTCTTCTACGCGGTCACCACCTGGTCCCTCGCGTACGCCACCGAGCACCTCTCGGTGGGCCGCACGGCGATGCTGGCCTGCATCATGGTGGCGGTCGCGATCAAGGGCCTGGTGACTCCGCTGATCGCGATGCTCGGCGACCGCTACGGGCGGCGGCCGCTGTGCCTGATCGGGTGTGCGATCTGCGTGGTGTGGATGTTCCCGCTGGTGGCGCTGTTGCGAACGGCCGATCCACTGCTGATGACCGTCGGCTTCACCGGCGCACTGCTGGGCATGGTCACGATGTTCTCGGTGGTGGCCGCCTACCTGCCCGAGCTGTACGCGCCACGGATCCGCTGCACGGGCGCGGCCGTCGGCTACAACCTGGGTGGTGTGCTGGGCGGGGCGCTGACCCCGATCGTGGCGACGGCGCTGGCGGACGGTTCCGGTCCGCCCTGGGGGGTCGCGCTGTACCTGACCGGGATCTCCCTGGTCAGCCTGGTCTGCTTCGCACTGCTGCCGGAGACCGGTCCGGCGGTCGTGTCGAAGCCGGCGGCTCCCCGCCGGACGACGGAAACGGGGGCGGCCGAAGCGGCCGCCCCCGTGCAGACCCGTTAGATCTCTCGGACCCGTCGGATCCGTTGGAGCTGTCGGATCCGGTTACGCGTCGATGCTCTCCGAGCGGGCGGCGGCCTCGGCCGCCGCCTGCTTCTTCGAGGCCATCAGGCTGGTGATCGTGGTGATGACCAGGACACCGCAGATGACGCCGAGGGAGACCGGGATCGAGATCACCGGGACGTGGACGCCGTTCTCGTGCAGGGCGTGCAGCACCAGCTTGACGCCGATGAAACCGAGGATGATCGACAGGCCGTAGCTGAGGTGGACCAGCTTCTTCAGCAGACCGCCGATGAGGAAGTACAGCTGGCGCAGGCCCATGAGCGCGAAGGCGTTGGCCGTGAAGACGATGTACGGGTCCTGGGTGAGGCCGAAGATCGCCGGGATGGAGTCCAGGGCGAACAGCACGTCGGTGGTGCCGATGGCGAGCATGACGATCATCAGCGGGGTCAGCACGCGCTTGCCGTTGCTGACGATGAAGAGCTTGGTGCCGTGGTACCGGTCGGCGACGCCGAACTTCTTCTCGACGGACTTGAGGAGACGGTTCTCCTCGAACTCCTCGTCGTCCTCGTCCTTGCGGGCCTCTTGGATCAGCTTCCACGCGGTGTAGATCAGGAACGCGCCGAAGATGTAGAAGACCCAGGAGAAGCTGGCGATGATCGCGGCGCCGGCGGCGATGAACACCGCACGCAGGACCAGGGCGATCAGCACGCCGATGAGCAGCACGCGCTGCTGCAGGTGGGACGGCACCGCGAACTTCGCCATGATCAGGACGAACACGAAGAGGTTGTCGACGCTCAGCGACTTCTCGGTGATGAAGCCCGCGAAGAACTCCTGGGACGCCTGGGGGTTGCCGAAGAACCACAGGCCGACGCCGAAGAGTCCGGCGAGGACGATCCAGACGACCGTCCAGGTGCCGGCCTCCTTGATCGACACGTCGTGGGGTTTGCGGCCGATGAAGAAGTCGGCACCGATGAGGAGGGACAGACCGAGAATGGTCGCAGCCCAAAGGGCCCAGGAAACTTCCATGGTGAACACGCCTCCGGCGGATGGCTCAGCACTTCGTCAGCGTCATCGCTGCCGGAGGTCTCTTCCACCCGGGCGGCCTGGAGGCCGTGGGCCGGCGCCCCGGGACCGTCTGCGCTCTTCTCACCGCAGTGGTCCGTATTGACGGGTACGCCGTAGCTGGAAAGCAGGAATACTCCCCTCCGCACGGACGAGCTTACCCGCTGAAGGCGATAAAGGTAAAGGGAACACCAAAGAATGGTCACGGACGGGTACGGTGCCGGGCCTCCGCGACTCGGTCCAGTGCCTGGTCGAGGACCCTGCTCCCCTGGGGCGGCAGGTCCGGTTCGAAGGTCCAGGCGTGATGGACCCAGGGGTCGGCGAGGTGGTTGTCGGGCACCGGAGAAAGCCGCATCAGGGAGCGCCACAGCGGGTCCAGCAGCGGCCCGTAGGCCGAGGCCTCGTCCCGGTCCGCGACCATCAGCAGGTGCACGCCGACCGCCGCGCCCTCGTCGGCGAGGTAGCGCAGCTGGGTGACGGCGCGGTCGTCGAAGCCGTGCGGGAAGTCATGCACGATCAGCAGCTGGTCGGCCGTGTCCACGTCCGGCGGCAGGTCCTCGGGGGCACCGGCCCGCAGCGCCATCTGTACGAGGTCCACCCTCCGGGTGAGCCGGGCCAGGGTCTGGGTGACCCCGGTGGCCCCGGCGGCGGGCGGGCCGGCCAGCACCCCGGCGCGGACGAGCGGCGCCAGGGAGGCGGATCCGGCCCCGGCCGCGTCGATGACGTGCACGGAGAACCGGTCGGCGGGGTGGACGGCGAGCAGCCGGACCGCCAGGGCGACGGCCATGTCCATGGCGACGCGGCGCAGCCGGTCGGTGTCCATGGTCATCGCGGCCTCGGAGCCGGTGCGGCCGTTGTCGATCCAGAGTCCGCGCTCCAGCGGGACCCGGGTCAGCATGGGGATGCGCAGATCGGGCCGCTCGGGCAGGTGCAGGTCCCCCAGACGCAGGGCCAGCGGGCTCTCCTCGGGCGTGCGGTGACCGTGCCAGACGGGATTGTCCCAGCGGGCGTAGGCGGCCGGCAGCGCGGGCTCGACCACCTCGGACTCGGCGATCAGCTGGGCCAGGTCCCGGTCGAGGACGGCCTGGGCCTGGGCGACGAGCTCCTCGCGGCGGGCCCGCGCGGTGTCACGGGCGGCGTTCCCGGAACCGCCGAGGCGGTGGCGGGGGTCGGACAGCGCCTCGTCGAGCTCGCGGTCCATGCGGGAGTCCGCGAACTCCACGGCACTGCGGTAGGCGGCGACCGTGCGGGCCAGATCCTCGAACATCCCCCAGACCTGGTTGTAGAGCCGCTCCTCCATGGACCAGCCGCTGGCGTCCCCGGCGACGGGCCGCGGGTGCTGTCCGGGCTCCTGGGGTGTGGCGGCCCGCGGCGCGGGCTCGGGCGGCTCCGTACTGGCGCGGCGGCGCCGCGGGTGGGCGTAGCTGATGGTGGGCGGGGCGCCCCCGGTGTCACCACCGGGCGCGGGTCCGGGCGTACCGGCGTACGGGTGTCCGGAGACGGGGACCGGGTCCGGCGGTTCGGGGGCGGGAGCGGGGGGCTGCGCCGGGGTCTGCGGGGCGCGCAGGTCACCGACGAGGGTCGGCATGGCCGCGAGGGTGGCGTCGGCGCCCGCGGTGCGGGGCGTCGTACCGAGCGCGGCGGCGGCCAGCTCAGCGGCGGCCGGTGCGGGCAGCCCGCCGTCGGCGAGCAGGGCGCCGAGGCCCTCGGCGTAGCCCTGGCCCACGGCGCGGACCTTCCAGGCGCCCTGGCGCCGGTACAGCTCAAGGGCGACGACGGCCGTCTCGGCGTCGAGCCCGGTCATCGTGTAACCGGCGAGCTCGGCGCCCCCCGGGTCGGCCACGGCCACGTAGGCGGCCGGTACCGCGCCGAAGCGGACCGGGCCGCCGGGCGGGAGGACGAGCAGTACGCCGAGCCGGTGAACGT
The DNA here is from genome assembly GCF_008642275.1 of Streptomyces venezuelae. Taxonomy (NCBI): domain Bacteria; kingdom Bacillati; phylum Actinomycetota; class Actinomycetes; order Kitasatosporales; family Streptomycetaceae; genus Streptomyces; species Streptomyces venezuelae. Next base: position 1,867,466 of record NZ_CP029189.1, read on the forward strand.
CCGCCGCGACCTCGTCGAGGTCGACGGGGAAGGTGTGCCGCTCGGCGAGCTCGCCCGGCGACTCGACGCCGGGGAGGGACCTGGCGCCCGGGTGGGCGAGTATCCCGTTGCCGGCGAGCCGGCCCTGTTCGTCGGCGAGCGTGGCCAGGGTGAGCACCGGCGTACCCGCCGAGACCCTGATCTCCACCCGGCTCTGGGACACGGGGTGGTTCTGCCCCCGGACCAGTTCGGCCGTCATCGTGCAGCCCCTCCCCCGTGCCTTCTTCTCTTGTCCGGTACTGCTACAGGTGCGGCAGGATCGCCGGCATGAGGTCCTGGAAGGTGCGGCCGTTGGCCGGGTTCCCCAGGGCCGTCATCTGCCAGCCGGCGCCCGAGCGGGACACCTTGGCCATGATCTGCGCGGTGTACTGACCGCCGCCGTCGAGGGTGTACCGGGCCAGCTCCTGGCCGTTGGTCTCGTCGACGATGCGGCAGAACGCGTTCTGCACTTCCTGGAACGTCTGGCCGGTGAAGGAGTTCACCGTGAAGACGATCTGGTCGATGTGGACCGGCACGCGCTGGAGGTCGACGAGGATCGCCTCGTCGTCCCCGCCCTGGCCGACGCCGCCCACGAGGTTGTCACCGGTGTGGCGCACGGAGCCGTCGTCGCTCTGCAGGTGCCGGAAGAAGACCACGTCGACGGGCTGCTTGTCGGCGAAGAGCACCGCCGAGGCGTCGAGGTCGATCTCCCGCGTCCGCGAGCCGAACAGTCCGCGGCGCTTCGCCGCCTGCCAGCCGAGGCCCATACGGACCGCGGTCAGCGTGCCTCCGTCCGCCTTCTGCAGACTGATGGCCTGACCCTTGGTCATGTTGACCGTCACGTACTGTCCCCTCTCCCTGGCCCGCCATACGGCGGGCGTGCAGCGTGTACCTGCGGCTGTGACCCAACCCTACTGACCGGCCCCCGGTCAGGCGAGGCCCGCTTCCTTCATCTGCCGCAACTCCTTCTTCAGCTCGCCCACCTCGTCCCGGATCCGGGCCGCGACCTCGAACTGGAGCTCGGCGGCCGCCCCGCGCATGCGCTCGGTCATCTGCTCGATGAGCGCGGCCAGTTCGGCTGCGGGCCGGTCGGTCGGCAGCTCGGCGCCCGCGGCGCCCTTCGCCCCCTTCGCGCCCTTTCCACCGGTCTTGCCCAGGGCCGCCCGGCCGCCGAGCGCCGGCACCGGGGCCTTGGCGCCCTTGCCCTCCTTGGCCTGCCGGTAGCCGGTACCGAGGAGCTCCTCGGTGTCCAGTTCCTCGCGGGCGATGGTGGCGACGATGTCGTTGATCTTCTTGCGCAGCGGCTGCGGGTCGATCCCGTTCGCCGTGTTGTAGGCGATCTGCTTCTCGCGGCGCCGGTTGGTCTCGTCGATGGCCTTCTCCATCGCCGGGGTCATCTTGTCCGCGTACATGTGGACCTGGCCGGACACGTTGCGCGCGGCGCGGCCGATGGTCTGGATCAGGGAGGTCCCCGAGCGCAGGAAGCCCTCCTTGTCGGCGTCGAGGATCGCCACCAGGGACACCTCGGGCAGGTCCAGGCCCTCACGGAGCAGGTTGATGCCGACCAGGACGTCGTACTCGCCGGCCCGCAGCTCGCGCAGCAGCTCGATGCGGCGCAGGGTGTCCACGTCGCTGTGCAGGTACCGCACCTGGATGCCGAGCTCCAGGAAGTAGTCCGTGAGGTCCTCGGCCATCTTCTTGGTGAGGGTGGTGACGAGGATCCGCTCGTCCTTCTCGACCCGCTGCCGGATCTCGTGGACCAGGTCGTCGATCTGCCCCTCGGTCGGCTTGACCACGACCTCGGGGTCGATGAGGCCGGTGGGGCGGATGATCTGTTCGACGAAGCCGTCGCCGCGCGAGAGCTCGTACTTTCCGGGCGTCGCCGACAGGTAGACGGTCTGGCCGATGCGCTCCTGGAACTCCTCCCACTTCAGCGGCCGGTTGTCCAGGGCGGACGGCAGCCGGAAGCCGTGGTCGACCAGGGTGCGCTTGCGGGAGGCGTCACCCTCGTACATGGCGCCGATCTGCGGCACGGTGACGTGCGACTCGTCGATGACCAGGAGGAAGTCCTCCGGGAAGTAGTCGATGAGCGTGTTGGGCGCGGAGCCGCGCTCGCGGTCGTCCATGTGCAGCGAGTAGTTCTCGATGCCGGAGCAGGAGCCGATCTGGCGCATCATCTCCAGGTCGTACGTGGTGCGCATGCGCAGCCGCTGCGCCTCCAGCATCTTGCCCTGCTTCTCCAGCTCGGCGAGGCGCTCGGTCAGCTCCGCCTCGATGCCGCGGACCGCCTTCTCCATGCGCTCGGGGCCGGCGACGTAGTGGCTGGCGGGGAAGACGTACAGCTCGCGGTCCTCGCTGATGACCTCGCCGGTCAGCGGGTGCAGGGTGGAGAGGGCCTCGATCTCGTCGCCGAACATTTCGATGCGGACGGCCAGTTCCTCGTAGACCGGGAAGATCTCGATCGTGTCCCCGCGCACGCGGAAGGTGCCGCGGGTGAAGGCGACGTCGTTGCGGGTGTACTGGATGTCCACGAAACGGCGCAGCAGCTGGTCCCGGTCGGTCTCCTCGCCCACCTTGAGGGAGACCATCCGGTCGACGTACTCCTGCGGGGTACCGAGACCGTAGATGCAGGACACGGAGGCGACGACGATCACGTCGCGCCGGGTCAGGAGCGAGTTCGTCGCGGAGTGGCGCAGCCGCTCCACCTCCTCGTTGATCGAGGAGTCCTTCTCGATGTACGTGTCCGACTGCGGTACGTAGGCCTCGGGCTGGTAGTAGTCGTAGTACGAGACGAAGTACTCGACGGCGTTGTTCGGCAGGAGCTCGCGGAACTCGTTCGCCAGCTGGGCGGCGAGCGTCTTGTTCGGCGCCATGACCAGGGTGGGGCGCTGGAGCTTCTCGATCATCCAGGCGGTCGTCGCCGACTTGCCGGTGCCGGTCGCACCCAGCAGGACGACGTCCTTCTCACCTGCACGGATGCGCTTCTCCAGCTCGGCGATGGCCGCCGGCTGGTCGCCGCTGGGCTGGTAGGGGCTGACGACCTCGAAAGGCGCCACCGTGCGTTCGATCTTCGATACGGGCCGCATGGGTCAACCGTACGACTCCCCACTGACACTCACGTGCCCCCGTGGGCCGGCGGCGCGCTCCGGCCGCTCCCGGCCGCCCGGACCGGCGTCATTCGTTCTGGTCCGTTTGTCGTAGTTCGGTGGCGGCTCGGTGATCTTCAACCCCATGATCGCGGTGAAGTGCATCGCCACAACGTCTGCCGCTCCGCACCCGTCTGACGCAGGAACAGGGCTCACGACCCGAGGAGAACGCACATGTACGTCCGACCCGCCGCCGCGGCCGCCGCCGCGTTCCTGGGCTTCACTCTCACCTTGCTGGGCGGGACGGCCTCGTACGCCGCCACCGGTCCCGGATCCGCGACCGGCGCCGGCACCGGTGCCACGACCGGCCGGGCCGCACTGGGGGGCCCCGTCGTGTACGCCCACCGGGGGGCCTCCGCGTACGCCCCGGAGAACACCCTCGACGCGATCGACCTGGCGGGGCAGATGGGCTTCGACTGGGTCGAGAACGACGTGCAGCGCACCCGGGACGGCGTGCTGGTGGTGATCCACGACGACACCCTGGCCCGGACCACCGACGTCGAGCAGCGGTTCCCGAACCGCGCGCCCTGGAAGGTCCAGGACTTCACTGCGGCCGAGATCGCCCTGCTGGACGCGGGCAGCTGGTTCGGCGAGGAGTACGCGGGCGCCTCGGTACCGACCCTGCGGCAGTACCTCGACCGGGTACAGCACAACCGGCAGAAGCTGCTGCTGGAGATCAAGAAGCCGGAGCTCTACCCCGGGATCGAGGAGCAGACCCTGAAGGTGCTGGAGGAGGCCGGCTGGCTCGACACGCGCCACGTCGCGCAGCGCCTGGTGGTGCAGAGTTTCAGCGCCGCCTCCGTGCGCATCGTGCACGGGCTGCGTCCGGACCTGGTGACGGCCTTCCTGGGCACCCCCACCATGGCGGACCTGCCGCACTACGCGGAGTTCACCGACCGGATCAACCCGTGGCACACGACGATCTCGGCCGAGTGGGTCTCGGCCGTGCACGGGCTGCGCGGCGCCCACGGCAAGACGATGGAGGTCGACACCTGGATCGTGGACGACGCGGCCACGGCACGGAAGGTGCAGGACATGGGGGTGGACGGGATCATCACCAACGCCCCGGACGTGGTCCAGGACGCGGTCGGCGGGTTCTGACCCCGGCCCGGCCCGGTCGGGTCGGACGGTGGGGGCGGGCGTGCAGGTGGGGAGGCGGGTGATCAGGCAGGCTTCCGCGACCGCGACCGCGGTGTCGGCGGGTGGTCGTACCGTGGACGCGTGGACAGCACCGAGCGGCCCCGCGGGCCGCACCTCGAATGGACCGTCGTCGCCAGCGACATCGGCCCCCTGCTCCTGGCCGCGACCCCGGAGGGTCTGGTCCGGGTCGAGTTCCATGCCGAGCCGGACCGGGTCGACAGGATGATCGGCCCGCTCGTCTCCCGGCTCGGCGCCGACGCCCGGCGCCCCGCGCCCGGTGAGGAAGTGCTGCTGGCCGAGCCGATACGCCAGCTCACCGCGTACTTCAGGGGGGCGCTGCGCCGCTTCGAGCTGCCGCTGGACTGGCGCCTGAGCTCCGGCTTCAACCGGCAGGTGCTCCACGAGCTGGACCGCTCCGTGCCCTACGGATCGGTCGTCGGCTACGGGGAGCTGGCCGCCCGCGTCGGACAGCCCGGTGCCGCCCAGGCCGTGGGCAACGCCATGGGGTCGAACCCGCTGCCGCTGGTGGTGGCCTGCCACCGGGTCGTGGAGAACGACGGGGGCATCGGCGGATTCGGCGGTGGGGTGGAGACCAAGCGGCAGCTGCTCGCGCTGGAGGGCGTTCTCCCGCAGCCGCTGTTCTGACCCGGGCTCTGACCTGCGGACCCGTCCCACGGACCGGGCCGCGCTCGGCCCACGGACCGGGCCGCGGTCGCAGCGCGGCCGGGCCGGGCGCGGGCACGCTCCTGGCCGGGCTCCTGGACGGTTCCGCCGGGCGGTAAGGGCTGGCACACTGCGGCGGTGACTACTCCTGCCGCCGCACCCGGCCTCCCCACGTCCTCCGCGCCCCGTGTCACGCACCCGCGAAGCCGGTGTACGCCGTGACCGCCGCTCCCGGCACCGACCGGCCCGTGCGGCCCCTCGACGCGCCCGAGCTGGCCCGGCTGCAGCGCCGCACCTCCCGGGTCCTCATGGCCGGGCAGGTCCTCGGCGGCCTCGGCGTGCCGATCAGCATCGCCCTGGCTCCCGTACTCGCCACCGAGGTCAGCGGCACCGAGGCGCTGTCCGGCGTCGCCTCCACCGCCGCGGTGATCGGCACGGCCCTCGTCTCGCTGCCGCTCGCCGCCCTGATGAACGCGCGCGGCCGTCGCCCCGGGCTGGTCCTGGCCTACGGGATCGGTGCGGCCGGCGCGGTGCTGGTCGTCCTCGCCGCCACCATCAGGAGCTTCCCGCTGCTGCTGCTCGGCATGGCCGCCTTCGGCGCCGCCTCCTCCGCCAATCTGCAGGCCCGGTTCGCCGCCGCGGACCTCGCGGCCCCGGACCACCGGGCCCGGGCCATCTCGGTCGTGGTGTGGGCCTCGACCATCGGCGCGGTGCTCGGGCCGAACCTGTCCGCGCCGGCCAGTCGCAGCTTCGCCGGAACCGCGATACCCGAGACGGCCGGCCCGTTCGTCTGGGCCGCCGCCGTCTTCCTGCTCACCGGCACGCTGATCGGCGTACTGCTGCGCCCCGACCCGCTGCTGACGGCCCGGGCGCTCGCCGCACCCGAGGAACAGACCCGCGAAGGCCGCTCGCTGCGGGCCGGCCTCGCCGCCGTGAAGGCCTCGCCACGGGCCCGGCTCGCCCTGCTCACCGTCGCCGTGTCGCACACCACCATGGTCTCGATCATGGTGATGACCCCGGTGGACCTGAGCCACCACGGGGCCGGCCTGGAACTCATCGGGCTGGTGATCAGCGGTCACATCGCGGGCATGTTCGCCTTCTCCCCCGTCATGGGCTGGCTCGCGGACCGGCTCGGCCGGCTTTCGGTGATCGGACTGGCCGCCGGGCTCCTGTCCGTCGCGGCGCTGCTCGCGGGAACGGCCGGGCCGAGCCACGGCCGCAGCGCGCTCGGGCTCTTCCTGCTCGGCCTCGGCTGGTCCGCCGGGATGGTGTCCGGTTCGGCCCTGCTGACGGACTCGGTGCCGCAGCCCGCGCGGGCCGCCGTACAGGGGCTGAGCGACCTCACGATGAACGCGGCCGCCGGCGTGGGCGGAGCGGCCGCCGGGCTGATCATGTCCGGGGCGGGCTACGGCTGGCTGAACGCCGTCGGCGCCGCGCTGCTGCTTCCGATGGCGGCACTCGCACTGTTCACGGCGCGCCGCCACCCGGTGCCCGCGTCCGCGAAGGGCGTCAGTAGCTGATGTGGTAGGCCTTGCGCAGCGTCTCGTGCACGGTCCAGGTGGTCCGGTCGCCCTCGCGCAGCACGCAGGCGGAGCCGGGGCCGACCTCCAGGGTCCCGCCGCCCTCGACCTCGACGGTGGCGCGGCCGCTGACCACGACGAACAGCTCGTTCGCCTCGACGTCGGTGACGACACCGGGGGTGATCTGCCAGATCCCGCGCACCTGCTTGCCGTCCGCCGACTCCCACAGGACCTTGCCCGTCACGACGGGCTCGCCGGAGACGATCTGCCCGGGGTCGAGGTCGTCCGCCTCCAGTTCGACGTCCGCGACGGAGACGGAGAACGAGGCGGGTGCGGTGGAGTGATCACTGGTGCTCATGGCGCGCCAGCCTAGTGCGGGCCGGCCCCTGGCGCGGTGACCACAGCGTCCAGCGACGGGCCGCCTGACGAGTCACCCTGTCCAGCGTTCGTCACCCCGGGCGCCCGGCGGCCGGTACCGGCTGATGGGAGCCGGTCCGGGAAGGCGCCGGGGCCGGTCCCGGTGACGTGGTGGGGGAACGCTACTCGGACAGGTTGTGACGGGTGTGGCGGGAGAGCGTTTGGGGGCGCCGATCCCGTGCCATGGATGGGGACATGTCACAGCGCAGAGCATCTGAGATCCCGGTCCTGTCGGCAGAGGTACGCGAGGCACTCGCCCGGGGGAAGCCCGTGGTGGCCCTGGAGTCGACGATCATCGCGCACGGTCTGCCCCGCCCCCGCAACCTGGCGGTGGGACTCGAACTGGAGGCTCTGGTCCGCGCGGAGGGCGCGGTTCCGGCGACGATCGCGGTCGTGGACGGGGTGGCGTACGCGGGCCTGGACAAGGCGCAGCTGGAGCTGGTCGCGGGCGGCGAGGGCGTGCGCAAGCTCGGCCACCGGGATCTGGCACCCGCGCTGGCGACGGGCGCGACCGGCGCGACGACGGTGTCCGCGACGGCCTTCCTCGCGGCCCGGGCGGGTCTGCGGGTTTTCGCCACGGGCGGGCTGGGCGGCGTACACCGGGAGTGGGCGCAGACACAGGACGAGTCGGCGGACCTGTCGCTGCTGGCGCGGACGCGGATCACCGTGGTGTGCGCGGGGGTGAAGTCGATCCTGGACGTACCGGGCACCCTGCAGCGGCTGGAGACGCTCGGGGTGGCGGTGCTCGGCTACGGGACGGACCGCTTCCCCGGGTTCTATCTGGCCGACTCGGGTGAGCCGGTGGACTGGAGCGTGCGCGGGCCCGAGGAGGTCGCCGCGGTGATGGCCGCCCAGGACGCGCTGGGCGGTGCGGACTCGGCGCTGCTGGTGGCCAATCCGGTGGCGCGGGAGGAGCAGCTGGATCCCGAACTGCACGACCGGGTACTGGCGGAGGCGCTCGCCGAGTGCCGCGAGCGCGGGATCACGGGCCAGGCGGTGACCCCGTTCCTGCTGGGGTTCCTGGCACGGGCGACGGGCGGGGCCTCGCTGGAGGCGAATCTGGCGGCGGTACGCGGCAACGTACGGCTCGGCGCCCGGATCGCGGGGGCCTGGGCGGCCCGGGCATGACCGGGCCGGGGGCGCTGCTCGTCATCGGGGACGTGGTGACGGATGTCGTGGCCAGACATCCGGAGCCGCTGGCTCCGGCCACGGACACGGCTGCCCGCATCCGGACCCTGCCGGGCGGGGCCGGGGCCAACGCGGCCTGCTGGGCGGCCCGTACGGGGACCGCGGAGGTGCGTCTCCTGGCACGGGTGGGCGCCGAGTCGGCACGCTGGCACGAGCGGGCGCTGGTGGACGCGGGGGTGCGGCCCCGGCTGGTGGTCGACGCGCAGGAGCCGACCGGGACGGTGGTGGCGCTGGTCGGCAAGGACGCGGAGCGGACGTTCCTGACCGACAGCGGGGCTTCGCTGCGGCTGTGCCCCGCCGACTGGGCGCCCTCGCTGCTGGACGGGGCGGCCCATCTGCACCTGTCCGGTTATCTGTTCTTCGCCGACAGCAGCCGGGAGCTGGCCGTGGTCGCGCTGCGGGCGGCCCGGGCCCGGGGGGTGCAGGTGAGCGTGGACCCCGCCTCGGCCGGGTTCCTGGCCGGCCTCGGACCGCAGCGCTTCCTGGACGCCGCGGCGGGGGCGGACGTGCTGTTGCCTAACGAGGACGAGGCCCGGCTGCTGGCCGGGCTGCCGGAGCCGGCGGGGGTGGCGGGGGTGGCCAGGGCAGCGGAGGAACTCAGCCGGCGGGTGCCGCTGGTGGTGGTGACCCGTGGCGCGGCGGGCGCGCTGGTCGCCGAACGCGGCCGGATCACCGCCGAGGTCGAGGCCGAGCCGGTCGAGGCGGTGGACTCCACGGGCGCCGGGGACGCGTTCACCGGTGGCTTCCTCGCGGCCCGGCTGGAGGGCGCGGACCCGGCGGAGGCCGCCCGCGCCGGGTGCCGGGCGGCGGCCCTGGCGGTGACCCGCGTGGGCGGCCGCCCGTGACACCCGACGAGCCGTCCCACGCCGGAAGGCGCAGGTCCGGCTCACCCCGAACCGGGCCCGTCGGCGCCCGGGGCGCGGGTCCGGGCCGCTCCCGGGCGACGACGGTGGGGCGGACCGGGGAGGGGCTCCGGGCAGCGGAACCGGCCGCATGGGAGGGTCAGCCGGCGTCGAGCCCCGTCCAGGCGGGATGCCGCGGGTCGTCCGCCCGGACCACCACATCGGCCGCTGCCACGGGGTCGGTGTCGGCCTCGTAGCGCGCGAAGGCGGGCAGCGTCCAGCGTGCGGACTCCTCGGTGCGGCGGGCGAGCGCGCCGGCGGACAGCCGGACGTGCACGCTCAGGTCGAAGGGGAACCAGTGGCCCAGCAGCAGCGGGCCGTGTACGAGCAGCACGCCGCCGGGCGGGAGTTCGACGTAGGGACTGCGGGTCGCGCGGTCGGTCACGGGGTCCCAGAGGTCCGGCAGCACCCGCCCGCTGCCGCCGGGGTCGGTCGGGCCGAACACCTCCCGCCAGAGGGCGGCCGTGTCGTACCAGCCGCCGAGGTAGGAGTCCACGTCCTGCCGGCCGAACTCGAAGCGCAGCGAGGCCGGCCGCAGGAATCCGTCGGCCGGCACCACCAAGGACGGGCGGCCGCGCAGCCGCAGCGCCTCGGCGAGTTCGCCGGCGAGGGTGCCGGTGTCGGCGGCGGGGGCGCCGTCGATGCCCACCCGCCGCCAACTGCCCTGTTCGGGGGCGTTGTCGGGGTTGTCGAGGTGACCGGCGAGCCGCTCGGCCATCCGCTGCCATGTGATCGCTTCCCACTGCACGGCCCCATTGTCAGTGGTGGGCCGTAGCGTTTTCACGAGGGATCACCGGCCGAAAGGGAGCCGGCGGCGCTGCCTTTGGGGAGAGGTTTGTCATGGCTCGGGAGACGACGTATCTGGAGCTGTCGCAGGACGACGGCGCGGCGCACAAGTTCTACGAGGTGACCGTCGACGGCGCCGCCGTGTCCGTGCGGTACGGGCGCATCGGCGCGGACGGCCAGCTGCAGACCTCCGCCTTCCCGAGCGCCGAGAAGGCCCGTGCGGCCGCCGCGAAGAAGATCGGGGAGAAGGTGCGCAAGGGGTACGCGCCTGCCGTGCAGGGGCAGCGCGCCGCCCGGTCGGTCACCCGCCGCCAGGTGGCCTCGGCGCCTTCGACGGCACGCGCGGTGGCCCCGGTGCTGTGGCGCTTCCGGACGGGTTCGTCGGCCTTCGGCATCCATGTGGACGAGGACCGCTGCTGGGTCGGCAACCAGGCGGGCGACGTGTACACGCTGAGCCACGGCGGCGAGGTGCTCGCCCGGTACTCGCTGCCGGACGGGGTGAAGTGCCTGGTGGCGGACGAGTTCTGGATATACGCGGGCTGTGACGACGGCACGGTGTACGACCTGTCGTCGAAGGTGCCGTTCGGGGCCTACGCGATCGCGGCGGACGTGGACATCTACTGGCTCGACATCCACGAGGGCGTGCTGAACGTCTCCGACGCGAACGGCGGTCTGACCGTCATCGACCACGAGGACGAGCACCAGTGGTCACGGAAGTCGGCCGGGACGGGCGCCTGGATGGTCCGGGCGGACGAGCGGGCGGTCTTCCACGGGCACAGCGGCGGTGTGACGGCGTACGCGGCCGACGGCACGGGGCAGTTGTGGCACACCAAGACCCCTGGTGGAGTGCTGTTCGGCTGGCAGGAGGACCACGCGGTGTATGCGGGCACGGTCCGCAACACCGTGCAGCGGCTCTCGAAGGCGACGGGGGCGGTGGAGGCCTCCTACGCGTGCGACGCCGCGGTGTACTCGTGCGCGACCTCGCCCGACGGGCGGCACGTGTTCGCCGGCGACTCCTCCTCCTCGGTCTACTGCTTCGACGCCGACGGCCGACGGCTGTGGAAGCTGGGGACGGGCGGCGGGTCGGCCCTGTCCATGCAGTACCTGGACGAGCGGCTGTACCTCGTCACCACGGACGGGTCGCTCGTCTGCGTGGACGCGACCGAGCAGGCGATCGCGGCGGCGCAGCAGGGCTCGGTGCCCGCGCCCATGGACGTGAAGTCGGCGGCTGCGCTCCCGGTGTTCACACCTGCCGCGTCGGCCTCGGCGGTGGCGACGGTCTCGGTGGCCGCGATGGCCGCGGCGCCGGCCGGCGGTGTGGTGGTGGAGTGCGTCCAGCAGGGCGGCCGGGTGCGGGTGCAGGTGGTGTCGGACGGCTTCGAACCGTCGTGGAACGTCCAGTTCCCGCGCGGGATACGGGAGCCCGGGGCGCGGTACGTGGTCGAGGGGCTGCACGCCGCCTCAGGGGGCTTCTACCGGGTCCGCGGAGAGATACGACGGCTTGTGTGAGCGGCAGGCCGCCTGCGTGGCACCGGCCGGTGCCGGGGTGGGTATCGCGAAGGGGGTCCCCGGGGGGAGCGCGGGGGTCACGTAGAGCACGACCGGCTCGGTGCCGAGGTTGTGGCCCAGGTGTATGTGTCCGATGCCCGCGGGCTCGACGAAGGTGGTCCCGACCGTGTGCACCTCGACGGTGCGGTCGTGCAGGATCCGGGTCAGGGTGCCCGCCAGGACCACCGCGTCCAGTCTGACCCGGTGGAAGTGCCAGCCGGTGCAACCGCCGGGCGGGATCACTATCTCCCGGCCAGTCGGGGGCGTGGCGACGTGTGTTCCGCCCCGCCGTGCCGTGATCGTCCGCAGCCCGCCCATGTGCCCCTCCTCGGTGGACCACCTGCGGTCCAGCGCCCCACGGTAGATCGGCAGCCTGGCGGACCGGAACAGTCGACGAAACATCAGCATGCCTTCTTCACCAGGTGATATGAGGGTCATACAGCGGTATCACATGTCCATGAGCCTGGTGGTTTTCGAATCGCTGAAGCAGATCCACTGCGCCGAGTGCCGACGGGGCCCGCTCCGGCACCTCGTCCGAGAGGCCGGCGTACCCCGCTGCCTGGACTGTACGGATCTCGGCCATCTCGTCTATCTCCCGCGGGGGGACACGGCACTCACCCGCCGTTCCCGCGAGGCCAGTTCGCTCTGCGCCGTCGTCGTGCGCTTCAACAAGCGCCGGCACCGCTACGAGCGCCTGGGCCTCCTCGTCGAGGAGGACGCGCTGGCACGCGCGGAGCGCGCCTGCCTCGCAGACTCCGAGGCGCGGGCGCGCCGCCGGGAGCGCGACCGGCGGCGCCGTGCGGCCGAGGACACCCGCTTCACGGCGGCGTTCGCCGCCGAGATCGTGCGGCTGTTTCCCGGATGTCCAGCCGACCGGGCCGTGGCGATCGCCACTCATGCCTCGGTACGGGGCAGCGGGCGGGTGGGCCGCACCGCGGCCGGCCGGGCCCTCGACGAACTGGCGGTCTCCGTCGCGGTCCGGGCGGCGGTGCGGCACACCGACACCGAGTACGACGCCCTGCTGATGGCGGGGGTCCCGCGGTTCGCGGCCCGCGCCCGGCTGGCCGCGCGGATCGACGCCATCCTGGACGGGTGGCGCATACCGCCGCCGGAGCGCGCGTCCGTGCCCGCTCCGCGCCCGCCGGCCTGACCCCGCTCAGTTGAGGCGGAAGCGGCGGTAGAGGAGGACTCCGCCGAGGAGCAGCGCGCCGCCGCTGGGCAGCAGGTAGCCGACGCCGTCCGACCCGGTGTGGGCGAGGGCCTCGTGCTGCGGGGCCTCGGGCGGGGTGACGCGCGTGACCGGCGCGGTGGGCACCGTCGGGACGACCGGGGTCACCGGCTTCTCGACGACGGGCGGCTGGACGGGCTTGCCGCCCGTGGGTACCTCACCGTTGACGGACGTGTTGCCCACCGAGGGGTTGCCGATGCCGACCACGTTCACCGAGTTCCCGCTGACGTTCAGCGGGAGGTCGATCGGGAGCTGCAGCCCGTTGCCGGAGAGCACTCCGGGAGAATCCTTTCCGCTTCCCTGGGCGTTCGCCCCTCCGCCACTGTGTGCGGCTCCCGGTGTCGAGGAGTGCGCGGATCCCTGGCCGGATTGCGAGGCACCGCCCCCCGACGCCTGGTTGCTACAGCGGTTCCCGGCTGCCGGGTTGAGCACGCCGACCACGCTCACGGTGTTCCCGCACGCGTTCACCGGCAGATTCACCGGCAGTTGTACGAGGTTCCCGGACAGCAGCCCCGGCGAGCGCTCGGCCCGGCCACCCGCGTCCGCATCGGCGTAGGCGAAGCCGCCCACACCCGCGACCGCCAGTCCGCCTCCCGCAACCACCGCCGCGATCAAGCCATTCCGACGACTGTGACGCATCAGTTTTCCTGCCTTCCGGAGAAGTTCGCGGGCAATGTCCCCGCACCGGAAACAACGCTCTGACCCCATTCGGGTTATAGCGGGGGTAGACATTTCACTCAATCGTGTACTGGGTACTGGGTACTTCATGACCGAACGCCCGCTGCTCCTCCTCGACGTGGACGGCCCCCTCAACCCGTTCCGCTCCCCCCTCGCCGGTCTGCGGGGATACCGCAGCCACCGGATGTGGCCCGACGTGTGGCTCTCCTACCGCGACCCCGAGTCCCGCAGGGCCCGGCGCGGCGCCCGGGTCCGTCTCCACCCCTCCCACGGTGCCCGGCTGCTGGCCCTGCCGTTCGAACTCACCTGGGCCACCGCCTGGACGCACCAGGCCAACACGATGATCTCCCCGCACATCGGGCTGCCGGGCGACCTCACCGTCGTCGAGTGGCCCGAACTCTTCGCCGACGACCCCGACGGCCTCTCCTGGAAGACCCGCCACCTCCGCGACTGGGCGGCCGGCCGCCCCTTCGCCTGGGTCGACGACATGATCACCGCGCGCGACCGCGCCTGGGTCGCCGAACACCATCCGGCCCCGGCCCTCCTGCTGCGCGTCCACCCCCGTCACGGCCTGCGCGACCGGGACTTCGCCACCCTGACCCGCTGGGCGGAGGGCATCAGCCCGGCAGAGCGCTGACCGGGTCCGGGGAAGCGGGGCCCGTCGGCCACCAGTCCTCGTCGCCGTGGCGGTCCTCGTAGGCGTACCAGAGGCCGTCGCGGCCGAGGCGGAGCTGGCGGGTGCGGAGCGTCAGGCGGTTGCGGTCGGGGCGGAAGGAGCCCCGGCCGGCGGCGAGCAGGGCCGGGCGGGCCCGGTCGAAGGGGCCCGCCGGCGGGTCCCAGGGCTCTTCGAGGGCGGCGAGGGCCGGGCGCCCGCCCTGGCGCCAGGCCGCGGCGGCCCGGGCGAGATCGGTGGTGGTCCGGTCCGTGGCGCGGGCCAGGTCCCGGTACAGGGTGCGGGCCGCGCCCGTCAGTCCCGCCGTGGGGTGCGCGGACGCCAGCCGGACGGCGTCCTGCCACACGGTGAGCCCGGCGATCGGATCCTCGCCGGTGGTGAGCAGGGCCAGGGCACGGGCGGCCGCGTCCGAGGCGAGCTGGTCGAGGGCCAGCGGGTCCGGCGCCGCCGGGTCCGCCGGGTAGGCGGGCGGAAGGCCCACGGCGGCGGGCGCCGCAAGCGGCGCGGGCAGCAGCGGCAGGCTGGTGCGGGCGAGCGCCGTCCGGGCCGGAACGCCGGGGAAGCCGGGTGCCGTGTCGGGCTGTTCCCGCGCGGCGTGGGCGGCGTTGCGGCGGGCCAGCTCGTCGAGGAGCTCCCGCTCCCCCCGGCCGCGCAGGAGCAGCAGGACGAAGGGGTCCTGGTCCAGGAGCCGGGCCGCCCGGTAGCAGAGGGCAGCCGCGTGCTTGCACGGCGGACGCCCGAAGTCCGGGCAGGAGCAGTGCGGGACCAGCTCACCCGCGCCGGGCAGGACGGCCCCGGCGAGCGACTGCGGGACCTCCCGTTCCAGCAGGGCGGCGAGCGCCGCGGGGTCGGCCGCGACCGTCTCCAGCAGGTCGTCCCACTCCGGGTCCGCGAAGGCGGGCAGGGTCAGCTCGGTGCGGTACGGGCGGGGCCGGCTGCCCCGGACGTACGCCACGATCCGGCCGGGAGTGACGGTGACCGCGCTGACGTGCCCCCCGTCCGCGTACGTACGTCCCCGGGCCAGACGGGCCGCGTCGCGGGAGACCTCCTCCAGCGCGGCCACCCAGGCCCGGCCCCACCAGCTGACCGCCTCGGCGCCGGCGGGAACGGTCTCGAAGGTGCGGCGGCGGTCGTCCCGCGCGGTGATCATCCGGGCCTCCGCAGGGAGACGAGGTCGGCCAGCTCGCGGTCGGTCAGCTCGGTCAGCGCCGACTCCCCGGAGCCCAGGACGGCGTCCGCCAGGGCCCGCTTCGCCTCCAGCATCTCGGCGATCCGGTCCTCGACGGTGCCTTCGGCGATGATCCGGTGGACCTGTACGGGCTGGGTCTGGCCGATGCGGTAGGCGCGGTCGGTGGCCTGTTCCTCGACGGCCGGGTTCCACCAGCGGTCGAAGTGGACGACGTGCCCGGCCCGGGTGAGGTTCAGCCCGGTGCCCGCCGCCTTGAGGGACAGCAGGAAGACGGGGACCTCGCCCGCCTGGAAGCGGTCGACGAGCTCCTCACGACGCGGCACCGGCGTCCCGCCGTGCAGCAGCTGGGAACTGATCCCGCGGGCCTGGAGGTGCCGTTCGATCAGGCGGGCCATCGTCACGTACTGGGTGAAGACCAGCACCGAGCCGCCCTCGGCGAGGATCGTGTCCAGCAGCTCGTCCAGCAGGGCGAGCTTTCCCGAGCGGTGCGGGAGCCGGGGCTGCTCCTCCTTCAGGTACTGCGCGGGGTGGTTGCAGATCTGCTTGAGCGAGGCCAGCAACTTCATGATCATGCCGCGCCGTTCCATGCCCTCGCTCGACTCGATCACGGCCATCGCCTCGTCCACCGCCGCCTGGTAGAGCGAGGCCTGCTCACGGGTGAGGGAGACCGGATGATCGGTCTCCGTCTTCGGGGGCAGCTCGGGCGCGATACCCGGGTCGGACTTCTTGCGGCGCAGCAGGAACGGCCGGACGAGCGCGGACAACCGGGCGACCGCCGCCTCGTTGCCTCCGTCCTCCTCGTTCTGGTGCTCCACCGGGCGCGCGTGGCGGGCCCGGAAGGCGGTGAGCGGGCCCAGCAGCCCCGGCGTCGTCCAGTCGAGCAGCGCCCACAGCTCGGAGAGGTTGTTCTCCACCGGAGTACCGGTCAGCGCCACCCGGGCCGGCGCCGGCACCGTGCGCAGTGCCTTCGCGGTCGCCGAATGCGGGTTCTTGACGTGCTGCGCCTCATCGGCGACGACCATGCCCCAGCTCTGTTCGGCGAGCAGGGCGGCGCTGGCGCGCATCGTCCCGTAGGTGGTGAGGACGAACCCGCCCGCGCAGGACGTCAGGTCCTCTATGCCGCGGCCGCCGCCGTGGAAGCGGCGCACGGGCGTGCCGGGGGCGAACTTCTCGATCTCCCGCTGCCAGTTGCCGAGGAGGGACGCGGGACACACCACGAGGGTGGGCTCCGGCCGGTCCCGGTGCAGGTGCAGCGCGATCAGCGTGACGGTCTTGCCGAGGCCCATGTCGTCGGCGAGGCAACCGCCGAGTCCGAGCGAGGTCATCAGGTCCAGCCAGGCCAGGCCGCGCGCCTGGTAGTCGCGCAGGGTGGCCTTGAGGGCGGCGGGCTGCGGCAGCGGTTCCTGCTCTCCCGTCAGCCGGTCCCGGAGGGCTGCCAGCGCCCCCACCGGAACCGCCTCGACCGTCGCTCCGTCGACCTCGGCCGTCCCCGACAGCACGGTGGCCAGCGCGTCGACCGGGTCGAGCACGCCCAGCTCCCGCTTGCGCGCCTTGCGCACCAGCTCGGGGTCGACCCGCACCCACCGGTCGCGCAGCCGGACCACGGGCCGGTGTGCCTGGGCGAGCGCGTCCATCTCCCCGGGGGTGAGCCGGTCGCCGCCCAGCGCGAGCTCCCAGGAGAAGGCGAAGAGGTGCTCGGCGTCGAAGAAGGCGGTCCCGTCGGTCGCCGAACCGGGCGCGGTGGAGCGGACGACGGCGGTCGCCGACAGCGTACGAGCCAGCTCGCGCGGCCAGTGGACCAGGACCCCGGCGGCGGCCAGCCGGGTCGCGGCCACCCCGAGCAGGTCCTCCAGCTCCGGGTCGGACAGGGCCAGGGCATCGGGCACGGGCTGGTCCAGCAGGCGCAGCAGCGGCGGCCACACGCGGGCTGCCCGGCGCAGCGCGAGCACGGCGTCGATCCGGGCGCGCGGACCGAACCCGGCGGCGGCGGTGCCCGCCCACAGCTGCCCGGCGTCGGTGACCAGGGTCGGGTCGGCGAGGCTGTGCACCTGGACGACGGCGGCTCCGGCACGCCGGGTGCCGGCTTCCTCTGGCTCGTCGAAGAGCTGGAAGGAGGACAGGTCGAGCCGGAGCGAGATCCCGACCCCGGTGTCGGAGCCGGCCGCGACCTGCGCGACCCAGCCTTGTATCCCGGGCACCTGCTGCGGCTCCCGCGCGGCGAACGGCCGCCCGGCGGCCACGGCCGCGGCCGGGGTACGGGGCAGGACGTCGGCGACGGCGTCGAGGAACGCGCGGACCAGTGCCTCCGGTTCGGGCAGCTGGAGCGGGCGGCGCCCGGGCAGGGGCGTCGCGTACCCCTCGTGCGGCAGCGCGGCGGCGACCGCGCGGAGGTGGTCGATGTCGGCGGCGTCGAGCGGTCCGGCCCGCCAGGCGTCGACGCCCTCGGGGGTGAGCCCCGGGAGGAGCCGCCCACGGGCGGCGAGGGTGAGGGCCTGCCGGGCGGCGGTGCCCCAGGCGCGGGTGGCGGGATGCGCGGCAGGGCTGCGGGGCGCCTGCGCGAGCAGGGGCAGGGCGGCGGTGACGGAGAAGGTCACCGCGGGCACGGTCCGGCTGCGGACCCCGTCGCCGTGGGGGCGCACGACGGTGAGCGGCGTCGGCGTGCCCGCCTCGGGCAGGGCTCCGCCGTCGGGCGCCCAGAAGGCGACCCGCCCCTCGCGGGGGACCGCTGCGGGCAGGAAGACGGCGGCGTGGCGCAGCAGTGCGGTGGCCTGCGGTGGCACGCTCATCGCTGTCCCCCTCCCCGTCGATCCCGTGGCTCTGTCCCTGTGCCGACGAGTCTAGGCGCGGCCACTGACAACGCCCTCTGACCTGCGGTTGAGCTCATGCCGCTCAGCTCATGCCGCTCAGCGTCTGCCGTTCGGCTCCTGCCGTTCAGCGGGCCCAGCGGCCCTGTTCCGGGGCGTACCCGTACACGGGCCGGCCGGTGGTGGCGCTCGTGCGCAGCGGCCGCCCGCCGTCGTCGATGCGCAGGGTGCCCGACCCCGACGGGCCGGTCCACCGCAGGTCCAGGGACCAGTCGCAGTCGCATCCCGTGGTGGCCGCCTCGACCCGTAGGACGACCGGCTCGGCGGCCGAGACCCGCAGGGGGAAGACGGGGGCCGGCAGTGTGCTGCCGCCGTCGTTCCCGGCGACGGGCCGGGCCAGCGGTCGCGGCGCGTCCAGATTGACGGCGAACGCCGCGGGGGTGAGCGCGCCGCCGCATCCCTGCGACATCTGGTAGACGTTCCAGGCCGGTGGCTTGCGGCGGGCGGCCACCCGTACCTCCAGGTCCTCCAGGACCACGGCGCCCCCGCCCGTGCCGTGCAGGGTCACCTCCACGATCTGCGACCCGGCGTGCACCGCGCCCTGCGCCGCCGCCCACGCCGGTGCGTCCGCCTCCACCGGCGGCGGGGGCACCGATCCGGGAGCGCGCCCGCTCAGGTAGGCGTGATCGCAGCCCGCGGTCCACACGTGCGACCTCACCGCTGCCTTGAGGGGCGTGGCCGGGTCCCGGCCCGGGGCCGACACCGGCGGTGGCGGGGCGGTCCGGACGGGCGCCGGGCCCGTCGACCCCGAAGACCCGGCCGAACCGGCCGACCCGTCCGAACCGGTCGAACCGTCCGAACCGTCCGAACCGTCCGAACCGTCCGAACCGTCCGATGGTGTCGGTTCCGCTGCGCCCGTCGCCGTCGGCGCCGAGGCGGACCCCGCGCCCGGGGACACCGGCGCGCTCGGACCCGCGCCCGGGCCCGTCCCCGTACTCCCGCCCACGTGCGGCGTGCCCGGGCCGGGACCGGCCGCCGCCAGCAGCGCCACCGCCACCGCCCCGGCCGTCACCCCCGCGGCGGCGACCACGGCCGCCCGCCGCCGGTACCAGGGCGGCCGAGCCACCGGCTGCCGGAGCCCGGGCCCGGGCTCCGGCAGCACCACCACAGTCGGCTCCGGCACCGGCTCGGGATCCGCTGCCGATTCCGGCTCGGGATCCGGTCCCGGTCCCGGTTCCCGTTCCGGCTCCGGGGTCACGGCGGCCCCCGCGCGCCGCCGCGCGTCCGCCAGCAGCCAGGCCCGGTGCAGGGCCACCGCCTCCCCCTGCGTCGCCCCGCAGGCCCGGGCGAAGCGGTCCACCACCGCGAACTCCGCCGGCAGCGCCTCCCCGCTGCAGTACCGGTGCAGCGTCGACGTACTCGTGTGCAGCCGGCGCGCCAGAGCTCCGTAACTGAGCCCGGCACGCTCCTTCAGCTCCCGCATCAGCCGTGCGAAATGCTCCGCCTCGCCCACGCTCTCCCCCGTTCCGCGTCCCACGACCGCGTTCCACGACCGCGTTCCATGCAGGAGGTGTTCCCCCAGGTGACGGCCTGTACGGCCGTTCCAGCGTCCCGGATTCGCGGCAATCCGTCGCCCGCCACGCCGACCGGGGAACAGGCTCGTCAGGCACACACCACCACGGCACCCACGGGGAGAACCGACCATGTTCCGACGTTCCGGCACCGGCACCGCCACCGCCACCGCCACCGCCACCGCCACCAGGCTCACCACCGCGGTCGTCGCGGCGGCGGCCGCCCTCGTCCTGACCGCCTCCGCCGCCACCTCCGCCGCGACCGCGGCCGCCACCGCTCCCGGCTTCCTGACCGGCACCGACCTTCCCCCGCACCCCACCTCCCCCTGGTACGCGGGCGCGGTCACCAAGGGGCTGCCCGAGACCGCGCCGTTCTGTCTGGAGGGCGTACTCCCGGCCACGGGCAGCTGGCACCGCGTCTTCGGCACCGAGTACGACACGGGCGCCGTGCAGGTCTCCGTACGGTCCGCCTCGCCGGCCGCCGCGGCCAAGCTCGTCGGCACACTGGAGCGCGAGGTCGCCGCCTGCGCCGCCGACTGGCTGCGGACGACCCCGGGCGGCACCGCCTCCTGGCAGGACTACGGCACGCTCCCCGTGGAGGAGGGCGCGCACGTCTACGGGGTCCACACCTCGGTCCCCGACTCCGAGCCCGGGGTGCACCTGTACGGGATCGGGCGCGACGGCTCCACCGTGACCGTCGTGCAGTGGGGCCAGATGGGCGACCTGTCCCACGCCCCGGTCGCCGACTTCAGGAAGACGACCACCAAGGCCGTGAACAAGCTCAACCCCTGACCGAACGGGGTGGGCCGGTGGCACCATGGGCATGAGAGGCGATGACCATGCGTTCCGGAAACGAGCCGGTGACCGCGCGCAGTCCACTGCGGCTGCGGTTCTGGCTGGGTGTCTGGGGGCTCGTCTGGGCTGCCGCCGGCACGGCCTTGTTCTCCCTGGCGGGCCGTCCCGGATGGGCGGCCGCCTGCGGGGCGCTGGCGGTGGTCGTGGCCGTCGACCTCTTCATGATCGTGCGCCACATCCACCAGGGGCCCCACTACCAGCCGGGCCGGGACATCCCGCCGTACGAGCCGCCCCGCAGCCGGTGAGTCAGGCGGGGCCGGCTCCGGCCCCGCCCTCTTCCGCAGGGCCTTCGAAGCGGGCCGCCGCCAGGTATTCGGGCTGCGGGTCGAGTGCCGCGGCGAGGCGGAAGTGCCTGCGGGCCTGCTCGGGCCGGCCCGAGCGCTCGTACGTCCGGGCCAGCGCGAAGTGGGCGAAGGCGTTGTCCGGTTCCCGCTCCAGCACCAGCTCGAACTCCAGCTCGGCCGGTCGCAGCTGCGCCGCCGCGAAGAAGGCCCTGGCCCGCAGCAGCCGCGCCGCCGTGTTCTCCGGGTGGGCGGCTATGACCGAGTCGAGCAGCTTGACCGCGCCGCGCGGGTCCCGGGCGGCGAGCAGCTGCTCGGCGGCCCGGTAGTCGATGACGTGGGTTTCCGGGCTGGACGGTGTGGGGCGCGTGGTTTCGGACACGTTCGAAATCCTTCCCTCTCCGGGCGCGTTCAACGCCCCCGCCCCACCTGCTATTCCATGCACACGTCAGCCGCCCAGGTCAGCCCATGCCGCCCGCATCGGCCGGCTGCCGCCCTCAGCCGCACACGTCAGCCTCACACGTCAAGCGGTCCCGCCCGCCGCCCGCGCCGTGAGCTCGTCCCACACCTTGCGCACCTGCGGCTCCAGCGCCTCCAGCGGCCCGTCGTTGTCGATCACGACGGTCGCCACCGCGAGCCGCTGCTCCCGGGTCGCCTGCGCCGCCATCCGGGCCCGCGCCTCGTCCTCGGCCATCCCGCGCAGCGCGGTCAGCCGCGCCAGCTGGGTCCCCGGCGCCGCGTCCACCACGACGACCAGGTCGTAGAGGGACGCCAGTCCGTTCTCCGTGAGCAGCGGGACGTCGTGCACGACGATCGCGCCGGCCCCCGCGGCGGCTTCCAGCTCCGCCGACCGGGCCCCGACCAGCGGGTGCACGATCGCGTTGAGGGTCTGGAGCTTCGCCGGGTCCGCGAACACGATGGACCCCAGCTTCGGCCGGTCCAGCGTCCCCTCCGCGGTCAGCACCGACTCCCCGAAGGCCGACACGACGGCTGCGAGCCCCGGCGTACCGGGCTCCACGACCTCCCGCGCGATCCGATCGGCGTCGACGACGACCGCCCCGTACCCCGCCAGCAGTCGCGAGACCTCGCTCTTGCCGGCACCGATTCCGCCCGTCAGGCCTACTTTCAGCATGCCCCGCAGCATAGGGCGCCCCGCCGCTGACCCGTACGTCAGTTCTCTCTTTCGCGCTCCGCCAGGAAGCGCTCGAACTCACGGCCGATCTCGTCCGCCGAAGGCAGCTCCGCCGGCTCGGCGATCATGTTGCCCCGGGTCTCGGCCCCGGCGGCGGCGTCGTACTGGTGCTCCAGCCCCTGCACCAGGGCGACCAGCTCCTCGTCGCCCTCCCGGATCTGCCGGTCGATCTCCGTCTGCGTGCGGTGCGCCTCGGTGCGCAGGGCGTGCGCCACGGCCGGCAGCACCAGCCCGGTCGCCGCCGTGATCGCCTCCAGCACGGTCAGCGCGGCGTCCGGGTACGCGGAGCGCGCGACGTAGTGCGGTACGTGCGCGGCGACGCCCAGCACGTCGTGCCCGGCCTGGGCCAGGCGGAATTCCACGAGGGACTCCGCACTGCCCGGCACCTGGGCCTCGTCGAAGGGGCTGCGGTGGCCCGGCATGAGGTCCGTGCGGTTGCCGTGCGGGGTGATGCCCACCGGACGGGTGTGCGGGACGCCCATCGGGATGCCGTGGAAGTTGACCGACAGCCGGACGCCGAGGCGCTCGACGATCTGCCGGACGGCGACGGAGAAGCGCTCCCACTCCACGTCAGGCTCGGGGCCGGACAGCAGCAGGAAGGGGGCTCCGGTGGCGTCCTGGACGAGCCGGAGCTCCAGCCGGGGCTCCTCGAACTCCGTCCAGCGGTCGCGCTGGAAGGTCAGCAGCGGGCGCCGGGCCCGGTAGTCCACCAGCCGGTCCGCGTCGAAGCGGGCGACCACCTGGTGGGGCAGGGTGTCGAGGAGCCGCTCGACGATCTGCTCGCCTGCCTCACCCGCGTCGATGTACCCCTCGAAGTGGTACAGCATGACCAGCCCGGCCGAGTCCTGGGCGACCGCCAGGTCGGCCACCGCCAGGCCCTTGGCATCCCATTCGTACAAACCCTGTGGATCAAGCACCGTCACCACTCCTCCTCGCCTCGTTCTCAGCCAAGAACGTCCAAGGCGGCCCGGCCATTCCCCAGTTGGCCGCATTCACAGGAACGCAACGGAGGAGGGGACGGGGAGGAGCGGGCGGGGGAACGCGGTAAGGCCCGCCCCCCCGAAGGGGACGGGCCTTACCGTTCAACGCAGTTCAGCTCTGCTCACACCAGAGTGTGATGCGCGCTGCGATCAGCTCTGGCCGCCGGCCAGCTTCTCGCGGAGCGCGGCCAGGGCCTCGTCCGACGCCAGGGCGCCAGAGGTCTCGTCCGACTCCGAGGAGTACGAACCACCCGAGATGCCCGCACCGGCGTTGCCACCGGCGGCCGGGGCGGCAGCACCCTCGGCGGCAGCGGCCTCGTCGGCCTCGCGGCTCTTGATGACCTGAGCCTGGTGCTGCTCGAAGCGCTGCTGCGCCTCGGCGTACTGGGTCTCCCAGGCCTCGCGCTGCTTGTCGAAGCCCTCGAGCCAGTCGTTGGTCTCGGGGTCGAAGCCCTCGGGGTAGATGTAGTTGCCCTGGTCGTCGTAAGACGCGGCCATGCCGTACAAGGTCGGGTCGAACTCGACCGACGCCGGGTCGGCACCGAAGGACTCGTTGGCCTGCTTCAGCGACAGCGAGATCCGGCGACGCTCAAGGTCGATGTCGATGACCTTGACGAAGATCTCGTCGTTGACCTGGACGACCTGCTCCGGGATCTCCACGTGGCGCTCGGCCAGCTCGGAGATGTGGACCAGGCCCTCGATGCCCTCGTCCACGCGGACGAACGCACCGAACGGAACCAGCTTGGTGACCTTACCCGGGACGACCTGACCGATCTGGTGGGTCCGGGCGAACTGCTGCCACGGGTCCTCCTGCGTCGCCTTCAGCGACAGGGAGACACGCTCGCGGTCCATGTCCACGTCGAGGACCTCGACGGTGACTTCCTGGCCGACCTCGACAACCTCGGACGGGTGGTCGATGTGCTTCCAGGACAGCTCGGAGACGTGGACGAGACCGTCGACGCCACCCAGGTCCACGAAGGCACCGAAGTTGACGATCGAGGAAACGACGCCGGAGCGGACCTGACCCTTCTGCAGGGTGGTGAGGAACGTCTGGCGGACCTCGGACTGGGTCTGCTCCAGCCAGGCGCGGCGGGACAGGACCACGTTGTTGCGGTTCTTGTCCAGCTCGATGATCTTCGCCTCGAGCTCCTTGCCCACGTAGGGCTGGAGGTCGCGGACACGACGCATCTCGACGAGAGAGGCCGGCAGGAAGCCGCGGAGGCCGATGTCGAGGATGAGACCACCCTTGACGACCTCGATGACGGTACCGGTGACGATGCCGTCTTCTTCCTTGATCTTCTCGATCGTGCCCCAGGCACGCTCGTACTGAGCGCGCTTCTTGGACAGGATCAGACGGCCTTCCTTGTCCTCCTTCTGGAGAACCAGGGCCTCGATCTCGTCGCCGACCTTGACGACCTCGTTCGGGTCGACGTCGTGCTTGATCGAGAGCTCACGGCTCGGGATCACGCCTTCGGTCTTGTAACCGATGTCGAGCAGGACCTCGTCCCGGTCGACCTTCACGATGACGCCGTCGACGATGTCGCCGTCGTTGAAGTACTTGATCGTCTCGTCGATCGCGGCGAGGAAGGCTTCCTCGTTACCGATGTCGTTGACCGCTACCTGCGGAGTGGTAGAGGTGGTCTCGGTGCTGCTCGTCATGTGGGAAAGGGCTCCGGTTACGGACAGAAAGTCGTAGGTACTGCTACGCCGGGAGCCCTTATCGGCATCTGCCGAAGAAGCCGGACAGCCAAGGAGACCCCCTTCCGCGAAGAGCGGCGGGGCCTCGAAAACCGAGGGGACATCAACAGATGCAAGCGCAGCCTGCTAGGTCTGAGGAGCACAGGCTCGCAGCGCAACTTGTAGCATACGGGGGCAGCCGGACAGGGTCAATGCGCGAAGGCGCACACCCCGGGCGGATCACCGCACAACCGGCACAATTCATGGGCGGGAAGCCCTTCCTGGCGCTCCCTGCCACATTCAGAAGACATTCGCAGACTACGACGACGGGCCCCATGAACCAAGAGGACTACGCCTCCGAAGAAGCGTACGAGGCCGATCTGGTCTCCGTGGAAGACCCCGAGGCCACACGGCGTGACGCGGGGGAAGCGGAGAGCAGTCGCGCGAGCCGCAGCTGGTGGGACCGCAACGCCGACGAGTACCAGAACGACCACGGCGCCTTCCTCGGCGACGACCGCTTCGTCTGGGGACCCGAGGGGCTGGACGAGGCGGAGGCGGCCCTCCTCGGCCCCGTCGCCTCCCTCCGCGACAAGGACGTCCTGGAGATCGGCGCCGGAGCCGCCCAGTGCTCGCGCTGGCTGGCCGCCCAGGGCGCCCGCCCGGTCGCCCTCGACCTCTCCCACCGCCAGCTCCAGCACGCCCTGCGCATCGGCGACGACCTCCCGCTGGTCGAGGCCGACGCCGGAAGGCTGCCCTTCCGCGACGGCTCCTTCGACCTGGCCTGTTCCGCGTACGGCGCCGTCCCCTTCGTCGCCGACCCGGTCAACGTCATGCGCGAGGTGCACCGCGTACTGCGCCCCGGCGGCCGCTGGGTCTTCTCCGTGACCCACCCCGTCCGCTGGGCCTTCCCCGACGAGCCCGGACCCGAGGGGCTGTCCGTCGCCGCCTCCTACTTCGACCGCACCGCGTACGTGGAACAGGACGAGCAGGGCCGCGCCGTGTACGTGGAGCACCACCGCACGATCGGCGACCGGGTGCGCGACGTGGTCGCGGGCGGCTTCCGCCTGCTCGACCTGGTCGAGCCCGAGTGGCCGGAGTGGAACAGCCAGGAGTGGGGCGGCTGGTCCCCGCTGCGCGGCAACCTGATCCCGGGCACCGCGATCTTCGTCTGCGAGCGCGACTGACGTGATCCGGACCGCCGCCCTCGACGCCCTGCCCGTACGGGAGGCCGTGCCCGCGCTCGTCTCGGCGCTGGACGACCACGGCACGGCGGTGCTCTGCGCCCCGCCCGGCACCGGCAAGACCACCCTGGTACCGCTGGTCCTGGCCGGGCTGGTGGGCGGCGGGCCGCGCCGCCGGGTGGTCGTCGCCGAGCCCCGGCGGATCGCCGCGCGGGCCGCGGCGCGCCGGATGGCCTGGCTGCTGGGCGAGCAGGTCGGCGGCGCGGTCGGGTTCACCGTGCGCGGGGAACGGGTGGTCGGCCCGGACACCGCCGTCGAGGTGGTGACCACCGGGGTACTGCTCCAGCGCCTCCAGCGCGACCAGGAGCTGGCCGCGGTGGACGTGGTGATCCTGGACGAGTGCCACGAGCGGCACCTGGACGCCGACACGGTCGCCGCCTTCCTCCTCGACGTACGGGAGACCCTGCGCCCGGAGCTACGGCTGGTGGCGGCCTCGGCGACGACGGACTCCGCCGGCTGGGCCCGGGTACTGGGCGGCGCGCCGGTGGTGGAGGCCGCGGGGGTCTCGTACCCCGTGGAGACGGTCTGGGCCCCGCCGGCCCGGCCGGTGCGGCCCCCGCACGGGATGCGGGTGGACCCGGCGCAGCTGACGCACGTGGCCGCGGTGGTGCGGCGGGCGCTGGCCGAACGCGACGGCGACGTCCTGTGCTTCCTGCCCGGCGTCGGCGAGATCGCCCGGGTCGCCGGGCAGCTGGGCGGGGTGGACGCGGAGGTGCTGCAGATCCACGGCCGGGCCCCGGCGGCCGTCCAGGACGCGGTGCTCTCCGTCGCGGGACACCGCAGGGTGATCCTGTCGACCGCGGTGGCGGAGTCGAGCCTGACCGTCCCCGGGGTACGCGTGGTGGTGGACTCCGGGCTGGCCCGCGAGCCCCGGGTGGACCACGCGCGGGGGCTGGGCGCGCTGGCGACCGTACGGGCGTCCCGCGCGGCCGGGCGCCAGCGGGCGGGCCGGGCCGGGCGCGAGGCACCGGGCACGGTGTACCGCTGCTGGGCCGAGGCGGAGGACGGCCGCCTCGCCGCGTTCCCCGCTCCGGAGATCCGCATCGCCGACCTGGCGCAGTTCGCCCTGCAGGCCGCCTGCTGGGGCGATCCGGACGCGGCCGGGCTGGCCCTGCTGGACCCGCCGCCGGCGGGGGCCATGGCCGCGGCGCGCGAGGTGCTGGTGGCCGTCGGCGCGGTGTCCCCGGCCGGTGCCGTCGCCGCCCGCGGGCAGCGGATGGCCCGGCTCGGGCTGCACCCGCGGCTGGCCCGGGCCCTGCTGGACGGCTCCGCCGCGCTCGGTGCCCGCCGGGCCGCGGAGGTGGTGGCCCTGCTGAGCGAGGAGCCGCCGCGGGAGTACGGGGACGACCTGGCCGGCGCGTGGCGGCGGGCCCGCGCGGGCGGAGACGGCTACGCCGGGCGCTGGCGCGCGGAGGCCCGCCGCCTGGAGCGTGCCGCGTCCCCTGCGGGGCGCTCCGCCGAAACCGGGGCCGGTGCCGCACCCCGCACCCCGCTCGGGTGCGGCACCGCTGCCGGGGACCAGCCCCCGGACCCCCGCGCCTCAAACGCCGGCGGGGCTGAAGAACCAGCCTCGCCGGCGTTTGAGGCGCGGGGTTCGGGGCGGAGCCCCGGCGGCGGAGCCGCGCCCGACGACGGCGCCGCCGGGCTGATCGCGGCCCTGGCCTTCCCCGAGCGGGTGGCGAAGGGCAAGGGCTCGGGATCCTTCCTGATGGCCAACGGCACCGGGGCCGAGGTGGGCGAGGGCTCGGGCCTGCGGCGGGCACCCTGGCTGGCCGTCGCCGTCGCCGACCGGCCCCCGCATTCCGCGTCGGCACGGGTCCGGCTCGGCGCCGTCGTCGACGAGGACACCGCCCGTACCGCCGCCGCGCACCTGCTCACGGCGGCGGAAGAGGTCCACTGGGAGGACGGCGACCTGGTCGCCCGCGCCGCCGAGCGCCTCGGCGCGATCGAGCTGGCCGTACGTCCGCTGCGCAGCCCCGACCCGGCGCTCGTCCGGGCTGCCCTCCTCGACGGGCTGCGCGCCGAGGGGCTCGGCCTGCTGCGCTGGTCCCCGGACGCGCTGGCGCTGCGGGCCCGCCTCGGGTTCCTGCACCGTACGCTCGGCGGCGCCTGGCCCGACGTGGCCGACGACCGGGCCCTGCTGGAGCGCGCCGACGACTGGCTGGAGCCCGAGCTGTCGCGGGCCCGGCGGCGTGCCGACCTCGGGCGGATCGACGCCGGGCAGGCCCTGAACCGGCTGCTGCCCTGGGCCACCGGGGAGGCCGCCCGGCTGGACGAGCTGGCTCCGGAACGCCTGGAGGTGCCCAGCGGTTCGCGTATCCGGGTGGACTACTCGGCGGAGCACGGCCAGCCGGTGCTGGCGGTGAAGCTGCAGGAGCTGTTCGGGCTGGCCGAGACCCCGCGGGTGGCGGGCGTACCGGTGCTGGTGCACCTGCTGTCGCCCGCCGGCCGGCCCGCCGCCGTCACCGCCGACCTCGCCTCCTTCTGGGAGGGCGGCTACCGGGCCGTGCGCGCGGAGCTGCGCGGGCGCTACCCCAAGCACCCCTGGCCCGAGGATCCGGCCGGCGCCGAGCCCACCCGGCACACCAACGCCCGGCTCAGGCGCTGACCCCGTCCGTAGGCCCGGCCCCCGCCTCGCGTACGCGACGGCCGCGGGCCTCCAGCCACAGGGCCGCGCCGAGCAGGGCGAGCCCGCCCGCGGCCAGGCCGATCGGCGCGTAGGTGTGCAGCGCGAGGACCTTCGTACGGTTCGCCTTGACCAGGTCGACGGTGTAGTCGGAGTAGTCCTCGCGCATGGTGACGTGTCCGGCGAAGGCGGTGAGCTTGCCGTCGGGGCCGCCGGCTGCGATGCCGCCGCGCATCTCCTGCTGGATGTCCTGCTCGGCGTTGACGGGTGCGCCGGTCACCGGGTCGACCCAGAACCTCGCCTTGGCGGTGTACCAGAGGGTGGTGCCGGTGGCCGCCTCGATCGTCGACGGGTCGATGCCCTCGATCGGCATCTTCTTGGGCATGGGGACCTTCGTCCAGGGGACGGTCTGCTCGAAGTAGTAGACGTCCATGCCCTTGAACGTGCGCGGTCCGACGTAGTGGATGGGCGAGGAGGTGCGGGTCTGCGCGTCGAAGTACAGGTAGTCGCGGGGCTCGGTGAAGAAGGGCCACTTGAACTCGATGCCCTCGCGCTTGACGGGGTCGCCGTCGACCATCTCCCCGGTGGCGTGGACCGGGTCCTGGGTGTGCGCGTCGAAGATGTAGCGCTCGGGGATCTGGGAGACCATCTTGCCGTCGGGGCCGATGATGTAGGACAGGGTGTCCCAGACCACGACGTCCTTGCCCGCGCTCGCCTCTATCTCCCGGGACGCCTCGACGTTGCCCTTGAGGGTCTGGACGATGGTGACCTTGTCGACCTTCTTGGGCTGCATGCCGCCGGTGTAGTCGAGGAGCGTCGCGTCCTTCGCCTCCAGGACCATCTCCTGGTACTGGTTCGGCGGGATCTTGGCGAGGCGGGGGTACGCGTACCAGCGCAGCAGCGGTGCGAGGGCTGCGCAGAACACGGCGAGGGCCAGCAGGACAAGGCTCGCTCTGCGTCGCACGGCCGGACCCTCCTCTACTTTCCGGGCGCGGGGGGCGCGGTGGTGAGCAGGGGC
Source organism: Streptomyces venezuelae (assembly GCF_008642275.1). Lineage (NCBI taxonomy): Bacteria > Bacillati > Actinomycetota > Actinomycetes > Kitasatosporales > Streptomycetaceae > Streptomyces > Streptomyces venezuelae. Next base: position 1,896,807 of record NZ_CP029189.1, read on the forward strand.
TTGGGTGAGGTCTCGCCTTCGGGCACCCCGAAGGCCGTGATGGCGAACACGAGGGCCAGCGCGGCCGCGAGGCCGATGGCGGCGGCGACGAATGCGCGCATGCCGGGGCTCCGGAATCTGATGAGGCGTCAGAGATGGGGCACCGTAGCAACGCGGGGGCGAGATGAGAACGGTTCGGCGTGATCCGCGGAACGCGGGCGCCCCCCGCCCGGCTACGACGGGCGGCCGCCCAGGCGGTCGTGGATCGCGCGCAGCCAGGGTTCGCGGACGGCGGGCAGCCGGGACAGGGTGTGCAGGAGGACACGCCGGTCGGGGTGGAAGGCTCGCCAGGGGTACCGGGGCAGCGGATCGTCGCGCAGGATCCCGCCGGGAAGCAGGCCGGGAGCGGGGACCAGCCGCCGGTCGTCGTGGAAGGCCAGGTACGTCCAGACGTCGGCGGCCAGGGGCACGGCCTCGGCGGTGCCGGCCGGCGGCTGCCAGGCTTCGCCCGTCTGCGGGTGCTGCGGGACGAGAACGATGTCGGGAGCGTCGGGGGCGCCGGGGGCGGGGGTGGGCAGGCCCGGCCCGGCCAGGGCCAGGGTCTTCTCGGCCGGCCCGGCCGGGAACAGTTCGTCGAGCGCGCGGCCGAAGGTCGTCGCGAGGAGGCCGGCGGGGACACCGACGCGATCGCCTCCCGAGGCGGCCAGGAGGTGGGCGAGGGCGTCCGCGACGGCCGCCTCCCAGTGCGGGCTCCAGCAACCGGGCGCTTCGATCGGCGGCGCGGCCCGACGGTCACGGGTGAGCTCCGTCCAGTCGGCGATCGGGTCGGGGCCGCCGGAAGGGAGCGCGTGCACGGCGGTCGGATCGAGCCGCACCACTTGCCAGAGCGTGCAGTCGTCGACGCGGGTGGCCACCGCCCGACCGCAGTCCGCGCAGGCCAGGTTGGGGCCGGCGCGCCCGTCCAGGCCCAGGCAGTAGCCGTCGCAACGCTCGGGGATCAGGACGGTGCCTCGGGTGTCGCCCGGCGCGACGAGGATCGCGCCCGCCGGCCCGAAGGAGAGGGAGGGGACCGGGGCGAAGACGCCGCGGGCGGCCGCCTCGTCGGCCCCGATCGTGTCCCACAGCCGCCAGGGCGGGCCGGAGGGCTCCGGGTCGACGGCGTAGGTGCCCTGATCCATCAGGGCGGGCAGCAGTTCGTGCCCGTAGCGCTGGTGGGTGCGGGCGGGCAGCGCGACCCGCGTCAGGGAGTCGGTCAGCCCGGCTCCGCACCCCGCGCATACGAACACCTCGGCCATGCACCCTCCCCGCCCCCTGAACAGCGGGAATTATCAGGGGGCGGGTGATCGGCCGCCAACTCCTTTTGCCCTACGGGGCACCGGTCGCGCTCGGCGTCGGCGTCGGCGTCCGGCTCGGCGTGGGTGTCGGCGTCGGACGCGGCGTCGGCTTGGAGCTCGCCGTGGGGCTGGGCTTCGGCGACGGCGTCACGGTCGGACTGGGCGTAGGAGTGGGGGTGGGGGTGGGCGTAGGAGTGGGAGTGGGGGTCGGAATGGGCGTAGGCGTCGGCGTGGGCTTCGGGTCCGGCTTCGGCGTCGGAGTGGGCGTGGGGGTCGGCGTCGGCGTCGGCGTGGGCGTCGGAGTCGGCGTGGGCGTGGGCGTCGGCTTCGAGGTCGGGGGCGGTGTCGTGGGTGTGCCCTGACCCGCATCGGGTCGGTCCGGAACCGCGTGCGTCCCCTTCAGGTAGTACGTGAACCAGGACCGCACCGTCCGCAGGTACTCCGTGGACCGGTTGTAGGAGAGCACGGCCCGGTCCAGGTCCGCGTCCACCCGCAGGTCGCGGCCGCCCGCGCACAGGTAGCGCGCGGCGGCGAGGGCCGCGTCGTGCACGTTGTTCGGGTTGCGCCGGCCGTCGCCGTCCGCGTCCTGGCCCCACGCCGCCCACGTGGAGGGGATGAACTGCATCGGCCCGACCGCCCGGTCGTACCGGGAGTCCCCGTCGTAGGCCCCGCCGTCCGTGTCCGGGATGTTCGCGAAGCCGTTGCCGTCGAGCACGGGCCCCAGGATCGGCCGCAGCGTGGTCCCGGCCCGGTCGACCTGCCCGCCGCGCGCCTGCCCGGACTCCACCTTGCCGATGGCCGCGAGGAGTTGCCAGCGCAGTCCGCAGCCCGGGGCGGTCCGCCCCACCGTCTTCTCCGCGCGCAGGTACGCGGCGAGCACGCTCGCCGGTATCCCCTGCGACCCTTCCGCGGGCCCGGTCACAGCCGGCACCGCGGCGGCCTCGGGGACGGCCTGCGCCTGCGGCGGCCCTCCGTCGGGCAGCAGCACCTCCGGTGGCTGCGGGCCCACCGGCGGCGGGAGTTCGGTGAAGTACGCGGAGTCGCCGCCAGCCGGGTCCGCGGCCGGCTGCGACTGCGACTGCGACTGCGACTGCGACTGCGCGGCGGACTCCCCTGCGGCGGAGAGCCGGTCGGTGCTCCCGTCCGTCGGAGCCTGGGACGCGGTCACCGCGGCGGCCACCAGAGCGGAGACCAGGGCGGCCGTCGTTCCCCTGCGCAGCCTGCGTCCGAGTATTCGAGCCGACATGAGCCGGACCCCTCCCCCTCGACGTCCGCGTGACCCTACGTCAACTCCCTGCACACAGCACGCAAGGTGGGCGGGAATTCACCACATCCCCACGTCCCGAGGCAGGTCACGCATACTGTCTGGACCCTTCGCGAGCATTGGCCCGATGTAAGGGCCATCCACAGGAAGACCCAGGGAAGGTGCCATGCCGTTCACTCTCAGCCACGCGGCCGCCGTGCTTCCGGCCATCCGCCGGACCGGGCGTGCGCGGGGCCCTCTCGTCGCCTCCGCACTCGTCCTCGGGTCGTTCGCGCCGGACACCTTCTACTTCACGGACGCGGTCGTCGAAGGCGTGATGACGTACGGGGCCTTCACCCACTCGCTGCCGGGCGTCCTCACCCTGGACGCCGTGCTGACCGCCGTCCTGGTGGGTTTCTGGCTTCTGCTGCGCGAGCCGCTGGTCGCGCTCCTGCCGCCCGGCTGGCGGGGCAGGGTGTACGCCCTGGTACGGGGCGAGGCCTGGCGCGAGCGCCCCCGGCCGGCCGCGCTCGCGGGCTGGTTCTACGTCTCGGCGGCCACCGGGTCCCTCACCCATGTGACGTGGGACAGCTTCACGCATCACGACCGCTGGGGCACGGACGCGCTGCCCGGTCTCGCCGAGCCCCTCGTCTACGGTCTGCCGGGCTACTCCTTCCTCCAGTACGGCACTTCGGCCGTCGCCGCATGTGCCCTGCTCTGGTTCACGGTGACCGCCCTGCGCCGGCTTCCGGCACTCCCGGCCCCCGCGTCCGTGCCGGTGCTCTCCCGGGCGGAGCTCTGGGGTGCGCTCGCCCTGTTCGTGGTGTGCGTGGCGGCCGGAGTCACCCGGCGCGTCCTGCGCTTCTTCGACTTCTTCGACCGGATCCGCACGCCCCTCGACATCATCCCGACCATCTGTTTCGGCGCGGGCGCGGGACTGACCGTGGCACTGCTGGTCTACGGGGTCCTCGTACGGCTGCGGCACCGCCGCGACCGGACCGGGCGCGAGGCGGACGAGGAAACGCGGACGCCCGTCCCCTCCGCCTGAGCAGCGGGGACGGGCGCCGGGTGGACCGTACGGCGATCAGTGCGCGGCGGACTCCCAGTCCGGGCCGACGCCCACCGACACGTCCAGTGCGGCCCGCAGCTCGACGGCGGCGCCCATCTCGCGCCGCACCAGCTCCTCCACCTGCTCGCGCTCGCCCGGGGCGATCTCCAGCACGATTTCGTCGTGGACCTGGAGCAGCATCCGCGACCGCAGGCCGGCCTCGGCGATCGCCTTGTCCACGCGCAGCATGGCGACCTTGACGATGTCGGCGGCGGTGCCCTGGATCGGGGCGTTGAGCGCCATCCGCTCGGCGGCCTCGCGGCGCTGGCGGTTGTCGCTGCCCAGGTCGGGCAGGTACCGGCGGCGGCCGAAGACCGTCGCCGTGTATCCGGTGGCGCGGGCTTCCTCGACCACCCGGTGGAGGTAGTCCCGGACGCCGCCGAACCGCTCGAAGAAGGTCTCCATCAGGCCGCGCGCCTCGGCGGGCTCGATGTTCAGCTGCTGGGCGAGGCCGAACGCGGACAGCCCGTAGGCCAGTCCGTACGACATGGCCTTGATCTTGCGGCGCATCTCGGCGTCGACCTGGTCGCGCTCCACCCCGAAGACCTGGGAGGCGACGGTGGTGTGCAGGTCCTCGCCGGTCGCGAACGCCTCGATCAGGCCCTCGTCCTCGGAGAGGTGGGCCATGACGCGCAGCTCGATCTGGCTGTAGTCGGCCGTCATCAGCGACTCGAAGCCCTCGCCGACGACGAAGCCGCGGCGGATGGCCCGGCCCTCGTCGGTGCGCACCGGCACGTTCTGCAGGTTGGGGTCGGTGGAGGACAGCCGGCCGGTGGCGGCGACGGTCTGGCTGAAGCTGGTGTGCACCCGGCCGTCGGCGGCGATGGTCTTGACCAGGCCTTCGACGGTGACGCGCAGCTTGGCCTGCTCCCGGTGCCGCAGCATGATCACGGGGAGTTCGTGGTCGGTCTGCGTGGCCAGCCAGGCCAGCGCGTCGGCGTCCGTGGTGTAGCCGGTCTTGGTCTTCTTGGTCTTCGGCAGGTCCAGCTCGCCGAAGAAGACCTCCTGGAGCTGCTTGGGCGAGCCGAGGTTGAACTCGTGGCCGACGGTGGCGTGGGCCTCCTTGACGGCCTGCTGCACGGCTCCGGCGAACTGCTGCTCCATGGCCTCCAGGTGGTCGCGGTCGGCGGCGATGCCGGACCGCTCCATCCGCGCGAGCAGTTCGGAGGTGGGCAGCTCCATGTCGTGGAGCAGCTCCGCGGCGCCCACCTCGGCGAGCTTGTCCGTGAAGGCGTCGCCCAGGTCCAGGACGGCGCGGGCCTGTGCCATCAGGGCCTCGGCCTCGGCGGTCTCGTCGGCACCGAAGGCCAGCTGGCCGTCGGCAGCGGCGGGCGCCAGCTCGCGGTGCAGGTACTCCATGGACAGGGCGTCCAGGGCGAAGGACCGGCGGCCCGGCTTGACCAGGTAGGCGGCGAGCGCGGTGTCCATGGTGACACCGGCGAGGGTCCAGCCGTGCTCGGGGAAGACCCGCATCAGGCCCTTGGCGTTGTGCACGACCTTCGGCTTCGCCGCGTCGGCGGCCCAGGCCGCGAAGGCCCGCTCGTCCGCCTCGTCCAGCTCGGCGGGCGTGAACCAGGCGGCGGCCCCGCCGGCCGCGGCCAGCGCGATCTCGGTGACACTGCCCTGGCCGAGCGCCCAGCTGTCGACGGTCGCGACGCCCAGCGGCCCGCCCGCGTGGCTCTCCAGCCACGGCGCCAGCTCGCCCGTGCCCAGCACGGACGCGTCCAGCTCCACTCCGGCCGCCGGCGCCGGGGCCTCCTCCACGGCCGCACCCGGGTCCACGGCGAGCAGCCGCTCGCGCAGCGACGCGTTGCGGATCTCCAGCACGTCCAGCACGCCGAGCAGGGCCGTCCGGTCGTAGGCGAGGCGCTCCAGGTCGGCCGGGGCCTTGTCCAGCTCCACGTCCTTGACCATCTCGGTCAGGACCCGGTTGAGCTTGACGGCTTCCAGGTGGTCCCGGAAGTTCTGCCCGGCCTTGCCCTTGACCTCCTCGGCGCGCTCCACGAGCTCCGCGAATGACCCGAACTGGGTGATCCACTTGGCCGCGGTCTTCTCGCCGACCCCGGGGATGCCCGGCAGGTTGTCGGACGGGTCGCCGCGCAGGGCCGCGAAGTCCGGGTACTGCTGCGGGGTGAGCCCGTACTTCTCCTCGACCTTCTCCGGGGTGAACCGGGTGAGCTCGGAGACGCCCTTGGTCGGGTAGAGCACGGTGGTGTGCTCGGAGACGAGCTGGAAGGAGTCCCGGTCACCGGTGACGATCAGCACGTCGAAGCCGGCCGCCTCCGCCTGCGTCGCCAGCGTCGCGATCACGTCGTCGGCCTCGAAGCCGTCGACCGCGAACCGCGGCACGTGCATCGCGTCGAGGAGCTCGCCGATCAGCTCGACCTGCCCCTTGAACTCGTCGGGGGTCTTGGAGCGGTTCGCCTTGTACTCGGGGAACTCCGTCGAACGCCACGTCTTGCGGGAGACGTCGAACGCCACCGCGAAGTGCGTGGGGGCCTCGTCGCGCAGCGTGTTCGCCAGCATCGACGCGAAACCGTAGATTGCGTTGGTCGGCTGCCCCGTCGCGGTCGTGAAGTTCTCCGCGGGCAGCGCGAAGAACGCCCGGTAGGCCAGGGAGTGCCCGTCCATGAGCATCAGGCGGGGGCGGCCCGCTGCGGACGGCTGGTCGGTCTTCTTCGCTGATGAATCTGCCACGCACCGATCCTAGGCGCCCCCACCGACAATTCCGGCCCGTCGCCTCCCTGGGCGCATCCTCCCCACCGGACGCCCCCGGCGCATCCGCCCGGGGCACGGTGAGCACCAGTCCGCCCTCCCCTCGATCCGTGGTCCGTGCAAGGATCGAAGGACGCGGCCACACGTGCTGCACATGTACGTACGCTCGAAGGGGAGCGCGATGGCGACCAAGCCGCCCACAGGTGATCCGGTACAGGACGCACCACAGGTCACACCGCCCAAGCACGCGGCCGCGGGCCTGCCCGCCATCGGGCACACCCTGCGGATAGCGCAGCAGCAGATGGGCGTCGCCCGCACGGCCCGCACCCTGCTCAAGGTCAACCAGAAGGACGGCTTCGACTGCCCGGGCTGCGCCTGGCCCGAGGGCGACAAGCGGCACACGGCCGAGTTCTGCGAGAACGGCGCCAAGGCCGTCGCGGAAGAGGCCACGCTGCGCCGGGTCACCCCCGGATTCTTCGCCGCGCACCCGCTGGCCGACCTGGCCACCCGCTCCGGCTACTGGCTCGGACAGCAGGGCCGCATCACCGAACCGATGTACCTCCCCGAGGGCGGCGACCGCTACGAGCCGGTCACCTGGGAGCGGGCCTTCGCGATCATCGCCGAGGAGCTGACCGCCCTCGGCTCCCCCGACGAGGCCCTCTTCTACACCTCGGGCCGCACCAGCAACGAGGCCGCGTTCCTCTTCCAGCTCTTCGCCCGCGAGTTCGGCACCAACAACCTGCCCGACTGCTCGAACATGTGCCACGAGTCCTCGGGCTCCGCGCTGACCGAGACCATCGGCATCGGCAAGGGCAGCGTCTCCCTCGAAGACCTCCACCAGGCCGACCTGATCATCGTCGCCGGGCAGAACCCGGGCACCAACCACCCGCGCATGCTCTCCGCCCTGGAGAAGGCCAAGACCGCCGGCGCGAAGATCATCTCGGTGAACCCGCTGCCCGAGGCCGGCATGGAGCGGTTCAAGAACCCGCAGACCCCGGTCGGCATGCTCAAGGGCACCGCCCTCAACGACCTCTTCCTGCAGATCCGCATCGGCGGCGACCAGGCCCTCTTCCGCCTCCTCAACAAGCTCGTCATCGCGACCGAGGGCGCCACCGACGAGGCCTTCATCCGCGAGCACACCCACGGCTACGACGAACTCGCGGCCGCCGCGAAGGAAGCCGACTGGGACGAGACCCTCACCGCGACCGGCCTGACCCGCCCCGAGATCGAGCGCGCCCTGGCCATGATCCTGGCCTCCGAGCGCACCATCGTCTGCTGGGCCATGGGCCTCACCCAGCACAAGCACGCCGTCGCCACCATCCGCGAGGTCGTCAACCTGCTCCTGCTGCGCGGCAACATCGGCCGCCCCGGCGCCGGCGTCTGCCCCGTCCGCGGCCACTCCAACGTGCAGGGCGACCGCACCATGGGGATCTTCGAACGGCCCGCACCCGCCTTCCTCGACGCCCTCGACAAGGAATTCGGGATCACCTCGCCGCGCGGCCACGGCTACGACGTGGTCCGCTCCATCGAGGCGATGCGCGACGGCAACGCCAAGGTCCTCTTCGCGATGGGCGGCAATTTCGTCGGCGCCACCCCCGACACCGACGTCACCGAGGCCGCGATCCGCCGCACGGCCCTGACCGTCCACGTGTCCACCAAGCTCAACCGCTCCCACGCGGTCACCGGCCGGCGCGCCCTGATCCTGCCCACCCTCGGCCGTACCGACAAGGACGTACAGGCGAGCGGCAAGCAGTTCGTCACAGTCGAGGACTCCATGGGCATGGTCCACGCCTCCCGCGGCAACCTCGCCCCGGCCTCCCCGCACCTGCTCTCCGAGCCCGCGATCGTGGCCCGCATGGCCCGCGCGGTCCTCGGCGAGGCCTCCGCCACCCCGTGGGAGCAGTTCGAGTCCGACTACGGCTCGATCCGCGAACGCATCTCCCGCGTGATCCCCGGCTTCGAGGACTTCAACGCCCGCGCCGCCCGCCCGGCCGGCTTCCGGCTCCCGCACGCCCCGCGCGACGAGCGCCGCTTCCCGACGAGGACCGGCAAGGCCAACTTCACCGCCGCCCCCGTGGAGTACCCGCGCGTCCCGGCGGGACGGCTGCTCCTGCAGACCCTGCGCAGCCACGACCAGTACAACACCACGATCTACGGCCTGGACGACCGTTACCGCGGCATCACCGGCGGCCGCCGCGTGGTCATGGTGAACCCGCAGGACGCGGCCGAGCTGGGCCTGGCCGACGGTTCGTACACGGACCTGGTGAGCGAGTGGAAGGACGGCGTGGAGCGGCGCGCGCCCGGCTTCCGCGTCGTGCACTACCCGACCGCCCGCGGCTGCGCGGCCGCCTACTACCCGGAGACCAACGTGCTGGTCCCGCTGGACTCGACCGCGGACACCAGCAACACCCCGGCCAGCAAGTCCGTCGTCGTGCGCTTCGAACCGGCCTGATAGAACGACCTCAGGACAAGATGGTTAACGATCGTTGACGAACGGAGCCTGAGCATGGGCGAGCAGCACGCAGTGAAGTTCCCGCAGGAGGTCCTCGACGAGTACGCGGCCCTGGGCATCGACCTGCCCGCGCTGTTCTCGGCGGGACACCTGGGCGAGCGGATGGACATCCGCATCCTGGAGGCCTCCGCCGACCGCGTCGTCGGCACCATGCCCGTCGAGGGCAACACCCAGCCGTACGGGCTGCTCCACGGCGGCGCCTCGGCGGTGCTGGCCGAGACCCTCGGCTCGGTCGGCGCCATGATGCACGGCGGCATCACCAAGATCGCCGTCGGCGTGGACCTGAACTGCACCCACCACCGGGGCGCCCGCTCCGGCATCGTCACCGGCGTCGCCACCCCGGTCCACCGCGGCCGCTCGACCACCACCTTCGAGATCGTCATCACCGACGAACAGGACAAGCGGATCTGCACCGCCCGCCTGACCTGCCTGCTGCGCGACGCCGACCAGGCCGCCTCGGGAGCCTGACCCCCGGGCCGCCGTCCCCCGGCCGCCGACACCGCAGCACCACGGCACAGCCACAGCACCACGGCCAGGCCACCACCCGACAGGCCCGGACCCCGCCCGCACGGAACGGCGGCGGCTCCGGGCCTGCGCGCGATACCGGACGGCACAGCACCCGCCAACCGCCCGGAATCCGCCAGTCCGCACGCTTCGCGGTGAGATCTGTTGTGTCACCGATGGTCACGGCCTACCGTCCCCCCATGGGGACCCTGCCACGCACGGCCCGGTACGCCGCCCACACCCTCCTCGCGGCGCTCGCCCTGTCCGGATGCTCATCCTCCGCGCCACCCTCCGCGGCGGGTTCCACGAGCCCCTCCGCCGCCCCCACCTCCGCTCCCCCCTCGCCCGTACAGGTGTGCACGAGCCTCGTGTCCTACTGGGCGAAGGAGACCCTCATGGGCACCACGTGGTCCGGTCTCGACTGGGAGCAGAAGGGCCTGTCCAACGACCAGTACGCCATCCACGAGGACGCCGTCGCCGCAGGTCGGGCCGAGGAACGAACTGCCGGGCAGGACAAGGCACTTGAGCTGATCGACCGGTTCGTGGCGCGGCGCTGCGCCGCCGAGGGCGGTGCGACGCGCAGCTCGGAGAACTGGCGCCCGCCGACGTGACCGAGGTCACCGCATTCCCGAGCGCGCTGTCCGGCTTCCGGGCAGATACCCCCGCGGGACCGAACCGCAGGTGAGGGGCCGTACGGCCACCTGGACAAGATCCACTCGCGTACGGAAGTGACCTCTTGACCGTCACTCTGCGTAATAAGCACGGGGGTCCGAATCCGCTTTTTCCCTTAAGAAAGACCACTCGGAGGATTCCTATGGACACGCGCAGCCACATTCGGCCGAAAATGATCTAAGACAGGTGCATGAAGGCCTCAAGCCCCTTAGGAGAACAGGTAATTCTCAGGATGCGGACACCCCTCAAGGTAAGAAAACGTCCGATTTGTCCACACTCCCGCAGCACATTCTTGGCCTTGGCATAACAAGAGCGTCACATCCTCCTTTCCCTGCTCCCCGTGCTCGCCACCTCGGGCCTAGAGTCACGGCCAGTCACCGCGCCGCAGGGCGCAATCAGCACGGCCGTGGACCTCCCAGTGCGGCCCGGCGACCTAACGGCACCTCTCAGGAGAGAGCCGCGCCAGGGAAAGGAAGAATCGTGCGACACCGTTCTTTGCTCGTCCTCACCACCGTGATCACCACGGGAGCACTGACCCTCACCGCTTGCGGATCGCGCGACGGCGGAGACTCCAAGGACAACGGCGGCGGCAAGAAGACCACCGTCGTCATCGGTGTGGACGCCCCGCTCACCGGCTCGCTCTCCGCGCTCGGCCAGGGCATCAAGAACTCCGTCGACCTCGCGGCCAAGACGGCCAACAAGAACAACGAGGTCCCGGGCATCGAGTTCAAGGTCGAGGCCCTCGACGACCAGGCCGTCCCCGCCTCCGGTCAGGCCAACGCCACCAAGCTCGTCGGCAACAAGGACGTCCTCGGCGTCGTCGGCCCGCTGAACTCCGGCGTCGCCCAGCAGATGCAGGGCGTCTTCGCCTCCGCCAACCTGGCGCAGGTCTCCCCCGCCAACACCAACCCCGCGCTCAGCCAGGGCGACAACTGGGGCAAGGGCGAGTTCAAGCGCGGCTTCAAGACCTACTTCCGCACCGCCGCCACCGACGTGGTCCAGGGCAAGTTCGCCGCCCAGTACCTCTTCAAGGACGCCGGCAAGAAGAAGGTCTTCATCGTCGACGACAAGCAGACCTACGGCGCCGGCCTCGCCGCCATCTTCGCCGAGGAGTTCAAGAAGCTCGGCGGCGAGGTCGTCGGCACCGACCACGTCACCGTGAAGGAGACCGACTTCTCCTCCACCGCCGACAAGGTCAAGTCCTCCGGCGCCGACTCCGTCTACTTCGGCGGCCAGTACCCCGAGGGCGGCCTCCTCGCCGACCAGATCAAGAAGACCGGCGCCAACGTCCCCCTCATGGGCGGCGACGGCATCCAGGACCCGGCCTTCATCAGCGCCTCCGGTGAGGCCAACGAGGGCGACCTCGCCACCTCCATCGGCTACCCGGTCGAGAAGCTCGACACCGCCAAGAAGTTCATCGAGGACTACAAGGCCGAGGGCTACAAGGACCCGTACGCCGCCTACGGTGGCTACTCCTACGACGCCGGCTGGGCCGTCATCCAGGCCGTCAAGGCCGCCGTCGCCGCCAACAACGGCAAGCTCCCCACCGACGCCCGCGCCAAGGTCGTCGAGGCACTCGGCAAGGTCTCCTTCGAAGGCGTGACCGGCAAGGTCGCCTTCGACGAGTACGGCGACACCACCAACAAGCAGCTCACCGTCTACAAGGTCGAGGGCGGCAAGTGGGTCGACGTCAAGAGCGACACCTTCAACCAGTAAGCCAGTAACCCCCAGCACCACCCGTAACACCTGAACCAATCGCCGCGCGAGGGCGCAAACAGCGCCCTCGCGCGGAGTCTTATCCGACACGCTCATCGGAGGCCCTGCGGTGCACGAACTGCCGCAACAGCTGGCCAACGGCCTGGCCCTCGGTGCTCTCTATGGCCTCATCGCCATCGGGTACACCATGGTCTACGGCATCGTCCAGCTCATCAACTTCGCCCACGGCGAGATCTTCATGATCGGCGGCTTCGGCGCCCTCAGCGCCTACGCCATCCTCCCGACCGGCACCTCCCTGCTGATCGCGATACCCGTCATGATCGTCGGAGGTGCCGCCACCTCCGTCGCCGTGGCCTGCGCAGCCGAACGCTTCGCCTACCGCCCACTGCGCAGCGCCCCCCGGCTCGCACCCCTCATCACCGCAATCGGCCTCTCGATCGCGCTCCAGCAGCTCGTCTGGCAGTTCTACCCGGACGCCAAGAAGGCCGTCAGCTTCCCTGAATTCAAGGGCGCCGCCTTCAAGATCACCGACAGCCTGGCCATCCAGCGCGCGGACCTCTTCGTCCTCATCCTCGCCCCGCTCTGCATGCTCGCCCTCGGCATCTTCGTCCAGAAGAGCCGCAGCGGCCGCGCCATGCAGGCCACCGCGCAGGACCCCGACACCGCCAAGCTGATGGGCATCAACACCGACCGCATCATCGTCATGGCCTTCGCCATCGGTGCCGCGTTCGCCGCCGTCGCCGCCGTCGCCTACGGCCTCGACAAGGGCCAGATCAACTTCGAGATGGGCTTCATCCTCGGCCTCAAGGCCTTCACCGCAGCCGTCCTCGGCGGCATCGGCAACATCTACGGAGCCATGGTCGGCGGCGTCGTCCTCGGACTCGCCGAAGCCCTCTCCATCGCCTACATCGAAGACATCCCCGGCATGTCGCAGCTCGGCGGTGGCGCCTGGTCCAACGTCTGGGCCTTCGTACTCCTCATCGTCGTCCTCCTCGTGCGGCCACAAGGCCTGCTCGGCGAGCGCGTCGCGGATCGGGCGTGAGAACCATGACCACCAACACCACCCCGCAGACCGCCGACACGGTGAAGCAGGGCCCCGCGCCCACCACCCTCCTCTACGCGGTCATCGCAGGCAGCCTCCTCACCATCGTCAGCGCCTTCCTCGCGTGGACCTGGACCGCCGAATTCCCCGGCGACCTGACCTACTACGGAAGCCCCGCAGGCCTCCAGTACGTCACCCTCGCCGGAGCCGCCCTCACCCTCGCCCACGCGCTCTCCGCACTCGGCGTCAAGGGCCTCGGCTGGCTCACCCCCAACGGCTCCCGCAAAGCCCTCTTCTTCCTCACCCTCGGCAACCTCGCCGCCACCTGGTTCACGGTCATCGCCATCACCGTCGTCCTCGGCGGAGTCGTCAACCTCGAACCCGGCGCCTACGTCGCCATCATCGGCACGCTCATCCCGGTCCTCGCCGTGAACAAGCTCGCCGACGACACCCGCAAGCCGGCCCCCGCCAAGGAACTGCCCTCCTGGGCAGAAATCCTCATCATCACCGCCGTCTTCGCCATCGGCCTCTTCGTCATCACCTACGGCATCGACACCGATGACAAGGAACCGCAGCTCTTCGTCGCCTACCTGATCACCGTCGGCCTCGCCGCCTTCGCGCTGAACAAGTCCGGCCTCTTCGCCCGCCTCGGCGGCCTCACCGCCAAGTACCGCCAGGTCACCCTGATCGGCACCGCGGCCGCCGCCATCGCCTTCCCCTTCATCCAGCAGAGCGGCGACACCTACACGCTCATCGCGGTCAACATCCTGATCTTCGCGACCGTCGCCCTCGGCCTCAACGTCGTCGTCGGCCTCGCCGGCCTCCTCGACCTCGGCTACGTCGCCTTCCTCGGCGTCGGCGCCTACGCCGCGGCCCTGGTCTCCGGAAGCACCGCATCCGCCTTCGGCATCCACCTCCCCTTCTGGGCAGCGGTCATCGTCGGCGCCCTCGCCTCGCTCATCTTCGGCGTGGTCATCGGAGCCCCCACCCTCCGCCTGCGCGGCGACTACCTCGCCATCGTCACCCTCGGCTTCGGAGAAATCTTCCGCATCGCCATGGGCAACCTCGACGGCACCTCCGGCCCCGACATCACCAACGGCCCCAACGGCATCCCCAACATCCCCCACCTCGAACTCTTCGGGTGGAACTTCGGGGAATCCCACATCGTCGGCGGCATCACCCTCGGCGCCTACGCCAACTACTACTTCCTGATGCTGCTCGTCATGGCACTGGTCGTCGTGGTCTTCGCCCGCGCCGGCAGCAGCCGCATCGGCCGCGCCTGGGTCGCCATCCGCGAAGACGAGACCGCCGCCGAAGCCATGGGCATCAACGGCTTCAAGGTCAAGCTCATCGCCTTCGCCCTCGGCGCCACCCTCGCCGGCCTCGCCGGCACCGTCCAGGCACACGTCAACAGCACGGTCGTCCCCGAGAACTACGTCTTCGCCGGGCCCGTCCCGCCGAACTCCGCGTTCCTCCTCGCCGCCGTCATCCTCGGCGGCATGGGCACCATCCGCGGCCCCATCCTCGGCGCCGCACTCCTCTTCCTGATCCCCGCGAAGCTGGCCTTCCTCCAGGACTACCAGCTCCTCGCGTTCGGCATCGCCCTCATCCTGCTCATGCGCTTCCGCCCCGAAGGCCTCATCGCCAACAAGCGCGCGCAGCTCGAGTTCCACGACGACACCGCTGACCAGGCCCCCACGGACCTGGCCACCGCCAAGGCGGGGGCGTGAACGACATGACGACCACCACGGACACCACCACCACCACGAAGACCACGGTCCTCGAAGCCAAGGGCGTCACCATGCGCTTCGGCGGCCTCACCGCCGTCAAGGGCGTCGACCTCCAGGTCAACGCAGGCGAGATCGTCGGACTCATCGGCCCCAACGGCGCCGGCAAGACCACCTTCTTCAACTGCCTCACCGGGCTGTACGTCCCCAGCGAGGGATCCGTCAGCTACAAGGGCACCATCCTGCCTCCCAAGCCCCACAAGGTCACCGAGGCCGGCATCGCCCGCACCTTCCAGAACATCCGGCTCTTCCACAACATGACCGTGCTGGAAAACGTCCTCGTCGGACGCCACACCCGCACCAAGGAAGGGCTCTGGTCCGCACTCCTGCGCGGCCCCGGCTTCAAGAAGGCCGAAGCCGCCAGCGAAGCCCGCGCCATGGAACTCCTGGAGTTCATCGGCCTGGAGAACAAGGCCCAGCACCTGGCCAAGAACCTCCCCTACGGCGAACAGCGCAAGCTGGAAATCGCCCGCGCCCTCGCCAGCGACCCCGGCCTCATCCTCCTGGACGAGCCCACCGCCGGCATGAACCCGCAGGAAACCCGCGCAGCCGAAGAACTCATCTTCGCCATCCGCGACATGGGCATCGCCGTCCTCGTCATCGAGCACGACATGCGCTTCATCTTCAACCTCTGCGACCGCGTCGCCTGCCTCGTCCAGGGCGAAAAGCTCATCGAAGGCACCGCGTCCGAGGTCCAGGGCGACGAGCGCGTCATCGCCGCCTACCTCGGCGAGCCCTTCGAGGGCGACCCGGGCGCCGCCGAGGTCGCCGAAGTCGAGGCCGCCGAAGCCGCAGCCGAAACCGAAGCACCGGCGGAAGCCGCCGCCGAGACCGAGACCGAGACCGACACCGAGGCGGAAGCCGCCACCGAGACCGACGCCGAAACGGAGGCGGAGTCCACCACGGACACCGACACCGACGCGGACTCGGACTCGGATTCGGATTCGGGCACCGACGCGGACACCGCCACGGACAGCACCACCAGCACCACCAGCACGGAAGGAGAAGCCAAGTGACCGCACTGCTCAAGGTCGAAGACCTCAAGGTCGCCTACGGCAAGATCGAAGCCGTCAAGGGAATCTCCTTCGAAGTCAACGAAGGCGAAATCGTCTGCCTCGTCGGCACCAACGGCGCCGGCAAGACGACCACCCTCCGCACCCTCTCCGGGCTCATCAAGCCCAAGAGCGGCACCATCACCTTCGACGGCCAGCCCCTCGCCGCCGTCCCCGCCCACAAGATCGTCTCCCTGGGCCTCGCCCACTCCCCCGAGGGACGCCACATCTTCCCCCGGCTGACGATCGCCGAAAACCTCCAGCTCGGCGCCTTCCTGCGCACCGACAAGGACGGCATCGAGCAGGACGTCCAGCGCGCCTACGAGATGTTCCCCATCCTGGGCGAACGCCGCAAGCAGGCCGCCGGCACCCTCTCCGGCGGCGAGCAGCAGATGCTCGCCATGGGCCGCGCGCTCATGTCCCGCCCCAAGCTCCTGATGCTCGACGAGCCCTCCATGGGCCTGTCCCCGCTGATGATGCAGAAGATCATGGCGACCATCAAGGACCTCAAGGCCACGGGCATGACCATCCTGCTCGTCGAGCAGAACGCCCAGGCGGCGCTCTCGCTCTCCGACAGCGCGCACGTGATGGAGATCGGCAAGATCGTCCTCTCCGGCACCGGCCGCGACCTCCTCCACAACGAGGACGTCCGCAAGGCCTACCTCGGCGAAGACTGATCCGAGAACGTGCGAGGCCCGCCTCCCCTCGGGGGGAGGCGGGCCTCACGCATGTCCGGGAGCAGGACCTACTTGCCGCTCTCCTTCTTCTTCGCCTCGGCGTCCTCGATGACCACCTCGGCGACCTGCTGCATGGACATCCGACGGTCCATGGACGACTTCTGGATCCACCGGAAAGCGGCCGGCTCCGTCAACCCGTACTGCGTCTGCAGAATGCTCTTCGCCCGGTCCACCAGCTTGCGCGTCTCCAGCCGCTGCGAAAGGTCCTCGACCTCCTTCTCCAGCGCCCGCAGCTCCGCGAACCGGGACACGGCCATCTCGATGGCCGGCACCACGTCGCTCTTGCTGAACGGCTTCACCAGGTACGCCATCGCACCGGCGTCCCGCGCCCGCTCGACCAGGTCGCGCTGCGAGAACGCGGTCAGCATCAGCACGGGCGCGATGGACTCCTCCGCGATCTTCTCGGCCGCGGAGATCCCGTCCAGGACGGGCATCTTCACGTCGAGGATCACCAGGTCGGGCCGGTGCTCACGGGCGAGCTCGACGGCCGTCTGGCCGTCGCCGGCCTCGCCGACGACGGAGTAGCCCTCTTCTTCGAGCATCTCCTTGAGATCGAGACGGATGAGCGCCTCGTCCTCGGCGATGACGACGCGGGTCGTCAGCGGCGGAACGTGCGACTGGTCGGCGTCGGGCGTGGGCGTCGACTCGTGCTCGGCGGTCACGAAGGCTCCTCGTTGCGGGGCATAACAAGCTGCCCTGAGCCTACCTAGCTACGGTATGGTGGACACGCAGCGGGTCGGGGGAAACCTTCGATTCACTGGGCCCCGGTAGCCCAATTGGCAGCAGGCGATGGATTCAAAACCCATTCAGTGTCGGTTCGAGTCCGACCCGGGGCACTTTTCCTTCTTTTCCAAGGTCACGCGACAATCGCGTGACCTTCACTCGTTTCAGCGAAGCACACCAAAATGCGCCACGTGAGCGATTTACGCCCATCAGTGTCGACCGCATGTACGACCTGACCACCCGCAAGCAGGCCCTCCGTTTACTGGCCGACGGGCGCAGCATGAACTCCGTCAGCAAGGAAACGGGAATTTCCCGAGCCGCCATTCGCTCATGGACGGTGCGCATCGAACCGCTCCCCCGCCTGAACCAGGCGGCTCCCTGCACAACACCGACCGACCAGGCCGCCTATGCCTATCTCCTCGGGCTCTATCTCGGCGACGGCTGCATCAGCCCGCACCCCCGAGGGGGTCACTACCTCCGCATCGCCTGCGCGGACGCCTGGCCGGGGCTCATCGAGCAGTGCCATTCGGCAATCCTGGCCGTCCGCCCGAACGACAAGGTGTGCCTCGTGCAGCGGCAGGGCTGTGTCAACGTCACCAGCTACGGACGGCACTGGACATGCCTGTTCCCGCAGCACGGCCCCGGCCGGAAACACGAACGGCGGATCGTTCTCGAAGACTGGCAGCAGGAGGTCGTCGATGCCCATCCGTGGGCGTTCCTGCGGGGGCTGATCCATTCCGACGGGTGTCGGGTCACCAACTGGACCGTCCGCAACGGCAAGCGGTACGAGTACCCGCGGTACTTCTTCACCAACAAGTCCGACGACATCCGGAAGCTCTGTACCGACACGCTGACCAAGGTCGGGGTCCGGTGGACGGTGTTGGCGCGGGGCAGTGATCCGTTCAACGTGTCCGTCGCGCGGAAGGCCTGTGTCGCCCTCATGGACGCCCACATCGGGCCGAAGTACTAGGCGAGCCGTGGGGGTACCCAGGTGTGGTGGCGGAGGATCATGCGGGTCGCGGCGCGGGAGGGGGTCAGTCGCATGGCGGTGTTGCGGAGGGCGACGGCCATGGGGTGGGTGAGCTGCTGGCCCATGCGGCCGGCCTGGCGGGCGGCTCGTGCCACTGCTTGGGTGCGGGGGCGGCGTTCGGCGTCGTAGCGGGCGAGTGCGGCGGGGACGGTGGGCTCGGTGGCGAGGGCTGCGGCCAGGGTGACGGCGTCCTCCAGGGCTTGGCAGGCGCCCTGTCCGAGGTGGGGGGTCATGGCGTGTGCGGCGTCGCCGAGCAGGGCGATCGGGCCGATCACGTACGTGGGGAGGGGGGTGGGGAGTTCGTTGATGTCGTGGTGCAGGACGGCGTCGGGGTGGGTGGCGTCGAGGAGGGCGGGGATGGGGTCGTGCCAGGTGCGGAATCGTCGGCGTAGTTCGGTGAGGGGGTCGGTGAAGCGGGTTCGGGCGGGGAGGTCGAGGACGGCGTGCCATTCGGCTCGGCCGTCGGGGAAGGCGATGTGTCCGAATTCGGTTCCGTGGCCCCAGGTGAGTTCGAAGTCGGTGTGGAGGTCGACGGGGTGGTCGGTGATGGCGCGTAGGACGGTGGAGCCGGTGTAGGTGGGGTGGGGGTGGGTGGGGAAGAGGGTGTGGCGTGTGTGGCTGTTGATGCCGTCGGCTGCGATGACGAGGTCGGCGTCGAGGGTGGTGGTGCCGTGGGTGACGCGGGCGGTGGTCGGGCTGGTCTGTTCGATGGGGCCGGCTTCGGTGCCGGTGAGGAGCGTGTCGGTGGGGAGGTGTTCGCGCAGGAGTCGGTGGAGGGTGGTGCGGGGGATGCCGACGATGGGTGTGCCGACGGCTTCTTCGAGTGCGGCGCCGTTCATGTGGGTGAGCCAGGTGCCGTTGGGTGTGCGGGTGCCGCCGGTGTACTGGTTTCGGGAGGCTTCGCGTACGGCGTGGCCGATGCCGAGTTCGTCGAGTGCGTGGAGGCCGTTGGCGGCGAGGGAGATGCCGGCTCCGGCGTCTTCGAGGGTCGGGGAGCGTTCGATGACGGTGGCGTTCCATCCGATGCGGTGGAGTCCGATGGCGGTGGCGAGTCCGCCGATGCCGCCGCCGATCACTACGGCTGTCTTGCTCATGCTGAAACCCCCGTTCTTCTACACCTGTAGAAAGTGGAGGCTACCTGAGTCTCTACAGGTGTAGAAAGGGGTATGGCTTCGGATCGACGTACCTTGCTCGCGGACGCGGCTCTCGACGTGCTGGCGGACGAGGGGATGCGCGGGTTGACCCATCGGGCGGTCGACCGCAGGGCGGGCATGCCACCGGGTACGACGTCGGCGTACTTCCGGACCCGGGCGGCGCTGCTCACCGGGCTCGTCACGCGTCTGGTCCAGGTGGACCAGGAGGAGCTGCAGGTGACGGCGGAGGGGCTTCCGCCGCTGCGTACGGTCGGGGAGTTGGTGGACGGCATGGTGCTGCTCACCCGGCTGCGGTTGACGGGTGAGGGGCGTCGGCGCTCGTTGGCGCGGTATGCCTGTGCGGTCGAGAGCGTGCGTGATCCGGAGTTGCGGGAGATCCTCGTGCCCCGTGAGAACGCGGGGCGGGAGGCGGTCCGGCTGTTCCTCGCCGCGCGTGGCGTGCGGGACGTGGAGGATCGGACGCACACGCTGCTGACGTGTATCGACGGGCTGGTGTTCGATCGGTTGGTGAGCGGCGGTGAGGTGTCGCGTGAGGCGTTGGCCGGTCTGGTCGCCGCCGCTGTCCGTGGGGACGACTTGCCGGGGTGAGCACGTGTGCTCAGGTGCGGTGGGCGTGTTGGCCGGCGGTCGTTCCGGTGCCCGCGCGTTCTCGCTCCACGGCGGGCACGATGGTGCGGTGGAGTGGTCGGGGGTTGTGGTCACCTCGTACGGCAGGGGCCCGGGGGGTCGTTCTTCGCGTGCTCGTCGACACCCTTGGTGTCGAGGGGTTCACAGGTGCGTGGTGGTTCGGGTGGTCGGGTCGTAGGTGATCAGGGGTGGCAGTTGGTGGTGGCCGGTGACGGTTTCGGCGGTGAGGACGGCGGGGCGCTCGCATGCCGTGCCGAGTGCGGTCAGGAAGCGCAGTACGTCGGTGACGTGGGTGGCGTCCTCTATGCCGTCGGGCCAGAGGGAGAATTCGATGCCGTCGACCGGTAGGTGGCCCGAGAACCAGGTGTGGCCGTAGCGGACGCCGAGGGTTGCGGTGCTGCCGTCCTCGATGGTGGCGAACGGGTCGCTGGTGTCGTTCGGGTCGAGGTCCCGTCCCTCGGGGCCGTCGTACCAGGTGAGCTGGTCGGCGGTGTTGCGGAGGTGGCGCAGGACCTGGGGCCAGTGGGTGTCGTCGGTGTCGGCGACGGTGATGTCGCGGAGGCTTCCGTCGATGTAGAAGGTGTGGCACATCCAGGGGTCGGGGAGGTGGCAGGGGCCTGGGCGGTGTTCGCAGGTGTGTGGGGGCATCGGCCGGTCTCGGGTGTCGGTTGGTGGTGGGGGTCTCATTATGGTGTGGGGGTGGTGGGTGGGTGCGGCTTGGTGGGGTGGTTGTGGAGTCTCTTGCTGCTGCGGGTCTGCTGGTCGTGGAGGGGTGGAGTGAGCCGTGTGGGCTTGTTCCGCCGTTGGTGACGGGGCAGGCGCCGAGTTGTCCGCCGTCGGAGGGTCGTGTGGAGGCCTTTCTGGATTTCGACGATCCGCGGTTGCATGAGCGGGCGAACGGGGACTGGTATCGGCTGTCGGTTGAGGGAGGGTTGTTCTCCGGGTCCGATCGCAGGTTTCTGTTGCCGGGCGGTCTTGTGGGTGACGGTTCTCGGCAGTGGGTGTGTGTCGAGTTGCAGGATGAGTGGGACGTCATGGGTGAGGGTGCGCGTGGTCTGCTGGGTAGCGCTCACTGTCGTCCTGAGTTCCGGATGCTGTCGCTCGACGGGAGTGTGTTGGTTTTCGCGACGACGTGGCAGTACGGGCTGAGTACGTCTGTTCTGGCGGATCCGGGTCGTTCGCAGGTGCTGCGGCGTTTTGCGGAGTGGGTGGCGCTGGGTGCGATGGATGGGCCGGGTGGGGCGGATGGGGTGCCGGTGAGTGTGGCGGCTCGTCGCTGGCTCGACGGCTGCTAGTCCGCATCAGGCGTCGTTCGTGTGGGGTGCCTCTGGAAACCGGTCGAAGAAGTCCGGCGGGCGTGGCGGGGGACGGGCCCTTCCGGGCCCGGTGGGGGTGCTTGGGCGGGCATCGGGTCCGGGGGCCGAGTGGGTGTCTCCCGGTGTCCTCCGGGGTCTGCAGCGGGACCGGTCCGGGCGTCGTAGAACATCACCTGACCTGGCCTTTTGTTCTTCTGGCTTCTACGGTTGCACCGGGTCGGAAGGGGGGCCGGGTGGACCGGACCGTACGTACCGTCGAGGACGTTCTCGCGCTCTTGGACGGGCTGTTCGCATCTGAATCCGAGGCTGGTCGTTTGGCGACCGGTGACGGCAGGGACTTCTGGGATCGTTTTTATGCGGACCGGTCGAAGCCGGTCCCGTTCTTCGTGGCGAAGGCCGACGAGAATCTGGCCGCCTGTCTGGATCGGGGCCTGGTCGCTCCCGGTCGGGCGCTGGACCTGGGGTGTGGGGCGGGCCGCAACGCGCTGTTCCTCGCCTCGCGCGGGTTCGAGGTGGATGCGGTCGACCTCTCCCCCGTGGCCGTCGCGTGGGGCGAGGAGCGGGCTCGTGAGGCTGGTGTCGATGTCCGCTTCCTCTGTGGTGACGCTTTTGCTCTCCCCGCGACCGAGTTGAGGGGTCCGTACGACGTGGTCGTCGACTCGGGGTGCTTCCACCACTTGCCGCCGCACCGTCGGGTCGGTTATCTGGGTCTCCTCGACCGTGTCCTGGCGGTGGGCGGGCATCTCGCCCTCACCTGCTTCGCTGCCGGCGCGGGTGGGATGGGTTCGGAGCTGTCCGACGCCGACCTCTACCGTGAGCGCGAGTTGCGGGGTGGCCTCGCTTTCGAGCCCGAATCGCTGCGCTGGATCTTTTCCGACCTGGTGGAGGTCGAGTTGCGCCGGATGCGGGAGGAGCCGCCCGAGTCGGCATGGTTCGGTGTGCCGTTCCTGTGGGCGGCGTTGTTCCGTCGGGATGTGGCTTCTGCCGGGTCGGGCGATGTCGGCTGGGTGCGCGGTCTCGCGTAGGCGTTCGTCCTGGGGGTGCTTGTTCCGCCGGGGTTGGTTCGTGCCCAGGTCGTGGGCGGCGGACGGGTGGGGCGTCCCGTGTCTCAGGACGGGAGGTCGCCGTTGCCGCCGAGGTTGGCGACGAGGTGGCGGAGGGTGTTGATCGTGGCGGCGTATTCGGTGTCGTCGATGCCTTGGCGCATGCGGGTGTGGACGTGGGCGTTGCGGTCGTGTGCGCGGAGGCGGCCTGCTTCGCCGGCTTCCGTGAGGGTGAGGTGGTCGTCGGTCTCGGTGATCCAGCCGCGGGCGGTGAGGTCGGTGTAGAGGGCGTCGAAGTCGGTGTTCTGGTCGTCGAATGGGGTCAGTTTGGCGGTGAGTGCGGTGCGGGTCCATGTGCCGGGGGCGCGGGCTATGTGGTTCAGGGTCCACCAGTGGGGTTGGGTGAGTTGTTCTTCGGCGAGGGCGGTGCGGAGGCCGCCGATGATCAGGTTTGCTGCTTCGCGGGTCCAGTAGCCGATGGGCTGGGCGGCGAGTTGTTCCTGGGAGTACTGGTTGGTCGTCATGGTGCGACCGTAGGACCTCAGGTTAGGTTGAGGTCAAGGTTGTCTTTCGGTGAGGGAGTGCGTGATGAGTGAGAAGGCCCGGAAGCTGTTCGACGCGCTCGATCTGAACGAGGACGGGGAGCTGACGCGGGCGGAGGTGATCTCGGCTCTGCGTGCGAAGGGGCCGGCGTTGGCGGCGCGGGGGGATCTGCCGTTCTGGGGTGTGGGGGATGCGGTGGCGTCGTCGGCGTTGTTCGATGCTGCTGATGCGAACGGGGATGCGGTGTTGTCGTTCGAGGAGTTCGCGGCGGTGGTGGATCGGCGGTTCGGCTGGTAGGCGCGGGTGGGGCGGGGTGACCGCGTCGGGCGGTGGTGTGGCCCGACGCGGTGCGTCGTGTGTGTCGGGTGTGTCAGCGGACGGCGTCGCCGATGTGGTGGATGCGGACGAGGTTGGTGGATCCGGTGACGCCGGGGGGTGAGCCGGCGGTGATGACGACGGTGTCGCCGGGTACGCAGCGGCCGATGCGCAGGAGTTCTTCTTCGACCTGGGCGACCATGGCGTCGGTGGAGTCGACGTGGGGGCCGAGGAAGGTTTCGACGCCCCAGGTGAGGTTGAGCTGGGAGCGGGTGGCGGGGTCGGGGGTGAAGGCGAGGAGGGGGATGGGTGAGCGGTAGCGGGAGAGCCGGCGGACGGTGTCGCCGCTCTGGGTGAAGGCGACGAGGAATTTGGCGTCGAGGAAGTCGCCCATTTCGGCGGCTGCGCGGGCGACGGCTCCGCCTTGGGTGCGGGGTTTGTTGCGGTCGGTGAGTGGGGGGAGACCCTTGGCGAGGATGTCTTCTTCGGCGGCTTCGACGATGCGGGACATGGTGCGGACGGTTTCGATGGGGTATTTGCCGACGCTGGTTTCGCCGGAGAGCATGACGGCGTCGGTGCCGTCGATGATGGCGTTGGCGACGTCGCTGGCTTCGGCGCGGGTGGGGCGGGAGTTGTCGATCATCGAGTCGAGCATCTGGGTGGCGACGATGACGGGTTTGGCGTTGCGCTTGGCGAGTTTGATGGCGCGCTTTTGGACGATGGGGACTTGTTCGAGGGGCATTTCGACGCCGAGGTCGCCGCGGGCGACCATGATGCCGTCGAAGGCGGCGACGATGTCGTCGATGTTCTCGACGGCTTGAGGCTTTTCGACCTTGGCGATGACGGGGAGGCGTCGGCCTTCTTCGTCCATGATGCGGTGGACGTCTTCGATGTCGCGGCCGCTGCGGACGAAGGAGAGGGCGATGACGTCGGCGCCGGTGCGCAGGGCCCAGCGGAGGTCTTCGATGTCTTTTTCGGAGAGGGCTGGGACGGAGACGGCTACGCCGGGGAGGTTGAGGCCTTTGTGGTCGGAGACCATGCCGCCTTCGATGACGCGGGTGTGGACGCGGGGGCCGTCGACGGTGGTGACTTCGAGGGTGACGCGGCCGTCGTCGACGAGGATGAGTTCGCCGGGGGTGACGTCGGTGGCGAGGCCTTTGTAGGTGGTGCCGCAGGTGTGGCGGTCGCCGTGGTGGTCTTCGACGGTGATGGTGAATTCGTCGCCGCGTTCAAGGAGTACGGGGCCTTCGTGGAAGCGGCCGAGGCGGATCTTCGGGCCTTGAAGGTCGGCGAGGATGCCGACGCTGCGGCCGGTCTCGTCCGAGGCCTTGCGTACGCGTTGGTAGCGCTCCTCGTGTTCGGCTGTGGTGCCGTGGCTGAGGTTGAGGCGGGCGATGTCCATTCCGGCTTCGACCAGTGCTTTGATCTGGTCGTATGAGTCGGTTGCGGGGCCCAGGGTACATACGATTTTCGCTCGGCGCATGAGGCGAGCGTATTCCCCTACCTGTGGGTAGGTAATCGCTTCCGGGTGTCCACTCAACAACCTTTGAGCAAAAGCTTGTTGACAACTGTTGAATGTGCACGGGGGTGCTCCGATGAGCACCCCCGGGGTGGCTTTTGTGGGTTCTTCAGAGTTGTGGAGGGGTCATGGTGAAGCGGGCGTTCACTTGCGCGTAGACGGTCTGGCGCTGGGGTTCGAGGTCGAGGGGCGGGGGGCCGGTTTCCTCGGTGGCGCTGAAGGCCATGGTGCGCATGCCGGCGCCGGGGGCGGGGGCGAAGGGGGCGGCGTTCTCGGCTCCGAGGTCGGCGAGTTCGACGAGGGCGGCGAGGTTCGCGCCGAGGGCTTCGGCGTATTCGCGGGCGCGCTGGACGGCTTCGAGTACGGCTTGGCGGCGGGCTTGGCCGTGGGCGGGTGAGGTGGGGCGCAGGGCCCACCAGGGGCCGTCGACTTCGGTGAGTTCGAGGTCGGCGAGGCGGGTGGTGAGTTCGCCGAGGGTGGTGAAGTCGCTGAGTTCGGCGGTGATGTGGACGCGGCCGTGGTAGGCGCGGACGCGTTCGGCGCGGCCGTGGCGGGTGAGTTCGGGGGTGATGGAGAAGGCGCCGGTTTCGAGTTTTTCGACGGGGTCGCCGTAGCTCTTGATGAGGTCGAGGGCGGTGTTGTTGCGGCGGGTGAGGTCTTCGAGGGCGGTGCGGCGGTCGGTGCCGCGGGCGCTGACGGTGATTCCGATGCGGGCGATCTCGGGGTCGACTTCGATGCGGGCTTCGCCGCGGACTGCTACGCGGGGTACTTCGGGGGTTCCGTAGGGCTGGTGCGATGCGTCCTGGGTCATGGTTTCACTGTCGCACTGTCGCTCGTTCGGGTGCGGTCATCGGATCGAAACCTTGTGGGGGTGTTGCGGCTTGTTACTGGTGGGTCAGAATCTACGCGCGTTGTTCAGGCCTCAAAAGGGAGATGGCATGGCGTTCGACCGTAGGACTTTCCTGGGTAGCACGGCGGCGACGGGTGCGGCCGTGGCGTTGGCGGGGGCCACGAGCACCCCGGCTGCGGCGGCTCAGCAGGGTGCGGAGGGGCACGGGGCGCCGGCGCGGACGTACTCGTTCACGGTGATGGGTACGACCGACTTGCACGGGAACGTCTTCAACTGGGACTACTTCACGGACAAGGAGTTCGACGACAAGGCGCACAACGACGTCGGTCTGGCGAAGATCTCCACGCTGGTGGAGCAGGTGCGGGCGGAGAAGGGGCGGCGCAACACGCTGCTGATCGATGCCGGTGACACGATTCAGGGCACGCAGCTGTCGTACTACTACGCGAAGGTGGATCCGATCACGGCGCGGCGGGGTCCGGTGCACCCGATGGCGCAGGCGATGAACGCGATCGGTTATGACGCGGCGGCGCTGGGGAACCACGAGTTCAACTACGGCATACCGGTGCTGCGGAAGTTCGAGGAGCAGTGTGATTTCCCGCTGCTGGGGGCGAACGCGCTGGATGCGAAGACGCTGCGGCCGGCGTTCGCGCCGTACAGCATGCACAAGCTGCGGACTCCGTGCGGGCGTGATGTGAAGGTGGCGGTGCTGGGGCTGACGAACCCGGGTATCGCGTTGTGGGACAAGGCGAACGTGCAGGGGAAGATGACGTTCCCGGGGCTGGAGGAGCAGGCGGCGAAGTACGTGCCGAAGCTGCGGTCGATGGGTGCGGACGTGGTGATCGTGTCGGCGCATTCGGGGTCGAGCGGTACGTCGTCGTACGGTGACCAGCTGCCGTACGTGGAGAACGCGGCGGCGCTGGTGGCGGAGCAGGTGCCGGGGATCGACGCGATCCTGGTGGGTCACGCGCACACGGAGATCCCGGAGTACCGGGTGAAGAACAAGGCGACCGGCAAGGACGTGGTGCTGTCGGAGCCGCTGAAGTGGGGGCAGCGGCTGACGCTGTTCGATTTCGAGCTGACGTGGGCGAAGGGCCGCTGGTCGGTGGCGAAGGTCGCGGCGAAGGTGCTGAACTCGAACACGGTGGCGGAGGACAGGAAGATCACGCGGCTGCTGTCGGACGAGCACCGCAAGGTCGTGGCGTACGTGAACCAGGTGATCGGTACGTCGACGCAGGCGATGTCGTCGGCGGAGGGTCCGGTCAAGGACGTCGCGATCATCGATCTGATCAACCACGTGCAGGCGGAGACCGTGAAGGGGGCGCTGGCGGGTTCGGAGTGGGCGTCGCTGCCGGTGCTGTCGCAGGCGTCGTGTTTCTCGCGGACGGCGGCGATCCCGGCGGGCCAGGTGACGATCAAGGATGCGGCGGGTCTGTACCCGTTCGAGAACACGATGGAGGCGCGTCTGTTGACGGGCGCGCAGGTGAAGGACTATCTGGAGTACTCGGCGCGGTACTACGTGCAGACGGCGCCGGGTGTTCCGGTGGATCCGGCGAAGCTGACGAACTCCGAGGCGATTCCGGACTACAACTACGACGCGGTGTACGGGCTGGTGTACGACATCGACATCGCTCAGCCGGTGGGTTCGCGGATCACGGGGTTGTCGTTCCAGGGGAAGCCGGTGGATCCGGCGGCGCAGTTCGTGCTCGCGGTGAACAACTACCGGGCTTCGGGTGGCGGTAACTTCCCGCATGTTCCGCAGGCGAAGCAGCTGTGGGCGAATTCGGACGAGATCCGTAACACGATCATCCAGTGGGTGAAGGCGAAGGGGACGATCGACGCGGCGCAGTTCGCTTCGGTGGACTGGCGTCTGACGCGGGCCGGGGTGGCGGTGTTCTAGGCGGTCTCGTTCGGGTCCTGCCGGACCGGGTCGGATGCTCTGCAGGTCCGGCCTGGTCCGACCTGGTCCGGACCGGACCGGCGGGGGGCCGGCCGCGGTGCGCCGCGGCCGGCCCCTCCTGGTGGTGCGGGTGCGGTCAGCGTGCGGCGCCGGCGCGGCGCATGCGGGCGGCGAGGAGCAGTCCGGCTCCGGCGACGAGTGCGGTACCCGCGCCGCCGGCGATCATGGTGGTGTGGTCGTCCGCGCCGGTGGTGGCGAGGGGGGAGCCGTTGTGGCCCTGGCCGGTCACGGCGGTGTTGCCGGTCGTGACGGTGGTGGTGGTGCCTCCGGCGGCGGAGCCCGTTCCGGTGCCGGTGCCGGTGCCGGTGTTCTTGTCGGCTCCGTCCTTGCCGGGGGCGGGCTTGTCCTTGGCGGCCTGGTCCTTGGCTCGGGCCTCGTGCTGGCCCGTCTTGAGGAACGCGGTCCGGTCTGCGGGGGTGCCGGCGAGGGCGGCGCGGCCGGCCTTGACGAGTTCCGGGCCTCCGCCGTCGATGATCTTCGCGATGCTGACGCGGTTGTCCTGGTCGCGGAGCTCGTACTGGGTCACTTCCAGGAAGTGGCGCAGCTCGGCGGGGGTCGGCGATCCGTTCATGAGCTTGCCGATGGCTTCGGTCAGGATCGGGCCGTCCCAGGCCTCGTCGATGCGGGCGAGCTCGACGAGGTCGTCCTGGGCCTGGGCGAGGTGGCGGCCGGTCTTCAGGAACGCCGTGCGGTCGGCGGGGGTGCCCTTGAGTGCCTTCTTACCGGCTTCCTTCACGCCGGTGCCGCCGGTGCTGATGATCCGGGAGATCTCGACCTTGTTGTCGTCGTCGCGCAGCTCGTGCTGGGTCACCTCGTGGAAGTGGCGGAGCTGGTCGATGGTGGGCTTGCTGCTGAGGACCTTCTGGATGCCTTCCTTCAGGCCGGGTCCGGCGTCGGAGAGGAGGCGCAGGATCGCGATGCGGTAGTCGTCCATGCGGATGCCGTGCTGGTCGACTTCGATGAACTTGCGCATGGCCTTCGGGCCGTCGGCGACGGCCTTGCGGCCGGCTTCCTTCATGAACTCGCTGGCCATCGGGTGGGCGATGATCGCGAGGATGGTCTTGCGGTCCTCTTCGGCCTGGTCGGGCACGGTCTGGTCCGGCGTGGCCTGGTCCGGCGTGGTCGGTGCCGGGTGGTTGCCGGTGGCCGGGGCGTCGGGGCCGGCGGCGAACGCCGGTGACGCGATGAGGACGGCCGGAGCAAGGGCAGCGGTGGTGACTGCTGCGGCGATCCGGGAAAACTTCACAGACAAAACCCCCTGGAAACGTTTCTTCGACAGAAGAGACGTTCGGTCTGCGCAGATAGTTGTACCGGTAACGCTCCCGCCCCTTGTGGTGGTCCCGGGGGCGGCGGGGCGGGGCGGGGTCCCGGTCGTCACCGGTCGGCGGCCGGCCCGTCAGGGGTGGTCGACGAGCGGGAGGAGTTCGCCGGCGGGGCGGGGTCGGGTGTGTTCGCGCTGGTCGAGGCCGAAGGTGGTGAAGGCGGTGCGGTCCGGCTGGGGGTAGGGCTCCTTGCCGGTGAGGGTGTTGAGGATGGCGGCGCTGCGCCAGGCGGCGAGGCCGAGGTCGGGGGCGCCGACGCCGTGGGTGTGGCGTTCGCCGTTCTGGACGAAGACGCTGCCGGTGACGGCGGGGTCGAGGACCATCCGGTAGCGGTCGTCGATGCGGGGGCGGCCGGAGGAGTCCTTGCGCAGGTACGGGTCGAGGCCTGCGAGGAGGCTGCCGAGCGGGCGCTCCTGGTAGCCGGTGGCGAGGATGACGGCGTCGGTGGTGAGGCGGGAGCGGGTGCCCTGTTCGGTGTGTTCGAGGTGGAGCTCGACTTTGGTGGTGGCGACGCGGCCGGCGGTGCGGACGCTGACTCCGGGGGTGAGGACGGTGTCGGGCCAGCCTCCGTGGAGGGTGCGGCGGTAGAGCTCGGCGTGGATCGCGGCGATGGTGTCGGCGTCGATGCCCTTGTGGAGCTGCCACTGGGCGGGGACGAGCTGGTCGCGTACGGGTTCGGGGAGGGAGTGGAAGTAGCGGGTGTAGTCGGGGGTGAAGTGTTCGAGGCCGAGCTTGGAGTACTCCATGGGGGCGAAGGAGGGGGTGCGGGCGAGCCAGGTGAGGCGTTCGCGGCCGGCGGGGCGGGCGCGCAGCAGATCGAGGAAGATCTCGGCGCCGGACTGGCCTGATCCGATGACGGTGACGTGTTCGGCGCCGAGGATGCGCCGGCGGTTGTCGAGGTAGTCGGCGGAGTGGATGACGGGGACGGTGGGGGCGTCGGCGAGGGGGCGCAGGGGTTCGGGGACGTAGGGGGCGGTGCCGATGCCGAGGGCGAGGTTGCGGGTGTGGGTGCGGCCGAGGGCTTCGGCTTCGCCGGTGGCGTCGAGCTGGGTGAAGTCGACTTCGAAGAGGTCGCGTTCGGGGTTCCAGCGGACGGCGTCGACCTGGTGGCCGAAGTGGAGTCCGGGGACGCGGCCGGCGACCCAGCGGCAGTAGGAGTCGTATTCGGCGCGGTGGATGTGGAACTGCTCGGCGAAGTAGAAGGGGAAGAGCCGTTCCTTGTGCTTGAGGTAGCTGAGGAAGCTCCAGGGGCTGGCCGGGTCGGCGAGGGTGACGAGGTCGGCGAGGAAGGGGACCTGGAGGGTGGCTCCTTCGATGAGGAGTCCGGGGTGCCAGCGGAAGTCGCGGCGCTGCTCGTAGAAGGCGGTGGCGAGTTCGCCGGCTCCTTGTCGGGGCAGGCCGTGGGCGAGGGCCGCGAGGGACAGGTTGGAGGGGCCGATCCCGATTCCGACGAGGTCGTGGGGGGCGTCGAGCTGGGCGGTCATCGGTGGGTGCTGCCTTCCAGGAGGGAGATGAGCTGGTCCAGGTCCCCCGCTGTGGTGTGCGGGTTGAGCAGGGTGGCTTTGAGCCACAGGCGGCCGTCGGCGTGGGTGCGGCCGAGGACGGCGCGGCCTTGGTGCAGGAGGGTGCGGCGCAGGGTGGCGAGGTGGTCGTCGTCGGCGTGGGTGGGCCGGAAGAGGACGGTGGTGAGGGTGGGGGGTGCGTGGAGTTCGAAGCCGGGGTGGGCGTCGAGGAGTCGGGCGAGGTGGTGGGCGGTGTCGATGGTGCGGTCGATGAGTGCGGCGAGGCCGTCGCGGCCGAGGGCGCGGAGGGTGGTGGCGATCTTGAGGGCGTCGGGGCGGCGGGTGGTGCGCAGGGAGCGGCCGAGGAGGTCGGGCAGGCCGGCTTCGGTGTCGTCGGTGGCGTTGAGGTAGTCGGCCTGGTGGGCGAGGGGTGCGAGGAGGGTGGTGTCGGGGACGGCGAGGAGGCCTGCGGCGACGGGCTGCCAGCCGAGTTTGTGCAGGTCGATGGTGAGGGAGTGGGCGCGGGCCAGTCCGGCGAGCTTGTCGCGGTGGCGGGGGCTGAGGGTGAGGAGGCCGCCGTAGGCGGCGTCGATGTGGAGGTCGGCGCCGTGGCGGTCGCAGAGGTCGGCGATGTGGGTCAGGGGGTCGATGAGTCCGGCGTCGGTGGTGCCGGCGGTGGCGGTGACGAGGGTGGGGCCGGGGGTGGCGGCGAGGGCTTCGGCGAGGCGGGCGGGGTCGAGTACGCCGGTGGGAGTGGGGAGTTCGGTGGCCGGGGGCAGGCCGAGGAGCCAGGCGGCGCGGGGGACGGAGTGGTGGGCGTTGGCTCCGTGGAGGACGGTGAGGGCGGGGCCGTGGCGTTCGCGGGCGAGGAGGACGGCGAGTTGGTTGGCTTCGGTGCCGCCGGTGGTGACGAGGGCGTCGGGGTGGGGGGTGTCGTAGAACTCGGCGGCGAGGGTGCGGGTGAGGAGTGCTTCGATGGCGGAGGCGGCGGGGGCCTGGTCCCAGGAGTCGAGGGAGGGGTTCAGGGCGCCGGCGGCGAGGTCGGCGGCGGCTGCGACGGCGAGCGGCGGGCAGTGCAGGTGGGCTGCGCAGAGGGGGTCGGCGGGGTCGGCGGCGCCGGCGGCGAGGGTGTGTACGAGGGTGCGGAGGGCCTCGTGGGCGCCGGTGCCGTGGGCGGGGAGTACGCCGGGGTCGCCGAGGGCGGCGTGGACACGGGCGGTGACGGTGTCGGGGCCGCCGGCGGGGAGGGGGCCGGCGCGGTCGTGGGCGCCGGTGGTGAGGGCGTCGAGGACGGTGTCGAGGAGGGGGCGCAGGGCGGTGGGGCCGTGGGGGCCGCCGGCGAGTGGGGGCGGTGTGCGTGTGCCGGGCTGCGCGGTCATCGGGTCCTCCGGGGCTGGCCGGGTGCGCTGGGAGGCACCCGGCCTGTACAACGATCAGACCCGAATGGGGTAACCGCCGGGGTTTGTCCGACATTCACGCGTGCCGCCGTTGGCCGCAGGCCGGGACCGGAGCCGGAGGCCGAGGCCCGGGGCCGGGCGGAACGCCGAGACCGGCCCGTGCGCCCAGCACGCAGCCGGGACCCGCCCGAGGGCCGAAAGCAGGGCCGGAGGCCGGGCGGTACGCCAG
This sequence comes from Streptomyces venezuelae, assembly GCF_008642275.1. Classification (NCBI taxonomy): domain Bacteria; kingdom Bacillati; phylum Actinomycetota; class Actinomycetes; order Kitasatosporales; family Streptomycetaceae; genus Streptomyces; species Streptomyces venezuelae. Next base: position 1,928,735 of record NZ_CP029189.1, read on the forward strand.
ACGCCGGGCGGCACGCCGGACACGACGCCGGGGCCAGCCCGTACGCGAGGCAGCAAGCCGGAGGCTGGGACTGGGGGCCGAAAGCCAGGGCCGGGGGCAGAGGCCCACCCAGGGCCGGGGTCGCAGGCCCGCCCAGGCCCGACCGGGGCCAGGGCCGGAGGCCACAGGGCCACAGGCCCGGCCGGAGCCAGCGCCACAGGCCCGGCCGGAGCCACAGGGCCGCAGGCCCGGGCGGGGACGCATGGTCGGGGGCCCGGTCCCGGGAACGGGCCGGGGCCGGGGCCGCAGGCCCGACTGGAGCGGGGGCCGCAGGCCCGGCCGGGGCCGCAGGCCCGCCCAGGGCCGGGGACGCAGGTCCCGGCCGAGGCCGGGGGCCTCAGGACCGGGACCGGCGTTCTTGCTTAGCTTCCCGCAGGGGGTTGGCGGACCTTGAGGGCGCGGGCGAGGTCGTCGAGCTGGTCGACGAGTTTGCGGCGCAGGAGGGGGAGGATGTCCGGGTCCGCGAGGCAGGTCCGGCCTGCCTGGAGGTTGGATTCGTCGATGGCGTGGGCGGGGAACGCCCAGCGGCCGGCGGCCTCGCCGATGGCCGGGCCGCGGCGGGCGCCGAGGGCGACGGCCTCGGGGTAGTAGCGGGTGACGTACGGCGCGAGCAGTTCGGCCTGTTCGGGCTGCCAGAAGCCCTGCGCGGTGGCGCTGAAGAGGTAGTTGGAGAGGCTGTCGTCGTGGAAGAGGCGGTCCCAGGCGGCGGCCTTGGCTTCGGCGGTGGGGAGGGCGGCGCGGCAGCGGGCGGCGCCTTCCTGGCCGGTGGCGCTGGTGTCGGCGGCGAGGGCGGCGTCGATCTCGGCCTCCCCGACGGCGCCGAGGACGGCGAGGCGGCCGAGGATGCGCCAGCGCAGTTCGGGGTCGAGCGCGGGGCCGCCGGGGACGGTGTCGTCGGTGAGCCAGGCGGTGATGGTGTCGGGCTGGGTGGCGCTGTCGACGAGGGTGCGTACGGCGGTCAGCCGCATGCCGGGTTCGGAGCCGTCCTCGGTGCGCCGGAGCAGGTCGCGGGCGATGGTGGTGAGGGTGGCGAGGGCGGCGGCCTGGTCTTCGGGGGCGAGGTAGCGCACGGCGACCTGGGTGCGGGCGAAGGCGAGGACGCCCTGGACGATGGCGAGGTCGTCCTCCGCGGGCAGGTGGGCGGCGGCGGTGGCGAGGTAGTCGTGGGGGTCGAGTTCGCCGTCGCGGACCATGTCGCGCAGGGCGTTCCAGACGACGGCGCGGGTGAGGGCGTCGGGGATGCCGGAGAGGCTGCGCAGGACCGTTTCGACGGAGGTTCCGTCGAGCCGGACCTTGGCGTAGGTGAGGTCGACGTCGTTGAGGACGAGGAGTGCGGGGCGGGTTCCGGCCGCCGAGATGATCTCGTCGGAGGGGATGTCGAGGTCGAGGAGTTCGCGCAGTTCGAGGAAGCGGTCGTCGGCGGGGTCGCGGTCGTAGACGCCCACGGCGATGTGGTGGGGGCGGCTGCCGCGGCGGTCGACGGTGAGGGTCCAGCCCGCGGGGGTGTCGGGGCGGCCCTCGGATTCCTCGATGCGGGGGGTGAGGGTGTCGATGCCGGTGGTGCGCAGCCAGATGTCGGCCCAGGCGCGGACGTCGCGTTCGGTGTGGGCGGCGAGGGAGTCGATGAAGTCGGCGAGGGAGGCGTTGGCGAACTTGTGGCGGGCGAAGTGGGTGTTGATGCCGGCCAGGAAGTCCTTCTCGCCGAGCCAGGCGACGAGTTGGCGCAGGGCCGAGGCGCCCTTGGCGTAGGAGATGCCGTCGAAGTTGAGGAGGGCGGAGGCGGTGTCGGGGACGTCGTCGGGGGTGGGGGCGACGGGGTGGGTGGAGGGGCGCTGGTCGGCGTCGTAGCCCCAGGGTTTGCGGGTGACGCCGAAGTCGGTCCAGGTGTCGGTGAAGCGGGTGGCTTCGGTGAGGGTCTGGTAGCCCATGTATTCGGCGAAGGATTCGTTGAGCCAGATGTCGTCGAACCAGGCGAGGGTGACGAGGTCGCCGAACCACATGTGGGCCATCTCGTGGGCGATGACCATGGCGCGGGACTGGCGTTCGGTGTCGGTGACGGCGGAGCGGAAGATGAACTCGTCGCGGAAGGTGACGAGTCCGGGGTTCTCCATGGCGCCGGCGTTGAACTCGGGTACGAAGGCCTGGTCGTAGGAGTCGAAGGGGTAGGGCTCGGTGAACTTCTCCTGGTACCGGTCGAAGCAGTCCTTGGTGATGGAGAGGATTTCCTCGGCGTCGACGTCCATGTGGGGCGCGAGGGACTGGCGGCAGTGGATGCCGAAGGGCAGTCCGGCGTGTTCGGTGCGGATGCTGTGCCAGGGGCCGGCGGCGACGGCGGCGAGGTAGGTGGAGATGAGGGGGGTGGGGGCGGACTGCCAGATGGCGGCGCCGCTGCCGTCGGGGGCGGCGGCGGTGCGGGTGGTGATGCCGTTGGCGAGGACGGTCCAGTGGGCCGGGGCGGTGACGGTGAATTCGAAGACGGCCTTGAGGTCGGGCTGGTCGAAGGCCGGGAAGACCCGCTGGACGTCGTCCAGGAACATCTGGCTGTAGACGTACGTCTGGCCGTCGGCGGGGTCGGTGAAGCGGTGCAGGCCCTCGCCGGTGCGGGAGTAGCGCATGCGGGTGTCGAGGTGCAGCTCGTGGGGGCCTTCGGTGAGGCCGGTGAGCGGGAGGCGGTCGTCGGCGAGGGTGGCCGGGTCGAGGGGGGTGCCGTCGAGGGTGGCCGAGCGCAGTTCGACGGGCTTCAGCTCGATGAAGGTGTCTGTGGCGGTGCGGGCGGTGAACCGGACGACGGTGATGGAGTCGAAGGTCTCGTCGTCGCCGGTGAGGTCGAGGGTCACGGCGTAGTGCTGGACGTCGAGGACCTGGGCTCGGAGCTGCGCTTCGTTGCGCGTGAGTGCGGACATGGGGCCCATGCTGCCGCAGGGGGCGGCCGGACCCCGAGCTTCTACTCTTCGCCCGCAGCGATCGTCTCGTGGTGGCGGATGACCTCGGCGATGATGAAGTTGAGGAGCTTCTCGGCGAAGGCGGGGTCGAGTTTGGCGTTCTCGGCGAGCTGGCGCAGGCGGGCGATCTGGCTGGCTTCGCGGCCCGGGTCGGCGGGGGGCAGCTGGTGCCTGGCCTTGAGGTGGCCGACCTGCTGGGTGCACTTGAAGCGTTCGGCGAGCATGTGGACGACGGCGGCGTCGATGTTGTCGATGCTGTCGCGGAGGCGGGCGAGTTCGGCGGTGACGCTCTCGTCGATGCCTGCGGCGTCGTCGGCCGCGCCCGTGCCGGCTCCGGTTCCCGTGCCGGTTCCGGCGCCGTTGTCGAGGTCGCTGATGTTCATGGTTCCCGAGAATACGTGGCGGCGGCCGTCGGTTCCTCGGGCAGTCGGCCTGTGAGACGGCCACCCGACACTTGCCAGAGTGGAAAGTACTCGCCATAGTGGAAATCGACAGGGGCGGTCGTCCGTGTGTGCGAGCGAGGGGGAACCATGCAGGATGCGGCGAAGGCGGTCGGGGCGCTGGGGCAGGCAGCCGGTCTGGAGCGGGCGGCGCGGCTGCGCAGCGGCTGGTACGCGCGCTATCTGTGGGTGTTCGCGGCCGGGCAGCTGGTGCTCGTGCCGATGGCCGTGATGTGGCACGGGCCGGTCTCGGCGGTGACCTTCGCGGTGACCAACGCACTGCTGGTGACCGGGCTGAGCGTGTACGCGATGCGGCAGCGCGTGATGCGGCGGGGGTTCGGCGTGAAGCACGGGGTGATGATGGCGACCTGGACGACGGCGTTCTCCCTGTCGATCACGGTCGGCACGGAGGCGTTCGGTCACGGCGCGGCGTTCGCCGCGGCGGCCGCGCTGGCGTGTGCGCTGCCGCCGGCCGTCGGCGCCTGGACCGAGATGCGGAGTGCGGCATGACAGACGAACCGGCTGTGGACGCGGGGGCGGAGGCGAAGCGGAGCGGGCATCCGCGGCACGACCTCGCGCCGCTGCTGAACGCGCCCGTACGGCTGTCGGTGGTGGCGGCGCTGGCTCCGCTGGACAAGGCCGATTTCGGTTTCGTACGGGACCTGGTCGAGGTCTCGGACTCGGTGCTGTCCAAGCAGGTCGCGGCGCTGGAGGAGGCGGGCTGGGTGCAGGTCACCAAGGGCCGGGTGGGCCGCCGCCCGCGCACCTGGGTCTCGCTGACCGGCGAGGGCCGGGCGGTCTACCAGCGGCATCTGGCCGCGCTGCGGGCCATCGCGCTGGGCTGAGGGGGTCGGCCGCGCCCTGTCCTCGCGGGGGCGGTACGGGGGGCGGTACGGGGGGCGGTACGGGGGCTCTGCGGGTACGGGCGAACGGGCGCGAGCCGGCTTCGCCGAAGCTCCCCGGGACTCCGCCCCGGCCCCCGGACCCTGCGCCTCAGACCCCGGCGGGGCTGAATCCCGTCCCCGCGCCCCGAGCGTCGGCGGGGCCGGATGTCCCAGGGCTTCAACCCGGGCGGTCGGGGCCGCGTCTTCCCTGGCGTGGCGGGGGCACCGCCACGCGCCGTGTGGACGTGGGCGCAGGGGGCCGGGCCGGAGGTGGTGACGATGCGCGGTGGGTCGGGGCCGTCGGGTCCGGGCACGAGGGCCGGCCCGCACCCGCGCGCAGAGGTGGCCCGCCCCTCCGGCCGGTGCGTGACCGGCCGGAAGGGCGGGCGGGAGGTACCGGCGGAGCTACATGCCGGCCGCGGCGCTCTTGATCGCGGCGGCGAAGGTGGAGACCTCGGAGTAGACACCGGGGTAGTTCGGCCGGGCGCAGCCTTCGCCCCAGCTGACGATGCCGACCTGGATCCAGGCGTTGTTGTTGTCGCGGCGGAACATCGGGCCGCCGGAGTCGCCCTGGCAGGTGTCGACGCCGCCCTGGGGCAGGCCGGCGCAGATCTCCTCGCTGGGGACGAGGTCGTTGCCGTAGGCGGCCTTGCAGGTGGCGTCGGAGACGAACGGCACGGTGGCCTTCATCAGGTAGCGCTGCTGGCCGCCGCCCTCGCGGGTGGCGCCCCAGCCCGCGACGGTGAAGGTGCCGCTGTCGTAGGCCTTGGTGTCGGCGATCTTGAGGGTGGGCAGGTTGATGGGCTTGGCGAGCTTGATGAGGGCCCAGTCCTTGCCCTTGCCGTTGTAGCCGGGGGCCTGGAGGACCTTGGTGGACTTGACCTTGATGGCGCTGGAGCTGTTGAGGTCGACGACTCCGGCGGTGGCGGTGATGGAGGTGTTGTTGCCGGAGCCGCTCACACAGTGGGCGGCGGTGAGGACGATCTGCTGGGTGTAGAGGGCGCCGCCACAGCCCATGGAGAGGCGCACCATGAAGGGAAACTCGCCCTGGGCGGCGCGGGTGCCGCCGACCACGGGGGCCGGACCGGCGCTGGCGGTGCCGGGCTGGAGGCTGACGGCGGCGAGGGCGACCGCGCCGACGGCGAGGGTGCGCTTCATGAACTGCACAAGGGTGGTCACAGTCAACACACTGCCTTTCGTGGGGGGTTGGGCCGTGCGTGTGCGTCATCGGGTGAATGACGGGTCCATGACACAGCAGGCGTGTGGTGGACATCAAGAAGGCAATTTCGGCCAACTCCCGCCACGACGGCAGGGATTGCTGTAAGGAGGGCCCGGTGACGGAGAACAGGGGGTCGGGCAGCCCCGTCGAGCACGGATTTCCGCATCTGGCGACCGTGCGCGCCTCGATCACCGCACTCTTCCGCCGGCTGTCGGCCGACGGGATCCGCGCCTACGGCACGAGCTTCACCCCCGCCGACGCCGCCTTCGGCGCCGCCGACGACCTCCATCTGGGCGCACAGCGGGTGGCCGCCGCGACGGTGCGCGCCCTGCGGCTGCCCGACGCGCGCATGGTGGTCTCCTTCCGGGCGATGGAGCAGGCCGCCACCGTGGAACTGACCTCGGGTCCGGAGTACTTCGTCGAGGTCAACGACCGCTTCCGCACCCACCGCCGCGATCTGGCGGCCGCCCTCGCGCACGAGGTGGCCCACGTCCTGCTGCACCGCCTGGACCTGCGCTTCCCCGGTACCACGGAGAACGAGATCCTCACCGACACCGCGGCCGCGTACCTGGGGGCGGGCTGGCTGCTTCTGGATGCCTACCGCGAGGACGCGCTGACCCACCAGAGATTCGGCTACCTCACCCCCGAGGAGTTCGGCTACGTCCTCGCCAAGCGCGCGGCCCTGTTCGGCGAGGACCCCGCCCCCTGGTTCACCAGCCCCCAGGCGTACGAGGCCTACGTGCGCGGGCGCGCCCTGGCCGAGCGCGACCACCGCCGGGCTCCACTGACGGCCGCCGGGCCGCTGGCGCGGAGGCGGTACGCGAAGGCGCGGCGAGCCGGGGCCCGCGGTCCCGCGGACGGCTCGGCGTACCGGTTCGAACAGCCGGGCGCCGGTGCCGGGTTGCGGGTGAGCTTCCCGTGCCCGGTGTGTGCGCAGCGGCTGCGGGTGCCGGTGAGCGGGCGGCTGCGGGCCCGGTGCGGGCTGTGCCACACCGTCCTCGACTGCACCACGTAGATCATTCACCACGCGGCCACGAAAAGTTTCCTACCGGCCAGTAGACATGGGTGGGATTCTCGCCAACTCTGGTCACGTACATGCCAATACGTGACCGAGGAGCGCCCCCCATGCGCAGCACCCGCCGCACCCGTATGCCCCGTACCGCCGCCGTCGGGGTGGCCGCAGCCGCCGCCGTCCTGACGCTGGTTCCGGCCACCGCCGCGCACGCCGCGCCCGTCCCGGCGCCCGCGCCCGTGTCCGCTCCCGCGGCGGCCGCCCCGGCCGCCTCCGCGCCCGGCGGCAACGCCGCGATCCTCGGCATCGACTACGCCACCTGGCAGCGGGACGTCGCCGCCGTGATCGACGCCGCCCGGCCCGCGATCGAGGCGCGCATCGCGGCCTCGCCGGCCGGCGAGAAGCCCGCCCTGGTCCTCGACATCGACAACACCTCGCTGGAGACGGACTTCCACTGGTTCTGGACCTTCCCGACCCCGGCGATCGCCAAGGTCCGCGCGCTGACCCAGTACGCTCACGCGCGCGGTGTCGCGGTCTTCTTCGTCACCGCCCGGCCCGGGATCATCCACTCCCTCACCGAGCGCAACCTCAAGGCCGTGGGCTACCCGGTGTCGGGGCTCTACGTCCGTGACCTGCCCGACCTGTTCGAGGAGGTCAGCGCCTACAAGACGGGCAAGCGGGCGGAGATCGAGGCGCGCGGCTACACGATCATCGCCAACATCGGCAACAGCCCGACCGACCTCGTCGGCGGTCACGCGGAGCGCACCGTCAAGCTGCCGGACTACGGCGGCAAGCTCTCCTGACCCGAGCCCTGCGGGGCGGGGCCCCGGGGGCGACGGGCCGTGCGAGCCCGCCGCCCCCGGGGCCCCTTGCTGTCGTCAGAGCCCTGGCGATCGGCCCGGGACACGGGGTGCGGGTTCCCTGCGGCCGGACACCCGCGATCGGCGACGCGAGCCTCGCCTGCGGCGGCCCGGGGCGGGGAACGCGGGCCAGGAGCCCGCGTCCGGCGGTCCCGGAACAGGAAGAGGACAACATGATGGGCCGGTTGCGGTTCAGCGGGTGGATGTAGCGGGTAGTCATAGGACATCGCACCGATGAAGACTCGGGCCCGACCCCTCGCCAGGGGGCCGGGCCCGCTTTCGTGCCGCGCCGTTCCAGCCTTTGCGGGCGGATCCGCGCGGCCCGCTCCGTCGGGGCCCTGACTGCGGGACGGAGCCCTCTCCCCCGCCCGGCGGACCGCCGCCTCGGCAGTGTCCCCGGACGGGCTCGACGGCGGTCGGCGGCTGTCGGCGGCCTCGGACGCGCCCGGCCGGCCGCCCCCACCCGCCCCGGAAAGCGCCGCCCCGACGGCCGCGGGGGCGGCTCCGCACCGGTCGGAGCGCTCGTGGACGACCTTGCCGGCGAGCGCGCGGGCCGCGGCCCTCCCCACGACACAGCCGGCGGAGACGGCGTCCGCGCGCGAGATCCGCAAGCAGGCGATGCGGCGGTCGGTCAACTCCCGCGCGTGAAACACCCGTTCGGTGGCGTCCAGGTGGTCAGCCCCGGCGCGTCCCCGCCGGGTGGTTCCACTCCGAGGACGAGCCCACGGAGGCGGTGGCCGTGGTCGGGCTCGCCAACTCCCCCTGCCCCGCGCACGGGGACGGCAGCCCGGCCCCCGCCCCGCCTCGGCGACGCCCTCGGCGCAGCGGCTGCCGACGCCCGGGAGCCGTCTCCCCTACGTGCCCTCCCCACCCCGCGCGTCGGCGCCTTCACACCCGCCCCGTCAGGGGCCGCCGCGCCGGGGCCCGTCCGCCGCCATGCCGCGCGCGACCCCGACGACCTCGCGTCGGGGTCGACGCCACCGCCACCACCGCAGGCGCCGGTCACCCGGCACGCGCCCCACGGCCGTGCCCCCTGGGCGGGAAAGGCCGCCGCGGCTCCAGCGGGAGCCGCCATCCCCCGTTAACTCCATGGTCCAACAGTCATTTCGATTGCGTTAAATGCCATCAGTAGGCCTCTGACCTGGCTTTCGATCGTTACTAAACTCTGTTAAGTTTTCTTCTGCCGATAACTCCTGAGGAGGGGGAAATGGCCACAACTCTGGGCCCTGCCATGCCCGTACGGGACGATCTCCGGTCGGTGATGCGCCTGTTCCCGACCGGCGTCACCGTGCTGTCGTCGGGACAGGGCGCGCACGCCGCGGCGATGACCGCCAACTCGTTCGTCTCCATCTCGCTCGAACCACCCCGCGTCCTCGTCTCCGTCATGAAGTCCTCCCGGACCTACCCGGCGATCGACACGACCGGGGAGTTCCAGGTCCATCTGCTCTCCGACCGACAGGGCGACCTGGCGCGGCTGTTCGCCTCCCGCGACAAGCCGTTCGGGCGGGAGCTGGACGCGCACTTCACCACCGAGGGCGACGGCGTGGAAGCCCGCCCGTACCTGCCCGGCGCCCTGGCCTCCCTCGGCTGCCGGATCGAGGAGCGGTTCCCCGGCGGGGACCACACGCTCTTCCTCGGGCGCGTCGAACACGTGCGCCCCGGCGAGGACACCGCGGGGGCGCTGCTGTTCCACCGGGGCCGGCTGACCTCCGCCCCGGCGGGCGCGGAGTGAGCCCCGGAGCCACGGCCGGGCCACCGCCACCGCCACCGCCACCGCCACCCGTGGCAACCGCAGACGGCGTGCCGTCCGTACGGGCCGTGCGCGGCGCGACCACGGTGGCCGAGGACACCCCCCGGCACATCGCCGCCGCCACCCGCGCGCTCGTCGCCGAACTCCTGGTCCGCAACGGCCTGGAGCGCGAGGCCGTGATCAGCCTGCTGTTCACCTGCAGCCCGGACCTCACCAGTGACACCCCGGCCCTCGCGCTGCGCGAGGAGGGCTGGGAGGTGCCCGCGCTGTGCGCGGCCGACACCGCCTGGGCCGGCGCCCCGGGCCGCACCGTACGCGTCCTGGCCCACGTCACCTCGTTCGGCCCGCTCGCACCCGTCTACCTCGGTGACTCCGCGCCCACCCGTCCCGCGCAGTCCCCCGCGTAGTCAGCACCACCAGTCGTCCACCTCACCGACCACCCACATCACGATCGAGGTCGAGGCATGCAAGACCCGTCCCTGTACCCGGATCTCAAGGCCGTACTGGAAGAACTCCAGCAGGCCCTCGGCGCGGAGCGCGTACGGCACGACGCCGCCGCACCGCTGCCGCCGGACCCCAACGTCTCCGCGTTCGCCCCGCGCGACACCCGTGCCGTCCTGCGGCCCGGTTCGGTCGCCGACGTACGCGCCCTGGCCGGCGCCTTCCACCAGGCCAAGGCCGCCGGCGCCGGACTCCCCGGCCTGCAGCCCGTCTCCACCGGCCGCAACTGGGGGCTCGGCTCGAAGGAGCCGGCGGCCGGTCCCGTCGTACGCGTCGAACTGGACGGGCTCGACGCCCTGCGCGCCCTCGACACCGAGGCGGGCTACGCGGTCGTCGAGCCGGGCGTCACCCAGAAGGAACTCTCCGAACTGCTGGCCGGTACGGACCGGATGCTGAACGTCACCGCGTCCTCGGGCCACACCAGCGTCCTGGGCAACACCGTGGACCGCGGGGTGGGCCTGCGCCACCAGCGCACGCAGGACCTGCTCGGCCTGGAGGTCGTCCTGCCCGACGGTGCGATCGCCCACATCGGCTGGTGGCCCGGCGACGGCGTGCACGGCAAGGGCGACGGTTTCAACCCGCTCGGGCTCGGCCCCAGCCTGCTGCACCTGTTCACCCAGTCCGACCTCGGCATCGTCACCGCCGCCGTGGTCCGGCTGCTGCCACGCCCGCGCCGGCAGAGCACCGTCCGCGCGGGATTCCACCGCGAGACGCTGCACCAGGCCGTGGACGCGCTGCGCACCTGGAAGGCGAACGGCCTGATCGCGGGCGTGATCAAGGTGTACGACACCGCTTCGACGGCCACGTACGGCGGCGGGGACACCGCCGGCGGCTACGTCGCCCACCTGAGCGTGGAGGGCACCGAGCGCTCGGCCGCCGCCCTCAAGTCGGCCCTGCTGGCCGAGATGGCCGAGACGGGCCTGTTCACCTCGGTCAGCTCCAGCGACGAGGAGGCGCCCGCCGACGAGGACGTCGTCGCCCACGTGGTGCACGCGGCCTACCGCGGCTCGGTCGCGCACAACGAGCGGATGCTCGCCTCGGCCACCGGCGCGGCCGCCGAGCGCGTGGACGCCGACGGCAACGGCTGGCTGTTCTTCCTGCCGTTCCTGCCCTTCGACGGCGCCTCGGTGGTCCGGGCCCTGGACATCCTCGACCGCATCCACCTGGCGACCGGCATCCGGCCCGGGTCCACCGTCAACGCGCTCGACGCCGACGTCATCGACCTCGTCGTGTCCTTCCCCTTCGACCGCGCGACGCAGACCGAGGCCGCCCACCGGGCGCTGGACCTCGCCCACCTCTGGTTCGGCGAGGCGGGGCTGCGCCCCTACCGCCTCGACTCCGGCCACGCGCGCGCCGTCACCGGTACGGCCGGCGGCGCCGAGGCCGCCCTGCAGCGCGCGCTGCGCGAGGCCGTCGACCCGTACGGGGTCATGGCCGCCGGCCGCTACGCATGACCGCCGCCCCGTCCCACCCGCCCCGCACCCCTGATGAGAACGTGATGACGACGACGCTGCCGTACGTACCCGACACCGCCGAGGCGATCCTGGACCGCGCCCGTGCGCTGGTGCCCGTCCTGCGGGAGAACTCCCCGCGCATCGAGGCCGCACGCCGGCTGCCCGAGGACATCGTCGAACTGCTCCGCGGGGCCGGTGTGTTCCGCGCCGCGATGCCCAGGACGTGGGGCGGCCCGGAGCTCACCTCGATGCAGCAGGCCGAGCTCCTGGAGATCCTCTCCGCCGGCGACGTCTCCGTCGGCTGGTGCGCGATGATCGGCATGGACTCCGGCATCTACTCCGGCTACCTCGACGACGAGGTCGCCCGCGGCATGTGGCCCACCCTCGACATGGCCAACTCCGGCTGGATCTACCCGCAGGGCAAGGCCGTCCGGGTGCCCGGCGGTTTCCGGGTCACCGGCCGCTGGAAGTTCGGCTCCGGCTCCTCGCACTGCGACTGGCTGGGTGCCGGCGTCCACGTCTTCGGCGAGGACGGCGAGCCGGAGACCGACCCGGTGACCGGTGCCGCACGCCACTGGCGGGTGATGATCGCCCGCCCCGGCGACTACGAGTTCCACGACACCTGGCACACCACCGGTCTGGCCGGCTCCGGCTCGCAGGACTACTCCTGCACCGGCCTGTTCGTGCCCGAGGAGCGTTCCTTCTCCTTCGCCGAGCCCAGGCGGACCGGCCCGCTGCACGCCACGCCGGACGCCATCCTGCGCAAGATGCCGGGCATCCCGCTCGGCATGGCGCGTGCCGCACTGGACCACGTGCGCGAACTGGCCGCCGGGCGGACCGACCGCGAGACGGGCACCCCCTGGCGCGAGGACCACCGGATCCAGTCGGCGATCGCCCGCCTGGAGGGGGAGCTGATCGCCGCCCGTGCCGGTGTCTACAGCACCCTGCAGGTGCAGTGGGACGCGCTCGCCGCCGGCGACGTCCTGGGCGACGACGCCCGCGTGGCCACCGCGATCGCCCGGCGCCACGCCTTCCGCACGGCCCGCTCCATCGTCCACGAGCTCTTCGACCTCGTCGGTGGATCGTCCGTCTACAAGCCCAATCCGCTGGACCGGTGGCTGCGCGACGCCAACACCATGTGCCAGCACGCCGTCGCCCAGGACTCGGTGCTGCAGCTCACCGGCAACGTGCTGCTGGGCGGCTCCTCCACCTCCCCGTTCTTCTAGAAACAGAGATGAGAGAAGCGTCCGACCGTCATGGATCCCATACGTGTTGTGCTGTTCACCGAAGTCAACTCCAAACTCGGATCGCCCTTCCTGAGCATCCTGCACGGCCACCCGGACGTGGAGCTGGCCGCCCTGGTCACCTCACCGCCCGGGAAGCTGTGCGCGTACTTCACCGATGACGAGGAGGCCGTCGACGTCGCCGACCAGGCGCGCGCCCTGGGCGTACGCGTCCTGCGCCCGCGCTCGGCGAACGACCCCGACGCGGTGGAGGCCCTCGCCGCTCTGGACGCCGACTACTTCCTCGTCGGCAACTTCCAGCAGCTGCTGAAGGCTCCGCTGCTGGCGCTGCCGCGCCGCACCTCGGTCAACTTCCACCCCTCGCCGCTGCCGGAGTTCGCGGGCCTGGCGCCCTTCTACTGGATGGTCCGCGAGGGGGCCGCGGAGAGTTCCGTCTCCGCCATCGAGATGGGCGCCGAACTCGACGACGGCGACCTGCTGATGCAGCACCACATCCCGCTGTCGGGCCGCGAGACCGGCCTGGAGCTGCGCACCATGCAGGAGCGGGCCAACGTCCTGATGCTGCTCGACCTGATCCCGCAGCTGGTGGAGGGGACCTGGGAGCGCACGCCCCAGGACCTGTCCCGCCGCTCCTACTACGGGCGGCCCCGCGACGAGCACTACCGGCTCGACTTCAGCCGGCCCGCCGCCGTCGTGGAGCGCCACGTACGGGCCGCCTACCGCAACCCGGGTGCCTGGTTCACGGCCCCCGGCGGGCAGCGCATCCGGCTGCTGTCGGCCGCGTACGGGGAGGGCGGGGGTCCCGGGGGCGGCGGGCGGCCGCCCGGCACGCTGGTGCGCGACGGGAGCGGGCTGTACGTGGCGTGTGCGGACGGCGAGTGGCTGCGGCTGGTCACGGTGGAATGCGGAGGGCGTGAGGTGGCGGTCGACGACCCGGTCCTCGCGCTGCTCGGCGAAGCGACGACGGTAGGGTGAGAGATGTCTTTGTTCGAAGCGACCCAGCAGGCCGAAGTGCCCACCGAGGTGCGCCGGGTCCTGCACGTTCCGGCCGGGGGCGGCAAGGCCACCTGGCTGTCGGGTGACGTCTACAGCGTGAAGGCGGGCGCGGTCGAGACCGGCGGTTCCATCGCCGTGCTGGAGGCGTCCGTACCGCCCGGCGGGGGCCCTCCGCCGCACCACCACGCCGACGAGGACGAGGCCTTCTACGTCCTGGACGGCCGGCTGACCATCCGGGTCGGCGAGAACACGTACGAGGCGGCCACCGGCGACTTCGTGTTCGTGCCGCGCGGTACGGCGCACCAGTTCCACAACCACTCCCTGCACGCGGCGAAGCTGCTGCTGATCTTCACGCCGGGCGGGGTGGAGAACTTCTTCCTGGAGGCCGGTACGGAGCCCGTTCCGGGTGTGCCGGTGCCGGTGGAGGATCCGCCGGGCGTGGCCGAGGTGGGGGCGCGGTACGGGGTGGTTCCGGCCACGTTCGACTGACTCCGGCCTGCCGTACCGTCTTTCTGAAACGACCGGTTGGAAATGGGGTAGCCTCGTGCCCATGGCCAGGCCCAAGGAGTTCGACCCGCAGACCGCCCTGGTGGCGGCCATGGAGCTCTTCCGCCGCCAGGGGTACGAGGCCACCTCGATCCAGGACCTGGTGGACGCGCTGGGCATCAACCGCTCCAGCATGTACGCCGCCTACGGTTCCAAGCACGATCTCTACCTCAAGGCACTGGACCTGTACTGCGCCGTCGAGGCGGACCGGGCGCAGGAGCGTCTCGCCGAGTCCGACGAGGGTCCCGCCCTGCCGGTCCTGCGCGCCTTCCTCCTCTCCTACGTCGAGTCGGCGCTGGCCGATCCGCTGCGCGGCGGGTGCATGGTCACCCACGGCGTGCTGGAGCGGCTGCCGGAGGACGCGAAGGCCGCCGAACGGCTCGGCGGGGCGCTGGGTTCGCTGGAGGAGGCCTTCGCCTACCTCCTGCTGAAGGCCCAAGCGGCCGGGGAGCTCGCGCCCGGCACCGACGTGCGCACCACCGCCCGCCTCCTCGTCACCCTCACCCAGGGGCTGCGCGTCATGGAGCGGGCGGCGGACCGTGACTATCTGACCCAGGTCGTCGACCAGGCCCTCAAGGGCCTTTCCCCTACCGGCTGACACCCGTCCGGCGTCGGGTTCCGCCGGCCGGCCGGCCTCCGGCCACCCTGCTCCGCCTTCCCTGGGTCACACCTGCCCACATTCTGGAACGATCGTTCAGTTATAGAAAGGTTGTGACGGCCGTGCCCAAGGCCGTGTACGTCCTCGCCCTCGGCATCTTCGCCATGGTCACCAGCGAATTCGTGGTGGCCGGCCTGATGCCCCAGATCTCCGAAGGACTCGGGGCCACCATCCCCCAAGTCGGCTACCTGATCACCGCGTTCGCCGTCGCCATGGCCCTCGGCGGGCCGTTCCTGGCCACGGCGGTGCTGCGGCTCCCGCACAAGAGCGCCCTGATGGTGCTCTTCGCGGTCTTCCTCGGCGGCAACGTCCTGGCCGCCCTGTCCACCGACTACGTGACGATGGCCGTCGGGCGCGTCATCACGGGCGTCGCCTCCTCCGCCTTCTTCGGCGTCTCGCTCTCGGTCGTCGCGGAGATCACGAAGCCGGAGATGCGCGGCAAGGCGATCGGCGCCGCCATGAACGGGCTGATGCTCGGCACCCTGCTCGGCCTGCCCATCTCCACCTTCGTCGGCGGCCAGTTCGGCTGGCGGGCCGCGTTCTGGGCGATCTCGGGGCTGACCGTGCTCGCGGCCGTCGCGACGATCGTCGGCGTCCCCTCCGTGACCGGCGCCGAGGGCGGGGGCGGACCCTCCGTCAGGGAGGAGATGCGCGCCTTCAGGAACCCGCGGCTGTGGCTGGTGTTCTCCACCTCCACGCTGATCATCGGCGCCACCTTCTCCGCCTTCAGCTACTTCACGCCGATCCTCACCGAGCTCACCGGCTTCAGCGAGGGTTCGGTGCCGTGGCTGCTGGTCGCCTACGGAGCCGCGACCGTCGTCGGCAACAACATCGTGGGCCGCTTCGCCGACAAGCACACCATCGTGACCCAGCTCGTCGGGCTCGGGCTCAACATGGTCTTCCTCGCCGGCTTCGCCGTCTTCGCCGAGGTCACCGCGCCCGCGCTGGTCTTCATGATGGGCATCGGCCTGGTCGGCGTCACGATGAACCCCTGCATGATCACCCGGGTCCAGCGCACCGCGAACGCCCGCCCGCTGGTCAACACCGTGCACTCCTCCTTCATCACCCTCGGCATCGTCATCGGCTCCTGGCTCGGCGGGGTCGGCATCAACGCCTACGGGCTCCGGGCCCCCCTCGTCCTCGGCGTGATCATGGCCTTCCTCGGCCTGTTCACCCTCCTGCCGGACCTGCGCGCCAAGAAGGACGGCAGCGGCGGCACGACCGCGGCCGCCCCCGACCGGCAGCCCGCCACGGCCTGATCCCGCCCCCCGTCCCTCGCTCTCTCCCCCCACCCGACTCCCCCGCACAGAAAAGGAATCAACGTGACGACCACTCTCCACGGCGTGGCCCTGGTGACCGGCGGCTCCCGCGGCATCGGCGCCGAGATCGCCCGTACGCTCGCCGCCCACGGCGCCGACGTCGCGATCACCTACCGCTCGAACAAGGAACAGGCCGAAGAGGTCGCCGGGCAGGTACGGGCCCTCGGGCGCCGTGCCGTGGCCGTCGAGGCCGACGCCGCCGACGCCGGGGCCGTGACGGCCGCGGTGGACCGGGTCGTGCGCGAACTCGGCCCGGTCCGCATCCTCGTCAACAACGCCGGGTACGCGGACATGACCTGCCCGCCGCTCGCCGAGGTGCCGCTGGCCACCCTCGACCGGACCCTGGACATCAACGTCCGCGGCGCCTTCCTCACCGCGCAGGCCGTCTCCCGGTCCATGCCCGACGGCGGCCGCATCGTCAACATCGGCTCCTGCCTCGCCACGCAGGTCCCCGCCGCCGGCTTCACCCCGTACTCCATGTCGAAGGCGGCGGTCCACGGCCTGACCGTGGGCCTCGCCCGCGACCTGGGCGACCGTGCCATCACCGTCAACCAGGTGGCGCCCGGCTCCGTCGACACCGACATGAACCCCGCCGACGGTCCGTCCGCCGACTTCCAGCGCGGCCTGAACGTCTTCGGCCGCTACGGCCGGGCCGCGGAGATCGCGAGCGCGGTCCTCTACCTGGCCAGCGACGAGGCCTCGTTCGTCACCGGCACCACGCTGACCGTCGACGGCGGCGCCAACGCCTGACCGGCAGGCCCCCGGAACCGCCGGGCCCCGGAGGCACACAGGAGCCCCCGCTCGCCCCCGGGGCCCGGCCCGGTCGGGTCCCAACCCGGCCCGGCCCGGCCCAGCCCGGCCCAACCCGGCCCGGCCCAGCCGCCAGCAGCTCGGACCCCCATCGCACCGCCCCGTACCGCACTCGCGCCACGCAAGGGAACCTGTCATGCCGCATCCGGACCGCCGCGGATTCCTCGCCGCCTCGGCCGTCGTGGTGGGCGCCGGGACAGCCGGCACCCTCACCACCGCCCCCGCTTCCGCCGCCACCGCCCCCGGGGCGGCGGGCCCGAAGATCCTGCCCTCCGACGCCCGCTACCCCTCGCTCCGGACGGGCATCAACCGGCGCTACGCGGCCGACCCCGAGCACGTCAAGATGGTCCGCTCGGCCCGTGACGCCGAGGACGCGCTCCGCGAGGCGATCGCCCGCCGCAAGCGGATCTCCGTCCGCTCCGGCGGCCACTGCCTCGCCGACTTCACCTGCAACCCCGAGGTGGAGGTCCTCCTCGACTTCTCCGAGATGACCGGTGTCGGCTACGACGAGCGCCGCCGTGCCTTCCACGTCGAGCCCGGCGCCCACCTCATGGCCGTCTACGAGGCCCTCTACAAGGGGTGGGGCGTCACCCTGCCCGGCGGGGTCTGCCACTCCGTGGGCGCCGGCGGCCACATCAGCGGCGGCGGCTACGGCCTGCTCTCCCGCGACTTCGGCCTGGTCGTGGACCACCTGTACGCCGTCGAGGTGGTCGTCCCGGGCGCCGGCGGCCGCCCCCGTACGATCGTGGCCACCCGCGAGGCCGACGATCCGCACCGCGAGCTGTGGTGGGCCCACACCGGAGGCGGCGGCGGCAACTTCGGCCTCGTCACCCGCTACTGGTTCCGCACCCCCGGCACCGGACACGCGCCCCCGGAACGTCAGCTGCCCGTCCCGCCGGCCACGCTGCACGCCTGCGCGATCGACCTGTCCTGGGACGAGCTCACCGAGGACCGGTTCGTGCGGCTCCTGCGGAACTACGGCAGCTGGCACGAGCGCAATTCCGGTCCGGGCTCACCGGGCCGCCACCTGTCCACCCTCTTCAACGCCAACGCCCGCCGCTTCGGCTCCCTCGCCCACTACGCCCAGTCCTCCTCCCGCGCCACCCTCGACGCGTACCTCGCCGCCCTGCTGGACGGCACCGGCCTCACCCCGCGCCCCGTCGACCGGCCCAGCGGCGAACTGGCCGCCATGCCGAACCTGTTCACCCCGCGCGAGCTGCCCTGGCTGGACGCGGCCCGCATGGTCGGCTCGCCCAACCCGGTCTGGGCCAATCCGCTGGCCCGGGTCGGCCTCAAGTCCGCCTACCACAGGCGCGGCTTCACCCTGCACCAGCTGCAGGCCGCGTACCGGCACCTCTCCCGGACCGACAACCCCGACACCTCCCTGGTCCTGCTCTCCTTCGGCGGCGCCATCAACGCCCACGGCGAGGCGGACACCGCAGCCGCCCAGCGCGACTCCGTCTTCAAGGTCCTGTACCAGTCGATCTGGTCGGCCCCCCAGGACGACGAGCCGGAGACGAACCGGCTGCGCGCCTTCTACGGCGACGTCTACGCCGAGACCGGCGGCGTCCCGGCAACCGGCGGGGTCACCGACGGCTGCTACATCAACTACCCCGACACCGACCTGGCCGACCCCGCGGTCAACACCTCCGGCATCCCCTGGCACGAGCTCTTCTACAAGGGAAACTACGAGCGGCTGCGGGCGGTCAAGCGCCGCTACGACCCCCACGCGGTCCTCCGGCACAAGCTCTCGGTCGCACCGTGACGGCACAGGGCGAGCAGGCGTTCCGCAACCGTCACCTGACCATGATGGCGATGGGCGGCGCGGTCGGCACCGGGCTCTTCGTCGGTTCGGCGCAGAGCATCCGGGCCGCCGGCCCCGCCGTCCTCGTCAGCTACGCGCTGGCCGGGCTGCTGGTGCTGCTGGTCATGCGGATGCTCGGGGAGATGGTCGCCGCCCGCCCGATGTCCGGGTCCTTCGCCGACTACGCCCGCCTCGCCCTCGGCGAGTGGGCGGGGTTCACGGTCGGCTGGCTCTACTGGTACGCCTTCGTCGCCATCGTGGCCGTCGAGGCGATCGCGGGCGGCCAGATCGTGCACGGCTGGCTGCCGCAGGTACCGGCCTGGGTGTGCAGCCTGTTCCTGCTCGGGGGGCTGACGGCGGTGAACCTCCGCTCCTCGCGCGCCTTCGGGAACGCCGAGTTCTGGTTCGCGGTCGTCAAGATCGCCGCGATCCTCGCCTTCCTGGCCCTGGGGACCGCCTACCTGCTGGGGGACGGCCCTGCGGGGCCGCCGCTGGGGAACCTCACGGCGTACGGAGGTTTCGCCCCGCACGGCCTCGGCCCGGTCCTCACCGCCACCGTCGGTGTCGTCTTCGCCTTCGGCGGTACCGAGATCGTGGCCGTCGCGGCCGCCGAGTGCCCCGACCCGGGCCGGGCGGTGGCCCGCGCCACCCGCCAGATCGTGTGG
Source organism: Streptomyces venezuelae (assembly GCF_008642275.1). NCBI lineage: Bacteria > Bacillati > Actinomycetota > Actinomycetes > Kitasatosporales > Streptomycetaceae > Streptomyces > Streptomyces venezuelae. The sequence continues at coordinate 1,947,878 of NZ_CP029189.1, forward strand.
CGGATCCTCGTGTTCTTCCTCGGCTCGGTCCTGCTGGTGCTCGCGATCGTGCCCTGGCCGGAGATCACCGGCGGCGAGAGCCCGTATGTGAGCGCCCTGACCCGAATCGGGGTCCCGTTCGCCGGAACCGCCATGAGCACGGTGATCCTGACCGCGCTGCTGTCGGTGCTCGGCTCCACGCTCTACGCCTCCTCGCGCATGCTGGCCACCCTCGCCGGGCACGGCGACGCGCCCCGGTGGGCGGCGGCACCCCGGCGTGCGGTCCTGCTCGGAACCGTGGCGGGCTGCGGGGCCGTCGCGGCCCAGGCGGTCAGTCCCGAGCGGGCGTTCCCGTTCCTGCTCGACTCGACCGGCGCGGTGCTGATCATCATGTACCTGGGGATCGCCGTCTCCCAGTTCGTCCTGCGGATCCGCGCCGAGCGCACCGCGCCCGCACCGCCCGCCTTCCGCATGTGGGGCTTCCCGTACCTGACGCTGCTGGTCGTCGCGGCGTTCTCGGCGATCCTGTGCTCCATGCTCTTCACCGCGCAGACCCGTCCCCGGCTGCTGATGAGCCTGGGCACGCTCGCCGTGGTGCTGGTGGCGTGCGCCCTCACGAGAGCCGCGAAGGCCACGAGGGCCGCGAAGGCCCGGAGGAGGGCTGCCGAGTTGCGGTTCGTCAACACGGTAAGGTAAGTAAACGGTGTTTGTACGGGGGTAGAAGACACTCTCGCCGTGTCCCTGAGGAGGAGCCCCCGCCATGCAGACCCTGTCGCGCCGTGAACGTCTCCGGATCGAGACCACCGCCGAGATCAAGGAGGTGGCGCTCGCGCTGCTCGCCTCCGGTGACGTCGCCGGGATCACGCTGCGCGGCATCGCGCGCGAGATGGGCATGACCGCCGCGGCCCTGTACGGCTACTTCGACACCCGCGACGATCTGCTCGCCACGCTGGCGGCCGACACGTACAACCGGCTCGCCGACCAGCAGGAGCTGGCCCGTGACGCGCTCCCCGAGGAGGCGACCGCGGCCCGGCTCCTCGCGGTCGCGGACACCTTCCGGGAGTGGGCCCGTACCCGCCCGGCGGAGTTCCGCCTGACCTACGGGGACAGCTCGCCGGGGTACGCGCCGACCCACGACGCCGTCGTGGCGGCCGCCCGCCGGTGCTGCATGATCCTCCTGGGCCTGGTCGACGCCGCCTGGCCCGCCGCCCCCGAGCAGCTCAAGCGGGCCGAGGCGCAGTGGAGCGACTTCGTCCCCTCCCTCGCGGCCCTGGCCCGCGAGTGCTTCCCCCACCTGCCGCCGCAGGCGCTGCTGGCCTCGCTGCGGGTGTGGGGCCGCATGTACGGCCCCGTCGCGCTGGAGGTGTACCGGCAGTTCGGCCCCGAGGCCAACCCCCGGGTGCTGTTCCAGGCGGAGATGGACTCGGCCCTGGAGATGCTCGGCCTGGAGCAGCCCCGGCCGGGCGGGGCCGGTTCCTGAGAGCGGTCCGTCACGCGGCCGCGCTGGGCGGGGCCGCCAGGTTCAGCTGCCAGGAGACGCCGAAGCGGTCGTTCACCCAGCCGAACCGGTGGCTGAATCCGTACGAGCCCAGGGGCATGAGCTCCTGGCCCTGTTCGGCGAGCGCGCCGTAGAGGCGGTCGATCTCGGCCTCGTCCTCGCACTGGACGTACAGGGACACCGCGGGCGTGAAGCCGAAGGCGTGCTCGGCCGGGCTGTCGATGCACATGAGCTGCTGTCCGGCCAGGGAGAACGTCGCGTGGCGCACGGTTCCCTCGGGCCCGGCCCCGGGTCCGGTCTCGCCGGGGCCGTAGCGGCTGATGGCGAGCACCTGCGCGTCGTCGAACAGCGAGACGTAGAAGCCCATGGCTTCCTCGGCCCGTCCCTCGAACATCAGAAACGTGGTGATCTTCTGCGGGGTCGGTGTGACGGCCATCGTCGGATCGTGTCCCTTCGGCTCTGGTCCCGGACCAGGAACCTTAGCCTCCGGTGTCGCCGCCGGGACCGGACCGGGGCCGCTACCGCGCGCCGTACACGGGGAGCGGAGTCCGTGCCTCCGCGAGGAGTTCCAGGGTGGCCTTTCCGGCTTCCGCCGGGGTCCAGCGCGCGCCCCGGTCCGCGGTGGGGCCCGGCCGCCAGCCCTCCATCACGGTGATCCGGCCGCCCTCCGCCTCGAAGACGCGGCCCGTGACTCCGGCCGAGGCCTCCGCCCCCAGCCACACCACCAGCGGGGAGACGTTCTCGGGGGCCATCGCGTCGAAGCCGCCCTCCTCGGGGGCGGCCATGGTCTCGGCGAAGGTCCGCTCCGTCATCCGGGTCCGTGCCGCGGGGGCGATCGCGTTGACCTGGACGCCGTAGGGTCCCATCTCCTGCGCCGCGACCATGGTGAGGCCGAGGATCCCGGCCTTGGCCGCGCTGTAGTTGCCCTGGCCGACGGAGCCCAGCAGGCCGGCGCCGGAGGAGGTGTTGACGACCCGGGCGGCCGCGGGCCGGCCCGCCTTCGCCTCCGCCCGCCACCACGCGGCCGCCGACCTCAGCGGGAGGAAGTGGCCCTTCAGGTGGACCCGCATGACCGCGTCCCAGTCGTCCTCGTCCAGGTTGACGAGCATCCGGTCCCGCAGGAAGCCCGCGTTGTTGACGAGGGTGTCCAGGCGCCCGAAGGTGTCCACGGCCGCCGTCACCAGCGAGTCCGCCCCCGCCGGTGTGGCGATGTCCCCGCCGTGCGCGAGTGCCTGCCCGCCCAGTGCCTCGATCTCCCGGACCACGTGTGCCGCGGGGCCGTCCGGCCCGGGCAGCCCGTCGAGCCCGACCCCGAGGTCGTTGACGACGACCTTCGCCCCCTCCGCGGCGAAGGCCAGCGCATGGGCCCGTCCCAGCCCCCGCCCCGCGCCCGTCACGATCACGACCCGGCCTTCGCACAGTCCCGCCATCTCAGCTCTCCTTGTTGACAGTTGCCGCATCCAGGAACGCCGGGCGCTCCCCGCCCCCGTGCACCAGCAGGCTCGCGCCGCTCACGTACGCCGCCCGGGCCGAGGCCAGGAACACCGCCGCCTCCCCCACGTCCGAGGGGTCCGCCAGCCGCCCCAGCGGGACGGTGGCGCCGACCGAGGCGATGCCGGTCTCGTCTCCGTAGTGCAGGTGGGCCAGTTCGGTCCGCACCATGCCGAGGACCAGGGAGTTGACCCGTACCTCGGGAGCCCATTCGACGGCCATGGACCGGGCCAGGTGCTCCAGCCCGGCCTTGGCGGCGCCGTACGCGGCCGTCCCAGGTGAGGGGCGGGTCCCGCTGACGCTGCCGATCATGACCACCGAGCCGGCCGCTTCCCGCAGCCAGGGGTAGGCCGCGAGCGAGGCGGTCATCGGCGCGAGCAGGTTGAGTTCGACGACGCGCGCGTGGCGCTGTGCCGCGCCCTCGCCCAGCAGCCGGTACGGGGTGCCGCCCGCGTTGTTGACGAGGCAGTCGAGCCGCCCGTACCGGCCCGCGACCGCACCGAAGAACTCGTGCACGGCAGCGGGGTCGCGCAGGTCGACCGGGGTGAAGGCGGCGGCCTTGCCGGCCGCCGCCACCTCCTCGTCCGGTGGGCGCCGGGCGCAGACGACCACGTCCGCGCCGGCCGCGAGGAACGACCGGGCGATGCCGGCGCCGACGCCCCGGGTTCCTCCGGTGACGACGACGACCCTCCCGTCGAGCTCCATAGGCTGCTACCTTCCTCACCTAACAAATGTTTGGTGGAAAGGTAGCTGATCCTCTCATGGGTGTCTCCACCGCAAGCCCCGACAAGGGCATCGCACTCGTCACAGTCGACTTCCCACCCGTCAACGCGCTCCCGGTACAGGGCTGGTACGACCTCGCCGACGCCCTGCGGGCGGCCGGCCGCGACCCCGGGATCCGGTGCGTCGTCCTCACCGCCGAGGGCCGCGGCTTCAACGCCGGAGTGGACATCAAGGAGATGCAGCGCGACACGGGACACGCGGCGCTGATCGGCGCCAACCGGGGCTGCTACGAGGCCTTCGCCGCCGTCTACGAGTGCGAGGTGCCGGTCGTCGCGGCCGTGCACGGGTTCTGCCTGGGCGGCGGGATCGGACTGGCCGGCAACGCCGACGCCATCGTCGCCTCCGAGGACGCCACCTTCGGGCTGCCCGAGCTGGACCGGGGCGCGCTCGGCGCCGCCACCCACCTGGCGCGGCTGGTCCCGCAGCACCTGATGCGCGCGCTGTACTACACCTCGCGCACCGCGACCGCCGCCGAACTCCACGCCCACGGCTCGGTCTGGAAGGTGGTCCCGCGCACGGAGCTGCGCGCCGCCGCCCTGGAGCTGGCCGCCGAGATCGCGCGGAAGGACGGCTGCCTGATCCGGCTCGCCAAGGCGGCCATCAACGGGATCGACCCCGTGGACGTGCGCCGCAGCTACCGCTTCGAGCAGGGCTTCACCTTCGAGGCCAACCTGAGCGGGGTGGCCGACCGGGTCCGCGACACCTTCGGGACAGGAGAGCGCGCATGACCGACAAGTCCATGACCCCCGAAGAGGTGGTCGGGCAGCTGCACAGCGGGATGACCGTCGGCATCGGCGGATGGGGGTCCCGGCGCAAGCCCATGGCCCTGGTGCGCGCACTGCTCCGGTCCGAGATCACCGACCTCACCGTGATCTCCTACGGTGGCCCCGACGTCGGCCTGCTGGCCGCCGCCGGCCGGATCCGCAGACTGGTCGCCCCCTTCGCCACCCTCGACTCCATCCCGCTGGAGCCGCACTTCCGGGCCGCACGCGAACGTGCCGCCTTCACCCTCACCGAGCTCGACGAGGCCATGTTCATGTGGGGCCTGCACGCCGCCGCGAACCGGCTCCCCTTCCTGCCGGTACGCGCCGGCCTCGGTTCCGACGTGATGCGGGTCAACCCGGAGCTGCGCACGGTGCTCTCCCCCTACGACGACGGCGAGGAGCTCGTCGCCGTCCCCGCCCTGCGCATGGACGCCGCACTGGTCCACCTCAACCGCGCAGACCGCCTGGGCAACGCCCAGTACCTGGGCCCGGACCCGTACTTCGACGACCTCTTCTGCGAGGCCGCCGACGCCGCCTACGTCTCCTGCGAGCAGCTCGTCGAGACGGCCGAGCTCACCAAGTCCGGCCCCCCGCAGTCCCTCCTCGTCAGCCGGCACTCCGTGACCGGGGTCGTGGAGACCCCGAACGGCGCGCACTTCACCTCCTGCGTCCCCGACTACGACCGGGACGAGGCCTTCCAGAAGCTGTACGCGGCCACCCCCTGGGACGAGTTCTCGGCCCGCTTCCTGTCCGGGGCGGGCGAGCACGACTACCAGCTGGCCGTCCGGACCTGGCACGAGGAGCAGCAGTGACGACGACCGACGCCACCCCCACCGCCCCGCGTGCCGTCTCCCGGGCCGAGTACTGCGTGATCGCCTGCGCCGAGGCCTGGCGCGACAACGGCGAGGTGCTCGCCAGCCCGATGGGTCTGGTCCCCTCCTTCGGGGCCAGGCTCGCGAAGCGGACCTTCTCCCCGGACCTGCTGCTGACCGACGGCGAGGCGATGCTCGTCGGGCTGGACGGCACGGCCGAGGGCTGGCTCCCGTACCGGCGTCACCTGACGATGGTCACCGGAGGGCGGCGGCACGTGATGATGGGCGCCAGCCAGATCGACCGGTTCGGCAATCAGAACATCTCGTGCATCGGCGACTGGGAGCGGCCGGCCCGCCAGCTCCTCGGGGTGCGCGGCGCTCCCGTGAACACCCTCAACAATCCCGTGAGTTACTGGGTTCCCAAGCACTCGAAGCGGGTGTTCGTCGAGCGCGTCGACATGGTCAGCGGGGTCGGCTACGACCGTGCGGAGGCGGCCGGGGTGACCCGCTTCCACCGGCTGCCCCGGGTGGTCAGCGATCTCGGCGTCTTCGACTTCGCCGGGCCGGGTCACTCGATGCGGCTGGCCTCCCTGCACCCCGGCGTCACCGTCGAGGACGTCCTGGCGGCGACCGGCTTCGAGCCGGCGATCACCGGCGAGGTCCCGTACACGCGCGAACCGACCGCCGGGGAGCTGCGGCTGATCCGCGAGGTGATCGACCCCCAGGGGCTGCGCGACCGTGAAGTGCGGGTCTGACGCGATGGGGCGGACGATGACGATACGGACGGCCTTCACCGAGCTGGTCGGGGTCGAGCACCCCGTCGTACAGACGGGCATGGGCTGGGTCGCCGGCCCCCGCCTGGTGTCGGGCGCGGCGAACGCGGGGGCGCTGGGCATCCTGGCCTCGGCCACGATGACCCTGGACCAGCTGCGTTCGGCGGTCCGCGAGGTGAAGTCCCGCACTCCGGAGGGGACTCCGTTCGGGGTCAACCTGCGGGCGGACGCGGGGGACGCGGCCGAGCGCGCCCAGCTGATCATCGACGAGGGGGTACGGGTCGCCTCCTTCGCGCTGGCGCCCTCCAGGGAGCTGATCGGACGGCTCAAGGACGCGGGCGTGGTCGTCATCCCGTCGATCGGGGCCCGGCGGCACGCCGAGAAGGTGGCCGCGTGGGGGGCCGACGCGGTGATCGTGCAGGGCGGCGAGGGCGGCGGCCACACGGGGGACGTGGCCACGACGGTGCTGCTGCCGCAGGTCGTGGACGCCGTGGACATCCCGGTGATCGCGGCGGGCGGCTTCAGCGACGGGCGCGGCCTGGTCGCGGCCCTGTCGTACGGGGCCGCGGGCATCGCCATGGGCACCCGGTTCCTGCTGACCTCGGACTCGACCGTCCCGGACGCCGTGAAGGCCGAGTACCTGAAGGCCACGGTCAAGGACGTCACCGTCACCACGGCCGTCGACGGGCTGCCGCACCGCATGCTCCGTACCGAGCTGGTCGACTCGCTGGAGCGGGCGGGCCGTGCCCGGGCGCTGCTCCGGGCGGTGCGGCACGCGGCCGGCTTCCGGAAGCTGTCCGGGCTGAGCTGGCCGCAGATGGTCCGCGACGGCCTCGCGATGAAACACGGCAAGGACCTGTCCTGGAGCCAGGTCCTGCTCGCCGCGAACACCCCGATGCTCCTCAAGGCGTCCATGGTCGAGGGCCGTACGGACCTCGGCGTCATGGCATCGGGCCAGGTCGCGGGGATGATCGACGACCTTCCGTCCTGTGCGGAGCTCGTCTCCCGCGTCATGGCCGAAGCACAACAGGCAATCGAAGCACTCGAAGCACTGCACTCGCTCCGCACCCTGCCACCACCAGGGTGATCCCCCTTCTCCGTCACAGGAGTCGCCCCCATGAGCCGTGCCCGCATCCGCCTGGCGACCGCGGCGGCCGCCGCCGCTCTCGCCGTCGGGACCCTGCCCGCCGCCGCGTCCGCTGCGGCGGCACCCGCAGCCGGGGTCAGCACCCGGGACCACGTCCGGCACCAACCGCAAGCCGAAACGATTCGCCAGATCCCCCTCCAGGGCGCCGTCAACCTCCGGGACATCGGGGGCTACCGCACCTGGACCGGCGGCCAGGTCCGCCAGGGGCTGGTCTACCGCTCCGACGCACTGAGCAAACTGACCGACGCCGACGTCACCACCGTCTCCGGTCTCGGCCTCAAGAAGGTCGTCGATTTCCGCATTCCCATGGAGCTCCAGTACGACGGCGCCGACCGGCTGCCCGCTGGGCTCTCCCCCACCTCGCGCCCCGTCAGCGACCTCGGCCTCTACGGCACTCTCGTCGGCGCCATCGGCAGCGGCGATCCCGTCGTCCAGGAGCAGATGCTCGGCGGCGGCCGCGCCGAGGCCTACATGCGCGACATCTACCGCACCTTCGTGAGCAGCCCCGAGAACCGCGCCCAGTTCGCGGCGACCCTGCGGGAGATCGCCGACGGCCGGCAGGGCCCGGTCCTGTACCACTGCACGTCCGGCAAGGACCGGACCGGCTGGATGAGTTACGTCCTGCTGCGCGCCCTCGCCGTACCCGAGGACACCGCGGAGCGCGACTACCTGGCGTCGAACACCTTCCGCGCCGCCTACGACGCCCGGGTGCGGGCGGGTCTGAAGCAGTCGGGCCGGATGCAGAACCCGGACCTGCTGATCCCGCTCCAGGAGGTCCGCCAGGACTACCTGGACGCGGCGACCGCGCAGCTGGAGGCCGACTACGGCGGCTTCTACGGCTACCTGACCGATGGCCTCGGCCTGGATCTGCGGACGCTGGCGAAGCTGCAGGACCGCATGGTCCGGTAGCGGACGGCGGAGGCGGAGCCGGACAGCACGACGCCGGGCAGCGCTTCCCGCGCGGCCCGGCGTCGTCGTGTTCGCGTACGGGGTGGGTCAGACCGCCCGGCGGCGGCCCTGTCCCCCGGAGCCGACCCGGCTGCGCGCCGAGGCCGCGGCGGCGCCGCCACCGCCGGCCGTCCCGCGCCGGGAGCGCTCGCCGGAGCCACCGGCCGCCGCGCCGCCCTGGCCACCGCGCCGGGCCTGGCCCGAACCGGAAGCCGCCGGGGCCTGCCCGGAAGCACCCCCGCCGGAACGGCGGCTCCGGCCGCCGGCCGCCGGAGCGCCGCCCGTGGCGGCACCGGTGCGCGGCCCGCCGCCCGAGCGGCGGCGCGAGCCGGAGCCCGAACCGGAGCCGGAACGCGGCTTGGGCGCGGTCGGCTGCGGAACCTCCAGGACGACCGGGATGCCCGAGGGCTCCTTGGCGCCGGTCAGCCGGGCCAGTTCCTCGTCGGAGGACTTGATCTGCGCGGTGCGCGGGGAGATCCCGGCGTCCGACATCAGGCGGGTCATGTCCCGCTTCTGGTCGGGGAGGACCAGGGTGACCACGCTGCCGGACTCGCCGGCCCGGGCGGTACGGCCGCCACGGTGCAGGTAGTCCTTGTGGTCGGTGGGCGGGTCCACGTTGACGACGAGGTCGAGGTCGTCGATGTGGATGCCGCGGGCCGCGACGTTCGTGGCGACGAGCGCGGTGACCTCGCCGGTCTTGAACCAGTCGAGGGTGCGGTTGCGCTGCGGCTGGGAGCGGCCGCCGTGCAGGCCGGAGGCACGTACGCCGTCCGCCAGCAGCTTCTTGACCATGCGGTCGACGCCGCGCTTGGTGTCGACGAACATGATCACCCGGCCGTCGCGAGCGGCTATGCGCGTCGCCACGGCCTTCTTGTCGGTCTCGTCCATGACGTACAGGACGTGGTGCTCCATGGTGGTGACCGCACCGGCCGACGGGTCGACCGAGTGGCCCACCGGGTCGGTCAGGAACATCTTCACGAGCTTGTCGATGTTCTTGTCCAGGGTCGCGGAGAACAGCATCCGCTGACCGTCGGCCTCGACCTGCTTGAGCAGCGCCGTGACCTGCGGCATGAAGCCCATGTCGGTCATCTGGTCGGCCTCGTCGAGGACGGTGATCGAGACCTGCGAGAGGTCGGCGTCACCGCGGTCGATGAGGTCCTTGAGGCGGCCGGGGGTGGCGACGAGCACCTCGGCACCGCGGCGCAGGGCGCCCGACTGCCGGTTGATCGACATGCCGCCGACGACGGTCGCGATGCGCAGGTTGACGGCCGTGGCGTACGGGGCCAGGGCGTCGGTGACCTGCTGAGCGAGCTCACGCGTCGGTACGAGGACCAGCGCGAGCGGCGCCTTCGGCTGCGCGCGGCGGCCGGCGGTACGGGCCAGCAGCGCCAGGCCGAACGCCAGCGTCTTGCCGGAGCCGGTGCGGCCGCGGCCGAGCAGGTCACGGCCGGCGAGGGAGTTCGGCAGCGTCGCGGCCTGGATCGGGAACGGCTCGGTGACGCCCTGGGCGGCGAGGGTCTTCAGCAGCGCCTCGGGCATGTCCATGTCCCCGAACGACTCGACCGGCGGCAGCGCCGGGGCGATCGGCTCGGGCATGGTGAATTCCTGGGGCCGGGCGACGGGCGCGGACTTCTGCCGTCCCGCGCCAGACTTCGGACGCCCCTGGGCCGCACCTCGGCCCCGGGTGGGGCGGCGGCTGGGTCGTGCGGAGCTGGAGCTGGTCATGCGAGAAAGCCCTCCTGAAACCGGCAGGTAAAACAAAGGTCGAGACAGCAGACAAGCCGGGGCCCGCACCTCGCGGTGCGGACCCCGGCATGCTGAAGAACTTAGGCGGGGATGATGTTCTCCGCCTGGGGGCCCTTCTGGCCCTGGGTGACGTCGAAGGACACGCGCTGGCCCTCCTGGAGCTCACGGAAGCCCTGGGTGGCGATGTTCGAGTAGTGGGCGAAGACGTCCGGGCCGCCGCCGTCCTGCTCGATGAAGCCGAAGCCCTTTTCCGAGTTGAACCACTTCACGGTGCCAAGTGCCATTTTAAATCTCCTGAATAGGCGGCAAAGGGCCCCATCCGGAGATTCCGGCAAAACAATAAAAGCGCCTGCGGAGCATTCCCGTCAGGCGCACATAAAGTTCATGGGTACCACAACTGCAACGAGCTCCAAGCTAGCACACCTCGCCGTGGGGAGTCCCGAGGCGAGGGGTGTGACCTGCACCCTCCGCCGCGCCCGCCCGCGCCGGGCCGCCCCGACCGGCGGGGCGGGCGGGGGGCCGGAGCCCCCGTCCCCCTTGGCCTGCGGGCGGTCCGGACCCTCCGGGCCGCCGCCCGGGCCCGGAGGGTCCGGGTCCGCCGACGGCGAAAAGATTCATCCCTGCGGGTAGGACCAGGCAGGCCTGCCCGGGACGGCCGGTACGGGACGGCCGGCACGACGGCGGAAGTCCCTGGCGGCCGTCCGCCCCAGCTGGTTGGATCATGGAATGGCAGCGATCAAAGAGCCCTGGGGGCTCAGTGTGCTCGGCGCGGGCAGCGTGTCCGCCGAACCCCGACTCGCCCACGTGGACCTGGCGGTCGATCTCCTCGCTCCGACACCGAAGGCGGCCTTCGCAGAGGCGGGTGTGGCGGTGGCCCGGCTGCGGGACGTCCTGCGCGAACACGGCATACCGGACTCCGACGTGTCCGGGTCACGACTGCAGCTCACCTCGCAGTACAACGGCTACGGCGCGGACAAGACCTTCCACGGCTACGGCTGCGTGGCCACGTACACCGTGCGGACGGAGGCGCTGGCCCAGCTGGAGCTCCTGATCGAGGACGCGGTCACGGCCGGCGCGAACCGCGTCGACGCCGTGCGGTTCGAGGTGGAGGACAAGCCCGCCATGCGGGACGAGGCCCGCCGCCGGGCGGTGGCGGCCGCCCGGCGCAAGGCCGAGGTGTACGCGGAGGCGGCCGGGGTGCGGCTGGGTCCGGTGATCCACATCGAGGACGTGGACCCCGAGTCGATGGGCAGCTACAGCCACGGCCGCCGCAGGGGCGGGGACCCGGAGGAGGACGGCGCCCTCACCCCGGGCTCGGTCCGCGTCGAGGCAGCGGTCCTCCTCGGCTTCGCCCTGCTCCCCGAGTAACCGGCCGGGCCGGTCGGCCTGGCTACAGCCGCTCGATGATCGTCACGTTGGCCTGGCCGCCGCCCTCGCACATGGTCTGGAGGCCGTAGCGGCCGCCGGTGCGTTCCAGTTCGTGCAGGAGGGTGGTCATCAGCCTCACCCCGGTCGCGCCCAGCGGGTGGCCCAGTGCGATCGCGCCGCCGTTGACGTTGACCCGCCCGGGGTCGGCGCCGGTCTCCTTCAGCCAGGCCAGCACCACCGGGGCGAACGCCTCGTTGATCTCCACCAGGTCGATGTCGCCCAGCGTCATGCCGGTCTTCTTCAGCGCGTACGCCGTGGCCGGGATCGGCGCGGACAGCATCCGGATGGGGTCCTCGCCGCGTACCGAGAGGTGGTGGATGCGGGCGCGCGGCCGCAGGCCGTGTTCCCGTACCGCCCGCTCGGAGGCGATCAGCATCGCCGCCGCGCCGTCCGACACCTGGGAGGAGACGGCCGCCGTGATGGTGCCGCCCTCGACCACCGGCTTGAGGCCGGCCATCTTCTCCAGGGTCGTGTCCCGGCGCGGGCCCTCGTCCACGCCCACGTCCCCGTAGGCCACCGTCTCGCGCGCGAAGCGGCCCTCGTCGACGGCCCGGATCGCGCGCCGGTGCGAGCGCAGGGCGAACTCCTCCATGTCCCGCCGGGTGATCCCCCACTTCTGGGCGATCAGCTGGGCGCCGTGGAACTGGTTCACCGGGGCGTCCCCGTACCGGGCCCGCCAGCCCGCCGAGCCCGCGTACGGGCCCTCCGTGAGGCCGAGGGGTTCGGCCGCCTGCCGGGAGGCGAAGGCGATCGGGATCATCGACATGTTCTGGGTGCCGCCCGCGACCACCAGGTCCTGGGTGCCGGACAGGACTCCCTGCGCCGCGAAGTGCACGGCCTGCTGCGAGGACCCGCACTGGCGGTCGACGGTGACCCCGGGCACCTCCTCGGGCAGCCCGGCCGCCAGCCAGGCCGTACGGGCGATGTCCCCGGCCTGCGGCCCCACCGTGTCGAGGCAGCCGAACACCACGTCCTCCACGGCGGCCGGGTCCACCCCGGACCGCTCGATCAGTGCCTTCAGGACGTGTGCCCCCAGGTCGGCGGGGTGGACGGCGGACAGGCCGCCGTTGCGCCGCCCCACCGGGGTGCGTACCGCATCGACTATGTAGGCCTCGGGCATCGGGACTCCTCTGACGGTCGGGTCGGTCAGGTGGGGCGCAGTGCGATCCCGTCCAGCACCATCGACAGGTACTGGCGGGCGATCTCCTCGGGGCTGTGCTGGCCGCCCGGCCGGTACCAGGAGGCCGCCACCCACACCGTGTCGCGCACGAAGCGGTAGGTGAGGCGGATGTCGAGGTCAGCGCGGAAGACCTTGGCCTCGACGCCCCGTTCCAGCGTCCCCAGCCACGCCTTCTCGAACTTCTGCTGCGAGTCGGAGAGGTAGTGGAAGCGGGGCTGTGCGGAGAGGGTGCGGGACTCCTTCTGGTAGATGGCGACGGCGGCGCGGTGCCGGTCGATCTCGCGGAAGGACTCGGTGACCAGGGCCTCGATGGTCTCCCTGGGGCCGAGACCGGCGGCGAGGACGGTGTCGTAGCCGTCCCACAGTTCCGTCAGGAAGGCCGAGAGGATCTCGTCGAGCATCGATTCCTTGGAATCGAAGTGGTAGTAGAGGCTGCCGGCGAGCATCCCGGCGGCATCGGCGATCTTGCGGACGGTGGTGGCGTTGTAGCCCTGCGCGGCGAAGACCTCGGCGGCGGTGTCGAGGAGTTCACGACGCCGTTCGGGGGAGGGGGTCACCTGCGGCTTCTTCTGGGACGTCGGCTTGTTCGTTGGCACGCGTCCATTCTCGGCCAGGGCACCGGCTAGGCGTGCTGGCTGCTGACCGACACCGTCTCGCCGGTCATGTACGACGAGTAGGCGCTGGCCAGGAAGACGATGACGTTGGCGACCTCCCAGGGTTCGGCGTACCGGCCGAAGGCCTCGCGGGCGGTGAGTTCGGCGAGGAGTTCCTCGCTGGTGACCTTCACCAGGTGCGGGTGCATGGCCAGGCTCGGGGCGACCGCGTTGACGCGTACGCCGAACTCGGCGGCCTCCAGGGCCGCGCAGCGGGTCAGGGCCATCACCCCGGCCTTGGCCGCGGCGTAGTGGGCCTGGCCGGTCTGGGCGCGCCAGCCGATGACGGAGGCGTTGTTGACGATCACTCCGCCGCCGCCGGACGCCTTGAGCGCGCGCAGGGCGGCGCGGGTGCAGCGGAAGGTTCCGTTCAGGGTGACGTCGAGGACCCGGGACCACTGGGCGTCGGTCATGTCGACGAGGGCGGTGGTGCCGCCGAGGCCTGCGTTGTTGACGACGATGTCGAGGCGGCCGTGGACGTGCTCGGCGTGTGCGAAGAGGGCCTGGACCTGGTCCTCTTCGGTGACGTCGCAGGGCAGGGAGGTGACGCGGTCGGCCCCGAACTCGGCGGCGAGCGCCTCTTCGGTCTCCTTCAGGCGGCGGGCGTGGGCGTCGCCGATGACGATGCGGGCGCCCTCCTCCAGGAGGCGGCGGGCGGTGGCCCCGCCGATCCCGGCCCCGGCGGCGGCGGTGACGACGGCGGTGCGGTCCTTCAGCAGTCCGTGTCCGGGGACGTAGTCGGGGGTGCTCACGCCCGTACCTCCTTGGGAAGGCCGAGGACCGGCTCGACGCTGCTCATGGCCGTACGTTAACCTACCAAACACTTGTTAGGGAAGCTTCGCCCGTGGAGGATGGACGCCGAAGGAGGCGAACGCCTGATGGAACTCGCGCACACGGCGGACGTGGAGGCCTTCCGGGCCGAGGCCCGGACCTGGCTCCGCGCCCATGTCCCGGCCCGTCCCCTGCCCTCCCTGGAGACGGCCGAGGGCTTCGCGGCGCACCGGGAATGGGAGGCACTGCTGCACGCGGACCGCTGGTCGGTGGTCTCCTGGCCCGAGGAGTACGGCGGCCGGGGCGTGGACATCGTCAAGTGGCTGGTGTTCGAGGAGGAGTACTGGGCCGCGGGCGCGCCCGGCCGGGTCGCGCAGAACGGCATCAGCCTCCTCGCTCCCACCCTCTTCGACCACGCGAGCGCGCAGCAGCGCGCGCGGGTGCTGCCGTCGATGGCTAGCGGCGAGGCGATCTGGGCGCAGGCCTGGTCGGAACCCGAGTCGGGGTCCGACCTGGCCTCGCTCACGTCGCGGGCGGTCCGCACGGCGGGCGGCTGGCTGCTGACCGGGCAGAAGACCTGGTCCTCCCGGGCGGCCTTCGCGGACCGCGCCTTCGGGATCTTCCGCACGGATCCGGACGCCCCCAAACCCCACCAGGGGCTGACGTACCTGATGTTCGACCTGCGGGCGCCGGGGGTGACGGTGCGGCCCATCGGCCGGCTCGACGGCAAGCCGGCCTTCGCGGAGCTGTTCCTTGACCAGGTGTTCGTCCCGGACGAGGACGTGATCGGGGAGCCGGGGCAGGGCTGGCGGATCGCCATGTCGACGACCGGCAACGAGCGCGGGCTGACCCTGCGCTCCCCCGGCCGTTTCCTGGCGGCGGCGGACCGGCTGGTCGGGCTGTGGCGTGCGCAGGGGGATCCGTCGGACACGGCGCTGCGGGACCGGGTGGCGGACGCGGTGGTCGGGGCCCGCGCGTACGAGCTGTACACCTGGGCGAACGCCTCGCGCTTCGCGGCGGGCGCTGCGATCGGCGCCGAGTCCAGCCTGAACAAGGTGTTCTGGTCGCAGTACGACATCGCCCTGCACGAGACGGCGCTGGACCTGCTGGGCCCGGACGCGGAGCTCGCGGAGGGCGAGTGGGCCGAGCCGTGGGTGTTCTCCCTGGCCGGGCCGATCTACGCGGGTACGAACGAGATCCAGCGCGACATCATCGCCGAGCGGCTGCTCGGCCTCCCGAAGGGCCGCCGCTGATGCGTTTCCTGCCGACCGACGAGCAGTCGGACTTCGCCCGGACGCTGCGCTCCCTGCTGGGTTCGGCGGAGGTCCCCGCGGCGGTACGGGCCTGGGCGGACGGCGATGCCGGGCCGGCGCGGGCGGTGTGGTCCCGGCTCGCGGGGACGGGTCTGTTCGCGCTGGCCGTCCCCGAGGACTACGAGGGGGCGGGCCTGCTCCCGCTGGAACTGTCGCTCGGCTTCGTGGAGCTGGGCCGGGCCGGGGTACCGGGGCCGGTGGTGGAGAGCGCCGCGGTGTCGGTGCTGCTGACGGAGCTGGCGGACGAGGCGCTCGCCAAGCGGTTCCTGCCGGGGCTGGCGCAGGGCGGGGCCCCGGCCACGCTGACCCTGCCGGGCGGGAGCCCGTACGCCCTGGACGCGGACGCGGCGCACTGCTTCACGGTGTCGGCGGCGGGCGAACTGCGGCTGGCGGCCGGCCACGGCGCGCGGCTCGGGTCGACGGACCCCGCACGCCGGCTCTCCCTCCCGCCGGCCGGCGGGGGTGAGCTGCTGGCGGCGGGCCCGGCGGTGATCCGGGCGGCCGGGGTGGCCGGACGCTGGGCCCGGCTGCTGACGGCGGCCCAGTGCCTGGGCGTCGGCGAGGCACTGCTGGCCAGGACGGTGGAGTACGTGAAGCAGCGCACGCAGTTCGGGACGCCGATCGGGAGCTTCCAGGCGGTCAAGCACCGGCTGGCGGACACCCTGCTCGACCTGGAGTTCGCGCGCCCGCTGGTGTGGGCGGCGGCGCTGTCCCCGGGCCCGGGCGAGGTGGCGGCGGCGAAACTGGCGGCCGGCGAGGCGTCGTACCGGGCGGCGATGACGGCGCTCCAGCTCCACGGTGCGGTGGGCTACACCGAGGAGCTGGACCTGTCGCTGTGGCTGCGCAAGGCCCGCCCCCTGCGGGACGCCTGGGGATCTCCGTCGGCCTGCCGGGCCGAGGTGCTGCGGTCCCTCACACCAGCGCGACGCTGAGGTTCACGACGTACTGCTCCTCGACGGTGCCCTCCGGGAAGAGCGGGGTGAGCAGTTCCCGCTCCTCCTCGAAGTACGCGCGGGTGCGGGCCTCGTCCAGGACCAGGAAGGCGGAGTGGCTGGCGAGGTTGGCGAGGTGGTCGTCCAGCGTGATGCGCCGGGTCCACGTCACCGACCGGCTGGTGAACCCGCCGAGCCCTTCGGGCAGCGTGCGGTGGGTCTCCCCCTCGACCCCGAAGAAGGCCCGGAGCCGCTCCTCCTGTCCGGCGATCCACGGCACGGTGGCGTCCGTGTCGTTCCACCAGAGCGCGAGCGCGCCGCCGGGGCGCAGCACCCGCCGGGCCTCGGGCACGGAGCGGGCCGGGTCGGTCCAGTGCCAGGCCTGGGCGTAGGTGAGGAGGTCGACGGAGCCGGTGGCCAGCGGCAGCCGGTCGCCGTCGCCGCGCACGATCGGGATGCCGGGGTAGGTACGGCGGAACTCGGCGGCCATGCCGTCCCCGGGCTCCACGGCGACGACCTCGGCCCCGCGCCCGTGCAGGAGCGCGGTGGCGATCCCGGTGCCGGCCCCTACGTCGGCCACCCGGGCCCCGGCGAGCGGCCGCCCGGTGAGGGACTCGACGGCGTCGAAGAGGGCCGGCGGGTAGCTGGGGCGGTGGGCCGCGTACAAGGCGGCTGCTGCGTCGAAGGAACGGGCTCGGGTCGTCATGCACCCATTGTTTTCGATCATTCAACCAGCGGCAATATCAGGGCACTTGCCCCCGCGGTCGGCGAGTGGTGCGGTCGCGGGGAGCATCGGCGGCACGGCCGTCGAGGGCTGCGCCCGCAGGATCGGGCAGAGTCCTCAGGCCCGCGGGCGGCGCAGGGAGATCCGGCCGACGAGCACGGTCTGGAACAGGATCAGGGCCCCGGTGCCGACCGCCGGCCAGCGCGGCCGTTCGGGGCGCCCGCCGACGGACCAGGCCGGCCCGTCGGGGTCCACGGTCACCTTCAGCCGGGCGCCGACCGGGAGGTCCATGTCCACCGGGCCGGGCAGGTCCCGGCCCGCCTCGCTGCGCAGCCGCAGCGACGGGGCCGGGGTCGAGTCGTCTTCCACCATGGTCCGCTCGATCACGATCGCCTGCTCCTCCCGGCCGCGCTCGTGGAGGGTGTGCCGGTCCCAGGTGTTCCCGCCGGCCACGGCGATGCCGACCGCGAGGAGCGCGACGAGGGTACGGGCGACGAACTCCGCGTCGGTGCCGTGCGGGACGGCCGCGCCGAGGACGAAGACCGCCAGCAGGACGGGGATCCAGGCACCCTCGGGGCCCCGGAGCAGCCAGATCGCACCGAACTCCCCCGCCAGGAGGAGGCAGTTGCGCAAGGCGGCACCCGGCAGCCTCCGTGTCAGTTCAGCCATGGACACATCATGCCTGCGCCCCTCCCGTCTCCGCCGTGCGGATCCCGGCCACCCAGGCCCCGGCCGCCCGGAGCGCGGCGGCGCCCGCCGGCAGCGGCAGGCCCAGGAAGCCGTGGAAGACCCCCGGGTGGAGCTGGAGCGTGCAGTCGACACCGGCCTGCGCCAGCCGGCGGGCGTACGCGAGGCCCTCGTCGCGCAGCACGTCGCAGTCCGCGAGGACGATGAGGGCGGGCGGCAGGCCCGACAGGCCGGGGGCGCGCAGCGGCGAGACGTGCGGGTGCTCCGGGTCGCCGCCGTACTGGTCCCAGTACCAGGCCATGTGGGCGGCGGTGTGGAAGTAGCCCTCCGCGTACGTCTCC
Source organism: Streptomyces venezuelae (assembly GCF_008642275.1). Taxonomy (NCBI): domain Bacteria; kingdom Bacillati; phylum Actinomycetota; class Actinomycetes; order Kitasatosporales; family Streptomycetaceae; genus Streptomyces; species Streptomyces venezuelae. Next base: position 1,965,848 of record NZ_CP029189.1, read on the forward strand.
ACGGAGGCGGAGTCCATCCAGGCGTCCAGCGGCGGATAGAACAGCACCTGTCCCGCCGCGAGCCCGGGCGCGCGCAACGCCGTCACGGCGGCGAGGTTGCCGCCGCTGGAGTCGCCCGCCAGCACCACCCGGCCGGGATCGCAGCCCAGCGCCCGGGCCCGGTCCCGGGCCCAGAGCAGGACCGTCAGCGCGTCGTCCGGCGCCGCCGGCCAGGGGTGCTCGGGGGCCAGCCGGTAGTCCGCCGAGACGACCACCGCCCCCGCGGCCACGGCCAGGGAGCGGCAGGTCGCGTCGTGGGAGTCCAGGCCGCACATCACCCAGCCGCCACCGTGCAGGAAGACGACCAGGGGCCGGTCGGCCGGGCACGGCGCGGGATCGTAGATCCGGACCGGGACCCCGCCCGCGGCCGTGTCGGACACCGAGGCCATCGCCGGGCCGGTGCGTCCGGCTCCGGAGGCCGCGGCCGCCCGGAGGGCGTGGAGGTCGCCCGGTCCCGGGAAGCCGGCGGTCATCGCGTCGCACAGCGCTCTTGCCCCGGGCGAGAGCGGGTCGGGGGCGTGGAGGCCGCTCATGCCGCCGTCATCCCCCCGTCCACGGTGAACTCGCTGCCCGTCACGTACGAGGACGCGTCCGAGCAGAGGAAGAGGACCAGTTCCCCGACCTCCTCCGGGCGGCCCATGCGCCCCAGTGGCACGTGCGACCAGTCCCGTCCCGCCACGGCCTCGGCCACCATCGGGGTGTCGATGGCCCCCGGGTGCACCGAGTTGACCCGGATCCGGTCCCCGGCGAGGTCGAGCGCCGCCGACCGGGTCAGTCCGCGCAGCCCGAACTTGGTGGATCCGTAGGCGGCGTGGCCCGCGATCCCGACCAGTCCGGCGGTGGAGGAGATGTTGACGACCGAGCCGCCCCCACCGGCCCGCAGCACCGGCGCGACCGCCTGGATGCCGAGGAACGGGCCGAGCAGGTTGACCCGCAGCAGCGCTTCGAAGTCCTCCGGCCGCTGTTCCTCCACGTGGGCGGTGCGCCACAGGGCCGCGTTGTTGACCAGGGCCGACACCGTGCCGAAGGCGCGGATCGCCTCCTTGACCACCGCCGCCCAGCTCGCCGGGTCCCTCACGTCGTGGCGGACGTACAGCCCCTGGTCGCCGAGTCCGCCGGCCACCGCCCGGCCCTCGTCCTCCCGTACGTCGGTGACGACGACGCGGGCTCCCGCCTCCGCACACAGCCGGGCCTCGGCGGCGCCCTGGCCGCGCCCGGCGCCGGTGATCACGACGACCTTTCCGCCGAGCCGCTCCCCCACGGCTCAGCCCTCCAGCGCGCGGAAGTGCGGGATGACCTTCTCGCCCCACTGCCGGATGGTCTCCATGCACACCTCCTGGGGGACGGTGCCCATCTGGATCAGGCACATCACCTCGTCGACACCGATCTCGCGGAGCCGCTCGACGTACGCGATGGCGGTCTCCGCGCTGCCGTACGCGTGGTCGGCGTTGTAGGTGCCGGTGTCGACGGGACGGGCGGGGATGTTCGCCTCGTGCAGCTTGGCGACGAGCTCCTCCCGGCGCCTGGCCAGGGCCGCCACGTGGTCCTCCTCCTCGGCGTACCCGGAGGGCTCGGGGCCGCCGCCGTACCAGTGGGCGATGGCCTCGGCGAAGAACCGCTGCCCGCGCGTGCCCAGCCGCAGGGCCTCGGCGTCGCCGAGGACGATGGTCGGGCAGAGGGCGGAGAAGTGGTCGTTGGCCTCGGCCGACAGCAGGCGCGCGCCGCTGCGGTTGGCGATGGCCTCGTCGTAGACCTTGCGCATGGCGCGTACGTCGTCGGCGCCGGCGAAGCCCATCACCAGGGCCCCGATGCCGAGCTCGGCGGCCAGTTCGAGGGTGTCGTGCCGGGAGCAGGCCATGAACAGCGGCGGGTGCGGGTCCTGGACCGGGCGGGGCAGGATCGCGCCGGGTCCGATGTCGATGGAACCGTGCCATTCGAACGTCTCCTCCTTCCAGGCCGAGGAGAAGATCCTCAGCGCCTCCTCCGTCTGCGGGGAGGTGTCCTCGGGCCTGACCCCGTACATGGACATCTCCTGGCGGGTGGCGCCGCGCCCGGCGCCGATGTCGACGCGGCCGCCGGAGAGCACGTCGAGCATGGCGGCGCGCTCGGCGACGCGCACCGGGTGCTGGTAGCCGAAGGGCATGGTGACGACGCCGTGGCCGATCCGGATCCGGTGCGTGCGGGCGGCCACCCAGGTCAGGAAGATCTCGCTGGCGCTCATGTGCGCGTAGCGGGTCAGGGAGTGGTGCTCGACGGCCCAGATCCGGTCGAAGCCCATCTGCTCGGCGTGGACGGCCTGTTCGACGCAGTCGTGGATGACCTGGCGTTCGCGTTCGGGGGTGGGGTCGGCGAGCTGCGCCTCGAAGATCATCGAGAACTTCACGGTGGGATCCCTCCATCCGGCGTTTCCAACCCAACAGATGTTTCTAATAGAAATACTTCTAGCAGTCATACATTGCAGGGGGAAGGGCGCGGCGGGGGGCGGTCGTAGACTGCGCTGCGTGGCAGACGAGACGAACAAGCGCGCGCTCCCCGCGACCGGCTGGGCGGTGCTCGGACTGCTCTCCTTCGGAGAGGAGCTCTCCGGTTACGACCTCAAGAAGTGGTCGGACCGGTCGCTGCGGTTCTTCTACTGGAGCCCGTCGTTCAGCCAGATCTACAGCGAGCTCAGGCGTCTGGAGAAGGCGGGCTACGCGTCCTCGCGGACGGTGGCCCAGGACACCGGGACGCGCGACAAGCGGGTGTACCGGATCACGGACGAGGGCATGACGGCCGTCCGGGAGTGGGCCCGCGAGGCCCCCGTCGACCCGCCCGTCCTCAAGCACGGGCCGATGCTGCGGCTGTGGCTGGGCCATCTGCTGGAGCCGGAGCAGATGCGTGAAGTCCTGCTGCAGCAGCAGGAGTTCGCGGAGAGGATGCGCCTTCGCGCGGTGGCCGACGGGGAGGGCGCGAAGGACGAGAGCGCCTGGGCGTACCCGGCGCTCACCCTCAAGTGGGCCGAGCGGTACTACGCCACCGAGCGCGACCTCGCGGCGCGCATGCTCGACGACATCGCCGCACTCGGCGGACCCGGCGGGCAGCCCGGGCCGGGCGGGCAGCCGTAGGACCACGGTGGGCGACCCGGGCCCTCGCCGGAGCGGCGCACCGGGCGCGGCCGGCCGGAGACCTCTTTCCACCAGGCGGGCAGACGAGCCGTCGTACTGTCGTACCCTCGCCCCATGACGGGCAGCGCGATCAACCTCCGCAAGGTCGAGGAGACGGCTCCGGCTCTCGTGAGCCTCTACAAGAGCGCCGGGGTCTCCCTGCGCAAGCACGGAATGGAGGGCGGCCGGGCCGCCGTCTACCTGGTGCTGGACTACTCGGGGTCGATGAAGCCGTACTACGCGGACGGCAGCGTGCAGGCCCTCGCGGACCGGGTGCTGGGGCTGTCCGCACACCTGGACGACGACGCCCGCGTACCGGTGGTCTTCTTCTCCACCGAGGTCGACGCGGTCGAGGAGATCTCCCTGGCCGGGCACGAGGGCCGGGTCACCGAGATCGCCTCCCGGCTGGGCCACATGGGCAAGACGGCCTACCACGCGGCGATGGACGCGGTCATCGACCACTACCTGGACTCGGGGACGACGGCGCCCGCCCTGGTCGTCTTCCAGACCGACGGCGGTCCGATCAACAAGCTCGCGGCGGAGCGGTACCTGTGCAAGGCGGCCCGGCTGCCGCTCTTCTGGCAGTTCGTCGGCTTCGGCAACACGCGCAGCACCCAGTTCGACTTCCTGCGCAGGCTGGACGAACTGCCGGTGCCGGCGCAGCGGGCCGTCGACAACGCGGGCTACTTCCACGCGGGAGCCGACCCCCGCAGGGTGCCGGACGGCGAACTGTACGACCGCCTCGTCAGTGAATTCCCGGCGTGGCTGGCGGCGGCGCGGAGTGCGGGCATCGTGCGCGCCTGACCTGCGCCCGCCGGTGCCCGCGCTTTGATGGACGCATGACGCATACCAGCTGGGCAGCTTTCGAGAAGGCGGAGCCGGAGTTCGCTGCGGCCGTCCAGGCCCGTTTCGCGCAGTACCCGCACCACGTCCTGGCCACCCTGCGCAAGGACGGCTCCCCCCGGGTGACCGGTCTGAACGTCGACATCCGGGGCGGGGAGCTGTGGCTCGGCATGATGTTCGGCTCGATGAAGGCCCGGGACCTCCAGCACGACCCGCGCTTCGCCCTGCACGCCAACCCGGGCGCGGGCGAGGACATGCCGAACGGGGACGCACGGATCTCCGGACGCGCGGTGGAGCTCGTGGACCCGCCCGAACTGCACCGGTACGCGGAGGAGACGGCGACCCCGCACCCCTTCCACCTCTTCTACGCCGACCTGACGGAGGTCGTCCGGGTCCGGGTCGAGGGCGAGGAACTGGTGGTGCGCTCATGGACCCCGGAGCACGGCCTGCGCACCCTGCGCCGGGGCGACGACGACGAACCACCCCGCGAGGAAACGGCCTGACGCGCCCCCCGACACAACCCCGTAGTGACACCCGATCGCAGGCGTCCGATCATCGACGTGCTGAAGGAGACGGCGGACAGGGTCGCGGAGGGAGTGGCACGCCCGACGAGTTCGAGGACCATGACGCCGCCGTGCGCGACTACGCCGGCTCGGCCGACGCGACGGTCGTGGCGCGGCTCGCCGGTGAGCTGCGCGAACTGCTCGCCCTGGATCTGGAGGAGGTCGACTACGCGGTCGGCGTCGCCGAGCTGGGCATGGAGGTCGACCCGCCCGCCCCCTACGCGCCGGGCGCCTGGTTGGCGCTGGTCGCCGAGCGGCTGTCCGGACCGCGGGCCGAGTACGGTTAGGCCGCCGGCTTCTTGTCCTTCCTGGCGAGGGTGGTCGGGTCGACGTCCACCCAGCTGCGGTCGATGGTGAGGGTGACCCCGCCGTAGGTGGCCTTGTGGTCGCCGCGGAACTGGTGGGCCCTGCGGGGGCCGGCCCACTTCACGGTGCCCTTGGCCAGGCCCATGTCGGCGTCGCCCACCGTGGCCGAGAGGTTCCAGCGGGCGGACCAGAGCACGTCCGGCATGGCGTGGGGGGCCTGGTGGTAGTGCGCCTTCAACGCCTTGACCCCGGAGCTCACCGAGACGTAGGCGGCGGAGCGGAAGCCCAGCTCGTGCAGCCGGACCGTCCAGGCGGTCAGGTAGGCGACGACCGGGGCGTCCCAGGTGGCGCGGTCCGTGTAGTTCTCCAGGTCGTTGTACAGCACCGTGCCCTCGGCCAGGCCCAGCGACTGGGCCGCCTCCGCCGCGCCCTCGGCGGCCTCCCGGCCCTGTCCGTCGGCCTCGGAGGGGTCGGTGGACAGGCCCGTGCCGGCGTTGTGCCAGGGCTGGGGGCCCACCCAGATCGGCATCAGGTGCCAGCCCGCGGCGGCCTGGCGCTCCACCCAGCGGGCCGTGAGCCGCGGCTGGGCACAGGCGCGGGCCCGGCCGCCGATGTAGACGCCGATCGCACCGAAGGGGGAGGAGGCCCGCCAGGTGTCCATGGTCTTCTGGGCGGGGGCGGTGCAGGCGTCGAAGCCCTCGCCGCGGAAGGGTTCCTGGGCGCTACGGAGCTTCGGGCCACCGGTCGCCGGCACGGCCACGACGGGGGTCCCGGCCGACGGCGGGGTCAGCGTGCGGGCCCGCGCCAGGATGCCGCGCACGGTGTCGGGCGTGGCCCCGTAGGAGACGGTGGCCATGACCCCGGAGCGGCGCAGGGCGTACCGCAGCTCGTGGCTGTCGGAGCGCGGCGGGACCTCGTGCGGCACGTTCCGGGATTCCACGGCGACGGTCGGGATGTCGGCGCGGTCGGGGGCCCCGTCGAGGGGTTCGAGGTGCAGGGTGTCGGCGCGGCCGGCGACGGCACGGCCGGTGCATTCGGCCTGTGTGCCGGCGTGGCCGACGTACAGGGTGGGCAGGTCGAGGCGCAGGCAGGCGTCGGGGTCCCGGTCGAGGTCGACGATCCGCCAGCCGGCGGGGAGCGTGACGCGCAGACCGTGGTAGTCGACGGTGCGGCCGTCGGCGGCGGTGGCGGAGTGCTGGACGGGGAACAGCAGGGCGGCACCGAGCAGGCCGCTCAGCAGGGTTCGGACGGGAGCCATGATCCAGATGGTTACCAGACTGCGGCTCCCGTGAACTGTGCTCGCTTCGAGCAGAGTTGACCCGTGCGGCCCAGTCGGACCCAGCGCGGACCGTGCGGGTGCGTCACCTGCACGAGTGACGCTGGCCCGGGCCCGTCACCGCGGCCGAGTAGGGTCGGGGAGGGCGGCCGAAGCCAGTTGCGTTGGCTTCGGCCGCCCTTTTCCCGTCCCGGTCAGGCGGCCCGGCGGCGCAGCCACCAGGCGCAGAACCCGGCCAGCAGTCCGGAGAGCGCGAGGAAGATCCCGGTCTCGATCCACTGGAAGGTCCAGTAGCGGTCGGCGGGCTGGTAGTCGACCTCTATGTGGTGCTTCGAGGTGGCGAAGCATGCGAAGGGGTCCGTCTTGGGTTCCGCGCAGCCGTCGGCGCCGCGGACCTCCTGGCCGGAGGAGTCGAGCACCGCACCGAGATCGGACACGACCCAGACGCCGGGCCTGAGCACCCCGATGCGCAGGTGGGCGTCGTCTCCTGTTCCCTTCAGCTGGATGTGGTTCGCGTTCCAGCCGTCCTTCGGCGCGCCGGACTCCTCGCCGCCGCCGACCGGCGCCGTGACGAGGGAGCTGAGCGCGACGTCGGTGTGCTCCGGTGTCACGAAGTGCGGGCGGATCGCGTAGGGCACGAGGATCTGCACCGCGACGAAGGCGACGAGGGTCACGGCCATCGCGGGCACGGTGCGCCGGATCAGCAGTCCGGCCGCGGCGCCGAGGGTGAAGGCGAACGCCGCGTAGCCGAGGGGGACGATCCCGCGGCCGCTGAACATGAGGGCGGTGAACCGGTCCAGGTTGACCCGGTCGATGGGGCTCGCCCACCAGGTCACCAGGAGGCTGAGCACCCCGGTGACGGCGACGGCGACGAGGCCGACGCCCCCGAGCTTGACCAGGAGCCAGCGGCCCCGGGTGATGCTCTGGTTCCAGACGAGCCGGTGGGTGCCGGTCTCCAGTTCGCGGGCGATCAACGGGGCGCCCCAGAAGATCCCGATGATGCCGGGTGCGGCGAGCAGCAGGCTCGTGACGTAGTAGGTCAGGGTCTGGTACTCGACGACCAGGGCGTTCCTCGCCGATTCGCAGTCGCTGCCGCAGCCGGCGACGGTGCTGTCGTAGACCTCGCGCATCTGCAGGCCGGTGACCAGGAGGAATATCGCGAGCGCGGCCAGGACGGCGAGCGCGGCGAGGGTCTGGACGCGGTATTGGCGCCAGGTCAGCCAGATCATCGCTGGTTCTCCCGGGTGGTTCGGGGGCCGGGCCCGGCCGTGGCCTGGCTCATGTAGGTGAGGACGAGGTCCTCCAGGCCGAGCGGCTCCAGGACCCAGGAGGGGTCCTGGAGCGCCTGGGCGGCGCGCACGATGAAGGTGCTCTGCCGCTCGGTGTGCGTCTCCTGGATGATCTGCATGTCCCGGGGCAGGGTGGCCGCCTCGCGGCGGGCGGTGGTGAGCCGGAAGTGGGTGGCGAGCAGGTCGTCGACGTCGCCCGCGACCTGGACGCGGGAGGCGACCAGCGAGATCAGGTGGTCGCAGACCCGTTCCAGGTCGGAGACCAGGTGCGACGAGAGCACCACGGTGGTTCCGTGTTCGGCCACGACCTCCATCAGGCTCTGCAGGAACTCCCGCCGGGCCAGCGGGTCCAGGGCGGCGACGGGCTCGTCGAGGATCAGCAGCTCGGGCCGTTTGGCGACCGCGAGGGTCAGGGCGACCTGGGCTCGCTGGCCGCCGGAGAGCTTGCCCGCCTTCTGTGCGGGGTCCAGGCCGAGCTGCCGGATCCGGTCTCCCGCCAGCTGCGCGTCCCAACCCGGGTTGAGCCGGGCGCCCAGCTTCAGGTGGTCGGCGATGGACAGGCCGGCGTAGGTGGGCGTGTCCTGGGCGACGAACCCGACCTTGGCGAGTTGCCCGGGCCCGGACGCGGGCCGGCCGCCGAGTACCTCGATGCTGCCGGAGGTCGGGCCGATCAGCCCGCAGGCCAGCTGCAACAGGGTGGACTTCCCGGCCCCGTTGGGACCGACCAGGCCGACGACCCGCCCGGACGGCACGCTCAGGGTGCAGTCGCTCAGCGCCTCTTTGCGGCCGTACCGCTTGCCCAGCGCGCGGGCTTCCAATATCGCGGTCATTTCTCCTCTTCGATGTGCGGGTCCGTGCCGGTGCGGGCGCGGAAGGTGCTCAGGAACAGGGCCTCGATGCTCTCCTCGCCCAGCCCGGCGGCCCGCGCCTTGTCGAGCCACGACTGCAACTCGCGGCGCAGGGGCTCGTGTTCGGAGAGGGAGTCGTCGCTGAGCGTGCCGGAGACGAAGGTGCCGACCCCGGGCTTCTTCGCGACCAGACCCTCGTACTCCAGCTCCCGGTAGGCCTTGAGCACGGTGTTGGGATTGATCGCCACGCCGGCCGCGACGTCCTTCACGGTCGGCAGCCGGTCCCCCTCGGACAGCAGCCCGAGCCGCAGGGCCTGCCGCACCTGGTGGACGAGCTGCATGTACGGGGCGACACCGGAGCGGGCATCGAGGTGAAACTCGATCACTGTCCTCCTCTATTCATCTAGCTTCCTAGCACTATAGGACTATGCGTCTGCGATCACTGTCAAGCGATGGGGCGTCAACACGCCTGTGAGCAACCCGGATTGCTGGGGGTGCGGACTGAGTACGCGTACTCAGGCAGATGTCGGGACCGCTGGGTAGCGTCGCGACGTGTCCGACGAACGGACGACACGACCACTTGGGGGACGACATGAAGAAGCGCACGACCGCCCTGGCGGCCTTGGCCCCTGCTCTCGCTCTGGCCCTGGCTGCGAGCCCGGCCCAGGCCGCGCCGGCGGGCGAGATCATCGGCTACCCGGGCCCCGACGGGCTGATCTGATCGCCGACCAGGCCGGCTCCAGCGGTTTCGTCTCGGGCGGCCTCTCCGAGCGACTGGACACGTTCATCACGTTCGGCTGCGCCGACGGCGGAAGCATCGAGGTCTCGTTCCGGCTGGAGGAACACCCGGACCGCGACCCGGCCCCCTTCACCGTCGACTGCCCCGGCACGGACCCGACGGTCGTCACGGTCCCGCTCGGCACGGGCCTCCACGGCGGATTCGTCGCATGGGTGACCACCTCGACCCCGACCACCCGCTGGGGCGCCACGGTCACCCAGCCCGAGTAACCGCGCACACGCCACGGACCCGCCGTTCCCGGTGGGTACGCCGGGCTCCGTCGCATAGCGTGGAGTCGACGGAGCGGATTTCAGGTGTGTGGGAGCCATGGTGAGCGGCAGCGAGTGGACCAGCAGGTCGATGCCGTATCTGACCGCCCGACCGCCGGGCACAGCGGACGCATGGACGGAGGAGGCCGTCGCAGCAGGGCGGCGGGGCGGTCAGCGCATCCTGTGTGCCGGAGAGGTGGCAGCCCCCGCCGACATCGCCCTCATGCTCGGGCTGGCGGCCGGAAGTACGGTCGTGAGGCGCCGCAGACTCATCGAACTCGACGACGAGCCGACGGAGTTGACCGACACGTACTACCCCCGGGACATCGCCGTCGGCACTGCTCTCGCCGGCGCGGCGAAGATCCGCGGCGGCGCCGTGACGCTGCTGGCCGCCCTGGGGCACGTCGGCGTGCGGGTCGTGGAGGACGTGACGGCCCGGATCCCGCGCCAAGAGGACCGTGAGCGACTGCGTCTCGGGGCGGGTGAACCGGTCCTCCGCCTGACCCGCACCACCTACGACGCCACGGACCGCCCCATCCAGGCGGACGTGATGCTCATGCCGGCCGGACGCCAGCAGTTGCGCTACGAGATCAGGCTCGACCCTTCACGGCCCGGATGAACGGAGCCCACGCGGCGGCCGGGAACACCAGCACCGGGCCGGCGCCCGCGAGCTTGGTGTCGCGGACGGGGACGAGGCCGGGGAGGTCGTCGGAGACCTCGACACACTCGCCGCCCTCCCCGTTGCTGTGCGGAGACTTCCGCCAGGACAGGCCGTTCACGTCTGCGCGCATCTCGCATGCTCCTCCGCCACCGACTCGATCAAGGTCAAGGACACCTCCGGCGACAGCGCGGCAGCCCGGGCAAGATCGTATGACCTCCAGTGACGGCGAACCAATGCCGGGCAGTCGAGCAACTGCCCGGCGTGCGGGCCCTCCGTATAAGCCGCGTCGGGCGCGTCACTGAACTGCATGATGCGCACATAAGCCCCCAAAGCACCATGGGCGCCCGCCGCGAACGGCACCACCTGAACGGTGATCCGATGCGCGCGAACGCAGGAGGAGATATGCCGTAGCTGGGCAGCCATCACAGCGTGCCCGCCGACTGCCGTACGCAGTACGGCTTCGTGCAGAACGACCCACAACTCCGGGCTATCAGGGTCGTCGAGAATCCGGGCACGCTCCATACGAGCCGCGATCAGGGAATCGACACGGTCCGCCGGACCGGTGGGACTAGCCGCCCGAATCAGGGCCCGCGCATAGTCCGCCGTCTGGAGCAGCCCGGGAACGAGCGTGGGGCCGTAGTCGAAGATGGCCGTCGCCAAACGTTCCAGCTCGGCCGCCTCGGCGAAGTACTCGACATGCTTCGACTTGAACGCCTTGGCCAGGCGGGTGAAGTAGTCCTTGGTGCCGAAGACCTTGTCGATCAGTTCCGCGATCTCCGGCCGGAGCCTGCGCGTGCCGCACTCCATCTGGCCGACGTACGCCCCGCTCGTGAAGATCCGCTCGCCCAGACCTTCCTGGCTCAGCCCGGCCGCTTCCCGGTGGCGCCGCAGTTCCTCGCGGGCGAACTCCTCCGGTGTCTGCGCCCCGCTCAGATCCTTCTGCTTGGCCATGAGCCAACTCCCCGCTTCCACAGTGCCCTTGCTCCGCGAGGAGCGTAGTCGCGACCACGTCGGCGAAACGTCGGAACGGATTGATACGACTACCCAACGCCACAGGCCGTTGTCAGTACCCCTGGTTAGCGTGATCGGTGTCAGTCAGAACGGACACACCACGGGGGACCACATGAAGCAGGCACACGGGCGCGGCAAGGCCGCCGCGTTCAGCACACTGGCCGCGGCGCTCGTGCTCACGCTCGCCGCCGGCACGGCACAGGCCTCGCCGGAGGGCGAGATCGTCGGGTACCCGGGGCCCGACGGGCTGATCTGGGTTCCCGAACAGACCGGTTCCAGCGGCTTCGTCTCGGGCGGGCTCTCGTCCCGGCTGGACACGTTCATCACCTTCGGCTGCGCGGGCGGCGGCAGCATAGAGGTGGCCTTCCACCTCGACGAACACCCGGACCGCGACCCGGCCCCGTTCACGGTCGACTGCCCCGGGAGCGACCCGGCGCGCGTCACCGTCCCCCTCGGCGCCGGCCTCCGGGGCGGCTTCGGGGCCACGGTGACTGCCTCGACCCCGACCACCCGCTGGGGCGCCACGGTCACCCAGCCCGAGTAGCCCCGAACACGCCACAGCGCCCGCCACCCCTGGTCGGGGACGTGGCGGGCGCTATGTCGGGTGTTCCGTACGCCGTTGTACGGGCCGTATGAGGGGTCCCGCCCTTCGCGGGGCGGGGGTGCTGCAGGGCCCCCGGGGCCCGGGCCCGCACCGACGGCCGGAGGCCGGCGCAGCCGGGCGAAGCCCGGGAGGCCGCCTGCGGCCGAGCGGTGCGAGCACGCCATCCAGAAGGAGTCGTGGCGGGCGCTGTGTCGGGTGTTCCGTACGCCGTTGTACGGGCCGTATGAGGGGTCCCGCCCTTCGCGGGGCGGGGGTGCTGCGGGTGCTACACCGTCAGCGAGCGGTCCGTCGGCTTGACCGGGTACGGGAGGGCGCTGCTGCCGGTCAGGAAGCGGTCCACGCCGCGGGCGGCCGAGCGGCCTTCCGCGATGGCCCAGACGATGAGCGACTGGCCGCGGCCCGCGTCGCCGGCGACGAAGACGCCCTCGACGTTGGTCGCGTAGGAGGCGTCGCGGTCGATGTTGCCGCGGGCGTCCATCTCCAGGCCGAACTGCTGGGTGAGGCCGTTCGCCTGGTCGGTGCCCGTGAAGCCCATCGCCAGGGTGACCAGCTGCGCGGGGAGGACGCGCTCGGTACCCGGCTTCTGGACGAGCTTGCCGTCCTCGAAGGCGACCTCGACCAGGTGGAGGGCCTGGACGTTGCCGTCCTCGTCGCCCTCGAAGTGGGTGGTGGAGACGGAGTAGACCCGCTCGCCGCCCTCCTCGTGGGCCGAGGTGACCTTGTAGAGCATCGGGAAGGTCGGCCACGGCTGGTTGGCGTTCCGGTCCTCGCCCGGCTTCGGCATGATCTCCAGCTGCGTGACCGAGGCCGCGCCCTGGCGGTGGGCGGTGCCCACGCAGTCCGCGCCGGTGTCGCCGCCGCCGATGACGACCACGTGCTTGCCCTCGGCCGTGATGGGGGGCGCCATGAAGTCGCCCTCCTGGACCTTGTTGGCGAGCGGCAGGTACTCCATCGCGAAGTGGATGCCGTTCAGCTCGCGGCCGGGGACCGGCAGGTCGCGGGAGACGGTCGCGCCCGCCGCGATGACCACCGCGTCGAACCGCTTGCGCAGGTCGGTGGCGGTGATGTCGCGGCCGACCTCGATTCCGGTGCGGAACTTGGTGCCCTCCGCGCGCATCTGCTCGATGCGGCGGTTGATGTGCACCTTCTCCATCTTGAACTCGGGGATGCCGTAGCGCAGCAGGCCGCCGATGCGGTCCGCGCGCTCGTACACGACCACGGTGTGGCCGGCCCGGGTCAGCTGCTGGGCGGCGGCGAGACCCGCCGGGCCCGAGCCGATGACGGCGGCGGTCTTGCCGGACAGCCGCTCGGGGGCCTGCGGGGTGACGTCGCCGTTGTCCCACGCCTTGTCGATGATCGAGACTTCGACGTTCTTGATCGTCACGGCGGGCTGGTTGATGCCGAGGACGCACGCCGACTCGCACGGGGCCGGGCACAGCCGCCCGGTGAACTCCGGGAAGTTGTTCGTCGCGTGCAGCCGCTCCGACGCCGCCGCCCAGTCGTCGCGGTAGGCGTAGTCGTTCCACTCCGGGATCAGGTTCCCGAGCGGGCAGCCGTTGTGGCAGAACGGGATGCCGCAGTCCATGCAGCGGCCGGCCTGCTTGCTGATGATCGGCAGCAGCGAGCCCGGGACGTAGACCTCGTTCCAGTCCTTCAGCCGATCGGCGACGGGACGGGTACAGGCGGTCTCGCGGGTGGTGGTGAGGAAGCCCTTCGGGTCAGCCATGGGTCGCCGCCTCCATCATCTTCTCCGTGGTCTCGGATTCCGAGAGTCCGGCGAGCTCAGCGGCGTCCTTGGCGGCGAGCACTGCCTTGTACGTGGTGGGGATGATCTTGCTGAAGCGGTCCACCGCGACGGACCAGTCAGCCAGGAGCTTCGCGGCCACGGTCGAGCCGGTCTCCTCCTCGTGGCGGCGCACCACATCGTGCAGCCACTGCTTGTCGGTGTCGGACAGGACGGTCTCGACCGCGCCCGCGTTGCCGACGTTGACGTTGTGCGGGTCGAGGTCGATGACGTACGCGACGCCACCCGACATACCGGCCGCGAAGTTGCGGCCCGTCTCGCCCAGGACGACCGCCCGGCCGCCGGTCATGTACTCGCAGCCGTGGTCGCCCACGCCCTCCGAGACGACCAGGGCACCGGAGTTGCGGACGCAGAAGCGCTCGCCGGTGCGGCCGCGCAGGAACATCTCGCCGCCGGTGGCTCCGTAGCCGATGGTGTTGCCGGCGATGGTGGAGTACTCGGCGAGGTGGTCGGCGCCGCGGTCCGGGCGGACCACGATGCGGCCGCCGGAGAGGCCCTTGCCGACGTAGTCGTTGGCGTCGCCCTCCAGGCGGAGGGTGACGCCCTTGGGCACGAAGGCGCCGAAGGACTGGCCGGCCGAACCCGTGAAGGTCAGGTCGATGGTGTTGTCGGGCAGGCCCGCGCCGCCGAACTTCTTGGTGACGTGGTGGCCGAGCATGGTGCCGACGGTGCGGTTGATGTTGCGGATCGCGACCTGGGCGCGGACCGGCTGGGCGGACTCGGCGCTCTCCGCGTTCAGCGCGTCGGCGGCGAGCTCGATCAGCTCGTTGTCGAGGGCCTTCTCCAGACCGTGGTCCTGCTCGATCAGGGCGTGGCGGACCGCGCCCTCGGGCAGTTCCGGCACGTAGAAGAGCGGCTCCAGGTCGAGACCCTGCGCCTTCCAGTGCGTGACGGCCTTGGTGGTGTCGAGGATCTCGGCGTGGCCGACGGCCTCCTCGATCGTGCGGAAGCCCAGCTCGGCGAGGATCTCGCGCACCTCTTCCGCGATGTACTCGAAGAAGTTGACGACGAACTCGGGCTTGCCGGAGAAGCGGTCGCGCAGGACCGGGTTCTGGGTGGCGATGCCGACCGGGCAGGTGTCCAGGTGGCAGACGCGCATCATGACGCAGCCGGAGACGACGAGCGGCGCGGTCGCGAAACCGAACTCCTCGGCGCCGAGCAGCGCGGCGATGACCACGTCGCGGCCGGTCTTGAGCTGGCCGTCGGTCTGGACGACGATCCGGTCGCGCAGCCCGTTGAGCAGCAGGGTCTGCTGGGTCTCGGCGAGGCCGAGCTCCCAGGGGCCGCCCGCGTGCTTGAGCGAGGTGAGCGGCGAGGCGCCCGTTCCGCCGTCGTGGCCGGAGATGAGGACGACGTCCGCGTGGGCCTTGGAGACACCGGCCGCGACCGTACCCACGCCGACCTCGGAGACCAGCTTCACGTGGATGCGGGCGACCGGGTTGGCGTTCTTGAGGTCGTGGATCAGCTGGGCCAGGTCCTCGATGGAGTAGATGTCGTGGTGCGGCGGCGGGGAGATCAGGCCGACGCCCGGGGTGGAGTGCCGGGTCTTGGCGACCCACGGGTAGACCTTGTGGCCGGGCAGCTGGCCGCCCTCGCCGGGCTTGGCGCCCTGCGCCATCTTGATCTGGATGTCGTCCGCGTTGACCAGGTACTCGCTCGTCACGCCGAAGCGGCCGGAGGCGACCTGCTTGATGGACGAGCGGCGCGCCGGGTCGTACAGGCGGTCCGGGTCCTCGCCGCCCTCACCGGTGTTGGACTTGGCGCCCAGCTGGTTCATGGCGACGGCGAGGGTCTCGTGGGCTTCCTTGGAGATGGAGCCGTACGACATGGCGCCGGTGGAGAAGCGCTTGACGATGTCGGCGACCGACTCGACCTCGTCGATGGAGATGGCCTCGCGGTCCGACGAGAAGCCGAACAGGCCGCGGAGCGTCATCAGGCGCTCGGACTGCTCGTTCACCCGGGCCGTGTACTGCTTGAAGATGTCGTACCGGCGGTTGCGGGTGGCGTGCTGGAGGCGGAAGACCGTCTCCGGGTCGAACAGGTGCGGCTCGCCCTCGCGGCGCCACTGGTACTCGCCGCCGATCTCCAGCGCGCGGTGCGTGGCCGCGATGCCGGAGGCGGGGTACGCCTTGGCGTGGCGCGCGGCCACCTCCTTGGCGATGACGTCCAGGCCGGCGCCGCCGATCTTGGTGGCGGTGCCGTTGAAGTAGGTCTCGACGAACTCGTCGTTGAGGCCGACGGCCTCGAAGACCTGGGCGCCGCGGTAGGAGGCGACGGTGGAGATGCCCATCTTGGACATGACCTTCAGGACGCCCTTGCCGAGCGCGTAGATCAGGTTCTTGATGGCCTGCTCCGGCTCCAGGCCGGACAGGAAGGTACCGGCGCGCAGCAGGTCCTCGACGGACTCCATGGCGAGGTACGGGTTGACCGCGGCGGCCCCGTAGCCGATGAGCAGGGCGACGTGGTGGACCTCGCGGACGTCTCCGGCCTCGACCAGCAGGCCCACCTGGGTGCGCTGCTTGGTGGCGATGAGGTGGTGGTGCACGGCGGAGGTGAGCAGCAGCGACGGGATCGGCGCGTGCTCGGCGTCCGAGTGACGGTCCGAGAGGACGATCAGGCGGGCGCCGTTGGCGATGGCCGCGTCGGCTTCGGCGCGGATCGCCTCGATACGGGCGGCCAGGGCCTCGCCGCCGCCGGAGACGCGGTAGAGGCCGGAGAGCGTGGCGGCCTTCATGCCGGGCATGTCGCCGTCGGCGTTGATGTGGATGAGCTTGGCCAGCTCGTCGTTGTCGATCACCGGGAACGTCAGGGTGACGCTGCGGCAGGACGCGGCGGTCGGCTCCAGCAGGTTGGACTGCGGGCCGATCGAGGACAGCAGCGAGGTGACGAGCTCCTCGCGGATGGCGTCCAGCGGCGGGTTGGTGACCTGCGCGAAGAGCTGGGTGAAGTAGTCGAAGAGCAGCCGCGGGCGCTCGGACAGGGCCGCGATCGGGGAGTCCGTGCCCATGGAGCCGAGGGGCTCGCCGGCGGTACGGGCCATCGGGGCGAGGATGACGCGCAGCTCTTCCTCGGTGTAGCCGAAGGTCTGCTGGCGGCGGGTGACCGAGGCGTGGGTGTGCACGATGTGCTCGCGCTCGGGCAGGTCCGAGAGCTCGATCTCGCCGGTCTCCAGCCATTCGGCGTAGGGCGCGGCGGAGGCCAGCTCGTTCTTGATCTCGTCGTCCTCGATGATCCGCTTCTGGGCGGTGTCGACGAGGAACATCTTGCCGGGCTGCAGGCGGCCCTTGCGGACGACCTTGGCCGGGTCGATGTCGAGCACGCCGACCTCGGAGCCGAGGACGACGAGGCCGTCGTCGGTGACCCAGTAGCGGCCGGGGCGCAGGCCGTTGCGGTCCAGGACCGCGCCGACCTGGGTGCCGTCGGTGAAGGTGACGCAGGCCGGGCCGTCCCAGGGCTCCATCATCGTGGAGTGGTACTGGTAGAACGCGCGGCGGGCCGGGTCCATGGAGGTGTGGTTCTCCCACGCCTCCGGGATCATCATCAGCACGCTGTGCGGGAGGGACCGGCCGCCGAGGTGGAGCAGCTCCAGGACCTCGTCGAAGGAGGCCGAGTCGGAGGCGTCCGGGGTGCAGATCGGGAAGATCCGGTCCAGTGCGCCCTCGCCGAAGGCGGCGGAGGCCAGCTGGGACTCGCGGGCCTTCATCCAGTTGCGGTTGCCCTTGACCGTGTTGATCTCGCCGTTGTGCGCGACGAAACGGTACGGGTGGGCGAGCGGCCACGATGGGAAGGTGTTCGTGGAGAAGCGCGAGTGGACCAGGGCGACGGCCGAGGCGAAGCGGCGGTCGGAGAGGTCCGGGAAGAAGGGCTCCAGCTGGCCGGTGGTCAGCATGCCCTTGTAGACGATGGTGCGGGCGGAGAGCGACGGGAAGTAGACCCCGGCCTCGCGCTCGGCGCGCTTGCGCAGCACGAAGGCCTTGCGGTCCAGCTCGATGCCCGTGCTGCCGTTGCTGACGAACAGCTGCGAGAAGGCCGGCATGGTCGCGCGGGCGCCGTTGCCGAGCAGGTCCGGGGTGACCGGGACCTCGCGCCAGCCGAGGACCGTGAGGTTCTCCTCGGCGGCGATGGCCTCGATCTGCTCCACGGCGGCGGCCTGTGCGGTGCCGTCGGCGGGGAGGAAGGCGATGCCGACGGCGTAGCCGCCGGCCTCGGGGAGCTCGAAGCCGGCCACCTCGCGCAGGAACGCGTCGGGGACCTGGCTGAGGATTCCGGCACCGTCGCCCGAGTCCGGCTCGGAGCCGGTCGCGCCGCGGTGCTCAAGGTTCCGCAATACGGTCAGGGCCTGCTCAACGAGTGTGTGGGTGGCCTCGCCGGTGAGGTTCGCCACGAATCCGACGCCACAGGCGTCCTTCTCGTTGCGCGGGTCGTACATGCCCTGCTGGGCGGGGCGACCGTCCATGGGCGACCAGGCGGTGGTGCTGGGGCCGGTCGCGGAGTGCGTGGATGCGGAACGCATCGGCTCTCCCGTCGTCGTCGTGGCATATGTGCATAGCCGAGGGACGACGTTGGCCCTCTGCGAAATTTCGTGCAGATTACATGATGACGACAATCCCGAGAAGCGGATACGTCATTCCAGCATGCGGACTGCACGAGGCAGAAAGAGGGGACTTTCGCGGCGCTCTACGGAGGTATCGCGCGAGGCGGAGGTCCCGGTGCAGGGCGGGCATCGTTGCCCGGAGCCCTGGTGTGATTCCCGGCGGACTCGGATTCGAAACCGCCGGGTAACGGACTACTTATGTTGCGTACTGCATAGTGTCTCACTCCGGCGGCGGTCAGCCTATGGCTCCGCCGATCCAGGTTCCCAGGACGTACGTCACACCCGCGGCCGCGCCACCCAGGGCCAGCTGGCGTACGCCGCTGTACCACCAGGACCGGGCGGTGACCCTGGAGACGACCGCACCGCAGGCGAAGAGCCCGGCCAGCGCGAGCAGCACCGCGGGCCACAGGACGGTGGCACCGAGCAGGTACGGCAGTACAGGGAGCAGCGCGCCCAGCGCGAAGGAACCGAACGACGAGACCGCGGCGACCATCGGCGAGGGCAGGTCGTCGGGGTCGATCCCGAGCTCCTCGCGGGCGTGGATCTCCAGCGCCTGCTCCGGATCGCGCGACAGCTGCATGGCGACCTCGCGGGCGAGCTGCGGCTCGACGCCACGGGAGACGTAGAGCTCGGCGAGCTCCTCCATCTCGTCGATCGGGTGCCCCAGCAACTGCTGCCGCTCCACGTCCAGTTCGGCGAGCACCAGTTCGCGCTGCGAGGCGACGGAGGTGTATTCGCCGGCCGCCATCGAGAAGGCGCCGGCCGCGAGACCCGCCAGCCCGGTGATGACGACGGTCTGCGGGGCGACGGCGCCGCCGGCCACACCGGTCATCAGGGCGAGGTTGGAGACGAGCCCGTCCATGGCACCGAAGACGGCCGGCCGCAGCCATCCTCCGTTGACATCACGGTGGGTGTGGTTGTCACGGTGGGCGGTGTGCAGTGGTGCTTCGATGTCGATGATGGACATGCGTGAAATCTCCCCAAATGTGCCAACGGACGCCACGACGCGCCTCACTCCCCCTGGACACCTCGAAACTACGCACGATTTCTGTCCCCCGCCAGCAAGGAAGGCCGTACTTACCTGGGCTTTTGCGGGTCGGCGACCGGGTGACGGGGGTGTTCGCGGGGTGTTTCGCGGCAGGCGACAAACCACATGCCATGGCACAAATCCCCCAAGGGCTCATGATGGGCCCCATCCGATGTGGGAGAGGCGCGCCATGGAGCCGGTGAAGCTGATTGCATGCAATCCGCAGGTCCTCCTCGAACGGGCCAGGGGCGCTCTTCTCGGACTCGCCGTGGGCGACGCGCTGGGCGCCCCCGCCGAGAACATGAAGCCGTCGGAGATCCGGGCCAAGTGGGGCCGCATCGAGGGTTTCGTGTCGGAGGACCCGGCGGGCACGGACGACACCGAGTACGCGATCTTCTCCGGGCTGCTGCTGGCCCGTCACGGCTCGGCGCTCACCGTCTGCCATGTGGAGCGCGCCTGGCACCACTGGATCGCCGACCTCGACGAGGGCCCGTTCCGGGGCGCCGGGTTCTCGGAGCGCGGCACCCTGGAGAACCTCCGCCGGGGCCTGGCGGCGCCCATCTCCGCCCAGCACCGGCACGCGTGGTCGGACGGGCTGGCCATGCGGGCCGCGCCGTTCGGCGTCTTCGCCGCGGGCCGGCCCGCGGAAGCGGCCCGGCTCGTCGCCATCGACGGCTCGGTCAGCCACGACGGCGAGGGCATCTACGGCGGCCAGGCGGTCGCGGCGGGGGTGGCCGCGGCCATGGCCGGCGGCTCGCCCGCGTCGGTGATCTCGGCCGCGCTGTCCGTCATCCCGTCCGACTCGTGGACGGCCCGCTCCCTGCGCCGGGCGGTCACCGCCGCCCCGCGCGGCGAACGGGCGGTGCGCTCGGCGGTGGTCATCGGCGGCTACCCGTGGACCGACCTGGCCCCGGAAGCGGTGGGCCTGGCCTTCGGAGCCTTCGCCGCCTGCCGGGGCGACTTCCCGTCCTCCGTCCTCACCGCCGTGAACATGGGCCGCGACGCCGACACCACCGCGGCGGTGGCGGGCGCCCTGGCCGGAGCGCTGTCGGGCGCCGCGGCGATCCCGGCCGCCTGGTCCTCGGTCATCGGCCCGGTCCGCGGCAGCTGCCTCCCCTCGATGCGGGGCTACCACGTCCTGGACGTCGCGGACCTCCTCACCCCGGAATACGAGGCCGCCCGATGACCCCTTCCCCGGACGACCGGACGCCGGCGCCACCCCCGACCGACCCGGCCCCGAGCACGGGCCGGGCCCCGGTGACCCCGTCGGGTCAAGGCCCCGAGCCCCTGCCGACGGCCCCGGCCCCGGCGGAGCGGGGACCCGTAGCCCTGCCGACGGCCCCGGCGGAGCGGGGGTCCTGGGGCCTGCCGACGGGGGGCCGGGCCGAGCGGAGGTCCGGGGGCCTGCCACCGGCCGCGGCTTCACCGCGCGCGCTCCCGGTGCTGCCGTCGGCGCCGGCGGAGCGAGGGCCCTCGGGTCCGGCCATGGCCACGGCTCCGCTCCCGGCCGCCCCGGCGCCCGTAGACCCGCCTCCGGACGGTCGGGACCGGCCCGAGGCACCGGCCCACACGCTGCCCGCGGCGCATCCGGCCATGGGGCCGGGTCCGGCCCCGGCGGAGCGGCGGTACGGGGGCCTGCCCCCGGGGTCGGCGGCGCCGGATCCGGGGCACGTGGCCCCGGGCAGATTCGCCCCGGCCTGGACGCCCCCGCGGACGGCACCGGCACCACCCTCCGGTGGGGAGGGAGATGAGGCGGGAAGCGCCTTCACGCCCGTTCCCACGGCGGGATCCCGAATCGTGCTCCGCACCGGGCAGCACGCCCCGGGCACGCTCGGGACCGGGACCGGAACCATGGCCTCGACCGGAGCCGGCGCCCCCGGGGCGGAGGCCGGAACGGCGGTCCGGGTCGGGCAGCCCACTGCCGGCACGACCGGTGCCGAGCCGGTTTCCGGGACCGTGGCCGGAGCCGGCACTCCCGGGGCGCGGGCCGGGACCCTGGTCCAGGTCGGGCAGCATGACGCCGGCACGACCGGTACCGCCCTCGCGCGAGCCCTCGGCACGACCGCGGTCGGGACGGCGTCCGGGGCCGGGATCCGGAGTCGGGCCAGGGAGCGTCCCGCCGAGCTCCCCGCAGGGGCCACCGCAGGGGGCCCGGCCCGGCCCATCGAGGGGCTGCTCCTCGGGCTCGCCGCAGGCGACGCGGCCGGGTGGCCCGCCGCACGCCACCGCGCCAGCCGGATGCCCGAGTGGACCCGCCGTCTGACCCGCGAGCTCGACACCTTCGCCGAGCAGAACGCCACGACCACCCTCCCCGTCCCCATCGCCCTCAACCAGCCCCCCGAACCGCTCCGCCTCGGCCCCTCCGACGACGCCGAATGGGCCGCTTTCGCCGCGGAGTCCGTACTCACCGCCGCCGGTGTCCTGCTCAGCGACCTCAGCAGGTCCCGGCGGATGCGCGCCGCCATCGACCTCGCCTGGAACGCCCTCGCCTCCGAAGTCGCCGCGGCCGCGGAACGCGCGCCCGAGGTCGAGTCCGCCGTCCTCCCCCTCCGCGCCCGGATCTCCGTACGCGCCGGTCTCGGCAACCTCGCCACCGGCCTGCGCCCGCCCGCCACCGGCCACGACAACCCGCACTACTTCGACGACGCCGCCTGCGTCCGCGCCTGCGTCCTCGCCGTCGTGCACCCCGGCGACGCACGCGCCGCAGCCGACCTCGCCGAGTTCGACGCCCGCTACACCCAGGACGGCGACGGGGTGCACGGCGCCCGCGCCATGGCCGCCGCCATCGCCACCGCCTTGAGCGCCACCAGTGCCGACGACACCGTCGACACCGTCGACGCCGCCGTGGACGCCGCCCTCGCCCAGCTCCCCGAGGCGACCGAGATCGGCCGCAACGCCCGGCACGCCGTCCGCCTCGCCCGCACCCACAAGGACGGCGGCGCCTTCGCCATCGTCCCCACCCTCGAACACGAGATCGTCGACCACGTCTACAGCTACGGGATCGCCGCCGCCGAGACCGTCCCCGTGGCCCTCGCCCTCGCCACCGCCGCCCGCGGCAGGATGACCGAGGCCGTCCCGGCCGCCGCCTGCCTGTCCCGCGTCGCGGACTCCGCCCCCGCCCTGGCCGGCGCGCTGACCGGCGCGCTCGGCGGCGGCGACTCGGTCCCCGCCGCCTGGCGCGAGGCCTGCCGCACCCTCTCCGGCTGCGCCCTCCCCCGCCTCGCCGGCACCGATCTCGTGGAACTCGCCGCGCTCCTCGCGGCCACGGAACTCACCTCACCCAAGGGATGATTCGGACATGACGCTCACGTTGGAGGACCGGGCCCGCGGCGCTCTCGTCGGAGCCGCCGTCGGCGACGCGCTCGGCGGCCCGGTGGAGGGCTGGACCCCGGACCAGATCGTGGAACGGCACGGAGGCCGCGTGCACGGCATCGTCGGCCCCTGGCACGAGGACTGGCGCACGGCCCGCCCCATCGCCCCGTACCACAAGGGCGACGGACACGTCACGGACGACACCCTGATGACGCACGCGCTGGTACGGGTCTACGAGGCCGTACGGAACCACCTCGACGCCTACGCGGTCGCCGAGCACCTGGTCCCCGACCTGATGACCACGCCCCGCTGGATCCCGGAACTGGAAGCCGAAGCCCTCCCGCTCCAGCGGATCTTCCTCGCCGAGAAGTGGATGGTGACCCGGCTGCACTACGCGCACGCCGACCCGCGCGAGGCCGGCAGCGGCAACATCGTCAACTGCGGCGCGGCGATGTACATGGCGCCGGTGGGCATCGCCAACGCGGGCAATCCGGCGGGCGCGTACGCGGAGGCGCTGGACGTCGCCGGGGCGCACCAGTCCTCGTACGGACGCGAGGCGGCGGGCGTGTTCGCGGCGGCCGTGGCGGCCGCCTGCGTGCCGGGGGCGAGCGCCGCCTCGGTGGTGGACACGGCCCTGTCCCTGGCCAAGGACGGTACGCGCGACGCGATCGCGGCGGTCCGCGAAGTGGCCGCCGGCCACCGGGACTTCGAGTCGGCGCTGGCCCCGCTGCGGGCGGCGGTGGCCCCGTACGACTCGGTCGGCCCGGACTACCGGGCGCCCTCGCTGGACGCCCGTCGCCCGTCCCGCCTTCACTCCATCGAGGAACTCCCGGTCGCGCTGGGGATGCTGCTCGTCGCGGACGGACGGTACGAGACCGCGGTGCTCGGCGCGGTCAACTACGGCCGCGACTGCGACTCCATCGCCACGATGGCGGGGGCGATCGCCGGAGCCCTGGGCGGCGAGGCCGTGGTCCCGGCCGCCTGGGCCAAGCAGGTCGCCGAGGCCAGCCGCCTCGACCTGCACGCCCCGGCCGAGGCGCTGGCCGCGGTGGCCCGGGAGATCTTCGCCCTCGACCGCTCCCGCCGCCGGTCCCACGAGTCGGCCTTCACCGCGATCGCGGCCGACCGGTGACGGGCGGCGCCGGGCCCGCCCCGGCCGCTCCCGCACGCCCGCCGGGTTCCCACGACACACCGACCCCGGCCACCAGGACCCGCCCCCTGCCCGACCCGCCATCGGCCCCGGCACACGGCCCGGCCCCGGAGCACGGCCCGGGATCCGCCCCGGAACACGGCCCGGGATCCGCCCCAGAGCAGCACGGGCCGAGGTCCACCCCGGAGCACCGCCCAGCGCCCGGCCCGGTATCCACCCCGGAAAACGGCCCGGGATCCGCCCCAGAGCAGCACGGCCCGGGGTCCACCCCAGAGCACAGCCCGGAGGGCGGCCCAAGGGGCGGGGCCGTGCGGCTGACCTGGGCCCAGCCCGAGGACCTGGTCGGGCACGAGCTGCGCCAGGCCGCGGAGGACGGCCGGGACCCGGCCGCCGCCCTCCGCGTCTGGCTCGCGGCGGGCGGCCACCCCGCCCCCGACCGCGCCGGCGCCTCCCCCACCCCGGCCCCACCGGAACTGCGCGCGCTGGCCACCCGCCTCCTCGACGACCTGGCACGGCTCCCGCCCCCCTTCCCCACCGACGAGCCCCGGTCCTGGCCGGACATCACCGCGGCCCGGGAAACCGGCCCGCTACCGGACGCCGGCGGGCCGTCCCCCGACCCCGGCCGGGCCGGGTCCCGGACCGACGCACCCCGGTCCGGCCCGGACCCCGACGGGCCGGCACGGGACCCGCGGCCGGCCGGCCGCACCGCCGCGCACCCGGGCGACGCCACGACCCCGGAGCCGAGTGCCGTGCCGGCGACGGCCCGGCCGCACCCCGGCCCGGACGTCCGGCCCGCCGGACCGGGACCGGACGTCGGCCGCGGGCACACCGGCCCGCCGGACCCGGCGGAAGGCCCAGGTCCACGGAGCACCGCCCCCACCCCCGCGTCGGAGCGGCCACGGCTCGTGGACCCCTCCCGCGTCCGGCTCCGCCCGGAGCCGGCGCCCACGAACGGCGAACGCATCCCACCCCGCGCGGCGGGAGCACCGCCCGCCGCGCAGCGGCCCCACCCACGGACGGGGCCCGAGGCCGCACCGCGAACCGCTCCGGAGACCGCCCCACGGGCCGATCCGCAGGCCGCACCGCGAACCGCACCCCAGGCCGCACCGCGAACCGAACCGGAGGCTGCCCTGCGGACCCGGCTGGAAGCCGCCTGGCTCGGGCGGGCCGTCGGCTGTCTGCTCGGCAAGCCCGTCGAGAAGCTGCCCCTGGAGGGGATCCGGGCCCTGGCGCGCGCCGCGGGCAACTGGCCGCTGCGCGACTGGTTCACCGAACGCGGCGTACCGCCGGAGGTGCTGGCCGCGTACCCGTGGAACCGCCGCTCCGCCCCCACCTCCCTCGCCGAGAACATCGACGGCATGCCCGAGGACGACGACCTCAACTACCCCCTCCTCGGGCTGCTCCTGCTCCAGCGCCACGGCAAGGGCTTCACCACCGCCGACGTGGCCCGCCTCTGGCTCGACGAGCTGCCGGCCGGGCGGACCTTCACCGCCGAGCGCGTCGCCTACCGCAACCTCCTCCTCGGCCTGGAGCCCCCCGCCACCGCCACCCACCACAACCCCTTCCGCGAGTGGATCGGCGCCCTGATCCGCGCCGACGTCCACGGCTGGACCAATCCGGGCGATCCGGCCGCCGCCGCGGCCCAGGCCTACCGTGACGCCGCCCTGACCCACACCGGCAACGGCGTCTACGCCGCCCTCCTCGTCGCGGCCGCCACCGCCACCGCCGCCACCGGCCGCTCCGACGTCCACACCGCGCTCCGGACGGGGCTGGCCTTCGTACCGCCCCGCTCGCGCCTCGCCGAGGCCGTGCGCTTCGGGATCCGGGCGGCCGGCCAGGAAGCGGACTTCGACGTCGTCGTCGACCGGCTGCACGCCCGCTACGGGCACTACCACTGGGTCCACGCCGTCCCCAACACCGCGCTGATCGCCGCCGCCCTGACCCACGCCGACGGGGACTTCACCCGCTCCGTCTGCCGTGCCGTGTCCGGCGGCTGGGACACCGACTCCAACGGGGCCACCGCCGGCGCCCTCGCCGGGCTGCTCGCCGGCTCCCCGGACGCCGTCCCGCACCGCTGGACCGCGCCCCTCAAGAACCGCCTCTCCACCACCGTCCCCGGCTTCGACGGCATCGGCTTCGACACCCTCGCCCACCTCACCGCACAGGAGGCAGCACGCTCATGACGGCCATCGCCGTGCTCGGCAGTACGAACATGGACCTCGTCGCCTACGTCCCCAAGGCCCCCCGCCTCGGGGAGACCGTCACCGGCCGGGCCTTCCGCACCGTCCCCGGCGGCAAGGGCGCCAACCAGGCCGTCGCCGCCGCCCGCTCCGGCGGGGAGGTGGTGATGATCGGCGCGGTCGGGGCCGACGAGTTCGGCGTACGGCTGCGCTCCGCGCTCACCGCGGCCCGGGTCGACACGGCGGCCCTGCGTACCGTCGAGGGCGCCAGCGGCACCGCACACATCACGGTGGACGACGAGGGCGGCAACAGCATCGTCGTCATTCCCGGCGCGAACGCCGCCGTCACCGCTCTGGAGGCGGGGGACGAGGCCCGGATCGCCGCCGCCTGCTCCCTCCTGCTCCAGCTCGAACTGCCCCTGACAGCGGTCCTCGCCGGGGCCCGCACCGCCCGCGCGCACGGCGTCCGTACGGTACTCACCCCGGCCCCCGCCCAGGCCCTGCCCGCCGAACTCCTCGCCGCCACCGACCTCCTGGTACCCAACGAGCACGAGGCGGCCACCCTGACCGGCCTGACCGACCCCGGGCAGGCCGCCGAGGCCCTGCTCACCAGCGTGCCCGAGGTGGTCATCACCCTGGGCGCGGCCGGGGTCCTCTACGCGGCCCGCGGCAGAGAGCCGCTGGCCGTGCCCGCGTTCCGGGTGCGGGCCATGGACACGACCGCCGCCGGGGACACCTTCGTCGGCGCCCTCGCGGTGGCCCTGGGCGAGGGCCGGCCGATGCCCGAGGCCCTGCGCTGGGCCTCCGCGGCGGCCGCCCTCTCCGTGCAGCGCCCGGGAGCCCAGGACTCGATGCCGACCCGCGCCGAAACGGACTCCTTCGCGGCCGGAGCCGCCTCGTGATCCCCGCCGGGGCCGGGAGCGTGCCGGGGCGATCCCCGCAGGGCGCCGAACGCACCGCCGCCGAACCCCCCGGCCCCGGGCTCCGTTCGGCGCCCGAGGAGACGCCCCGGCGCGCACCCGGCCCCGCCGAAGCCACGGCTCCCGGCGGGCCCCTGGCGGGGCTCCGCGTGCTCGACCTGGCCACCCTCTTCGCCGGGCCGCTGACCGCCACCCTGCTCGGTGACTTCGGCGCCGAGGTCGTCAAGGTCGAGCACCCCGGCCGGCCCGACCCCTCGCGCGGCCACGGCCCCGCCAAGGACGGCATCGGCCTGTGGTGGAAGCTCCTCGGCCGGAACAAGCGGACGATGACCCTCGATCTGTCCACGCCGGGCGGCCGGGACACCCTGCTGCGCCTCGCCACCACCGCGGACGTGGTCGTCGAGAACTTCCGCCCCGGCACCCTGGAGAAGTGGGGGCTGGGCTGGCCCGAACTGTCCGCCGCCAACCCGCGCCTGGTCCTGGCGCGCGTCACGGCCTTCGGCCAGCACGGCCCGTACGCCCACCGCCCGGGCTTCGGCACGCTCGCCGAGGCGATGAGCGGTTTTGCCGCGATCACCGGGGAGCCGGAAGGGCCGCCGACCCTGCCCCCCTTCGGGCTCGCCGACTCGATCGCGGCGCTGACCTGCGCGTACGCCGTGATGACCGCCCTCGCCGGCCGCGACCGTACCGGCCACGGCCAGGTCGTGGACCTGGCGATCGTCGAGCCGATCCTCACGGTGCTCGGACCGCACCCGCTCTGGTACGACCAGCTCGGCTACGTCCAGCCGCGCACCGGCAACCGCTCCATGAACAACGCCCCCCGCAACACCTACCGCAGTGCCGACGGGCGCTGGCTGGCGGTCTCCGCCTCCGCGCAGTCCATCGCCGAGCGGGTGGTGCGGCTGGTCGGCCGGCCCGACCTGATCTCCGAGCCCTGGTTCGCGACCGGCGCGGGGCGGGCCCGGCACGCGGACGTCCTGGACGACGCGGTCGGCGGCTGGATCGCCCGGCACAAGGCCGAGGAGGTGGTCGCCGCGTTCGAGGACGCCGAGGCGGCCGTCGCCCAGGTCTACGACGTCCGGGACGTGATGGCCGACCCGCAGTTCGCGGCCCTCGACACGGTCACGGAGGTCGAGGACCCGGAGCTCGGACCGCTCCGCATGCAGAACGTCCTCTTCCGGCTCTCCGGGACCCCGGGCGGGATCCGCTGGGCGGGCCGCCCGCACGGGGCGGACACCGACGAGGTCCTGACCGAGCTCGGGCTGACCGAAGCCGAGATCACCGCACTGCGGACCGAGGGAGCCCTGTGATCCTGACCTGGCTGTACGCGCCCGGGGACCGCCCGGAGGTGGTCGCCAAGGCCCTCGGCTGCGGGGCCGACGCCGTCATCGTCGACCTGGAGGACGCGGTACCGGCCTCGCGGAAGGAGTACGCCCGCGCCGCGACCGCCGATCTGCTGTCCGACCGGCCCCCGCTCCCCGTCCACGTCCGCGTCAACGCCCTGGACTCCCCCTGGGGCGGCGCCGACCTCACCGCGCTCGGCGGGCTGCACGGCCTCGCGGGGCTGCGGCTGCCGAAGATCAGCGCCCCGGGGCAGATCACGGCCGTCGCCGAACGCACCGGCGGGGTGAACCTGCACGCCCTGCTCGAATCGGCCGTGGGCGTGGAGCGCGCGTACGAGATCGCCCGCGCGCACCCCGCCCTGCGCGGGCTCTCCCTCGGCGAGGCGGACCTGCGGGCCGATCTGGCCGTCAGCGCGGAGACGGGCCTGGACTGGTGCCGCGCCCGGGTGGTGGTCGCGGCCCGGGCCGCGGGGCTGACTCCCCCGGCGCAGTCGGTGTTCCCCGACATCCGGGACCTGGAGTCGCTGGCCGTCTCGTGCGCCCGTGGCCGCTCCCTGGGGTTCCTCGGCCGGGCGGCGATCCATCCGCGCCAGCTCCCGGTGATCGAGCGGGCCTATCTCCCGGCGGACGAGGAGGTCGACGCCGCCGTGGAGGTGCTGAGCGCGGCCCGCGCGACGCCGGGCGCGCTGGCCCTGCCCGACGGCCGGTTCGTGGATCCGGCTGTGGTGGCCGCGGCGCACCGCACCCTGGCGCTCGCCGCGCGGATGGCCGCCCGCTGACCCCGCCCGGGGCTGCCGCCCCGGACCCCGCGCCATGACCCACCGGGACGCCGCCTCCTGGGCTCCGCCCGGACCCCGCGCGGCGCCCGCCGAGATTCCCCGCGGCGCCGTGTCCCGGGGCTCCGCCCCGGACCCCGCGCCTCAAACGCCGGCGGGGCTGGATTCGGGGCGGCAGCCGGCCGTTCTGGCGTCGGGGCGTGGGGAAACGCGAAGGGGCGCCGCGAGCTCGCGGCGCCCCCTCATGGACCGTTGCGGTCAGCGCTTGCCGGCCTCCGGGGCCTCGGCCTCGGCGGGCGCGTCCTTCGTGAGGACCGGCGTCTTGGCCTCGGCCGGCTCGGGCTTCGCCTCGGCGGTGGCGTCGGCGTCGGCCGGAGCCGCTTCGTCACCGTCCTTGCCGTCGGAGCCCTCGCGGTCCGGCTCGACGACCGACTCCCGGCCCGGCCGCAGCTTCGCCGACAGCACCAGGTAGACGACCGCCAGGACGAAGACGACGATCGAGGTCCAGACGTTCAGCCGGACGCCCAGGATGTGGTGCGCCTCGTCGACACGCATGTACTCGATCCAGCCGCGGCCGACGCAGTACGCGGCGACGTACAGGGCGAAGGCCCGCCCGTGGCCGAGCTTGAAGCGGCGGTCGGCCCAGATGACCAGCAGCGCGACACCGATGCACCACAGCGACTCGTACAGGAAGGTCGGGTGGTAGGTCCCGGCGTCCCGGTTCGGGCCCGCGGTGATCTCCACCGCCCACGGCAGGTCGGTGGGCCGGCCGTACAGCTCCTGGTTGAACCAGTTGCCCCAGCGTCCGCAGGCCTGGGCGAGCGCGATGCCCGGGGCCAGGGCGTCCGCCCAGGCCGGCAGCGGGATCCCGCGCAGGCGGCAGCCGATCCAGGCACCCACCGCGCCGAGCGCGATGGCGCCCCAGATGCCGAGTCCGCCCTCCCAGATCTTGAAGGCGTCGACCCAGTCGCGGCCTTCGCCGAAGTAGAGCTGGTAGTCGGTGATCACGTGGTAGAGGCGACCACCGACCAGCCCGAAGGGCACGGCCCACACGGCGATGTCCGCGACCGTGCCCGGCTTTCCGCCGCGCGCGATCCATCGCCTGTTGCCGAGCCAGACGGCGACGAAGACGCCGATGATGATGCAGAACGCGTAGCCGCGGAGCGGGATCGGTCCGAGATGGATCACGCCGGTCGACGGACTGGGGATGTAAGCAAGGTCCATGGCAGACATGACGCTACCTTGCCGGGCGGTGCGAACCGCAACCCGCCCGGCAAGACGAAACCAAATCCAGACCTGGAACGGGCCTCGGTCAGTTGTCCGGGGACCCGGTGGAGGACCCGCCGGTGGACCCGCCGGTGGACCGGCTCGACGACCCGCCGGACGATCCGCCCGATCCCGTGCGCGAGGCCGACGGCGAGGCCTTCGCTCCGGCCTTGGTCCCGGATCCGGGGGTGGAGCTCGTCGACGGTGAGGCCTTCCCGCCCTCGGCTCCCGCGTCCGCGCCTCCCGAGCCCTTGGCCGCGGCCTCCACCTGCTCCTTCAGCTTCTGCGGGGTCACCTGGTTGGCCTGGTCGGAGAGGATGTCCTTGCCGTTCAGCAGCACGGTCGGGGTGCCCCGGAACCCGCCGTTGGTGAAGGCCGCGTCCGACTTGGCCACCCAGCTGTTGTGCGTGCCGTCCTCGACGCACGAACGGAACTCGGGGGTGTCCAGCCCGTCGACCTTGCCCGCCAGCTCCAGCAGCTTGGCGTTCTTGCCGAAGGCGTCGTCGATCTCCTGCGGCTGGTTCTGGAAGAGGAGGTCGTGGTATTCGGTGAACTTGCCGGCGTCCTGCGCGCAGGCGGCCGCGTTGGCCGCCTTCAGCGAGCCGCTGCCGCCCATCCTCCGGTCGATGAGCGTGACCAGGTGGTAGTCGACCTTGAGCAGCCCCTTGGCCTCCAGGTCGTGGATGACGTCGCGGTAGTTGTCCTCGAAGAACTTGCAGGAGGGACAGCGGAAGTCCTCCCACACGGTGAGGGAGGACTTCGCCTCGGGCTTGCCCGCCTGGATGGCGAGGGCGTCCTTTCCGGTGGCCCCGGAGGGGGCGACCACCGGGCCGGCCTTGGCCGAACCGCCGTCGTCCGTGTTGGCCGCGATCACGCCGACGACGGTCGCCAGGCCGAGGACGCCGACCACCGCCGCCGCCACGACGAGGGTCCGCCGGCGCTTGTCCCGGGTCTTCTGCCGCTCGCGCTCCACGAGGAGTCGTTCCCGGGCTGATCGTTTCGTCGCATCGCGGTTCGCACCGTCGTTCTTCTCGCTCACGCTCCGCCAAACGAGGCAGGGAGGCACTCGCGTGCCTCCCTGCCCGCACTTCCACCCGATCGGGCTACAGAACGCGATCAGACATCCGTGGCCGTGCTCGAACGCGCGTCAGCTCCGGCGTACGCCGTCCGCGAGCTCGCCTGCGAGCGCCCGTACGGCGTCCAGCCCGGCCGGCAGGTCCGGTGCGTCCAGGAGCAGCTTCACGAAGGCCGAGCCGACGATGACGCCGTCGGCGAAGCCCGCGACCTCCTTGGCCTGGACGGCGTTGGAGACGCCGAGGCCGACGCAGACCGGGAGCTCGGTGGTGGCGCGGGTGCGCCGGACCAGGTCCTGGGCCTGGTTGCCGACGGACTCGCGGGTGCCGGTGACTCCCATGAGGGAGGCGGCGTAGACGAAACCGGAGCCGGCCGCCGTGATGGTGGCCAGGCGCGCGTCCTTGCTGCTGGGGGCCACGACGAAGACGGTCGCCAGGCCGTGCTTGTCCGCGTGCTCGCGCCACAGCGCGGACTCCTGCACCGGCAGGTCGGGCAGGATGCAGCCGGCGCCGCCCGCGGCCGCCAGCTCGGCCGTGAACCGCTCGACGCCGTAGCGGTCGATGGGGTTCCAGTAGGTCATCACCAGGATCGGGGCGCCGGTCGCCTCGTGGGCCTCGCGGACGGTGCGGAGCACGTCGGCGATCTTGACGCCGCCGCGCAGGGCGATGTCGTCGGCGGTCTGGATGACCGGCCCGTCGAGGACCGGGTCGCTGTGGGGCAGGCCGATCTCGACGACGTCCGCGCCTCCGGCGAGGACGGCCTTCGCCGCCTCGATGCCGCCGTCGACGGTCGGGAAGCCCGCGGGGAGGTAGGCGACGAGGGCCGCGCGGTCCTCGGACTTCGCCTTGGCCAGGGTGGCGCTCAGCAGGTCGATGTTGCCGCGCCCGTGTGTGGAGCTCACTTGTCGTCCCCCTCGGAGAACTCGTCGGCGGCGACTTCACCGTCGGTGTCGTACAGGCCGAAGTAGCGGGCGGCCGTGTCCATGTCCTTGTCGCCGCGACCGGACAGGTTGACGACGATCAGGCCGTCCTCGCCCAGCTCGCGGCCCAGGTCCAGGGCGCCCGCGAGGGCGTGCGCCGACTCGATCGCCGGGATGATCCCCTCGGTGCGCGAGAGCAGGCGCAGGGCCTGCATCGCCGCGTCGTCGGTGACGGCGCGGTACTCGCCGCGGCCGGAGTCCTTGAGGTAGGAGTGCTCCGGGCCGATGCCCGGGTAGTCCAGGCCGGCCGAGATGGAGTACGGCTCGGTGATCTGGCCCTCCTCGTCCTGCAGGACGTAGGAGCGGGAGCCGTGCAGGATGCCGGGCTCGCCGGCGGTGAGCGTGGCCGCGTGCTCTCCGGTCTCGACGCCGTGTCCGGCGGGCTCGAAGCCGACCAGGCGGACGCCGGTGTCCGGGATGAAGGCGTGGAAGAGGCCGATGGCGTTGGAGCCGCCGCCGACGCAGGCCGCGACGGCGTCCGGGAGCCGGCCCGCGCGCTCCAGGATCTGGCGGCGGGCTTCGACCCCGATGACCCGGTGGAAGTCGCGGACCATGGCCGGGAAGGGGTGCGGGCCGGCGACCGTACCGAAGAGGTAGTGGGTGCGGTCCACGTTGGCGACCCAGTCGCGGAACGCCTCGTTGATCGCGTCCTTGAGCGTCCGGGAGCCGGACTTCACGGCGATGACCTCGGCGCCCAGCATGCGCATGCGGGCCACGTTGAGGGCCTGGCGCTGGGTGTCGACCTCACCCATGTAGATGGTGCAGTCGAGGCCGAAGAGCGCGCAGGCGGTGGCGGTGGCCACGCCGTGCTGGCCGGCGCCGGTCTCGGCGATGACGCGGGTCTTGCCCATGCGCTTGGTGAGCAGTGCCTGGCCCAGCACGTTGTTGATCTTGTGTGAGCCGGTGTGGTTCAGGTCCTCGCGCTTGAGGAAGATCCGCGCGCCGCCGGCGTGCTCGGCGAAGCGGGGCACCTCGGTGAGGGAGCTCGGACGGCCGGTGTAGTTGACCATGAGGTCGTTCAGCTCGGCCGCGAAGGCCGGGTCGCCCTTGGCCTTCTCGTACTCGACGGCGACCTCGTCCACGGCGGCGACGAGCGCCTCCGGGATGAACTTGCCGCCGAAGTCGCCGAAGTAGCCCTCGGCGTTGGGAACGTGACCCTCCGGGTCCGGAATGAAGAACTCGCTGGACATGTCCAGTGCTCCTACGGGTGCGAGATGCGGCGGGGTGGATTCACCGTATTGCGCCGCCCGCCCGTGCCGCGTACACCCCGCTGGGGGATGTCGTGGGTACGGTGCGGAGCGGCCCGCGTCCGGGGCCGGCGGCCCGGGACGTCAGGCCGTACGAGAGCTGCGCGCGGCGCGGTACGTCCGGCGTACCGGGCCGCTGCGGCCCTCGTTACAGCGCGCCTCCGCGGCGCCATCGCATGCCGTTGACCTGACCGGGCTCGGAGCCGATCACGTACCGGACCCGCCGCCCGTGCACACGCCGGGCCGGGGCGCGGCAGCCGCGGGGGCGGCAGCCGCGCGCCAGGGGCGCGTGCGCCGTCGGCACGGCGACCGGGCGGGAGCCCGGCCGGGTGCGGACGGAGAAGCGGTCGTGGGCCATGGGCAGGGGTCAGCTCCGCCCGTGGCGCAGGGCGGGGTGGGCGCCGGCGGCGACGAGGTCGGCCACGGCCGCCTTCGGGTCGCGGCCGGTCACCAGGGACTCCCCGACGAGGACGGCGTCCGCGCCCTCGTTGGCGTAGGCGATCAGGTCGTGCGGGCCACGGATGCCGGACTCGGCGATCTTGACGATGTGGTCCGGGATCTCGCCGACGACGCGCTCGAAGGTGGAGCGGTCGACCTTGAGGTCCTTGAGGTTGCGGGCGTTGACGCCGATGATCTTGGCACCGGCGGCGACCGCGCGCTCCACCTCCTCCTCGTCGTGGACCTCGACGAGCGGGGTGAGACCGATGGACTCGGCCCGCTCGATGAGGGAGACGAGGGCCTCCTGCTCCAGGGCCGCGACGATCAGCAGGACGAGGTCGGCGCCGTAGGCGCGGGCCTCCCAGAGCTGGTACGCCGTGACGATGAAGTCCTTGCGCAGGATCGGGATGTCCACGCGGGCGCGGACGGCCTCCAGGTCGGCCAGCGAGCCGCCGAACCGGCGCTGCTCGGTGAGGACGGAGATGACCGCCGCACCGCCAGCCTCGTAGTCGGCGGCGAGCCCGGCCGGATCGGCGATGGCGGCCAGCGCGCCCTTGGACGGGCTGGAGCGCTTGACCTCGCAGATCACCTTGACGCTGTCGCCGCGCAGGGCAGCGACGCCGTCCTTGGCCTGGGGCGCCTTGGCGGCACGCTCCTTGAGCTCGTCGAGGCTCACGCGGGCCTGCCGTTCGGCAAGGTCTTCGCGGACCCCTTCGATGATCTCGTCGAGCACACTCACGCGAGCGGCCCCCTTCCGGGTCGATGACGGTCGGCCGCCTTGCAGACAAGTACAACAGCAAGGTCGGCATTCAAATGGTATCCGCAGGAGGCGTTGCCCTCCGCACCCGGTTGACGTCGTCCCAGTAACTGGACATCCGGAATCCGTGCGCCATAGGGCCTGCCCAGAGGGCTCAGGGCGCCAGCGCTGAGCCGAAAGAGAGATTTCGGACAACGGCGAAAACCAGTGCCAGCACGCCGAGCGCCCACCAGTACCGCGGCCGCAGGACGATCCTCGGGGCCGGACCGCCGCGGAACGCGCGGACCAGCCACAGGGCCATGAACCCCGCGAACACGAAATAGCCCACGACCGCGAACGCGTTCGCCCCCAGAGCGGTGACCAGATCCCCGTGTGCGAAGGCGTGCGCGCTGCGCAGGCCGCCGCAGCCCGGGCACAGGACGCCCGTCAGCCGGAACAGCGGGCACACCGGGTAGTGGCCGGGCTCGTTCGGATCCACCGCACCCACGTACGCGAAGGCCGCGGTGACCCCGGCCAGGTAGAGCACCGGGACGGCGAGCCGCCGGGCCCGGGACGGCCGCTCGGCGGGCTGCCCCGGCTCCGCGGGCACGGGAGCCGGTGACGGCGGGGCATCGGGGGTACGAGAGGCGTCCACCTGCTGATTCTCTCCGCTCATGACAAAAGGCGCAGCCCGGCGGGGCCGCGCCTTTCGGCTGTGTCGCTCGCGCGCTCAGGCCTTGGCGGGAACCTTGGAAGCGGCGATGACCTCGGCGAGGTCCTTGTGGGCGGGCTTCGGCGTGCCCATGCCCGCGGCCCGCATCCCCAGGCCGACGACACCGCCGAGCGCGACGACGACAAGGCCGGCCCAGAAGCCCAGCGGGTTCGCGAGCACCATGAAGGCGCCGGAGATGCAGAAACCGATGAAGGCGATGATGACACCGGTCCAGGCGGCCGGGGTGTGTCCGTGGCTGCTGCCCGCCATGAGTTGCTCCTCGTTGCTCTGTCGCGCTGCTGTGTCGAACGTGCGGTCTGTGTCGGACGCTCGGCGACCATTGTCCCGTACCGGGCGGCTTCGCCGTCCAGGGGGGTCGGGTCAGGGGGCCCGGTCGGCGCCCGGGTCGGTGGTCGGGTCCTCGCCGCGGTCCAGAGCCTTCCACAGATCTTCCGGCCGGTCCGGATCAATCGCTGCGACAGTCCGGGCACGCGGGCTTCCGTCACGCTCGTAGCGGCCTCCCATGGAGGGCCAGCTCCGGCCGAAGCGCAGCGCCAGCAGACCGGCCGCCAGGATCAGGATCGCGCCCGCGGCCGTGACGTAGGGCCAGGTCGTCTGGGTCAGACCCGCCACGTGCGCGGCGCTGTCGGCGGTCGTCCGGGCGGCCTGCGCGTCCAGCGCACGACGGCCGTCGGCGCCGAACACGGCCGACAGGGCAGCGCCCAGGCCGCTGAGCGCGAGCAGCCCCGCCACCAGCAGCCGGCTCCTGCCGCGGACGGCGAAGACGGCGACCAGTGCGGCGAGGCCCACGATGGCCAGCGCCGCGGGGAGGCCGGTGACGGCCCGCCCGTCGGCGGTCAGCTGCAGCGAGTCGCTGCCGAGGGCGGCGGTCCCGCGGGCCCAGGTCCGGCCGGAGGCGAGCAGGACGACGGTGGCGCCGAGGGCGCCGAGCAGCAGGGCGACGGCCACGCTGCGGCGGCCGCCGCGACCGTCGGGAGCCTCGGGCTGGGTCTCGGCGTCGGCGTCGTTTCGGGGCGGGGGTACGGCACTCACGTACCCCACTATCCCTTACGCCCTCAGGAGCCGGTCAGGCGGTTCGCCGCTCCCACCGCGCGCAGCACGGCGGCCGCCTTGTTCCGGCACTCGTTGTCCTCCAGCTCGGGCACCGAGTCGGCGACGACACCGGCTCCGGCCTGCACGTACGCCGTACCGTCGCGCAGCAGCGCGGTACGGATGGCGATGGCCGTGTCGGAGTCCCCGGCGAAGTCCAGGTAGCCCACGCAGCCGCCGTAGAGGCCGCGGCGGGAGGGCTCCAGCTCCTCGATGATCTGCATGGCGCGGGGCTTGGGCGCGCCGGACAGGGTGCCGGCCGGGAAGCAGGCGGTGAGCACGTCGAAGGCGGTCTTCCCCTCGGCCACGCGCCCCGTCACGGTGGAGACGATGTGCATCACGTGGGAGTAGCGCTCGATCGACATGAAGTCCACGACCTCCACCGATCCCGGCTCGCAGACCCGGCCGAGGTCGTTGCGGCCCAGGTCGACGAGCATCAGGTGCTCGGCGCGCTCCTTCGGGTCGGCCATCAGCTCGTCGGCGAGGTCGTTGTCCTCCTGCGGGGTCGCGCCGCGGTGGCGGGTGCCGGCGATGGGGTGGACCATGGCCCGCCCGTCCTCGACCTTGACCAGCGCCTCGGGGCTGGAGCCGACCACGTCGAAGCCGTTCTCGAAGCGGAAGAGGTACATGTACGGGGACGGGTTGGTGGCCCGCAGTACCCGGTAGACGTCCAGCGCGGAGGCATGGCAGGGGGTCTCGAACCGCTGCGAGGGCACCACCTGGAAGGCCTCGCCCGCCCGGATGCGCTCCTTGATGTCCTCGACGGCCGCCTGGTACTTCTCGCCGCCCCACAGGGCGGAGAACTCGGGCAGCTCGGAGGCGGGCAGCGCGGCCGGCGTGTACGGGGCGGGCCGCGCGAGGTCGGCCTGCATCGCGTCGAGGCGGGCCACGGCGTCCGCGTACGCCTCGTCGACCCCGGAATCGAGGTCGTTGTGGTTGATGGCGTTCGCGATGAGCTGGACGGTGCCGTCCCAGTGGTCCAGGACCGCCAGGTCGGAGGTGAGCAGCATGGTCAGCTCCGGCAGCTCCAGGTCGTCGGCCGTGTGCTCGCCGATGCGCTCCAGGCGGCGCACGATGTCGTAGCCGAGGTAGCCGACCATGCCGCCGGTGAAGGGCGGCATGCCGCCGGCGAGGTCACGGGGGGTGTGCAGGGCCTCGACCGTGGCGCGCAGGGCGTCGAGGGGGTCGCCGTCGGTGGGTACGCCCACGGGCGGGGTGCCGATCCAGTGCGTCCGGCCGTCCCGGGCGGTCAGGGTGGCGTCGCTGCGGACCCCGATGAAGGAGTACCGGGACCAGGAGCGGCCGTTCTCGGCGGACTCCAGGAGGAAGGTGCCGGGGCGTTCGGCTGCCAGCTTGCGGTAGAGCCCGACGGGGGTGTCCCCGTCGGCCAGCAGCTTGCGGCTCACGGGGATGACGCGGCGGTCGGCCGCGAGCTTGCGGAACGTCTCAAGATCCATTTCGGGGGACCCTACCTAGTCGGCTGCGCGGAGGAGGACATCTTCGTCGAAACAGGTGCGTGCCCCGGTGTGGCAGGCCGCTCCGACCTGGTCGACCCGGACGAGCACGGTGTCGGCATCGCAGTCGAGCGCGACGGACTTCACGTGCTGGAAGTGGCCGGAGGTGTCCCCCTTCACCCAGTACTCCTGGCGGCTGCGGGACCAGTAGGTGCAGCGGCCGGTGGTCAGGGTGCGGTGCAGGGCCTCGTCGTCCATCCAGCCGAGCATGAGCACCTCACCGGTGTCGTACTGCTGGGCGATGGCCGGGACCAGCCCGTCCGCGGAGCGCTTGAGGCGCGCGGCGATGGCGGGGTCGAGGTTGCCGGGGCGGGGGGACGTACTCATGGAGCCATTGTGCCGGGCGTGGGTGGGCGGAATGATCCATGTCCGCCTGATGAGCGGGTGCCGGGTGCCTTCCGGCCGTAGGCTGGCCCGCATGTCTACCCATGCGAAGCGTGAACGCCTGCTCCTGGCGGATCTGTTGGAGGCGGCCGGTCCGGAGGCCCCCACGCTGTGCGCCGGCTGGACCTGTCGCGAGCTGGCCGCGCACGTGGTGGTCCGCGAGCGGCGGCCCGACGCGGCGGGCGGCCTGCTGCTGAACGTGCTGAAGGCCCGCCTGGACAAGGCGATGGAGGAGTACACGGCCAAGCCGTACGAGGAACTGATCCAGCTGATCAGGACCGGCCCGCCGAGGATGTCGGTGTACGCCCTGAAGCAGATCGACGAGGCGGCGAACGCGGTCGAGTTCTACGTCCACGCGGAGGACGTCCGCCGGGCGCAGCCGGACTGGTCCCCGCGGGACGTCGACCCGGTGTTCTCCGACGCGCTGTGGTCCCGGCTGGAGAAGCTGGCGCGCCTGACGGGGCGCCGGTCGCCGGTGGGCCTGGTGCTGAGGCGTCCCGACGGGCGGACGGTGGTGGCCCGCAAGGGCGCGCCGGTGGTGACGGTGACGGGCGAGCCGGCGGAGCTGACGCTGTTCTGCTTCGGCCGTCAGGCGGCGGCGTCGGTGTCGCTGGACGGTGACAGCTCGGCCGTCGCCAAGCTGACGGTGGCCGAACTGGGGCTGTGACCTGACCGGTCGAAGCCGGTACGGGTGCCCTGGCCGGGCGGGGTTGGCGGCGCCGCCCGACCGTGCTCTCGGGGCGCTGCCCCTCTGCCCCCGGGGTCGGGCCGGTGGCCGCCGTTGCCCTGGCCGGGGGTCTTGAAGCGCTGCCCCTTTGCCCCGGGGTCGGGCCGGTGGCCGCTGGTGCTCTGGCCGGCCGGTCTTGGGGTGGTGGCCCTTCGTTCCCGGGTGCGGGTCGGTGGCCGCGCCTCAAGCGCCGGCGGGGCTGGGGTGGGCCGCCCGGCCGTGGTGGGGGTGCGGCGCCGCCGGCGGGTGTCTCCTCGGCTCGCGCGGTACCCGGTGTCTCGGCTGTACCCGGCGGTACGCGCTCGTCCTGCGGGGACACCCCCCACCGTCCCCACACCCCCACCACGGCCGGGCGGCCGGGAAGCGCGGGGTGGGGACACTCCGGGGGCTCCCCGCAGGACGAGCGCGCAACCCAGGTGGCACGGCTGGACCACGGCCGCAGGCGCGAGCCGAGGAGAGCCCCCGGAGGGGCAACACCCCACACCCCCGACGGACCGAACCCCGCCCAGGACGAACCACCCCAGCCCCGCCGGCGCTTGAGGCGCGGCCACCGGGCCCACACCCGGAAAAGAACCCGCACCACCCGGCGGCCAGGGCAGCGGCTCGGACCCGCTTACCGCCCGGCCAGGGCAGCGGCCCGGCCAGGGCCACGGCCCGGACCCGTTCACCGCCCGGCCAGGGCACCGGCAGCGGTAGGGTCAGCGAACCGGGTGGCCCGCTTCGCGGAGGGCGGATTTGACCTCGGCGATGCGCAGGTCGCCGAAGTGGAAGACCGACGCCGCCAGCACCGCATCCGCGCCCGCTTCGATCGCCGGGGCGAAGTCGGCCAGCCGGCCCGCGCCGCCCGAGGCGATCACCGGGACCGTGACGTGCTTGCGCACCGCCGCGATCATCTCGACGTCGTAGCCGTCCTTCGTACCGTCCGCGTCCATCGAGTTGAGCAGGATCTCGCCCGCGCCCAGTTCGGCCGCCCGGTGCGCCCACTCGACCGCGTCGATGCCGGTGCCCTGCCGGCCGCCGTGCGTGGTGACCTCGAAGGTCCCGGCGGCGGTGCGGCGGGCGTCGACCGAGAGGACGAGGACCTGCCGGCCGAAGCGCTCCGCGATCTCCCGGATCAGCTCGGGGCGGACGATGGCGGCCGTGTTGACGCCCACCTTGTCCGCTCCCGCGCGCAGGAGCTTGTCGACGTCGTCGGCCGTGCGGACGCCGCCGCCCACCGTGAGCGGGATGAAGACCTGCTCGGCGGTGCGGCGCACCACGTCGTACGTGGTCTCGCGGTTCCCGGAGGACGCGGTGATGTCGAGGAAGGTCAGCTCGTCGGCGCCCTCGGCGTCGTACAGCTTGGCCATCTCCACCGGGTCACCCGCGTCGCGCAGGTTCTGGAAGTTGACGCCCTTGACGACCCGGCCGTTGTCCACGTCCAGGCAGGGGATCACGCGTACGGCGAGGGTCATTCCGCCACCGCCTTGTACGCCTCGACCTCCACCTCGACGACCATGCTGGGGTCGACGAAGCCGGAGACGATGAGCATGGTCGCGGCGGGCCGGACCGTGTCGAAGAGCTGCTTGTGGGCGCGGCCCACCTCGTCGACGTCCCGGGCGTGCGTGAGGTACATGCGGGTGCGGACCACGTCCTCGGGGCCCAGACCGGCCTCGGCGAGCGCCTTGAAGGCGACCTCGAACGCCTTGACCGTCTGGTCGTACGGGCCGCCCGCGTCGGCGGCGGTGCAGCCGGAGACCAGGACCAGGCCGTTGGAGAGGGCCACGGCGCGCGAGTAGCCGATGACGTCCTCGTAGGGGCCGCCGGAGGAGATGCGGCGGACGTCGGGGGAGCTGCTCATGCGGAGACCACCTTCAGGGCTTCTTCCAGGGTGAAGGCCTTGGCGTACAGGGCCTTGCCGACGATCGCGCCTTCGACGCCCAGCGGGACCAGCTCGGACAGCGCCCGCAGGTCGTCGAGCGAGGAGATGCCGCCGGAGGCGACGACGGGCCGGTCGGTGGCGGCGCAGACGTTCTTCAGCAGCTCCAGGTTGGGGCCGGTCAGCGTGCCGTCCTTGCCGATGTCCGTGACGACGTACCGGGCGCAGCCCTCGGAGTCCAGGCGGGCGAGGGTCTCGTAGAGGTCGCCGCCCTCGCTCGTCCAGCCGCGGCCCTTGAGGGTGGTGCCGCGCACGTCGAGGCCGATGGCGATCTTGTCGCCGTGGTCGGCGATGGCCTTGGCGGCCCACTCGGGGGTCTCCAGGGCGGCGGTGCCGAGGTTGACGCGGGTGCAGCCGGTGGCGAGGGCCGCGGCGAGCGAGGCGTCGTCGCGGATGCCGCCGGACAGTTCGACCTTGATGTCCATGGCGCGGGTGATCTCGGCGACGAGGGCGCGGTTGTCACCGGTGCCGAAGGCGGCGTCCAGGTCGACCAGGTGCAGCCATTCGGCGCCGGAGCGCTGCCAGGCGAGGGCGGCGTCGAGCGGGGAGCCGTAGGAGGTCTCGCTGCCGGAGACCCCGTGCACGAGGCGGACGGCCTGGCCGTCGCGGACGTCGACCGCGGGCAGGAGTTCGAGCGTGGGTGCGGTCATCACAGGGTCTCGATCCAGTTGGTGAGGAGCTGGGCGCCGGCGTCGCCGGACTTCTCGGGGTGGAACTGCGTGGCCCACAGGGCCCGGTTCTCCAC
Source organism: Streptomyces venezuelae (assembly GCF_008642275.1). Taxonomy (NCBI): domain Bacteria; kingdom Bacillati; phylum Actinomycetota; class Actinomycetes; order Kitasatosporales; family Streptomycetaceae; genus Streptomyces; species Streptomyces venezuelae. Next base: position 2,007,434 of record NZ_CP029189.1, read on the forward strand.
CGCCGCCACGAAGCGTTCGCCGTGGGTGGCCCAGGTGACCTTGGGGGCGCGGATCGCCGGGTTGGTGATTTCGAGGTTCCAGTCGTGCGCCGCGTAGGAGTGCACGAAGTAGAACCGGGCGTCGGCGTCCAGTCCGGCGAAGGCCTGGCTGTCGGCCGGGGCCTCGACGGTGTTCCAGCCCATGTGGGGGACGACCGGGGCCTTGAGCGGGCCGACCGTGCCGGGCCACTCGTCCAGGCCCTCGGTCTCGACGCCGTGCTCGATGCCGCGCTCGAAGAGGATCTGCATGCCGACGCAGATGCCCATGACCGGGCGGCCGCCGGAGAGCCGGCGGCCGATGATCCAGTCGCCGCGGGCTTCCTTGAGGCCCTGCATGCAGGCGGAGAAGGCGCCGACGCCGGGGACGAGGAGTCCGTCGGCGTCCATGGCCTTGTCGTAGTCGCGGGTGATCTCGACGTTCGCGCCGACGCGGGCGAGGGCCCGCTCGGCGGAGCGGACGTTTCCGAAGCCGTAGTCGAAGACGACGACGTTCTTGGTGGGGCGGACTGCGCTCATTCCCAAATTCCCTGGATTCGCAGGACTCCTGCGGCGAGGCACATCGCGGAGGCGAGGGCCAGCAGGATGATGACCGACTTGGGCATCTTCTGCTTCTGGAAGGAGTAGACGCCCCCGGCCAGGAACAGGCCGAGGACGATCAGGATGGTGTTCAGGCCGTTCACGGCTAGAGGGCGCCCTTCGTGGAGGGCAGGATGCCGGCCGCGCGCGGGTCGAACTCGGCGGCGTAGCGCAGGGCCCGGGCGAGGGCCTTGAACTGGCACTCCACGATGTGGTGGGCGTTGCGCCCGTACGGGACGTGGATGTGCAGGGCGATCTGGGCCTGCGCGACGAAGGACTCGAAGATGTGCCGGGTCATCGTCGTGTCGTACGTGCCGATCATCGGCGCCATGTTCTCGGGCTCGGTGTGCACGAGGTAGGGGCGGCCGGACAGGTCGACGGTCACCTGGGCGAGGGACTCGTCGAGCGGCACGGTGCAGTTGCCGAAGCGGTAGATGCCGACCTTGTCGCCGAGGGCCTGCTTGAAGGCGGCGCCCAGCGCGAGGGCGCTGTCCTCGATGGTGTGGTGGCTGTCGATGTGCAGGTCGCCCTCGGTCTTGACGGTGAGGTCGAAGAGGCCGTGGCGGCCGAGCTGGTCGAGCATGTGGTCGTAGAAGCCCACGCCCGTCGAGACGTCGACCTGGCCGGTGCCGTCGAGGTTTATCTCGACGAGGACCGAGGTCTCCTTGGTGGTCCGTTCGACCCGTCCGATGCGGCTCATGCGTGCTGCTCCTTCTTCAGTGCGCGAACCGCTTCCAGGAACGCGTCGTTCTCCGCCGGGGTGCCCGCGGTGACCCGCAGCCATCCCGGTACGCCGTTGTCACGGACCAGGACGCCCTGGTCGAGGATCTTCTGCCAGGCGGTGTGCGAGTCCTCGAACTTCCCGAACTGGATGAAGTTCGCGTCGGACTCGGTGACCTCGAAGCCGATGGCCCGCAGTTCGGCGACCAGGCGGTCGCGTTCGGCCTTGAGCTGCTCGACGTAGCCCAGCAGGGTGTCGGTGTGTTCCAGGGCGGCCAGTGCGGTGGCCTGGGTGACGGCCGACAGGTGGTACGGCAGGCGCACCAGCTGCACGGCGTCGACGACGGCGGGGTGCGCCGCCAGGTAGCCCAGGCGCAGACCGGCCGCGCCGAAGGCCTTGGACATGGTCCGGGAGACCACCAGGTTCGGGCGGCCCTCGATGAGGGGCAGCAGCGAGTCCCGGTGGCTGAACTCCACGTACGCCTCGTCGACGATCACCAGGGACGGCTTGACCGCCTGCGCCGCCTCGTAGAGGGCGAGGACCGTCTCGGCCTCGACCGCGGTGCCCGTGGGGTTGTTGGGCGAGGTGACGAAGACGACGTCGGGGGCGTTCTCGGTGATCGCCTGCTCGGCCGCCTCCACGTCGATGGTGAAGTCCTCGCGGCGGGGCCCGGAGATCCAGCCGGTGCCGGTGCCGCGGGAGATCAGCGCGTGCATCGAGTAGGAGGGCTCGAAGCCGAGCGCGGTGCGGCCGGGGCCGCCGAAGGTCTGCAGCAGCTGCTGGATGACCTCGTTGGAGCCGTTGGCGGCCCAGACGTTCTCCCGCGCGACCGGGTGCTTGCCGGTACGGGTGAGGTAGGCGGCCAGCTGGGTGCGCAGTTCGACCGCGTCCCGGTCGGGGTAGCGGTTGAGGGTGCGGGCCGCCTCGGCGACGCGCTCGGCGATGCGCGCGACGAGCTCCGCGGGGAGCTCGTACGGGTTCTCGTTGGTGTTCAGCTGGACGGGCACGTCGAGCTGCGGGGCGCCGTACGGGGTCTTGCCGCGCAGCTCGTCCCGGATGGGCAGGTCGTCGATGCCGAAGCTCACTGGGTGGGCACCTTCCATCCGAAGCGCGCCTTCAGGGCGGCGCCGTGCGCGGGCAGGTCCTCGGCCTCGGCCAGCGTCACCACGTGGTGGGTGACCTCGGCGAGGGCGTCGCGGGTGTAGTCGACGATGTGGATGCCGCGCAGGAAGGACTGCACGGACAGGCCCGAGGAGTGGCAGGCGCAGCCGCCGGTGGGCAGGACGTGGTTCGAGCCGGCGCAGTAGTCGCCGAGGGAGACCGGGGCCCACGGGCCGACGAAGATCGCGCCGGCGTTGCGGACGCGGGCGGCCCAGGCGGCGGCGTCGGCGGTCTGGATCTCCAGGTGCTCGGCGCCGTACGCGTCGACGACCTTGAGGCCGTCCTCCAGGCTGTCGACCAGGACGATCGCGGACTGCTTGCCGGCCAGCGCCGGCTTGATCCGGTCCTCGACGTGCTTGGTCGCGGCGACCTGCGGCTCCAGCTCCTTCTCGACGGCGTCCGCGAGCTCCGCGGAGTCGGTGACGAGCACGGCGGCGGCCAGCGGGTCGTGCTCGGCCTGGCTGATCAGGTCGGCGGCGACGTGCACCGGGTCGGCCGTGGAGTCGGCGAGGACGGCGATCTCGGTCGGGCCGGCCTCGGTGTCGATGCCGATCTTCCCGGTGAAGTAGCGCTTGGCGGCGGCGACCCAGATGTTGCCGGGGCCGGTCACCATGTTGGCCGGCGCGCACTCCTCGGTTCCGTGGGCGAACATCGCCACGGCCTGCGCACCGCCCGCCGCGTACACCTCGTCCACGCCGAGCAGCGCGCACGCGGCGAGGATCGTCGGGTGCGGGAGCCCGCCGTGCTCCTTCTGCGGCGGGGACGCGAGCGCGATCGACCCGACGCCCGCCTCCTGGGCGGGTACGACGTTCATGACGACGGAGGACGGGTACACCGAGCGGCCGCCCGGGGCGTACAGCCCCACGCGCTCCACCGGTACCCACTTCTCGGTCACGGTGCCGCCGGGGACCACCTGGGTGGTGTGCTCGGTGCGGCGCTGGTTGCGGTGCACGATCCGGGCGCGCCGGATCGACTCCTCCAGGGCGGCGCGGACGGCCGGGTCCAGCTGCTCCAGGGCGGCCTTGACGGCCTCCGCGGGCACTCGGACCTGCGTGAGCTCGACCCCGTCGAACTTCCGCGCGTACTCGATCAGCGCCGCCGTGCCACGATGATGGACGTCCTCGCAGATGGGCCGCACCTTCTCCAGGGCGGCTGCTACGTCGAACTCGGCACGGGGCAGCAGATCGCGCAGGGCGCCACCCTCGGGGAGGGTGTCACCGCGCAGGTCGATACGAGAGATCACCTCACAATTCTCTCAGACCGCTTCACGCCACCGTCCGCCCGTATCACTGGCTGATACGGGTCCCGGATGTCACAGGCGCCCGATAGCGTTCCCCTACACGGAGATGACAGCGGAGGGGGGCCGCCGTGACCGAGGCGCGCACGGACGAGGAACCGGCGGATCTCACCGCTTCCGAACGCCGCATGTGGGACGCGTACCGAACGGGCGTGGTCTGCGATCTCAGCACGCGCGCCGCCGACCGGGACGATCCGCACGCCGAGCACGTGTGGGGGCCCGAGCGCAGCGTCCGCGCCCGGGTGGTGGCCCGGCTGCTGCTGCACGGGCCGCCGCCGGTGCCGGGCCGGGTGGCGTCCCTGAAGCTGCGCGGGGTGCGGATCAGCGGGCGGCTGGAACTGTCCGGTGGGGCGGTGGCCCCGTACGTGGAGCTCCAGTCCTGCCGCTTCGACAGCGAGATCCAGCTGTCGGAGGCCCGCTTCGGCACGCTGCGCCTGATCAACTGCGCGATACCGCGGCTGGAGGCCGCCCGGCTGCACACCGAGGGGGATCTGCACCTGCCGCGCTGCCGGGTGGCGCGCGGGATCCGGCTGACCGACGCGCAGATCGGTACGGACCTGCTGGTCAGCCAGGCCGTGGTGCAGCGGGACAACAAGGGGCGGGCGATCGCCGCGGACGGGATGTCGGTCGCGCAGGACTTACAGGGGGAGCTGCTGGAGACGTACGGGGAGGTGAGTCTGCGCGGGGCGAAGGTCGGCGTGTCGATGAACCTGCGCGGGGCCCGCCTGCGCAACCCGTACGGGCGGTTCGCGCTGAACGCCCCGCAGCTGACGGTCGAGCGCACCCTGTACCTGACCTCGATCGCCCTGGACTACGCCGCGGCGGGCGGGGGCTCCTCGACCCCTCCGTACGGCCTCGCGGCGACGCCCGCGCGCGGTCAGCGGGCCCAGCGCTTCGAGTGCCGGGGCGGGCTGCGGCTGGACGACGGCCGCTTCGGCGACGCCATCGACTTCTACGGGGCGCGGTTCACGCTCACGCCCGAGCAGGAGATATCCCTGCGCCGGATCCAGACGCCCGAGTTCCGTTTCGTCGGCGAGCGGCCGGAGCACGGGCGGGTGGTCGTGTCCGGGGCCAAGGTCGTCAAGCTCGTCGACACCTCCACGAGCTGGCCGGGCCAGGGTGGGCTGTCCATCGAGGGGTTCGTCTACGAGAACCTCGCGCCCCGGGGCCACTTCCCGCTCTCCCGCCGTCTGGAGTGGGTGGCGGCGGCCACTCCCGAGTACTCGCCGGAGCCGTACGAGCGCCTGGCCGCCGTACTGCGGGCGAGCGGCGAGGACCAGGAAGCCCGCGAGGTGCTGCTGGCCAAGCAGCGGCGGCGCCGGGCCACGCTGCCGCCGGGGCCGAAGGCGTGGGGGTACCTGCAGGACTGGACGGTGGTCTACGGCTACCGGCCGGGCCGGGCCGCGCTGTGGATGGCGGTGCTGTGGGCGGCGGGGGCGCTGCTGTTCTCCCAGCTCGACCCGCCGGCGATCAAGGCGGACGAACATCCGCAGTGGAGCGCCGCCCTGTACGCGCTGGACCTGCTGCTCCCGGTGATCGACCTCGGTCAGCAGGGGCAGTGGAAGCTGGAGGGCGGCTGGCAGTGGGGGGCGGCGGGCCTGGTCGTCATGGGCTGGATCCTGGCCACGACGGTGGCGGCGGGGGCCTCCCGGCTGCTGCGGCGGGGGTGACGGAAGCGGGGGTCGGCCGGCGGATCGCGGACGTGACGCCGTCCGCCCCTCAAACGCCGGACACCCTCGGTGGTCCGGGCGATTACCCTGTGCCTCGTGACCACCGTTCGCCTGCCCCTCTTCCCGCTGAACTCGGTGCTGTTCCCGGGACTCGTCCTCCCGCTGAACATCTTCGAGGAGCGTTATCGCGCCATGATGCGCGAGCTGCTGAAGGCGGGCGAGGACGAGCCGCGCCGTTTCGCGGTCGTCGCGATCCGCGACGGCCGGGAGGTCGCGCCGACCGCGCCCGGTCTGCCGGACCAGACGGCCCTGCCGGAGCGGGGTCCGGCGGCGGGCTTCGGCCCCGACCCGATCCAGGCCTTCCACCGGGTGGGCTGCATCGCCGACGCGGCGACGGTCCGGGAGCGGGAGGACGGCAGCTTCGAGGTCCTGGCGACCGGTACGACGCGGGTCCGCCTGGTCTCGGTCGACGCCTCGGGCCCCTTCCTGACGGCGGAGCTGGAAGAGCTCCCGGAGGACGCGGGCGACGGCGCGGGCGTGCTGGCCGAGGGGGTGCTGCGGGCCTTCCGCAACTACCAGAAGCGGCTGGCCGGTGCGCGTGAGCGGTCCCTGACCGGCGCGGAGCTCCCCGACGAGCCCTCGGTGGTCTCGTACCTGGTGGCCGCGGCGGCGGTGCTGGACATCCCGGCGAAGCAGCGGCTGCTCCAGGCACCGGACACCGCGACCCGGCTGGCGGAGGAGCTGAAGCTGCTGCGCACGGAGACCGCGGTGATCCGCCACCTCCCGTCCCTGCCGGCGGTGGACCTGACCCGTGCCCCGACGAGCCCGAACTGAGCGCACACCGATGGCGAAGAAGACCAAACAGGCGGCAGGCACCCCGGCGATCGTCGCCCTGACGGCGGCGGGCGTCGCGTTCACCACGCACGCGTACGAACACGACCCGGCCCATCCCTCGTACGGGGAGGAGGCCGCGCAGGCGCTCGGCGTCTCGCCGGCCCAGGTGTTCAAGACCCTGGTCGCCGACGTGGACGGCGTGCTGACGGTGGCGGTGGTCCCGGTCTCGGGGTCCCTGGACCTCAAGGCCCTGGCGACGGCGGTCGGCGGCAAGCGGGCGGCGATGGCCGACCCGGCTCTGGCGGAGCGCACCACGGGCTACGTCCTCGGCGGCATCTCCCCGCTGGGTCAGCGCAAGCGGCTGCGTACGGTGATCGACGCCTCGGCCTCGGCGCATCCGACGATCTGCTGCTCGGCGGGCCGCCGCGGCCTGGAGATCGAGCTCTCCCCGTCGGACCTGACCGCCCTCACCTCGGCCACGGTGGCTCCGATCGCCCGCCAGAACTAGCCTCGCCAGGGGGTACCTCCCAGCGGTAGCTGGGGGAGTGTGAGGCGCGGGGTCCGGGGCGGAGCCCCGGGAAACGGAGAGAGGGCGGGGCAGGCTCCGCGCAGCGGCCCGCCCGTCCCCCGGGAGGGTCAGGCGCGCGGGGCCTCCGGGGCAGACGGCGCCGCATCGGCGGGCGGCGTCGTCGGCGCCTGGTAGGGCCCCGACCAGGCGAACACGGGCTCGGGATCCGGATCCCGCGGCGTCCACACGGCGGTCAGCCCCAGATGCAGCAGCACTGCGGTCATCGGCCACGCCAGCAGCGCCCCGTGCGCGAGGAGCTCCAGCGGCGCGTCGAACGGCACCCCCTTGCCCGCCTGCTTCGCGGCCGCCACCAGGTCCGACGACGGCCCCAGCCACAGCCCGAACCGCCACCCCACCAGTGCCCCGAAGACGGACCCGACCGCGAGCCCGATCACCAGCGGCACACCGCCGGCCCGGCGCCACAGGAAGGTGCCGACGGCGCTGAGCACGCCCAGCCCCAGCGACAGCAGGAAGAACGTGCCGTCGGAGGCGATCCGCGCCTCGCTCTCGCTGTTGCGCAGGAACACGGCCTCCCCGTTGGAGACGTACTGGACCCGGGGGGCCAGCCACAGCCACAGCAGGCCGAGGAGAAGTCCGGCCGCCCCGAGGAGCAGGGCGACGACGGCCCCGTCCCTGACGTCCTCCGGGGTGATCGCCCCGGAGGCGGCTCCCGGCTTCTGGGTCGGGAGCGACGGCGGGTCGAGGGGGGACGGCGGGGTCACGGCTTCGGTCACCCCCACATCGTGCCAGGTGTGCCCGCAAGCGGCGTCGGCGGACCGCGTCAGCGGACGGCCGCCCGGCGGTACGCCCAGGTCGCGACGGTGAGCGAGAGGACTCCGACGGCCCCGCACACGCCGAGGTCGAAGACGACGGCGGCCCAGTCCGGCGACGGCTCGAAGGTCCGCGCGAACGCCTCCACCCCGTAGGTGGACGGCAGCAGGTCCCGGGCCCACACGATCACCTCGGGCATCCGCTCCGGCGGCAGCACCCCGAGCAGCAGCGCCGCCGACATGCCGAGCTGCCCCGCGAGGGTGGCCAGCTCCTGCCGCGGGGCCAGCAGGCCCAGCGCCGCGCCGAGTCCGGCCAGCGCGGCCCCGGCCAGCGGCACCACCGCGGCCAGGATCCACAGCCCGCTCATCGGCAGCCCGAACAGCAGGCAGCCGAAGACGGCGGTGACCAGGGTCCCCGGCAGGGTGAAGGAGGCGTACGCGGCGGCCGCGCCCAGGACCACCGACGCGGGCGGCACGGGCAGGGTGGCGTAGTGGTCGAGCCCGCCGCCGGCCCGTAGCTGCCCGAAGTACTGGGCGAGCAGGTTCAGGGCGACGAAGGCGACGACGAGCACCGAGGAGCCGGCGACGACGGCGCGGGCCTCCGAGCCCCCGTCGACCACGCCCCGCATCAGGATCATGATCCCGACGGACTGGAAGGTGGCGACGAACAGCAGCGGGATCCGGGCCACCCGGGCCCGGGACAGCTGCGCCCGGTAGACGGCGGCCAGGGAGGGGAAGAACCGGGCGCCGGGCGCCAGCGGCGCGGGCTGCGGCGTCTGCGCGGGGCCCGCGGTGGCGCCGTCCGGGGCGGTGCCCACGGCGGCCGGCGGCACGGCGTCGGGCGCGAGTGCTGCCCGGACTGCCCCCGTCGAGCGGTCGCTCACGACTTCACCAGCCCTTTCGTCTTGCCACCGAGGGCCAGGTACACGTCTTCCAGGCTGGGGGTGGCCAGGGTGAAGTCGTCGAGCGCGGCGAAGGCCGGGCCTCCGGTGACCGAGGCCACCGCCGCCCTCGCCTCGTCGGGCGGCAGCCGGAGCACCCAGCGGCGCCCCGACTCGACGGCCTGGCCGCGCAGCCGGGCGACCTCCGGGACCTCCAGCGGGGCGGCCTCGCGCCACACCAGTTCCAGGCGGACCTCGCCCGAGACGGTGGCCTTCAGTCCGGCCGGGGTGTCGCAGGCGATGACCTTGCCCTGGTCGATGACGGCGACCCGGTCGAGGACGGTCTCGGCCTCGATGACGTTGTGGGTGACGAGCAGGACCGTCGTGCCGTGCTGCGCGCGCCGCCGGTCGACGGCGGCCCACACGGCCCGCCGGGCCACCGGGTCCATGCCGGTGGTGGGCTCGTCGAGGACCAGTACGGGCCGCTCCCCCACCAGCGCGGCGGCGAAGCAGGCGAGGCGGCGCTGGCCGCCGGAAAGCTTCTTCAGGGGCCGTCCGGCGATCGGGGTCAGCCCGAGCTCCTCCAGTACGGCGTCGCGGGCCGCCCGGGCCGCGCGGACGCCCTGCCCGCGCAGCCGCCCGGTGGTCTCGGCGGCCAGCGCCACCGTGAGCTCGTCCAGGGCGGTGGACTCCTGCCCCAGGTAGGCGAGCAGTCGGGAGGCGCGCTCGGGGTGGCGTACGAGGTCGTGGCCGAGCAGGTTCACGGAGCCGGAGTCGGGCCGCATCAGGCCGGTGAGCTGGCGGACCAGGGTGGACTTGCCGGCGCCGTTGGGGCCGAGCAGTCCGAAGATCTCGCCGCGCCGGACGTCGAGGGAGATCCCGTCGTTGGCGCGGGTCTCGGGCAGGGCGGGGGCCCCGCGGCGGCCGCGTACCGCGGGATACGTCTTGACGAGGTCACGCACCGCGCAGATGACGTCCGGTGCCGCTCCCGCGGCCGCCGCCGTGCCTTCTCGCGCCTGTGCTGTGCCCGTACTCACGAGGGAGCAGCCTACGGGGTTCCCGGCCCTACTCGGCCGTCGGGGTCAGCGGGGCCCCGAGCTCACCGGGGGCGGCCACGGGTGCCGAGGCGGGTACGGCGGCCACGTGTTCGGCGGCGGCGCGGACGTCGATCTCCCGCCAGAACCCGGCGCGGATGGCGTACCGGTCGTGTTCGTCGATCTGGTCGTCCTTGTGCGCGAGGAGTCCGAACCGGGCCGCGTAGCGCAGCAGTTCGCCGTCGATGCGGTGCGGGATCCGCGGGTACATCGTGGCCAGCTTCTGCAGGTGCACGGCCTCCGGGAGCCGTTCCATCCAGCGCCGGGCGAACACCTGTCCCACCTCGAACGGGTCCCCGCCGACGGTGGTGATGTCCTCCTCGCGGTCCGCCCAGCGCTGTTCGGCGCTGGTGAGCTGGGCGAGGGTGGGCAGCGAGGCGGTCTCGGCGGGTTCGCCCAGCGGTCCTCCGCGGTCGATCCACCCCTTGTCGGAGGACCAGCGCAGGGCGCTGGCGGGGGCGTGGGCGCCGCTCGGCCCGGTCTGGGGGTGGCTGTGCTGGCCGGTGGCGCGCAGGGCGCCGGCCAGGTCCTTGGGGGTGGGTACGGGCTTGCCCCCGGCGGTGGTGGGCGCCGGTACGGGGACTCCGTCGCGGTCCTCCGGCCCGGTGGCGGCGGCGCCGTTGCGGGCGGCCTCGGCGAGCGCGGCCTCGGGCAGCGGGGCCGAGAGGATGGCGGCGATGTCGGGGCGCGGTGCGGGGGGCGGGGCGCACAGTCCGGTGAGGTCCTTGGCGCGGACGGCCCGGGTGATCCAGGCCCGGTCCAGGACGCGGCGTTCGTCGGCCTCGGCGACGAGGTCCTCGGACTGGTTGTAGTCGCCGTCGGCGGCCTGGACGGCCCACAGGTGGACGGCGACCCCGTGTTCCTTGGCGGACATCAGGCCGGGCAGCAGGTCTCCGTCGCCGGTGACCAGGACCACGTCGGAGCAGGCCCGGTTGCGGGCGAGCTCGGTGAGTTCGGCGTGCATGGCGGCGTCGACGCCCTTCTGCGCCCAGCGGCCGTCGCTGCGGGTCAGGGCGCCGAGGCGGACGGTCACGCGGGGCATGACGCGCAGCCGCCGGTGTTCGGGCTGGGGCACCCGGTCGGGTGCTCCGTCGAACCAGTAGATGCGCAGCAGGGGCTGTTCGGTGTCGGCCTCGGCCCGCTCGCGCAGGCCCTGGATGAGGGCGGCATGGTCGATGGTGATCCGGGAGCGGGAGGGCTCCCCGGCGAGAAGGCTGGCGGCGGCGCCCAGCAGGTAGCCGGCGTCCACCAGGACGACGCAGCGGTCCACGCGTTCCACCCTCTTCCCTGGGGGTCCTCTGTGCTTTGCGGCGGTTCCCCGAGTCTGCCCGACCTCAAGGGTGTTGAAGGCCGGAACTCGATCATCGGCGTGGCGGATCTCACGGTCGACGGGGCGGAGGGGCCCGGCTACGCGCAGTAATGATCCAAAATGCGCGGTTTCTGGCGTTGTGTGAGTGTGAAGGCGGTCCTGGCCCCCAGACCCTCACGGAGGTTCCACCATGGCCAAGAACAAGAACCAGAAGCAGCCCGCCAAGCAGCAGCCCCGGTCGGGGCAGGATACGAGCAAGGGCTCGGCGGAGACCGAGTCGATGCCCTCGTCGGCACCGAGCCCGATGGACATGGCGCACAAGCGCAAGGAGAAGAAGTTCGGCCACAACTGACGGCCGTGACCGCATGCGGAAGGGCCCGCCCGGTGACACCCGGCGGGCCCTTCCGCACGTTCCGGCGGGGTCGCTATCCGGCCAGGCAGGACGGTCCGAGCAGCACCTTGAGGTCGCCGAAGAGCGCCGGGTCGGGCTGGACGCGGTGCCGGTCGAGGCGGAGCACGGTGGTGGTGCGCGGCCCCTGGAGCTTGATCCGCACCTCGGTGTTGCCCTTGTGGTGGCGCAGGATCTCGCCCAGACGGGTCACCATCGGCGGGGTGACCTTGACGGTGGGGATGGTGAGGACCACCGGGGCGTTGGTGCCGGCCGAGGAGAGGTCGGGGACCATCATCTCCATGGCGACCAGGCGGGGGACGTCCTCGCGCTTGTCGAGGCGGCCCTTGACGAAGACGACGGTGTCCTCGACCAGCTGGGTGGAGACGAGCTGGTAGGTCGCCGGGAAGAACATGCATTCGATGGAGCCGGCCAGGTCCTCGACGGTGGCGATGGCCCAGGCGTTGCCCTGCTTGGTCATCTTGCGCTGGAGGCCCGAGATGATGCCGCCGATGGTGACGACGGCGCCGTCGGAGTGCTCGCCGCCGGTCAGCTGGGAGATACCGGCGTCCGTCTTGTCGGAGAGGACGTGCTCCAGGCCGAACAGCGGGTGGTCGGAGACGTACAGGCCGAGCATCTCGCGCTCCTGGGCGAGCAGGTAGGACTTCTCCCACTCGACGTCGGAGAACTCCACGTCGAGCCCGAAGCCGGGCTCGTCGCTCGCGTTCTCGTCACCCATCCCGCCGAACAGGTCGAACTGTCCCTCGGCCTCCTTGCGCTTGACCGCGACCACGTTGTCGATCATCGACTCGTGGTGCGCGACCAGGCCCTTGCGGGTGTGGCCCATCTCGTCGTAGGCGCCGGCCTTGATCAGCGACTCGACGGTGCGCTTGTTGCAGACGACGGCCTCGACCTTGTCCAGGAAGTCGGGGAAGGAGGAGAACTTCCCCTTGGCCTTCCTGGTCCTGATGATCGACTCGACGACGTTGGTGCCGACGTTGCGCACCGCGGTGAGGCCGAAGAGGATCACGTCGTCGCCCTGGGCGGCGAAGTTCGGCTCGGACTCGTTCACGTTCGGCGGCAGGACCTTGATGCCCATCCGGCGGCACTCGTTCAGGTAGATCGCGGACTTGTCCTTGTCGTCCTTGACCGAGGTGAGCAGGCCGGCCATGTACTCGGCCGGGAAGTTCGCCTTCAGGTAGGCGGTCCAGTAGGAGACCAGGCCGTACGCGGCCGAGTGGGCCTTGTTGAAGGCGTATCCGGCGAAGGGGACCAGGACGTCCCAGAGGGCCTTGATCGCCGCGTCGCTGAAGCCCTTGCCCCGGGCACCCTCCTCGAAGATGACGAAGTTCTTCGCCAGCTCCTCGGGCTTCTTCTTGCCCATCACGCGGCGCAGGATGTCGGCCTCGCCGAGCGAGTACCCGGCGATGATCTGGGCGGCCTTCTGCACCTGCTCCTGGTAGACGATCAGTCCGTAGGTGACCGCGAGGACCTCTTCGAGCGGCCCCTCCAGCTCCGGGTGGATCGGGGTGATCTCCTGCTGCTTGTTCTTGCGCAGGGCGTAGTTCGTGTGCGAGTTCATGCCCATCGGGCCCGGCCGGTAGAGGGCCGAGACGGCGGAGATGTCCTCGAAGTTGTCGGGCTTCATCAGGCGCAGCAGGGAGCGCATGGGCCCGCCGTCGAACTGGAAGACGCCGAGGGTGTCGCCGCGGCCGAGCAGTTCGAAGGTCTTGGCGTCGTCGAGCGGGAGGCCCAGGAGATCGATGTCGATCCCCTTGTTGGCCTTCACCATCTTGACGGCGTCGTCCATGATCGTGAGGTTGCGCAGGCCGAGGAAGTCCATCTTCAGCAGGCCGAGCGACTCGCAGCTCGGGTAGTCCCACTGGGTGATGGTGACGCCGTCGGTGTGCCGCACCCAGACGGGCACGTGGTCGGTGATGGTCTCGCTGGACATGATCACGCCGGCGGCGTGCACGCCCATCTGGCGGACCAGGCCCTCCACACCGCGTGCGGTGTCGATGACCTTCTTGACGTCCGGCTCGTTCTCGTACATCCCGCGGATCTCGCCGGCCTCGCCGTAGCGGGGGTGCTGCGGGTCGAGGATGCCGGACAGCGGGATGCCCTTGCCGAGGACGTCGGCGGGCATGGCCTTGGTGAGCCGGTCGCCCATGGCGTACGGGTAGCCCAGGACGCGGGCCGAGTCCTTGATCGCGTTCTTGGCCTTGATGGTGCCGTAGGTGCCGATCATGGCGACCTTGTCGGCGCCGTACTTCTCGGTCACGTACCGGATCACCTCCACGCGCCGGCGCTCGTCGAAGTCGATGTCGACGTCGGGCATGGAGACGCGCTCGGGGTTCAGGAAGCGCTCGAAGATCAGGCCGTGCGTGAGCGGGTCGAGGTCGGTGATGCCCATGGCGTACGCGACGATCGAGCCGGCCGCGGAGCCTCGGCCCGGGCCCACCGCGATGCCCTGGTTCTTGGCCCACATGATGAAGTCGGCGACCACGAGGAAGTAGCCGGGGAAGCCCATCGAGATGATCGTGTCCATCTCGTACTCGGCCTGCTGCATCCGGTCGTCCGGGATGCCTCCGGGGTAGCGGCGGTGCATGCCGCGCATGGTCTCCTCGCGGAACCAGCTGACCTCGGTGTGGCCCTCCGGGATGTCGAACTTCGGCATCAGGTTCCGGAACTTGAACATGCCCTCGGTGTCGATCTGGTCGGCGACCAGCCGCGTGTTGGCGCAGCCCTCCTGCCAGGCGTCCGAGGAGTCGATCGCGTACATCTCGTCGGTCGACTTCAGGTAGTAGCCGGTGCCGTCGAAGCGGAAGCGGTCCGGGTCCGAGAGGTTCTTGCCGGTCTGGATGCAGAGCAGGGCGTCGTGGGCGGTCGCCTCGCTGGCATAGGTGTAGTGGGAGTCGTTCGTCACCAGCGGCGGGATGCCGAGCTTCTTGCCGATCTCCAGCAGCCCGTCGCGGACCCGGCGCTCGATCTCGATGCCGTGGTCCATCAGCTCCAGGAAGTAGCGCCCCTCGCCGAAGATGTCCTTGTAGTCGGAGGCGGCCTGCACGGCCTCGTCGAACTGGCCGAGGCGCAGCCTGGTCTGCACCTCGCCGGACGGGCAGCCGGTGGAGGCGATCAGGCCCTCGGACCACTTGGAGATGGTCTCCTTGTCCATCCGCGGCCACTTCGTGAGCCATCCCTCGGCGTACGCGTCGGAGGACAGCCGGAAGATGTTGTGCAGGCCGGTGGCGTTGGACGCCCAGATCGTCTTGTGGGTGTAACCGCCGGAACCGGAGACGTCGTCGCGCTTCTGGTGCGGCTGGCCCCACTGGATGCGCCGCTTGTTGCGCCGGGACTCGGGGGCGACGTAGGCCTCGATGCCGATGATCGGCGTGATGCCGGCCTTCTGCGCGGTGTGGAAGAAGTCGTAGGCGCCGTGCAGGTTGCCGTGGTCGGACATGGCGATGTGCGTCATGCCCATCTCGTTGCACGCGTTGAACATGTCCTTCAGCCGCGCGGCACCGTCCAGCAGTGAGTACTGGGTGTGGACGTGCAGGTGCGTGAACGGCGGCTTGGTCACGGCGCGGGTCCTCCGGCGGCGGGGGGTGAGGGGGCAGCTTCGAATCCTACGTCGGCCGGGTGACAGATCGCGGGCACTGACCGGTACGGTCGGGCGTTGCAGAACCAGGAGGGCCGATCCGGCGTCCAGTCGGTCGGAACCCGAAACAGCCCGTGCACCAGGAGGAACCCGCCATGGCGGTCCCCGAGACGACCGACGAGCAGCGCGCCGAGCAGATCCTCGACGTCTTCGACACCGCGTTCGGTGAGCTGCTCGCCGCCGACCCCGCTGCCTTCCAGGTCAAATTCCGCAAGATGGCGGCTTCGGCCTTCGCCTTCTACCGGGGTACCGCCTGCCTCTTCTACTCCGACCTGGAGCGGGACCGGCACGGCGGCCCGTACCTGGACGAGCGGACGGGCCGGGTGTGGATCCACGGCGATCTGCACGCCGAGAACTTCGGCACGTACATGGACTCCAACGGCCGGCTGATCTTCAACGTCAACGACTTCGACGAGGCCTACGTCGGCCCCTTCACCTGGGACCTGAAGCGCTTCGCCGCCTCCGTCGCCCTGATCGGCTACACCAAGGCGCTCAGCGACGGCCAGATAAGCGAGCTGGTGCGGACCTACGCGGGCGCCTACCGGGAGCGGATCCACATGCTGGCCGCGGGGGCCAAGAACGAGGAGGTGCCCTCCTTCACCCTGGACACCGCCGAGGGCCCGCTGCTGGGCGCGCTGCGCTCGGCCCGGTCCCGGACCCGCTTCTCCCTCCTGGACTCCATGACGGAGATACGGGACTACGAGCGCCGCTTCACCTCCGGCGGGGGCTCCATCGAGCTGGACGCCGCCACCCGGTACAAGGTGCTGGCCGCCTTCGACGGGTACCTGGAGACCCTCCCCGACGAGTCCCTCGTGCGTCCGGACTCCTACCGGGTCAAGGACGTGGTCGGGCGCCGGGGCGTCGGCATCGGCTCGGCGGGCCTGCCCTCCTACAACATCCTGCTGGAGGGCCACAGCGACGCCCTGGAGAACGACGTCGTGATCTACCTCAAGCAGGCGCAGACCCCGGCGGCCTCCCGGCACATCACGGACCGGGCGGTGCGGGAGTACTTCCGGCACGAGGGGCACCGCACGGTGATCTCGCAGCGCGCCCTGCAGGCGCACGCCGACCCGTGGCTGGGCTGGACGGAGCTGGACGGGGCCGGGCAGCTGGTCGCGGAGGTCTCCCCGTACGCGGTGGACCTGGACTGGTCGGACCTGGACGACCCGGAGGAGATCGCGGCCGTCGTCGCCGATCTGGGCCGGGCGACCGCGACCATGCACGCGTCGGCCGACGAGGCCGAGAGCGGGCAGTCCCTGGTGCCGTTCTCCACCGAGCGGGCCATCGACGCGGCGATCGCGGCCGACGAGGAGGGCTTCGCGGGGCTGCTCGTGGACTTCGCCCACGCGTACGGGGCCCGGGCGCGCGCCGACCACCAGATCTTCGTGGACCTCTTCCGTAACGGGCGTCTCACTCCCTGAACGCCTGTTCCACAGGAACGCATGGCACACTCGCGAGGATGGACATTTCCGGGACGGGACTCAGGGGGCTGCGGGCCGCGCTGTTCAGCGCGCTCGTCGTACTGCTGTCCTCGGGCTCGCACGTCCTGATGTCCCAGGTCCCGCTGCCGCCCGCGCTGGTGGCCGGGGCCTTCGCGGGTGTGTTCGCGATCGCCTACGCGCTCGCGGGCCGCGAACGGGGCTTCGGTCCCATCGCGGGGCTGCTCGTACCGCTGGAGCTGGCCGCCGACACCGTCTTCACCACCGGCCAGCACCTCTGCTACGGCCCGGCCGGCGGACCCGTCGCGGGCCCGCTGCGCGCCATGGGCCTGGACGCCCTGTGCGGCGGCACGCCGGTGGGCGGGCCGCTGGCCGAGGTGACCGGACCGGCCGGTGCGGCCGCGCTGCTGTCCTCGCCGGGCCCGTACACGCCCTGGCTGCTGCTCGGCGCCCATGTCTCGGTCGGGCTGCTGGCCGCCGCCTGGCTGCGCCACGGCGAGCGGGCGCTGGGCCGGCTGCTGCGGGCGGTGGCCGCGTTCGCGTTCCGCCCGCTGCGGCTGGCGGCGGCCTCGGTCGTGGTGGCCTGCCGGCCGGCGCGGGCGCTGCTGCGGTCGCTCCGTGCGGCCGCCGGGGCCCGTACGCGCTTCCCGGCGCACTCCGTGGGACGGCGGGGACCCCCCGTGCTCGGCGCGCTCGCGCGCGCCTGACGCACGTACGGCAGTCCCTTCCACACGTCACACCCCACGGAGATCACGATGAGTTCACGCAACAGCCAGGCGAACAAGGCAGCGGCCCGCGAGCGGCTGCGCGCCGAGCGCGAGGCGCAGGCCAAGAAGGACAAGGTGCGCCGCCAGGCGGTCGTGGCGGGCGCGGTGGTCGTGGCCCTCGGCCTGATCGGTGCCATCGGCTACGCGGTCGTGCAGTCCAACCAGCCCACCCACTGGGAGAAGGCCGCCACGGCGGAGCTGGTCAAGCCGAAGAACACCGAGGGCGAGAACGGCACCACGGTCGTCATCGGCAAGCCCGAGGCGAAGAAGACCCTGGAGCTGTACGAGGACTCCCGCTGCCCGGCCTGTGCCGCCTTCGAGCAGGCCTCCGGTGAGCAGATCCACAAGGACGTGGACGCGGGCAAGTACAAGCTCCAGTACATCGGCGCCACCTTCATCGACAACGCCATCAAGGGCGAGGGCTCGAAGAACGCGCTGAGCGCCCTGGGCGCCGCGCTCAACGTCAGCCCGCAGGCCTTCCTGGACTACAAGGGCGCGCTCTACTCCAAGGACCTGCACCCCGAGGAGAGCGTCGACAGCTTCGCCAAGGACGACTACCTGCTGAAGGTCGCGGACACGGTCCCGGCGCTCAAGGGCAACGCCGAGTTCAAGAAGGCCGTCGAGGACGGTACGTACGACCGGTGGGCGCTGGAGATGTCGAAGACCTTCGACAAGTCCGGGGTGAAGGGCACGCCGACCCTGAAGATGGACGGCAAGAAGATCGACACTCCGCAGACGGCGGAGCAGTTCACGGCCGCGATCGACAAGGCCCTGCAGGGCTGATCCCGGGACAATCCGGAAATCACCGTCCGGACGGACCGCTCCAGAGGGCGGGCGAACTCCCAGAGTTCGCCCGTCCTTTGCATTCCCGCACCTGTCCCAGCGGGTGTACCCGTCGGTAATATGATCATCCGTGACCAGTCATCTCACCTCCCCCCAGTCCGCGGCAACTCCCCGCCGCCGCACGGTCGTTCTGGCCGCCGCGGCCACCGCCGCACTGGCCCCCCTCACCTCGCTGGGCGCCTCCGCCGCCCAAGCGGCGGGCTCCGCGCCCGCCTTCCTCCACGGCGTGGCCTCGGGCGATCCGCTGCCCGACGGGGTCCTGCTGTGGACCCGCGTCACCCCGACCCCCGAGGCCGTACCGGGCTCCGGGCTCGGCCCGGCCACCCAGGTGGGCTGGGAAGTGGCGTCCGACCAGGGCTTCTCCCGCATCGTCGGCTCCGGCACCGTCACCGCGAGCGCCGCGGCCGACCACACGGTCAAGGTCGACGTACGCGGGCTGCAGCCGCGGACGCCGTACTGGTACCGGTTCACCGCCGGGGGCGTCGTCTCCCCCGTCGGGCGCACCCTGACCACCCCGGCCCACGAGGCGACGACCGAAGGAGTCCGCTTCGGCGTGGTCTCCTGCGCCAACTGGGAGTCCGGCTACTTCTCCGCCTACCGCCACCTGGCGGCGCGCACGGACCTGCACGCGATCCTGCACCTCGGCGACTACATCTACGAGTACCAGTCCGGGGGGTACCCGGAGGCGAAGTACGTCGTCCGCCCGCACGAACCGAAGCACGAGATCGTCTCGCTCGCCGACTACCGCACCCGCCACGGCAAGTACAAGACGGACGCCGACCTCCAGGCCCTGCACCACACCCACCCGGTCATCGCCATCTGGGACGACCACGAGTTCGCCAACGACGCCTGGGCCGGCGGCGCCGAGAACCACACGCCGGGCGCCGAGGGCGAATGGGCGGCCCGCGCGGCCGCAGCCAGGCAGGCGTACTTCGAGTGGATGCCCGTACGCGCCTCCATCGCGGGCACCGTCTACCGCCGGCTGCGCTTCGGCACCCTCGCCGACCTGCACCTGCTGGACCTGCGCTCCTTCCGCTCGCAGCAGACCAAGGTCGGCAGCGGCTCGGTGGACGACCCGGAGCGCACCATCACCGGGCGCGCCCAGCTGGACTGGCTCAAGGCGGGCCTCGCGGGCTCACAGGCGACCTGGAAGCTGGTCGGCACCTCGGTGATGATCTCGCCGGTGGCCTTCGGCTCGCTGCCCGCGCACCTGCTGAAGCCGCTGGCCAAGCTGCTCGGCCTGCCGGAGGGCGGCCTCGCGATCAACGTGGACCAGTGGGACGGCTACACGGACGACCGCAAGGAGCTGCTGGGCCACCTGAAGGACCGGGGCGTCAAGAACACCGTGTTCCTGACCGGCGACATCCACATGGCGTGGGCGAACGAGGTCCCGATGAACATGGCCACGTACCCGGGCTCGGGCACGGCGGCCACCGAGTTCGTGGTCACCTCGGTGACCTCGGACAACCTCGACGACATGCTGCACGTCCTGCCGGACACCCTCTCGCTCGTGGCCGAGTCGGCCATCAAGGCCGCCAACTGGCACGTGAAGTGGCTCGACATGGACGCGCACGGTTACGGGGTGCTGGACGTGACGGCGGAGCGCTCGCAGATGGACTACTACGTGGTGTCCGACAAGCGGCAGCCGGGGGCCACGTCCGCGTGGAGCCGGTCGTACCGGACGCTGAACGGGACCCAGAAGGTGGAGCGGGTGCACCAGCCCGTCCGCTGACCCGCCGCTGACCGTCCGTCGATTTTCCTGCCACATGGGGCGCCTGGTACATACCAGGCGCCCCATGTGCGTCAGAAGCAACAAATCTTTTACGTAAGCCACTTGACCTGAATATGTCATGCACACATAAGCTTCGCGCCAGCTGAAGAAGATCTTCAGGCCACCACCCCCCACCACCCCCCACGCGAGGAGCACACGTGCGCGCGAACGCCCGCATATCCCCCCTTCTCCGCCGCCGCCTCATGGGCACGGCCGTTCTTGCCGGAACCCTGGCCTTCACTCCGCTCGCGGCCCCCACCACGCTTGCGGCCTCCCCCTCCCCCGCCGAGGTCTGCGCCGACCAGCCCGCCGCCTCCGGCGCCGCGAACGCCCGCGTCGCCCGCGCGCACGACGAGCACGCGGACGAGCCCAACGCGATCAGCGACGCGCAGGCGAAGTCCATGGACGCCGACCTCAAGGCGAAGCTGGACAAGGCCCTCAAGAACCAGCCGCAGCGCAGCCTGACGGCCGCCGAGGCCGTCGTGAACATCCCCGTGTACTTCCACGTCGTACACTCCGGCACCACCGGAAAGCTGACGTCCACGGACGTCAGCAAGCAGCTCGCGGTCCTCAACGCGGCCTACGGCGGCCAGGGCACCGGCAACGTCAACACGAACTTCCAGTTCACCCTGGCGGCCACCGACTACACGGACAACGCCACCTGGTACAACCTGGCTTCCGGCTCCCAGGCCGAGAAGGACATGAAGAACACCCTGCGCAAGGGCGGACCGGGCGCGCTCAACTTCTACACCGCGAAGCTCTCCGGCGGCCTGCTGGGCTGGGCGACCTTCCCGACGTCCTACGCCTCCAGCCCCAAGATGGACGGCGTGGTCGTGCTCGACAGCTCGCTGCCCGGCGGCTCCTCCGCCAACTACAACGAGGGCGACACCGCCACCCACGAGGTCGGCCACTGGCTCGGGCTCTACCACACCTTCCAGGGCGGCTGTAACGGCAACGGCGACTACGTCTCCGACACCCCCGCCGAGAAGAGCGCCGCGTACGAGTGCCCGACCGGGCGCGACAGCTGCGCGAGCAAGCCGGGCGTGGACCCGATCCGCAACTTCATGGACTACACGTACGACTCCTGCATGTACCAGTTCACCGCCGGCCAGGTCGCTCGCATGTCGAGCAGCTGGACCGCCTACCGCGCGGGCTGACCTCCATACGACGAGGGCCCGGTCCGGCATCCGCCGGGCCGGGCCCCTCCGCCTTCGTGCCTACAGGCCGTCGAGGAAGCCGACGGCGACCTTCCAGAGCTGCTCGGCGGCCTCGGCGTCGTAGTCGTCCAGCTCCGGGTCGGTGAACAGGTGGCCGGCACCCGGATAGCTGTGGACCTCCACGTCGGCCCCCGCGCGCTGCATCCTCAGGTACCAGGCCGTCAGCCAGTCGTGCGGCTCGAACGGATCCGGGTCCGCGATGTGCAGCTGCACGGGCAGCTCGTCCACCGAGGCGCCGTCCTCCAGGTCCGCCGTCCCGTGCAGGAGCAGCAGCCCGCGCGCCTTCTCGTCGGCCATCGCCAGGTGCTGGGCGACCGAACCGCCGAAGGAGAAGCCCGCGTAGACCAGCCCCTGGTCGGAGTAGGGGGCGGAGGCCAGCACCGCGCGCTTCAGCAGTTCGTCACGGCCGATCTCGTCCCGGTGGGCCATGCCCTCCTCGACGGTCCCGAAGGTGCGTCCCCCGAAGAGATCCGGCACCTGGACCTGGTGCCCGGCCGCGCGCAGCCGGTCGGCCGCCGCGTGCACCGCGGGTCGCAGCCCGTACGTCGAATGGAAAAGCATGATGTTCATGCCTCCATCGTGCCAGCTGCGTTCGCAGCACGGCTCGGCACCGAGGGGCCTCCCCGGCTTCGAGCCGCCGCGCCGGACTCCGTCCGCCGGCCGACCTGCCCGCACCCCCTCACGGCGCCCGCAGGCTCCGGACGTCCAGATGCCTCAGCACCCGGTCCACGATCTCCGGGTCGGAGCCGGGTTCGCTGCGGGCGGCCAGGACCTCGTGGCGGGCGGCCGACATCATCTCCCGCTGGATCCGCTGGACGTGGTGGAGCCGCTCCACGCGCTTCGCGTAGGCCTCGCGCCGTTCCTCGTCCACCATGTCGGGGCTGATCCTGGCTCCCACGTCGTACGCACGCCGGTACAGCTGCTCGACGAGGTCCTCCGGAAGGTCCTCCACCTGCTCGATCTCCCTCAGACGCTGCTTCGCGGCCTTCGCGGCGCGGATCGCCAGCTGCCGCTCCGCGTCCCGGTCGGCGTCCGTGTCGGCCTCCACCCCCAGCCGCCGTACCAGCCACGGCAGGGTCAGCCCCTGGCACACCAGAGTCGTCATGATCACCGCGAACGCGATGAAGATGATCTGGTCCCGCCCGGGGAAGGGCTCGCCGGCGTCCGTCCGCAGCGGAATGGCCAGCGCCAGCGCCACCGAGGCCACCCCGCGCATCCCGGCCCACCACATCACCACGCTCTCCCGCCAGCTCAGCGGGATCTCCTCGTCGTAGTCGCGCCGCTGGTGCAGCCTCTGGGCGAGCCAGCCGGCCGGCAGCAGCCACACCAGCCGGACACCGACCACCACCGCGACCACGATCGCCGCCCACCCGGCCATCTCCCACACCCGGTCCTCGGCCGTGCCGAACACGTTGTGCAGCTCCAGCCCGATCAGTCCGAAGGCCACGCCGGTGACCAGCATGTCGACGACCTCCCAGAAGGTGTGCCCGGCGAGGCGCCCCAGCACGTCGTCGGCGTCACTCGCGTACTCGGCGAGGAACAGGGCCGTCGTCAGCACGGCCAGCACCCCCGACCCCTGGAGTTCCTCGGCCACCACGTACGAGACGAACGGCACCAGCAGCGTCAGCCCGATCTGCAGGGTGGCATCGCCGAGCCGCCCCATGAGCCGGTTGGTGATCCAGCCGAGCCCGAGCCCGACGGCCACGGCCACCACGGCGGAGAGCACGAACTCCCCGAGCGCGTCGGGCCAGGAGAAACTGCCGCTCACGACGGCGGCGACGGCCACGTGGTAGAGCACGATCGCCGTCACGTCGTTGAAGAGCCCCTCGCCCTCCAGGATCGACACCATGCGGCGCGGCAGCCCGAGCGATCCGGCGACGGCGGTGGCCGCCACCGGGTCGGGCGGGGCGACGAGCGCCCCGAGGGCGAGGGCGGCGGCGATCGGCAGCCCGGGCACGACGGCGTTGGCGACGGCGGCCACGGCTCCGGTGGTGACGAACACCAGGGCCACGGCCAGCAGCAGGATGGGCCGGAAGTTGGCGGCGAACTGCCGCCAGGACGTGCGCTGCACGGAGGCGTACAGCAGCGGCGGCAGCACCAGCGGCAGAATGAACTCGGGCGGGATCTCGACGTTCGGCACGGCCGGCACCAGCGCGAGGATCACCCCGCCGATGGTCATCAGGACGGGCGCGGGCAGTTTCAGCCGGTCCCCGAGCGGCACCGTGACCACGGCCCCGAGCAGGAGCACGAAGAGCAGAGCGAGCTGATCCACTCCCCCACCCTGCCAGTCCGCTGCGCTTGGCTCGTGCGGATGAGGGGCCGTGTCGGGGCTGCGCCCCGAACCCCTACGGCGCTCCGCGCCCGCGCCTCAATCGCCGGCGGGGCTGGAGCTTCGGCTACGGCAGCGGACGCCGCATCGCGCGGTGCGGGATGCCCGCGTCCTGGAACTCCGGGCCGTAGGCCACGTACCCGAGCCGCTCGTAGAAGCCCAGCGCATGCGTCTGCGCACCCAGATCGACCGCGGCCAGCCCCTCCCGGGCCGCCTCCGCCTCGATCGCGCGGACCAGCGCCACCCCCACGCCCAGCCCCCGCGCGGCCTTCCGTACGGCCAGCCGGCCCAGCGAGCCGACCGTCAGGTCGCCCGTCTTGCCGAGCGCCGCCGGCCCGTACAGCAGCCGGCCCGTGCCCAGCGGCACGCCGTCCGCGCCCACGGCCAGGACGTGCACCGCGTCCGCGTCGTACGCGTCGTACTCGATCGACTCCGGCACCGACTGCTCGACCACGAAGACCTCGGACCGCACCGCGAAGCAGGACTTCAGG
Source organism: Streptomyces venezuelae (assembly GCF_008642275.1). Taxonomy (NCBI): domain Bacteria; kingdom Bacillati; phylum Actinomycetota; class Actinomycetes; order Kitasatosporales; family Streptomycetaceae; genus Streptomyces; species Streptomyces venezuelae. The sequence goes on from NZ_CP029189.1 coordinate 2,031,257, forward strand.
TCCTCCTCCGAGACGGCCACCCGCACCTCGACCGTGCCCTGGACCCGCGAGGTCACTCGCTTTCCGCCCGGATCACGTCCAGCGCGTGCTGCAGGTCCGCCGGGTAGGTGCTCTCGAACTCGACCCACTGCCCGTCCGACGGGTGCTCGAAGCCGAGGCGCACCGCGTGCAGCCACTGCCGGGTCAGGCCGAGCCGCTTGGCGACGGTCGGATCGGCACCGTAGGTCAGGTCGCCGACGCAGGGGTGCCGGTGTGCGGACATGTGCACGCGGATCTGGTGCGTGCGTCCCGTCTCCAGCTTGATGTCGAGCAGCGAGGCGGCCCGGAAGGCCTCGATCAGGTCGTAGTGGGTGACGGACGCCTTGCCGTCCTGGACCACCGCCCACTTGTAGTCCGCGCTGGGGTGGCGGCCGATCGGCGCGTCGATGGTGCCGCTCATCGGGTCGGGGTGGCCCTGCACCAGCGCGTGGTAGCGCTTGTCCACGATCCGCTCGCGGAACTGGTTCTTGAGCGAGGTGTAGGCGCGCTCCGACTTCGCGACGGCCATCAGGCCGGACGTGCCGACGTCGAGGCGGTGCACGATGCCCTGGCGTTCGGACGCGCCGGAGGTGGAGATGCGGTAGCCGGCCGCGGCGAGGCCGCCGATGACGGTGGTGCCGGTCCAGCCCGGGCTCGGGTGGGCGGCGACGCCGACCGGCTTCATGATGACGACGATGTCGTCGTCATCATGGATGATCTCCATGCCGGGAACGGGCTCGGCCACGACCTCCACGGGCCGCGGCGGCGCGGGCATCTCGACTTCGAGCCAGGCGCCGCCGTGGACGCGTTCGGACTTCCCGACGACGCTGCCGTCGACCGTCACCTTCCCCGCAGCCGCGATTTCGGCCGCCTTCGTCCGGGAGAAACCGAACATACGGGCGATGGCGGCGTCGACGCGCTCGCCTTCGAGGCCATCGGGAACGGGCAGGGTGCGGATCTCGGGAATCGTACTCACCCGTCGAGTATGCAGGACGGGGCGGACGAGCCGTCCCGCGATCAGTCCTTGTGAACGGTCCCGTCCGGGTCCAGGCCCTTGAACGACAGCAGGACGATCAGGATGCCGCCGCACACGATCGCCGAGTCCGCGAGGTTGAAGACGGCGAAATGGGCGGGCGCGATGAAGTCGACGACCGCGCCCCGGAAGACACCCGGCGAACGGAAGATCCGGTCGGTCAGGTTGCCCAGCGCGCCGCCCAGCAGCAGGCCCAGCGCGATCGCCCACGGCAGGCTGTAGAGCTTGCGGGCCAGCCGTACGATCACCACGATCACCGAGGCCGCGATGCAGGTGAAGATGATGGTGAAGGCCTCGCCGAAGCCGAAGGCGGCGCCGGGGTTGCGGACCGCCTCGAACTTCAGCAGGTCACCGATGATCTCGATCGGCGGCTGGTGCTCCAGCTTCGCCACGACCAGCATCTTGCTGCCGAGGTCGAGCAGGTAGGCGAGCACCGCCACGACGAGCAGAGCCGCGATCCGACGGCGCCCCTTGGGCCCGGCGGACTCCGGCTGGGTGTCGTCCCCGACCTCGGGCGTACCGATGATGCGCTCCGCCTCTGCCACGTGAGTCCCTCGAACTAGCTCGAACAGGCTCCTCATGGACCCTGACGGAACACGAGAGTACGTCAGGGTCCCCGCGCACCGCCTGCCCCGCCTCCGGGAAGGGACGGCCTGGGCCGTCTAGTGCCGCCGTTCCTGCTTCTGCTTGCAGTCCACGCAGAGCGTGGCCCGCGGGAAGGCCTGCATCCTGGCCTTGCCGATCGGCTGCCCGCAGTTCTCGCAGAGGCCGTACGTGCCCGCCTCCAGCCTTTCCAGGGCCCGCTCGGTCTGTTCCAGCATCGAGGTGGCGTTCGCCGCCAGTGCCAGCTCGGACTCGCGGGTGATGTTCTTGGTGCCCGTGTCGGCCTGGTCGTCGCCCGCGCCGTCCCCGGAATCGCGCATCAGGCCGGAGATCGCCGCCTCCGAGGCGTCGAGCTCGGCCCGCAGCCGCAGCACCTCCGACAGGAGCTCCGCACGGGCGTCCTCGACCTCCTTGGGGGTCCAGGGGTCCTCCCCGGGCCGTACGGCGAGCTCACCGGGGGCCAGGGCCGCCGTGGCCCGTGCCTTGGGGAGCCCGCTGGTGGCGGCCGCGGCCGTCTTCCTCGCCGTACCCGCGCTCTTCTTGGCAACCACTTTCCGGACTCCCGTCTTCTTCGCGGCAGGTGCCGCCCCCTCGGCCGCGGCCTTCTTGGCCGTGGCCGTCCGCTTGTCGACGGCGGTCGTCTTCTTGACGGCGGTCGCCTTCCCGTCCGGAGCGAGCGCGCCGGCAGCGGTCTTTCGGGCAGCGGTCGCCTTCTTGGCGGGGGCCGCGTCCTCCGAGACCGCCGCCTTCCCGGCGGCCTTCCCGACAGCCTTCTTGGCAGTACTCCCGGCGGTCTTCTTCGCCACCATGGCCGCGACCCCTTCACATACTGTGATCTTTGCTCGCGAATCGTGCCGGAACGATAAATCGACACCGGCCCCGCGGCAACGGGGCACGCATCCATCGAGGTCAACCTGCATCCGTTGTGCCCATCAGGAGCCCCGGTAATCCGCCCCTCCCGCCCCACCCGGGTCGGGAGGGCCGGCGCGGGGCCATTCGGGTCACGCCGGGGTCGCGCGCCGACCCTCCCCGCAGCCCCGCCACGCCGGGCCGGCGGCCCCCGTACCGGCCCCCGTAAACCGGTCTGCCGTGCGCCCCCCGGGCCCGTACACTGGGCCCAGCGAAAGGCATGGACGGGGACGAGTAGCGTCGTACGCAGCCAGGAGCGACCCGGGGACGGTGAGAGCCCGGGGGCGAGCGCGATGTGAAGGATCACCCCTGAGCCGCCGGAAGAAAGCCCGCACGGGATGCCCGTACGGCGAGTAGAACCGGCTTCGCACCCCAATGAGGGGGCCACCGGATCCGTCCGGCGGCCAAGGAGGGTGGTACCGCGGGAGCAGCGCGGCCTCGGCAACGAGGACGGCTCTCGTCCCTCCGGACGGAATTGACACCCCGCCGGAGGAAGAGTTCAGCCTCATGACCACACCGCCGCAGTACCGCCCGGTACCCGCCCAGGTCGACCTGCCTGCCCTTGAGCACGCCGTCCTCGACTTCTGGCGCGAGAGCAAGACCTTCGCCAAGACCCTGGAGCAGTCCGAGGGCCGCCCCGAGTGGGTCTTCTACGAGGGCCCGCCCACCGCGAACGGCATGCCCGGCGCGCACCACATCGAGGCCCGCGTCTTCAAGGACGTCTTCCCCCGCTTCCGCACCATGCGCGGCTACCACGTCGCCCGCAAGGCCGGCTGGGACTGCCACGGCCTGCCGGTCGAGCTCGCCGTCGAGAAGGAACTGGGCTTCAACGGCAAGCAGGACATCGAGGCGTACGGCATCGCCGAGTTCAACGCCAAGTGCCGCGAGTCCGTGACCCGCCACACCGACGCGTTCACCGAGCTCACGACCCGCATGGGCTACTGGGTCGACCTGGACGACGCCTACCGCACCATGGACCCCGAGTACGTGGAGTCCGTGTGGTGGTCGCTGAAGGAGATCTTCAACAAGGGCCTGCTCACCCAGGACCACCGCGTCGCCCCCTGGTGCCCCCGCTGCGGCACGGGCCTCTCCGACCACGAGCTGGCCCAGGGCTACGAGACCGTCGTCGACCCCTCGGTCTACGTCCGCTTCCCGCTGACCTCCGGCCCGCTCGCGGGCGAGGCGGCGCTGCTGGTCTGGACGACGACCCCCTGGACCCTGGTGTCCAACACGGCCGTGGCGGCCCACCCCGAGGTCACCTACGTCGTGGCCACCAACGGGGAGGAGAAGCTGGTCGTCGCACAGCCGCTGCTGGAGAAGTCCCTCGGCGAGGGCTGGGAGGCCACCGGCGAGACCTTCACGGGCAAGGAGATGGAGCGCTGGACCTACGAGCGTCCCTTCGACCTGGTCGAGTTCCCCGAGCCCGCCCACTACGTCGTGAACGCCGAGTACGTCACGACCGAGGACGGCACCGGTCTGGTCCACCAGTCCCCCGCCTTCGGCGCCGACGACCTCGCGGTCTGCCGCGCGTACGGCCTGCCCGTCGTGAACCCGGTCCGCCCCGACGGCACCTTCGAGGAGGAGGTCCCGCTGGTGGGCGGCGTCTTCTTCAAGAAGGCCGACGAGAAGCTGACCGCCGACCTCGACGCCCGCGGCCGGCTCTTCAAGCACATCGCCTACGAGCACAGCTACCCGCACTGCTGGCGCTGCCACACGGCCCTGCTCTACTACGCGCAGCCGTCCTGGTACATCCGCACCACCGCCGTCAAGGACGCGATGCTGCGGGAGAACGAGAAGACGAACTGGTTCCCCGACTCGGTCAAGCAGGGCCGCTTCGGCGACTGGCTGAACAACAACATCGACTGGGCGCTGTCGCGCAACCGGTACTGGGGCACCCCGCTGCCGATCTGGCGCTGTGAGGAGAACCACCTCACCTGCGTCGGCTCCCGCGCCGAGCTGTCCGAGCTCTCCGGCCAGGACCACTCGGACCTGGACCCGCACCGCCCGTACATCGACGAGGTCACCTTCCCCTGCACGGCGGACGGCTGCTCGCTGGAGGCCGTCCGGGTCCCGGAGGTCATCGACGCCTGGTACGACTCGGGCTCGATGCCGTTCGCGCAGTGGGGCTACCCGTACAAGAACAAGGAGATCTTCGAGAAGCGCTACCCGGCGCAGTTCATCTCGGAGGCGATCGACCAGACGCGCGGCTGGTTCTACACGCTGATGGCGGTCGGCACGCTGGTCTTCGACAAGTCCTCGTACGAGAACGTGGTCTGCCTCGGCCACATCCTCGCCGAGGACGGCCGCAAGATGTCCAAGCACCTGGGCAACATCCTGCAGCCGATCCCGCTCATGGACCAGCACGGCGCGGACGCGGTGCGCTGGTTCATGGCGGCCGGCGGCTCCCCCTGGGCGGCGCGGCGCGTGGGCCACGGCACGATCCAGGAAGTCGTCCGCAAGACCCTCCTCACGTACTGGAACACGGTCGCCTTCCAGGCCCTGTACGCCCGTACGTCGAACTGGGCGCCCTCCGCCTCCGACCCGGCCCCGGCGGACCGCACGGTGCTGGACCGCTGGCTCCTGTCCGAGCTCCACACCCTGGTGGCCGAGGTCACCGAGGCGATGGAGTCGTACGACACGCAGCGGGCGGGCAAGCTCCTCTCCGCCTTCGTGGACGACCTGTCCAACTGGTACGTCCGCCGTTCGCGCCGCCGCTTCTGGCAGGGCGACGCGGCCGCGCTGCGGACCCTCCACGACGTGGTCGAGACGGTCACGCGCCTGCTCGCCCCGCTGACCCCGTTCATCACGGAGCGGGTCTGGCAGGACATGGTCGTCCCCGTCACCCCGGACGCCCCGGAGTCGGTGCACCTGTCCTCGTGGCCGGCGGCGGACACCGCGGCCATCGACCCGACCCTGTCCCAGCAGATGCAGCTGGTCCGGCGCCTGGTGGAGCTGGGCCGCGCGACGCGTGCGGAGTCGGGCGTCAAGACCCGCCAGCCGCTCTCCCGTGCCCTGGTCGGCGCGGTGGGCTTCGACGCGCTCTCCCCCGAGCTCCAGGCCCAGATCACGGAGGAGCTGAACGTCTCCTCCCTGGCCTCCCTGTCGGAGGTCGGCGGGTCCCTGGTCGACACGACCGCGAAGGCGAACTTCCGGGCGCTGGGCAAGCGCTTCGGCAAGGGCGTCCAGGACGTCGCGAAGGCGGTGGCCGCGGCCGACGCGGCGGCACTGTCCCTGGCGCTGCGCTCCGGCGAGGCCTCGGTGGAGGTGAACGGCGAGCCGGTCACCCTCACCCCCGAGGAGGTCATCATCACGGAGACCCCGCGCGAGGGCTGGTCGGTGGCGTCCGACTCGGGCGCGACGGTCGCCCTCGACCTGGAGATCACCCCGGAGCTGCGGCTGGCGGGCCTGGCGCGTGACGCGATCCGGCTGATCCAGGAGGCCCGGAAGAACTCCGGCCTGGACGTGGCGGACCGCATCGCACTCCGCTGGTCCTCCGCGGACCCGGAGGTCGTCACGGCGCTGACGGACCACGCGGGTCTGATCGCGGACGAGGTCCTGTCGACGGACTTCGCGTCCGGCGAGGCGGACGCCGCGTACGGTGACCCGTTCACGGACGAGCCCCTGGGCCTGACCTTCCGCCTCCGCAAGGCGTAACCCGGCCCCGAGCGGCCCGTCCCCTCCCGGGTGGGGGACGGGCCGCTGTCGTTTCCCGGGTGCGGGCCCTTGTTCTCCGGCTGCGGCCCGGTGGCCGCGCCTCAAACGCCGGCGGGGCTGGGTTCGGCCGCCTGGCCGGGGTGCAGCGCTTCGGGCGGGGCGTCCGGGTTTGGCTTCGGGTGGGGCGGGGCCCCTCCGGGGGCTCTCCTCGGCTCGGCGCGTGCGGGCACCTCGCGGTGGCGCCCCGGTGGTCGCGCCTCGTCCTGCGGGGAGCCCCCGGAGTGTCCCGCCCCACGGCCCCGCGCGAAGACGGCCCCGGGGTGGGGGTGCGGGGACGGTGGGGGGTGTCCCCGCAGGACGAGCGCGCAACCACCGCGTACGGCCGGGACAGGCCCGCACGCGCCGAGCCGAGGAGACACCCCCCGGCGGCCCCGCACCCCCACCTCCCGGGACCCGACCCCGCCCAGGCGGGCCAAACCCAGCCCCGCCGGCGATTGAGGCGCGGCCACCGGGCCGCACCCGGGATACAAGGGCACTGCCCGGCCAGGGCAAGGGCCACCGGGCGGCACCCGGAAGACGAACCCGCACCGCCCGGCCGGGGCCATCCGCGCCCGGGTACGGCAACGGGCCGGGCCCGGTGCCCCCGAAGGGGAACCGGGCCCGGCCCGTGACTGCTGCCGACCGCGCGGCGGCGCGCCTAGTTGTCGTCCTCGTCGATCAGGAAGCCCCGCATCGGCGACGGCGCCTGCATCGGCTGCGGCGCAGCCGGCCGCACCGGAGCCATCGGCTGGGTCATCGCCGGGGACATCTGCTGCTGGTTGCCGCCGTAGGACGGGGCACCCATCGGGGAGGGACCGCCCATGGGGGACGGGCCACCCATCGAGGGACCGCCCATGGAGTGGCCCATCGCACCGGCCGGCGCCATCGAGGGAGACGGCGACGGCGGCAGCGCGGGACCGGCCGGGTTCCGCGGCGGAGCCAGCGAGTCGTCGGCCTGGGTCTCCAGCTGGCGCAGCTGCGACTCCAGGTAGGACTTCAGGCGCGTACGGTACTCACGCTCGAAGCCCCGCAGGTCCTCGACCTTGCGCTCCAGCGTGGCACGGGCGGACTCCAGGGAGCCCATCGCGACGCGGTGCTTCTCCTGCGCGTCCCGCTCCAGCGCGTCGGCCTTGGCACGGGCGTCCCGCTCCAGGCCCTCGGCGCGCGACCGGGCCTCGCCGACGATCTTGTTGGCCTCGGAGCGGGCCTCCGCGATCGCCTGGTCGGCGGTCTGCTGCGCCAGCGAGAGGACACGCGCGGCGCTGTCGCCACCGGGGCCCTGCTGCGGAAGCTGCGGCTGCTGCTGGTGCATCGGCTGACCCATGGGCTGCATCTGCTGCCCCATCGGCTGCATCTGCTGGCCCATGGGCTGCATCTGCTGGCCGAGCGGGTTCTGGCCGCCCATCGACTGCTGCTGCATGCCCTGGGGGCCGCCCATGGGCTGCTGCTGCATGCCCTGGGGTCCGCCCATCGGGTGCTGCTGCATGGGACCACCCATGGGGCCGCCCATCGGGCCGGGGCCCTGCTGGCCCTGGCCGCCGGGGCCCGGCGGAAGCTGCGGCTGGCCGCCCGGAAGCTGCGGCGGGCCCATCTGCGGCTGCTGCTGCTGCTGCGGCGGGCCGGATATGGCCGCGGGCACGGGGGCGCCGGGGCCTCGCTGGTCCTGGGGTTCCGGCTTGCGCATGCCCTGCTGCTGCTGGCTCTGCGCGGCGGCACGCGTGGCGGCGGCCAGCTTGGCGCGCAGGTCCTCGTTCTCGCGCAGCAGGCGCGTCAGTTCGGACTCGACCTCGTCGAGGAAGGCATCGACCTCGTCCTCGTCATAGCCTTCTCGGAGGCGGACGGTCGTGAACTGCTTGTTCCGCACGTCCTCGGGAGTCAGCGGCATGTCTTCTTCACCTCTACGTAGTCGTCGGCAGTCGGCAAGACCGTATCGGGACTGTCCCCGCGCCCGCGGGGAAGCACATCGTTCACAAGCCGCTCGCAGCGGTGCGCACGAAACTGATGAGGATGTAAACGATGATCATCAGAACGAAGAAGGACAGGTCGAGTGCCACGCCCCCGAGACGCAACGGCGGAATGACCCGCCGAAGAAGCTTGAGCGGTGGATCGGTGACGCTGTAGGTGGCCTCCAGTACGACCACCATCGCCTTGCCGGGCGTCCAGGAACGTGCGAACTGGAACACGTAGTCCATGACCAGGCGGAAGATCAGCACGACGAGGAAGCACGCCAAGGCGAAGTAGATCACGTCCAGTGCGACACCCATCCCGCGCTTCCCTCTCCCCTGCTCCCGCTGTGTTCCCGGCCCCGTGTCTGACGGATCGGTCTAGCTTTGGTTGAAGAACCCGCCCTCCGCGATGCGGGCCTTGTCCTCCGCCGTGACATCGACGTTAGCAGGCGACAGCAGGAACACCTTCTGTGTCACGCGTTCAATGCTGCCGTGCAGACCGAAGACGAGTCCGGCGGCGAAGTCCACGAGACGCTTCGCATCCGTGTCGTCCATCTCCGTGAGATTCATGATCACCGGAGTGCCCTCACGGAAGTGTTCCCCGATGGTACGGGCCTCGTTGTAGGTCCGGGGGTGCAGCGTCGTGATGCGGTACGGCTCCCGCTCGGAGACGACCTTGGGCATGATCACGGGGGCGTTCTTCTCCAGGTTCGTACGATCAGGTGTGATGGATGCCACGGGGGCGATTCGCGCAGGACGTCCGTTTTCCACCGGAATTGGGATAGGTTCACGCTGCGCCGGAGGCTGTACGGCTCGTACCGGTTCGTCCGATACGGGCGATTGGTGCACGGGCTGCTGTCGGCGATCCCGCTCCCGAGCCCGCTCCATCTCCGGCTCGGGCTCGAACTCGTCGTCGGGGTCGTACCCCGGGTTGTCGTACCGGTCGTCCTCCACGAGGCCGAGGTAGACCGCCATCTTGCGCATCGCGCCGGCCATTCTCCGAGTCCTCCGCTCTGTGGTGGATCGCCCTGTCGCAGGTGCCGCCGTGTCACGAATGTCACCAACTGCCCGCGATCCACTAGGCCTGCCCGCCCATCAGCGGGAATGACCATATTTTCTGCTGTGGTCCGACTTTCTTCGCGACGTTACCCGAGCCGGGGTCTCGCGCCGAGTACCGCAGTGCCGACGCGTACATGTGTCGCACCGGCCGCAACGGCCTGTTCCAGGTCTGCGCTCATCCCGGCCGACACCATCGTGGCAGCCGGATGGTCCACGCGCATGCGGGATGACAATTCCATCAACCGCTCGAAGGCGGCCTGTTCACGTCCCGCGTAGGGGCCGGCCAGCGGAGCGACCGTCATCAGTCCGTCGATGCGCAGTCCCGGGGCCCCGGCGACGAGGTCCGCCAACTCCGCGAGCTGCTCCGGTGCCGCGCCGCCGCGGGCCCCGCGCTCCCCCGACTCGGCGTCGAGCGCGATCTGCACGAGGCATCCGAGCTCCCGGCCCGCGTTCACCGCGGCCGCCGAGAGGGCGGTCACGAGTTTCGGCCGGTCGACCGACTGCACGACATGCGCGTATCCCGCCACGGAACGGACTTTGTTCGTCTGCAACTGACCGACGAAGTGCCAGTCGAGCGGCAGATCCGCGCAGGCCTCGGCCTTGGGGGCGGCATCCTGGTCACGATTTTCCGCAACATGACGGACGCCCAGGTCCGCCAGCAGTCGTACGTCGCTCGCGGGGTAGGTCTTGGTGACCACGATGAGCGTCACCTCGTCCCGCCCCCGCCCCGCCGCCGCGCAGGCGGACGAGATACGTTCCTCCACCCGCGCCAGGTTCTCGGCGAGCTCCGACTTACGATCCGTCATTCTTCTTTTCCCCCGGCGATCCGGGGGTCGTCCCCCGGGAAAGCTCTGTCAACCAGACATATCCGGCAAGGCGTCCGGTGACCCGGTCGCGGCGGTACGAGAAGTGGTCCCGCGACTCCAGTGTGCAGACCGGCGAGCGGCCGCCGTTCACCACCCCCGCCTCGGCGAGCTGGGCGTGCACCCCGGCGACCACGTCCACGGCCGGTGTCCCCCAGCTCGTCTCGGCCCGGGCGGCGGGCACCACCTGGGCCACCGCCTCCCGCATCTCGGCCGGCACCTCGTAGCAGTGTCCGCAGACCGCGGGTCCCGTACGGGCGACGATCCGTCCGGGATCGGCCCCGAGGGCGACCATCGCCTCGACGGCGGCGGGCACCACCCCGGCGACCAGTCCCGGCCGTCCGGCGTGGGCGGCTGCCACGACCCCGGCGACGGGGTCCGCCAGCAGGACCGGCGTGCAGTCGGCGGTGAGCACCGCGAGGGCGAGTCCCCGACGGGCGGTCACCACCGCGTCCACCGCCGGGACCTCGGCGTCCGCACCCCAGGGCCCGTCCACCACCGCCACGTCCCGGCCGTGGACCTGGTTCATCCAGACCACCCGGTCCGGCGCCAGGCCCAGGGACTGCGCCGCCCGGGCCCGGTTCGCGAGAACGGCGGCAGGGTCGTCTCCGACCGCGCCGCCGAGATTGAGCTCCTCGTACGGAACGGCGCTCACTCCGCCCCACCGGTCGGTGAAGGCGAAGTGGGCGCCGCCCACGTGATGCTGCTCCGGTGTCACTTCAAGAAGTCCGGAACGTCCAGCTCCTCGGCCGGGCTGTCCTGGTACGGCCGGGCCGTGGGGACCTGCGGCGCGGGGGCCTGGACCTCGACCGGGGCCGCCTCGACCGGAGCCGGGGGCTCCTCGCGCGGGGTGACCGAGCCGAGTCCGCCGAAGGCCGGGCGGGCCGGCTCGGCGGCGCGGACCGGAGCCGGGGCCGGCTCCTCGCGCTTGGTGGACGCGGCACCGATGACGTTGTCCCGGCGGGCCGGGGGCTGTCCGCCGTCGAACCCGGCCGCGATGACGGTGACCCGCACCTCGTCGCCGAGCGCGTCGTCGATGACGGCACCGAAGATGATGTTCGCCTCGGGGTGCGCGGCCTCGCTGACCAGCTGCGCGGCCTCGTTGATCTCGAAGAGACCGAGGTCCGAGCCACCGGAGATGGAGAGCAGCACGCCACGGGCGCCGTCGATGGACGCCTCCAGGAGCGGCGAGGAGATCGCCATCTCGGCGGCGGCCACGGCGCGGTCGTCGCCGCGGGCCGAGCCGATGCCCATCAGGGCCGAGCCGGCCTCGGACATCACGGACTTGACGTCGGCGAAGTCGAGGTTGATCAGACCCGGGGTCGTGATGAGGTCGGTGATGCCCTGGACGCCCGAGAGTAGGACCTGGTCGGCCGACTTGAAGGCGTCGAGCACGCTGACCTGGCGGTCCGAGATGGACAGCAGTCGGTCGTTGGGGATGACGATGAGGGTGTCGACCTCTTCGCGGAGCTCGGCGATGCCGTCCTCCGCCTGGTTCGCGCGGCGCCGGCCCTCGAAGGTGAACGGCCGGGTGACCACACCGATCGTCAGGGCGCCCAGCGAGCGCGCGATGTTGGCGACGACAGGTGCGCCGCCGGTGCCGGTGCCGCCGCCCTCACCGGCGGTGACGAAGACCATGTCGGCCCCCTTGAGGACCTCCTCGATCTCCTCGCGGTGGTCCTCTGCCGCCTTGCGACCGACGGCCGGGTTGGCGCCGGCGCCGAGGCCACGGGTGAGTTCACGGCCGACGTCGAGCTTGACGTCGGCGTCGCTCATCAACAGCGCCTGCGCGTCCGTGTTGATGGCGATGAACTCGACGCCCTTGAGACCGACCTCGATCATTCGGTTGATGGCATTGACACCACCGCCGCCGACACCGATGACCTTGATGACTGCGAGGTAGTTCTGCGGTGCTGCCACGTCGAAGGCCTCTCGCCTCGAGTTACGTGTCGCCGCCTCGCGGGCCTGCGTTGCGACGACTGATGCCGAAATAGGGACGGTCCGAACGCGCCGACCCGAACCCTCACCCTGAAGTTTAGGGTTAGGGGTGTGCCTGTTCCTCGGACTCTTCCGAACAGGACACTAAGTCGACAAGTAGCGCGTGTTCAACGAACACGCCGAACCTCCCGTTTTTCTTTTCACCCTATGTGATCACCCGTATCGCTGGCCAACCAGGGTGCGCCGCTGTTGGACCGGACGTCAACTCCCGGACGCAGCAGGGGCGGTGGGGACGCTCACGTCGAAGTGAACGGCCTTGGGGGCGGCTTTCAACAAAGCGTTCAAAGCCCGGCCCTTCGCGTCGCTCTGTTCACCGCTGCCCCACGTCACGGACCGGCCCCTGGTGAGCTCCAGGACGACCGAATCGTAGGAACCCACCTTGACCTGCACGGTTTCCTTCGCGATCGGCTCCGGGAGGGAGCTCGCGACGAGTACGGCCTCGTGCAGCAGCCGTTCCTCGTCGAAGCGCCGGGCGCTCGGCGATCGACCGGCGTTCAATTCGAGGACCGGAACGCCCGCGGGTGCTTTCGGAACCGTGTCGAATCGCACACCCGATGCGTCCACTTCCACGAAGTTGGCGTCCTTTTTGATGAGCAGGACGGGTTTGCGTTCCGTCACTTTCAGACCGATGCCGTGCGGCCAGGCACGCACCACGTCGACCGAGTCGATGCGGGGCAGCCGGCCGCGGAGCCGGCCTTCGATCTCGTCGGTGTCGACGCTCACCAGGGGCGCGCCGACCGGGACGGCCGCGGCGCCCAGGACCTGCTCGGAGGTGAGCACGTCCATACCGGTGGCGGCGACCTTCTCCACGCGGAGCCAGGACGAGCCGTAGAGCACCCAGGTGCCGCCCGCGGCGAGGAGCACGGCGGCGGCCAGCGAGGCCAGCACGGGGCCCCGGCGCAGGCGTGCGCCGGGGCCCCTGGGACCGGACCTCTGGCTCGGCTTGGGGGCCTTGGGGGCCTTGGAGCCCTTGGGAGCCTTCGGCGGCTCAGGGGCGCCGGCGCCCTTGCGGGCGTCCGGGCCGGACCGATCAGAAAACGGTGTTCCGCGCCGCGCGGTCGTCCCTCCGGCCACTCCTGTGCCTCCTGCGTCTGCGCTGCCCGCCTCAGCGGGACCTGTGGGCCGCGATCGCCTCGTAGACCATGCCGACCAGGAGCTCGTCGGCGTCCCGGCGGCCGAACTCACCGGCGGCGCGGGACATCTCGTACAGGCGGTGCGGGTCGGACAGAACCGGGAGGATCTGACCCAGCACCCAGTCGGGCGTCAGCTCCGCGTCGTCCACGAGCAGGCCGCCGCCGGCCTTGACCACCGGCTGGGCGTTGAGCCGCTGTTCACCGTTGCCGATCGGCAACGGGACGTAGGCGGCGGGGAGCCCCACGGCGGAGAGTTCGGCGACGGTCATCGCTCCCGCGCGGCACAGCATCATGTCGGCGGCGGCGTAGGCGAGATCCATCCGGTCCACGTACGGTACCGGCACATACGGCGGCATCCCGGGCATGTTGTCGACACGCGGCAGTTCGTTCTTCGGCCCCACGGCGTGCAGGATCTGGATCCCGGAGCGCTGGAGGGTCGGCGCGACCTGCTGGATGGTCTCGTTGAGGCGGCGGGCGCCCTGCGAGCCGCCGGAGACCAGCAGCGTGGGCAGGTTGGGGTCCAGGCCGAAGGCGGCGCGCGCCTCCGGGCGGACCGCGGCCCGGTCGAGGGTGGAGATGGAGCGGCGCAGCGGGATGCCGACGTAACGGGCGCCGCGCAGCTTGCTGTCGGGGGTGGAGACCGCGACGGCGTGCGCGTACCGGGAGCCGATCTTGTTGGCCAGTCCGGGCCGGGCGTTGGCCTCGTGGACGATGATCGGCACCCCGAGGCGCTTGGCCGCGAGGTAGCCGGGCAGGGCCACGTAGCCGCCGAACCCGACGACGCAGTCGGCCTTGGTGCGCAGGAGGATGTCCTCCGCGGCCTTGATGGTGCCGCGCAGCCGTCCGGGGACGGTGATCAGTTCCGGCGTCGGCTTGCGGGGCAGCGGAACGGCGGGGATCAGGCCCAGCTCGTAGCCGCGTTCCGGTACCAGGCGGGTTTCCAGTCCGCGCTCCGTGCCGAGGGCGGTGATGCCCACTGAAGGGTCCTGCCTGCGCAGGGCGTCCGCGAGGGCGAGCGCCGGCTCGATGTGGCCGGCGGTCCCCCCACCGGCGAGTACGACATGCACCGAAATTCACCGCTCTCCGGACGGACGCTTCTTGACGCGCCGTCTCATCGACTTCCATCTCACCCCGGTCCGCCACCGGCCGGTCTTCGGCTGGCGCATCGCGAGGGCCGCGCGCGCCGCCGGCTCCTCACGCGCGAAGGCGATGAGCAGTCCGACCGCGAACATGGTCGGCAGCAGGGCCGACCCTCCGTAGGAGAACAGCGGGAGCGGGACTCCGGCGATCGGCAGCAGGCCGAGCACCGCACCGATGTTGATCACGGCCTGGGCCGTGATCCAGGTGGTCACGCCTCCCGCGGCAAACCGTACGAAGGAGTCCTCCGTGCGTCCGGCCACGCGGATACCCGCATAGCCTAGGGCCGCGAAGAGGGCGAGAACCGACAGCGTCCCCGCCAGGCCCAGTTCCTCCCCGGTGATGGCGAAGATGAAGTCGGTGTGGGCTTCGGGTAGTTGCCCCCATTTTTCCACACTTGCACCCAGGCCGGAACCGAACCATCCACCCGAGGCGAGGGCGTAGATCCCGTGAACGGCCTGCCAGCAAAGGTCGTTCTTGCCCGGTTCTGTCGCACCGAGGCACTCCAGCCGGTCCATCCGGTGCGGGCTCGTCTTGATGAGCAGTGCGACGATCGCACCCGCGAAGACGAGCACCCCGACGAACATCCGGGTCGGGGCTCCGGCCAGCCAGAGCAGACCGAACAGGATGGCGCCGAGGATCATCGCGGTGCCCATGTCCCCGCCCAGCATGATCAGCCCGAGGAGCAGGAAGGCCACCGGGACCAGCGGCACCAGAAGGTGCTTCCACTGGCTCAGCAGCCCCTTGTCGCCCTTGCGTGCCAGCAGGTCGGCGCCCCACAGGATCAGTGCCAGCTTGCCGAACTCACTGGGCTGCAGCATGAACGGACCGCCGAGGGAGATCCAGTTCTGGTTGCCGTTGATCGAGACGCCTATCCCCGGGACCTGGACCAGGACCATCAGGAAGAGCGTTCCGGCGAGTACCGGATACGAGAGCGCCCGGTGCAGTTTGACGGGCATCCGGGAGGCGGCCAGCAGGAGTGCGCCACCGATGAGGGCGGCCAGGAACTGCTTCTTGAAGAAGTACGCGTCACCGAGGCCGAGCTGGAGGGCCTTGATCATCGAGGCCGAGTACACCATCACCAGACCGAGCACGGTGATGAGCAGGGAACTGCCGAAAATCAGGTAATAGGCGGTGAGCGGGCGGTCCCAGGCCTTCTGCAACTGCCGCTGCGTACGCCGCAGCCGGACCAGCGGCCCGCGCCCGGCGGGCCGCTTCGAACGCACCGCAGGGCGTTTGCGGCCCTGCGCCTTCACGGCGGACGGCCGCCGCCCCGGCAGCATCTGCTTGGCCGGCATCTGTGATCTTCCCCTCCACTCGTACGAGGCGAGCTGCCGACCGGAGGGAACCTGTCCCGGAGCCCCCGGCCTAGGCCGTGTCCGCAGCGTTCTCGGCGGCCAGTTCGCGCACCGCGTCGGCGAATGCGTCCCCACGCTTGTTGTAGTTCGCGAACATGTCCATCGAGGCACAGGCAGGTGCCAGCAGGACCGTGTCGCCGGGCTCGGCGAGCGCGGCGGCTTCCCGGACCGCTGCGAGCATCGCCCCAGTGTCGGTCCGGTCGAGGTCGACGACCGGGACCTCGGGGGCGTGTCGCGCCAGCGCATCGGCGATGAGCGCCCGGTCGGCGCCGATCAGCACGGCGCCGCGCAGCCGCTTCGCGGCGTTCTGCACGAGCTCGTCGAAGGTCGCGCCCTTGGCGAGGCCGCCGGCGATCCAGACGACCGGCTCGAAGGCCGCGAGCGAGGCCTCGGCCGCGTGCGTGTTGGTGGCCTTGGAGTCGTCGATGTAGGTGACCGAGGCGACCTCGTCCACGTACGCGACGCGGTGGGCGTCCGGGCGGAAGTCGCGCAGACCGTCACGGACCGCGCGGGCCTCCACGCCGAAGGCCCGGGCCAGGGCCGCGGCGGCGAGCGCGTTGGCGATGTTGTGCGGGGCCGGCGGGTTGACGTCCGCGACCTCGGCGAGCTCCTGGGCGTTCTTCTGCCGGTTCTCCACGAAGGCCCGGTCGACGAGGATGCCGTCGACGACGCCGAGCATGGAGGGGCCGGGAGCGCCGAGGGTGAAGCCGATCGCGCGGCAGCCCTCTTCGACGTCGGCTTCCATCACCAGGTTCTCGGTGGCCGGATCGGCGACGTTGTAGACGCAGGCGACCGTGTTGCCCTCGTAGATCCGGCCCTTGTCGGCGGCGTACGCCTGCATCGAGCCGTGCCAGTCGAGGTGGTCGGGGGCCAGGTTCAGCACGGCCGCCGAGTGGACGCGCAGCGAGGGCGCCCAGTGCAGCTGGTAGCTGGAGAGTTCGACGGCGAGCACGTCGTACTCCTGCTCGCCGAGCACCACGTCGATGATCGGGGTGCCGATGTTGCCGACGGCGGCGGTGCGCAGGCCCGCGGCCTTCAGGATCGACGCCAGCATCTGGGTGGTGGTGGTCTTGCCGTTGGTGCCGGTGACGGCCAGCCAGGGGGCCGGGTCCCTGCGGGGTCCGCCGGCCGCTGCCCGCCGCTCCTGTCCGGTCTCACGCAGCAGCCAGGCGATCTCCACGTCGCCCACCACGTCCACGCCGGCCTTGGCGGCGGCCTCGAACAGCGGGCTGTCGGGCTTCCATCCGGGCGAGGTGACGACCAGTTCGGTGCCCTCGGGCAGTACCTCGCCCGCGTGCCCGCCGTCGGCCAGCCGGCCGAGTCGGACGGTGATGCCCTCCGCCGCGAGCTCTGCGGCCCGGGCGCGGTGCGCGTCGCCGTCACCGTTGTCGACGACGGTCACGGATGCGCCGAGGCCGGCCAGGGCGCGGGCGGCACTGATGCCGCTCACGCCGAGACCGGCGACGGTGATGTTCTTGTCCTGCCAGGACGTCACTTGTCGGCTGCCCATCCCGCGTAGAAGAGACCGAGACCAACGATCACGCACATGCCCTGGATGATCCAGAAGCGGACCACGACCAGTACCTCGGACCAGCCCTTGAGCTCGAAGTGGTGCTGCAGCGGCGCCATCCGGAAGACCCGCTTGCCGGTCATCTTGAAGGAGCCGACCTGGATGACGACCGACATCGTGATGAGCACGAAGAGGCCGCCCAGGAGCGCCATCAGGAACTCCGTGCGGGAGCAGATGGCGAGGCCCGCGAGGGCGCCGCCGAGGGCGAGCGAGCCGGTGTCACCCATGAAGATCTTGGCGGGCGAGGTGTTCCACCACAGGAAGCCGAAGCAGGCGCCCATGAGGGCGGAGGCGACGACCGCGAGGTCGAGCGGGTCGCGCACCTCGAAACAGGCGTTCGGGTTGGTGAGGTCCGCCGCGAACGCGCAGGACTCCTGGAACTGCCAGACGCCGATGAAGGTGTAGGCGCCGAAGACCATCACGGCGGCGCCGGTCGCGAGACCGTCGAGGCCGTCGGTGAGGTTCACGCCGTTGGACATCGCCAGGATCATGAACAGCGCCCAGACCACGAACAGCACCGGACCTATCGACCAGCCGAAGTCCGTGACGAACGACAGCCTGGTGGAGGCCGGGGTCAGCCCGCGCGAGTCCTTGAACTGGAGGGCCAGCACCGCGAAGGCGATACCGACGATCAGCTGGCCGGACATCTTCGCCTTGGCCCGCAGACCCAGCGAACGCCGCTTGACGATCTTGATGTAGTCGTCCAGGTACCCGACGAGGCCCATGCCCGCCATCAGGAACAGGACGAGCAGGCCCGAGAAGCTCGGTTCCGAGCCGGTGAGGACCTTCGTCAGGGCGTACGCGACGAGCGTCGCCAGGATGAAGGAGATACCGCCCATGGTGGGCGTGCCCTTCTTCCCGGCGTGACCGCGGGGGCCGTCGTCGCGGATGAACTGGCCGTAGCCCTTGCGGGCCAGCAGCTTGATCAGCAGCGGGGTGCCCACGACGGTCAGGAACATGCCGATGACACCGGCGAACAGGATCTGCCTCATCGGTCGGCGACCTCGCCCTCGACAGTGCTGTCGAGAAGGCCCTGGGCCACCCGCTCCAGACCGGCCGACCTGGAAGCCTTCACCAGCACGACGTCACCCGGGCGCAGTTCACTGCGCAACAGGTCGACCGCCGCCTGCGCGTCGGACACGAGCACCGACTCCTCACCCCACGAACCCTCGTTATATGCGCCCAGTTGCAGCCAGGAGGCTTCCCTGCCCCCGACCGCGACGAGCTTGCTCACGTTGAGCCGGACGACAAGTCGTCCGACCGCGTCGTGCTCGGCGAGAGCGTCGTCTCCGAGCTCGGCCATCGGGCCGAGCACCGCCCACGTGCGTCCCCCGTCCGCCCTGCCGGCACCCCCCATCGCGGCGAGCGCGCGGAGTGCGGCCCGCATGGACTCCGGGTTCGCGTTGTAGGCGTCGTTGACGATCGTCACACCGTCCGCCCGCTCGGTGACCTCCATCCGCCACCGGGACAGCGTGCCCGCCCCGGAGAGCGCCGTGGCGATCTCCTGTGCGGACATGCCCAGTACATGGGCGACGGCGGCCGCGGCGAGCGCGTTCGACACGTGGTGCTCACCGTACAGCCGCAAGGTCACGTCGCTGCACCCGGTCGGTGTGTGCAGTGTGAAGGAAGCCTGTCCCCTGTCCGTCATGCGGACTTCGGTGGCCCGGATTTCGGCGTCCTCGGCCTCGCCGAACAGGACCGTACGGGCCTTCGTGCGCCCGGCCATCTCACGAACCAGCAGGTCATCGGCGTTGAGGACGGCCACGCCGCCCTCCGCCTCGGTCGGCAGGGCCTCGACCAGCTCCCCCTTGGCCTGCGCGATCTGCTCGCGGCCCCCGAACTCGCCGATGTGGGCGGTGCCGACGTTGAGGACCAGACCGATCCGCGGGGGCGTCAGTCCGGTGAGGTAGCGGATGTGGCCGATGCCGCGGGCACCCATCTCCAGGACGAGGTGCTGGGTGTCCTCGGTGACGCGCAGCGTCGTGATCGGCAGGCCGATCTCGTTGTTGAGGTTTCCGGGGGTCCACACGGTCGGCGCGTGGTGCTGGAGCACCTGCGCGATCAGGTCCTTGGTGGAGGTCTTGCCGGCGGATCCGGTGAGGGCCACGACGTCGGTGCCGAGGCGGGTGACCACGGCGCGCGCGAGCGCTCCGAGGGCGGCCACCACGTCGGGGACCACGATGGCCGGTACGCCGACGGGCCGGGTCGCGAGGACGCCCACGGCACCGGCGGCGACGGCGCGTTCCGCGTAGTCGTGGCCGTCGACCCGCTCGCCGACGAAGGCGGCGAACAGGCTGCCTTCCCGGACCTCCCGGGAGTCGTAGACCACGGGGCCGGTGACCTGGACGGACGGATCCGGTATGTCGTGGGGCCGCCCGCCGGTGATGTCGGCGATCTCGGCGAGGGAAAGGGCGATCACTGGTTCACCTCGGCCTGTCGGACCTGAGTCGTTTCATCGGGCACGGCCGTCCGGTCGAGCACGGCCTGGTGCTCGATCGCGGCGCGGAGCACCGTGCGGTCGTCGAAGGGGCGTACGACACCGGCGGTGTCCTGGCCCTGCTCGTGCCCCTTGCCTGCCACCAGCACGGTGTCACCGGGCCGGGCGCGGGCGACGGCGGCCGCGATGGCCGCGGCCCGGTCGGCGTCGACCAGGACGGTGCCCCGCTCGGCGGGCGGCACGGACACGGCGCCCTCGAACATCGTGGCGAGGATCGCGAGCGGGTCCTCGGAGCGCGGGTTGTCGCTGGTCAGGACGGCGACGTCGGCGAACCGGGCGGCCGCGGCACCCATCGGGCCCCGCTTGGTGGTGTCACGGTCGCCGCCGCAGCCGAGCACGATGTGCAGCTTGCCCTCGGTGACCTCGCGCAGCGCGCGCAGCACCGATTCCACGGCGTCCGTCTTGTGCGCGTAGTCGACGACGGCCAGGTACGGCTGTCCCGCGTCCACCCGCTCCAGCCGGCCGGGGACCCCGGGGACCGCGGCGACGCCGTCGGCGGCGGTCTGCGGGTCGATGCCGGCGGCGGCGAGCGTGACGATCGCGGCGACGGTGTTGGCGACGTTGAACGGGCCGGGCAGCGGCGCGGTGGCCCGTACGCGCTGTCCCTCGGGGCCCAGCAGGGTCAGGGTGGAGCTCGCCGGGCCGAAGACCACGTCCTCGGCGCGCCAGTCAGCGGCCGGGTCGCCCGCGGCGGAGAAGCTGACGACCGGGATCGTCGCCTCCTTGGTCAGGCGGCGGCCGTACTCGTCGTCGAAGTTGACCACGCCCAGGCGGGCCCGGCGGGTGGTGAAGAGCCCCGCCTTGGCCCGGAAGTAGTCCTCCATGTCGGAGTGGAACTCCATGTGCTCCGGGCTCAGGTTGTTGAAGACGGCGACGTCGAAGACGCAGCCGTCGACCCGGCCGAGCACCAGCGCGTGGCTGGAGACCTCCATCGCCACGGCCTCGACCCCGCGTTCGCGCATGACCGCGAAGAGGGCCTGGAGATCGGTGGCTTCGGGGGTGGTCCGCTCGGACTTGATGCGCTCGTCGCCGATGCGCATCTCGACGGTGCCGACCAGTCCGGTGCTGCGGCCCGCCGCGCGCAGGCCGCCTTCGACGAGGTACGCCGTGGTGGTCTTCCCGGAGGTGCCGGTGATGCCGATCTGGAGCAGGTCCTCGCCGGGACGCCCGTAGATCGCGGCGGCGAGCTCTCCCATCCGGCCGCGCGGGTCCTCGACGGTCAGGACCGGCAGGCCGGTCGCCGCGGCGCGCTCCGCCCCCGCGGGGTCGGTCAGCACGGCGGCGGCGCCGAGGCCGGCCGCCTGGGCGGCGAAGTCGGCGCCGTGCGTCCTGGCTCCCGGCAGGGCCGCGTACAGGTCACCGGGGCGGACCGCACGGGAGTCGTGCGTGATGCCGGTGATCTGCGTCGCGGCGGGCGCAGGGATGCCCAGCAGCGTCGCCAGCTCGCCCAGCGGGCTCGGGCTGGCGGACGCGGGCCGGGGCGCTCCCGGCGGCGTTGCCGGGGCTTTCTGGGTCTTTCTGGGCTGATCAGCGTGGGGCACGGCGGTGAGCGTACCGGGCGACGCGGGCCGCCCGCGAAATGAGGCCCCGGCCTCGGCCTCGGCGGTCGTCGGGTTCCCGGGTTCCGGGGTGATGGTTGTCACTGATGGTGCCTCACGCTTTTCTGGCGGGCCGGCCTGGCTGTGGGTCACTGGCCGGGCTGCGGACTGGGCTGCGGGGCGGGCGGGGCGACGGGCTGAGGGGCGGCGTCGTAGGTGACGGGAAGCCCGGCGGGTGCGGTTCCCGTCGGGGCCACCTGGAGGGTCTTGAGCGCGAACTCCATGACCTTCTTGTAGATGGGGCCGCAGATCTGACCGCCGAAGTAGCTGCCCTTCGTGGGGTTCTGGATGGCGCAGTAGACGGTGATGCGCGGGTTGTCCGCGGGTGCGAATCCCGCGAAGGAGGCGGTGTAGCCCTTGTAGCGGCCGGTGGCCGGATCCACCCGGTTGGACGTGCCGGTCTTGCCGCCGACGCGGTAGCCGGGGATCCGCGCCTTGGTGCCGGTGCCCTCCTGGTCGTCGACCACGGATTCGAGCATTTCCGCGAGGGTCCGGGCGGTCTCGGCGCTGACCACGCGGCTGCGCTCGGGGGCCGGGGCCGGGGTGAAGCGGCCGTCGGGGCCCTTCGTGCCGCGTACCAGGGTCGGCTCGATGCGGACCCCGCCGTTGGCGATGGTCGAGTACACGGAGGCCGCCTGCATGGCGTTGAGGGAGAGTCCCTGGCCGAAGGGGATCGTGTACTGCTGGGAGGTGGACCAGTCCTTGGGGTCGGCGAGGATGCCCCGGGACTCACCGGGGTAGTCCAGGCCGGTGGGCCGGCCGATGCCGAACTTGGTCAGGTAGGAGTGCAGGACCTCGTTGGCCTCGGGCTGGGTGGGTCCGAGCTGGCCGGTGGCCAGGATGGTGCCGATGTTGGAGGACTTGGCGAGGACCCCGTTGAGGGTCAGGTACCAGGTCGGGTGGTCGATGTCGTCCTTGAACAGCCGGTCGCCGCGGTGCAGCCGGTTGGGGACCTCGACACGGGTCTCCGGGGTGGCCTTCTTCTCCTCCAGCACGGCGGCCATCGACATGACCTTGGCGGTCGAGCCGGGCTCGTACACGTCCTGGAGCGCGGCGTTGCCCATGGCGGCGGAGCGGGCCCGGGTCAGGTCGTTGGGGTCGAAGCCGGGGGCGTTGGCCATGGCCAGGACCTCGCCGGTGCGGGTGTCCTGGACGATGACGTAGCCGCGGTCGGCCTCGGACTTCTGGACCTGCTCGGCGATGGCGCTCTGCGCCGCCCACTGGATGTCCCGGTCGATGGTCAGCTGGATGTCCTCGCCGGGGACGGCGGGCTTCTCGTTGGAGTCGGCGGTGGGGACCTGGCGGCCGCCGGACTGGGCGTAGGTGATCTCGCCGTCCTTGCCGGACAGCTTCTTGTCGAGGGAGGACTCCAGGCCGCCGGCGCCCTTGCCCTCGGCGTTGACGTAACCCAGTATCCCGGCGGCGAGGTCGCCGTTCGGGTACACGCGCTTGCTGCTGGTCTCCTTGAACACGCCGGCGAGGACGTTGGCGCCGGGGCCGTTGCTCCGCTTGTCGGCCGCCGCCTTGTCCGCGAAGACCCGCTTGAGGTCCTTGATCTGGTTCCAGACCTGGGGGGTCTGGCGCGTGGCGAGGACGACGTACCGGGAGTTCTTGGTGCTCAGCCGCTGGGTGAGCTCCTTGGCGTCCTTGCCGAGGATGGGCGCGAGGAGGGCGGCGGCCTGCTGCGGGGCGTCCGGGGCCTTGCTGTCCTGCGGGGTGAACATCTTCGGGTCGGCGGTGATGTCGTACGCGTCGACGCTGGTGGCGAGGGCCACGCCCCGCCGGTCGGTGATCTCGCCGCGCTCGGCGGCCAGTCTGACGCTGGTGTAGCGGTTCTTGGAGGCCTCGGCGGAGAACGCCGCGGCGTCGACGGCCTGGACCTGGAGCAGCCGGACCACGAAGGCCAGCATGACGAGGGTCAGGCCGACGCCGACCAGGCGCAGCCGGGGCCGCGGGCTGCCGAGGCGGATCGTGTGCGGGGTACGGGGGCCCGCCGGCCGCCGGGTCGCCGGGCGCGAGGCCGGCCGGGCGGTGGCCCTGGTCCGGCCGCCGGGGCGGGCCGGCCGGGCCGGGCCGGGCACCCGACGCCGGGGCGGCTCCTGCGGGCTCACGCGGCCACCGCCCCGGGCAGGGCCGTGCCCGGTGTCCCGGGGCGGCGCCCCGGACCCCGCGCCTCAAGTGCCGGCGAGGCTGGTTCAGACGGGATCCGCGTCACGACGTCACCTTCCAGGGGTCTGGCTGGGCTGCGGGGTACCGGTGGGAGCGGGCTGGGCGGAGGCCGACGCCGGCGGCGCGGCCGGGGACTGGGCGGGGGCGGGCTGTGCGGGCTGGGCGGACGGCGGCGGCGGTGTCGGGGTGGGCGGCGGCGGGGCCTCGGCGACCACCGGACTGCCGGCGACCTTGCCGTCCGGGCCGATGAAGACCGGGCTGCCGCCGGGGACCAGGCCCAGTTCGTGCGCCCTGCGCTGGAGCGCGTCGGGTGCGGAGTAGGCGTCGACGTCGCGCTGCAGCGCCTGCTCCTCGTCGGTGAGGGCGGTGGTCTCCTTCGTCAGCTTGCTGAGCTGGAAGGAGCCCTCGTTCAGCGCCGAGTTGAGCAGCAGCAGGCTGATCAGGCCGCCGCCGAGCAGGGCCACGACCAGCAGGACGAACGGCATCCTGGCCGCCTGGCCGCCGGGACGCGGGCGGGCCGGGCGGCCGCCGAGCGCCCGGCCGAGGCGGGCCGCCTGCCCGCGGGTCAGCGTGGCGACCTTCCCGGCCCTGGTCACAGCCGCGCCTCCCGGATGCGTTCGACGCCGCGGAATCTGGCCGGGGCGGCCCGCCGGTTCTCGGCGATCTCCTCCTCGGTGGGCAGCTCGGCGCCGCGCGTGAGCAGTTTCAGCTTCGGCTGGTACTTCTCGGGGACCACCGGCAGGCCGGGCGGGGCCGTCGAGGTCGCGCCTGCCGCGAAGACCTGCTTGACCAGGCGGTCCTCCAGCGAGTGGTACGAGAGCACCGCGATCCGGCCGCCGACCGCGATCTTGTCCACCGCCGCCGGAATGGCCCGCTCCAGCCCGGAGAGCTCCCCGTTGACCTCGATGCGCAGCGCCTGGAAGGTCCGCTTCGCCGGGTTGCCGCCGGTCCGCTTGGCGGCCTGCGGGAGGGAGTCGCGGATCAGTTCGACCAGCCGGGCGCTGTTGGTGAAGGGCTCCTTCTCCCGCTCCCGGACGATCGCCGAGACGATCCGCTTGGCCTGCTTCTCCTCGCCGTACTGGCGCAGGATCCGCACCAGCTCGCCCGGGGCGTAGCTGTTGAGCACCTCGGCGGCGCTGATGCCCGTCGTCTGGTCCATGCGCATGTCCAGGGGCGCGTCCTGGGCGTACGCGAAGCCGCGGTCGGCCTCGTCCAGCTGCATGGAGGAGACGCCCAGGTCGAAGAGGATGCCCTGGACGGCCGGGATGCCCAGCCCGTCCAGGACCTCGGCGAGGTCGGCGTAGATCGCGTGGACGAGGGTGGCGCGGTCGCCGAAGGGCGCGAGCCGCTCGCCGGAGAGCCGCAGGGCCTCCTTGTCGCGGTCGAGGCCGATCAGGTGGGCCTCGGGGAACCGGGTCAGCAGGGCCTCGCTGTGGCCGCCGAGGCCGAGGGTGCAGTCGACGACGACGGCCCCGGGCCTCTCCAGCGCCGGGGCCAACAGGTCCAGGCACCGCTGGAGCATCACCGGGACATGTCGGGACTCGCTAGTCAAAGCGCCCTCTCAGATAACGGCGCGGCAGGCCTACGCACCCCCGGGTCCCCGCATCCGCGGCCGGCGCCGGAGAAGGTGGCGCCGGCCGGCCGGTGAGCGGGAGAGGGCCGGGCCGTACGTACGCGCCGCGCACGCGGAGTGTTCATCGGGGGCCGGGCGGCCGGTCAGGGCCGGGCTCCGGCCGGTTCGCGTCACTTTAGTGCAACGGTCGCCGCGGTCAACGAACCGCCCCGCGCGCCGTGCACGGCTCTCCGGGCGAAGCGGCACATGCCGCGAATCACCCGAACGGCCGCCCCACTCACACCCCTGTGGGTTAGCTCACAACAAGCCTCGTTGGCGTTCTTTGTCCGCTCTCACGCAAGGCCGCGACCCGCCGTGACCACTAACGTCGTACCCATGACGACTTCCGCATCCCTGCCTGCCGAGTCCGCGTCCGAGGCACCCGTCGGCGGATCCGTCACCGACCGGCTCGTCGAGGCGAATCAGCGGTACGCCGCCCAGTTCTCCGACCCGGGCATGGACGCCCGTCCCGTCCTCAAGGTCGCCGTCGTGGCCTGTATGGACGCCCGTCTCGACCTGCACAAGGCCCTCGGGCTGGAACTCGGCGACTGCCACACGATCCGCAACGCGGGCGGCGTGGTCACCGACGACACGATCCGCTCCCTCACCATCAGCCAGCGCGCCCTGGGCACCCGCACGGTGATACTCATCCACCACACCGGCTGTGGTCTGGAGAACCTGACCGAGGACTTCCGGCACGAGCTGGAGGACGAGGTCGGCCAGCGCCCCGCATGGGCCGTCGAGGCCTTCCGGGACGTCGACCAGGACGTCCGCCAGTCCATGCAGCGGGTCCGCACCAACCCGTTCCTGCCCCACAAGGACGATGTGCGAGGCTTCGTCTTCGACGTGCACACCGGGCTCCTGCGGGAGATCGATCCCAGCTCTTGAGTGACACAAGGCCTTGACTCCGTCAAGAATGCGGGATGGCACCACCCGGGATCCCCCGGGACCGGTGTCCGTGTTTCGGGGTGGGCCGGTTCATGCGCCATGGGCGTCGGCCCTGGGAAAGGCCGAGGAGAACCAAGGTGACGACGTACGACGACCGAGCGAGCCTCGCGGATCTGACCAGCACGGTGGAGCGGGTGCGCCAGTCGGTCGAGAGCGTGATCGAGGGCAAGCCCGAGGTCGTCCGCCTCGCGCTCACCGTGCTCCTCGCCGAGGGCCACCTGCTGATCGAGGACGTACCCGGCGTCGGCAAGACCATGCTCGCCAAGACGCTCGCCAAGTCCATCGACTGCTCGGTCCAGCGCATCCAGTTCACCCCGGACCTGCTGCCCTCCGACATCACCGGTGTCAGCATCTACGACCAGCAGCGCCGCGAGTTCGAGTTCAAGCCGGGCGCGATCTTCGCGCAGATCGTCATCGGCGACGAGATCAACCGCGCCTCGCCGAAGACCCAGTCGGCGCTCCTGGAGTCGATGGAGGAGCGCCAGGTCACCATCGACGGCACGACCTACACGCTGCCCAGCCCCTTCATGGTCGTCGCCACCCAGAACCCGGTGGAGATGGAAGGCACCTACCCGCTCCCCGAGGCCCAGCGCGACCGCTTCATGGCCCGCGTCTCCGTCGGCTACCCCGGCCCCGAGGCCGAGCTCCAGATGCTCGACGTGCACGGCGGCGTCTCCCCGCTCGACGACCTCACCTCCGTCGCGCACTCCCACGAGATCGTCAAGCTCATCGAGGCGGTCCGCGAGGTGTACGTGGCCGAGCCCGTCAAGCGCTACGTCGTCGACCTGGTCTCCGCCACCCGCACCCACCCCGACCTGCGGCTCGGCGCCTCCCCCCGGGCCACCCTGCACCTGCTGCGCGCCGTGAAGGCCTCGGCCGCCCTCGCCGGCCGGGACTACGTCCTGCCCGACGACGTCCAGGCCCTGGCCGCCCCGGTCCTCGCGCACCGGCTGCTGCCCACCGCGCAGGCCCAGCTGAACCGCCGCACCGCCGAGCAGGTCGTCGGCGAGATCCTGCAGCGCACCCCCGTCCCGGCCGCGCACGCCCGCGGCGAGATGCCGCCCGGCGCGGGCATCCGGGGCTTCTGATGAGCGCCGGTGCCCCGCGCGGCGCCGGCGGCCCGGGGGACGGTGGCGGACTGCGCGCCTCGCTGTCCGGGCTGACCACCCGCGGCCGCTCGTTCCTGGCCGCCGGAATAGCCGCCGCCGCCTGCGCGTACGTCCTGGGCCAGGGCGAACTGCTGCGGGTCGGCATGCTGCTCGCCCTCCTGCCGCTGGTCTGCGTCTACGCCCTCCACCGCACCCGCTTCCGGGTCTCCGGCAGCCGCCGGCTCAGCCCCGGCCGGGTCCCCGCGGGCAGCGAGGCCCGCGTGCAGCTGCGCATGGACAACGTCTCCCGGCTGCCCACCGGCCTGCTGATGCTCCAGGACCGGGTGCCCTACGTACTGGGCCCGCGCCCGCGGTTCGTACTGGACCGGGTCGAGCCCGGCGGCCGCCGCGAGGTGTCCTACCGGGTCCGCTCCGACCTGCGCGGCCGCTACCCCCTCGGCCCGCTCCAGCTGCGCCTCTCCGACCCGTTCGGGCTGGTCGAGCTCACCCGCTCCTTCAGCACCTACGACACCCTCACCGTCATCCCGCGCACCGAGCCCCTGCCGCCGGTCCGCCTGGCCGGCGAGTCCAACGGCTACGGCGACGGCAGCCGCCGCTCCCTGGCCCTGGCCGGCGACGACGACGTGATCCCCCGCGGCTACCGGCGCGGCGACGACCTGCGCCGGGTCCACTGGCGCTCGACCGCCCGCTACGGCGAACTGATGGTCCGCCGGGAGGAGCAGCCCCAGCGCAGCCGGGCCACCGTCCTGCTCGACACCCGGCGCCTCGCCTTCGACGGCGCCGGCCCCGACTCCGCCTTCGAATGGGCCGTCTCCGCGACCGCCTCCAGCCTGCTGCACGTCCTGGAACAGGGCTTCTCCGCACGCCTGCTCACCGACACCGGCGACGCGGTGCCCGGGGAGGGCGGCGGCGGCTTCTCCTCCGGAGGACAGGAGTCCGCAGAGGCCGCCGGGCTGATGATGGACACCCTCGCGGTCGTCGGGCACTCCGACGGCGCCGGACTCTCCCGCGCCTACGACGCGGTGCGCGCCGGTGGCAGCGGCGGCTTCGGCGGAGCCGGCGGCGACGGGCTCCTCATCGCCTTCTTCGGCGACCTGGACGACGTACAGACGGAACTGGCCGCCCGGATGCGCCAGCGCACCTCGGGCGCGGTGGCCTTCGTACTGGACTCGGCGAGCTGGGGCGGCGAGCCCGCTCCGGGCCACGCCGTGCTCCCGCTGGAGGAGCGGCTGCACAGGCTGCGCGACGCGGGCTGGACCGCACTGGCCGCCCCGCCCGGGGTCGCCTTCGGTGAACTGTGGCGCCAGGTGGGGACCGCGCGCGTCGGTACGGGAACCTCCGGAGGTCACGCATGAGCGGGCGGGCGAAACTGACGCTGTTCGCGGCACTGGCGACGCTGCTCACCTCGTGGTCGCTGAACCCGCTGGTGGACTCGCAGGCCTGGCTGCTGCAGGCCGCGCTGCTGCTCGCCGTGCAGAGCGCGGTGGGCGCCGGCGTCCGGCGCGTACCGCTGGCCCGGACCCTGACCGTGGCGGCGCAGGCGCTGGTGTCGCTGCTGCTGCTCGCGTTCCTGTACGCCGGCAAGGGCGAGTCCCACGGGGACGGGCCGCTGGCCTACCTGGTGACGGACTTCGGCGAGCTGTTCGGCCAGGGCGTTCGGGACGTGGGCGAGTTCGCGATCCCGGCTCCCCTGACGGACGGCATCAAGCTGCTGCTGGTGTCCGGCGTGCTGCTGATCGGGCTGCTGGTGGACACGCTGGCGGTGACCCTGCGCACGGCCGCCGCGGCCGGGCTGCCGCTGCTGGCGCTGTACTCGGTGGCCTCGGGTCTGGCGGGCGGCGGGGACAGCTCCTGGTTCTCCTTCCTGCTCGCGGGCTGCGGCTACCTGATGCTGCTGCTGTCCGAGGGCCGTGACCGGCTCGCCCAGTGGGGCCGGGTCTTCGGCGCGGCCCCCCGCCGGGGCGCCGCGGACTCCGGCCTCGCCAGCGGGGCGGGCGGGCAGGCGACGGCACCCGTGAAGTTCGGGCGGCGGATCGGCGCGGTGACCCTGGGCCTGGCGCTGGCGGTGCCGGCCGTACTGCCCTCGCTCGGCGGCGGGCTGCTGGGCGGCACGCAGGACTCCGACGAGGACGGCAGCGGCGGCGTGGGCGGGACGATCTCGGCGGTCAACCCGCTGGTCTCCCTGCAGAGCAACCTGAACGCGCAGGACAACCGCGTGATCCTGCGGTACCGGACGAACAGCCCGCAGCAGGGCGAGCAGTACCTGCGGATCGTGGCCCTGGACGAGTTCAACGGCGTCAAGTGGGAGGCCTCCGGGCGGTCCCTGATGGACGTTCCGCAGGAGCTGCCGCCGCCGCCGGGGCTCCGTGCCCCCGTCAGCGGCACCGCGGTGGAGGTCACCACCAGCATCTCGGCGGCGGACCACTTCACCCAGCGCTACCTCCCCATGCCGTATCCGGCGACGTCGGTGGACATCGGCGGCAAGTGGCGGTTCGAGCCGGTGGGCCGGACCCTGGTCGGCGACCAGCTGGGCCGCGACCGGTTCCAGAACGTGCAGGGGGCCGAGTACACGGTACGCAGCCTGCTGCTGAAGCCGACGGCCCAGCAGCTGCAGAAGGCTCCGGAGCCCGATCCGGAGGTCCGCGAGGAGTACACGAAGCTCCCGGACAACCTGCCGCCGGTGGTCGCCGACACGGCCCGCCAGGTCACGCAGGGGGCGAAGGACGACTACACGCGGGCCGTGAAGCTGCAGGACTACTTCGCGGTGAACGGCGGATTCCGCTACAACACGAGGACGGCCTCGGGCACGGGTCCGCAGGCGGTCGCCCGGTTCCTCGCCGACAAGGAGGGCTTCTGCGTCCACTTCGCCTTCTCGATGGCGGCGATGTCCCGCTCGCTGGGCATCCCGGCCCGGGTCGCGGTGGGCTTCACGCCCGGCGAGAAGCAGTCGGACGGCAGTGTGAACGTCTCGATGCGCGACGCGCACGCCTGGCCCGAGCTGTACTTCGAGGGCGTGGGCTGGACCCGCTTCGAGCCGACGCCCCGCTCCGGCATCAACATTCCGGACTACTCCCGCACGCAGACCCCGGCCACCCAGCCGTCCGCGCCTGCGCCGCTGCCCTCGCAGAGCGCGGTGCAGCCGTCGGCGGCGCCCTCGGCGACCCCCGAGTGCCCGCCGGCCCTGAAGAAGCTCGGCGAGTGCGACACGGCCGCGCCCGCCCGGAACGCGGGTGACGGCGGCGGACCGTCGGTGACGACGGTCCTCGGCTGGGCGGCGCTCGCGGTGGCAGTGCTGGGCCTGCCCCTGCTCCCGCTGCTGTGGCGGACCCGGCTGCGGGCCCGGCGCCTGGCGACCGGGGAGGTCCTGACGGCCTGGCGGGAGCTGGGTGACACCGCCTGGGACGCGGGGGTGGTCCCGGACGAGGCGCTGTCCCCGCGCCGGGCGGCGAGCCGGATCGTGGACCTGGGCCGCCTGGAGCCGGAACCGGCGGCGGCCGTGCACCGGGTCGCCGGTGCGGTGGAACGGGCCCTGTACGCGCCCCCGGGCGCGGAGGTCTCGTACCCGGAGCTGGCGCAGGACGTGCTGCTGGCCCGTACGGGCCTGCTGGCGTCCGCGGACCGGCTTCCGCGGCTGCGCGCCCTGCTGCTGCCCCGCTCGGCGGCCCGTGTCTCCTGGGCCCTCACAGCCCGCCGCACGGCGGTCACGTCGGCGATGTCGGCCCGCCTGACCGCAGCCCGCCTCCGACTCCCGCTCAGAGGCCGCGGCTAGTCCCGCCCACCACCTCAAAACGCCGGCGGGGCTGGGAAATCCAGCCCCGCCGGCGCTTGAGGCGACCCGTCAGCCCCGCCGGCGCTTGAGGCGACCCTTCAGCCCCGCCGGCGCTTGAGGCGCGGGGGCTCGGGGGCAGCGCCCCCGCAACGGCGCCGCAGGACCAGCACGGCGCGGCCCACCGCACAACCCGCCGAACCCGCCGAACCCGCGGACGCGAAAACGCGGTGAGGCTCGATCCCCCCGAGCCCCACCGCGTTCGCGTCCTGCACCACCGGGTTCCGTGTCCCCCGCCCGGTCACGGAAGGAGGCACCCGGTCCGCTCCGCAGCCCCGTGTCGGCGGTGCGGACCGGGTCTCCTGTCCGTTGCCCCCAGTCTGGCGTCCGCGCAGGTGGGAGCCCATCCGCGCACGTACTCATTTCCGCGCCTAGGTACGGATACTCAGCCGTCGCGGCCGGCCCCACCAGTTCTACGGGGCCGCGCGCCCCCACGGCACCGCCGACTGGGGGGTCGTGGCCCGCCGGGACCGACGCACCGGCTCAGCGGTTGCCGCTGACCCGGCCCCGCAGCAGCAGCGACAGCGCCGAGTGCACGTCGTCCAGGGACCGCTCGCTCTGGAAGGACTGCCAGTCCAGGGCGGCCACCAGCACCATCCCGACCATCGCCGCCGCCGTGAGCGGCACATCGATCTCGGCGCTCAGTTCACCGCGTTCGACGCCCTCGCGCAGCACCTTCTCCACGACGGCCACGGCCTCCTGCCGGACCACCATCAGCGTGGACTGCCACGCACGGTTGGTGCGCCAGAGCTCGGCGACGTACAGCTGGGTGAAGGCCGGGTACCGGTCGATGAAGACGAGCCCCGCGCGGATCATCGCGTCGAGCGCCTCGACGCGGCTGCCGCCGCGGGCCTCCGTCTCCTCGGCGGCCGCCCGCAGCGAGGCCGTCAGCAGGCCGACGCCGTGCCTCAGCAGCTCCTCGAAGAGCTCGTTCTTGCTCGCGAAGTTGTAGTAGACGGTGCCCTTCGCGACGCCCGCCCGCTCGGCGATCTCGTCGACCGTGGTCGCGGAGAAGCCCTGCTCGGCGATCAGGGTGACGGCTGCCTCGTAGAGCTTCTGCCGGGTGATCGCACGACGGCCCCCGCCGCTGCCCGTACCGGTGCTGCTGCTTTCC
Organism: Streptomyces venezuelae; assembly: GCF_008642275.1. Taxonomy (NCBI): domain Bacteria; kingdom Bacillati; phylum Actinomycetota; class Actinomycetes; order Kitasatosporales; family Streptomycetaceae; genus Streptomyces; species Streptomyces venezuelae. The sequence goes on from NZ_CP029189.1 coordinate 2,063,450, forward strand.
ATGGCGCTGATTGTCACAGGTCAACACGTCCCTACAGGCTCAGTTCCGGGTGCAGTCGGTCCATGGTCCACACCTGCTTGCCGCGGGCGGCGAGCGCGGTCAGGGCCAGGGCGCCGGCGGTGAAGGCCAGCAGGACCGCACCACCCTGCCAGACCGGGGCGAGGTCGCCACCGGTGATGAGGCGGCGCAGGCTCTCGACGATGTACGACATCGGCAGGTACGGGTGGATCCAGTTGAAGAAGTCCGGGCTGGTCTGGACGGGGTAGGTGCCGCCCGCCGAGGTCAGCTGGAGCATCAGGACCGCCAGCACCAGGATGCGGCCGGCGGCGCCGAACTTGGCGTTGAGCCACTGGACGATCGCCGCGAAGCAGCCGGTGACCAGCATCAGGAAGCCGATGGTGAGGGCCGGGTGGGCCATCTTCAGGCCGAGGCCGGGTGCCCAGTGCAGTACGGACATCAGCAGGGCCACCTGCGCCGCGCCGAGGCCCGCCACGGGAAGCCAGCCGGCGAGGGCCACCCGCCAGGGCGAGGCGCCGGCGGCCAGCGCCCTGCGGTTCAGCGGGGCGATCAGCATGTAGGCGACCATCGCCCCGACCCAGAGGGAGAGCGGGATGAAGTAGGGGGCGAAGCCGGTGCCGTAGTTGGGCGCCTTGTGCAGGGACTGGTTGGCGAGCTGGACCGGGTCGGCCATGACCTGGGTGCGCGCCTCGCGCTGCTGCTGGTCGTAGTCGGGGATCTTGCCGGCGCCGTCGTGCAGGCCGCCGGCGAGTTCGCCGGTCCCGTCGACGAGCTTGTACATGCCGCCGTCGAGCCGGTGGGCGCCGTCGCCGAGCTTGCCGACGCCGTCGGCGAGGGCGCCGGAGCCGGTGGTGGCGGTGCCGAGGCCGGTGTGCAGTTGGGTCATGCCGGCGGACACCTTGTGGGCACCGGCGTTGAGGGCGTTGACCTTGGCGACGGCCGCGTCGAGGTCACCCGCGAGCTGGGGAGCCTTGACGACGAGCTCGCGGGCCTTCTTCTCCAGGTCGGTGAGCTGGGTGCGGAGCGTGGCGACGTCACCGTTCGCGTTCTTGACCAGGGCGCTGACGTCCCCGCTGAGTTCGGCGGCCTCGGCCGTGCTGTCCTTGACCTTCTTCAGGTCGGGGCAGGACGCCAGGTGCGGTTCTCCGCCGGGGGTGACGCAGTGCTTGGTGTAGTACGCGTCCGCGCCGGTGGAGGCCTTCTTGGCGGCGGCGGCCGCGGCCGGGGCCTTCTGGGCGAACGTGCCGAGGTGGTTGTTGACGACCTTCGCGCTGTCGGCGACCAGCTCGGCGGTGTCGGCCAGGTTCTTGGGGTCCTTGACGAAGGGGCGGGCCTTGTCCGCCGCCCCGCCCACCTTGTCGGCCAGCGCCTGGGTACCGTCCGCGAGGTCCTTGGAGCCGCCCTCCAGCTTGCCGGCCGCCGTGTTCAGCTTCTGCAGACCGCTGTTGAGCTCACCGGACTTCTCCTGCGCCGTGTCGAGGCCGTCGGCGAGTTCCTTGGCGCCTTCCTGGGCCTTGCCCGCGCCGTCCTTGAGCTTGTCGGCGCCGTCGGCCGCCTCGGCGGTCTTGTCGTGCAGGTCGGAGAAGTTGACGAAGATCTTGTCGAGGAACTTGCGGGAGGCGTTGGTGGACGCCGCGGAGCGGACCTCGGCGAAGACGGTGCGCGAGATCGAGCCGACGATGTAGTTGTTGGCGTCGTTCGTGCGGACCTGGAGGGCTCCGGTGGTGGGGTCGTCGCCGGAGCTGGAGGCGATCTTCTCGCTGAAGTCGGCGGGCATGGTCAGGGTCAGGTAGTACGTACCGTTCTCCAGGCCCTCGGCCGCCTCCTTCGCGCTCACGTCGTGCCACTCGAAGGACTTCTTGCTGTCGTGCAGCTTCTTGGCGATCTCTGTGCCGGCGTCGAAGCTCTCGCCGCCGACGGTCGCGCCCTTGTCGGCGTTGACGATGGCGACGGGCACCTTGTCGAGGCGGCTGTACGGGTCCCAGAAGGACCACAGGTACAGGGCTCCGTAGAGCAGCGGCAGCAGGAGCAGCGCGACGAGCGCGGCCCGGGGCAGCTTCCCCCGCCCGAACCGCTTCAGCTCAAGCGCGGCCAGCTTCGGCGAGCGCATCGTCCGCCCCCTTCGTGTCGTCGTTCTCGGTCTTCGCGTCGGTCTTCGGGTCGGTCCCGGATCCCTCGTCGGCCGCCGCGTCGGCGTCGCCCTCCGCGACCGCGGGCGGGTCCGACGCGGCCGGCGCGTCCGATACATCCGGTGCGTCCGGTGCGTCCGGCTCCTTGGGGGAGGTGCGCAGAACGATCGCGCCGGCGGGCGCCTCGCTGCACACCGCGAGGACGGTGATCCCGCGGGCGGCGACCGAGCGGAGCAGGGCCCAGGCCTCGGCGCGTTCGGTGTCCGACAGCTTGAGGTCCAGGTCGTCGAGGGCCAGCAGTCCCGGGGAGCCCAGCAGCGCGATGGCGACGGACAGCCGTACGGACTCCAGGCGTTCCAGGTCCCGTACGGAGGTCCGCTCGCCCTTCGGCAGCGTGGCGAGGTCCAGTCCGGCGGCCTCCAGGGCGGAGGCGATCCGTGCCCCGGCGGCGGCCCGGCGCTCGGCCCGGGGCCGCAGCAGGGCGCGGACCGGAGCGCCGTAGTGGCGCTGGAGCAGGGCGCCCTCGCGCAGCTGTTCCGCGACGGTGAGCGCCTGGTCCAGCTCGTTGACCCCGGAGACCGGGCCGAGTGCCGTGATCCGGCGGACGGCCGTCATGCGCTTCGGCAGCCGGTGGCCGCCGACCTCGGCGTGGCCCCGGGTGGGTTTCATCCGTCCGGTGAGGGCAAGGAGCAGGCAGGTACGGCCACTGCCGGAGGGGCCTTCGACCGCGATGAGCGAGCCTGGCGCCGCGTCGATCCCGACTCCCTGGAAGGCCCAGCCGCGCGGGCCCCTGAGTCCGAAGTCCTCGGCCTTGACGGCCGCGCCGTGCGGGCTGTCCACGCCGTCCCCCTTCTTTTTGAACTGACCGGTCAGTTCAAAAACTAGCATCCTTCTTCGCACCAGGTGCGCAGGAGGGGGTAGTTGCCCGGTTCGTGGCTGTAAAAGCCCAGGTCAGCGCAATTGTCAGTGGGGCCCGTCACGATGGTGGCAACGCATCGACAGGAGGTTCGTCATGGCCACACCGTCCCCGTCCCCTGTCCACCCCGTCCTGCGCAAGTCGACGGCCCCACCGGCCGCTCTCGACCTGCTCGGCAAGGCCCGCAGCGGGCTGGCCGAAGCCGCCCGGCTGACCCGCCCCAACGAGCGCTACGCCACCGCCCACCTCGCCGCCCTGCGCACCGCCGCGGCCGTGCTCGCCGCGCGCGCCCGGCCCGAGCCGGTGAATCCGCGGAGGCGGCCCCGGATCCGCAGCGCCTGGGAGGTGCTGCCCGAGATCGCGCCGGAGCTGGCCGAGTGGAGCGCGCTCTTCGCCTCCGGCGCCGCGCGCCGGGCCAGGGCCGAGGCGGGGATAGCGGACGCGGCGAGCCCCCGGGACGCGGACGATCTGGTGCGGGCGGCCTCGATGTTCCTTCGCCTGGTGGAGCGCATGCTCACCGTCCGGACGGTGCCCCACCCACAGGAGAAGGCCCTGCCGCAGCCGCGTCCGGAGCATCCGGACGCGGGATGAGCTGCCCGGCGGCGGAAGGCAATAGGGTGGGCCAGGACCGCTCACCCTTTACCGCGCCGAGGAGCCATCAGCCGTGTCGGACACTTCCCGCCCCCGTGCCTCCCTCCGCACCGCCGTGGTGTGGGAGGTCCTCAAGGAGGCGCTCGACCGCCGGGTGAAGGCGACCGGGCGGGATGTGCTGGACGTGCTCGACACCGGTGGCGGCACCGGCAAGTTCGCCGTGCCGGTGGCCCGCCTGGGCCACCGGGTCACCGTGGTCGACCCCAGCCCGAACGCGCTGTTCGGGCTGGAGCGCCGGGTGGCCGAGGCCGGTGTCGCCGATCTCGTGCGCGGTGTCCAGGGTGACGCCCAGGGCCTGTTGGACGTCGTCGAGCGGGACGCCTACGACGTGGTGCTCTGCCACGGCGTACTGGAGTACGTGGACGACCCCGCCGAGGGCGTGGCCAACACGGTGGCCGCGCTGCGGACCGGCGGCACGCTCAGCCTGCTGGCCGCCGGCCTGGGCGGCGCCGTGCTGGCCCGCGCGCTGGCCGGGCACTTCACGGAGGCCCGTACCGCCCTCACCGACCCGGCCGGCCGCTGGGGATCCGGCGACCCGGTGCCGCGCCGCTTCACCGCCGAGCAGCTCTCCGAGCTGGTCGGCGGTGCCGGCCTCGCGGTCGGCGCGGTGCACGGCGTACGGATCTTCGCCGACCTCGTGCCCGGGGTCCTGGTGGACACCGAGCCCGGCGCAGTGGAGGCGCTGCTGCGCCTGGAGGAGGCCGCGGCCGAGCTCCCCGCCTTCCACGCGGTCGCCACACAGCTGCACGTCCTGGGTGAGAAGCAGGCCTGAACTGCGACCTTCCGCGCGAGGAGTCGGCCACACACCCTCCGAACCGCCGGTCGGCCCCGTATGATCAGGTGCAAGACCGGCATGGTGGACGGACCATTGGGGAATAAGGGCCTCAGTGACCGCCCCCGCGGCGGTACGGTTTTCACGCAGCGCCTTGACCGGCTGCGTCATTGCTGGGCCGCGCCCATTTGGAACGCGGCGTAGAGGCGGGTGTCACGGGGGCGATTCCCCGCCTATCCTGAAGGGGACCCCTGGTCGCCACCCCCGCGACCGACGGATGAGGAGGACTCCCGTGCCGCTCTCGGAGCACGAGCAGCGAATGCTCGAGCAGATGGAGCGAGCGCTGTACGCCGAAGATCCCAAGTTCGCGACAGCGCTTGAGGGAAGCGGACTGCGTACGTACACCCGGCGACGGGTCTACCAGGCAGTCGCAGGCATTGTGGTGGGTATCGCGCTCCTCATGACCGGTGTGATCATTCCGAACGTGCTCTGGATCAGCGTGGTGGGTTTCCTCGTCATGCTGGGATGTACGGTCCTGGTGGTCACCGGTTGGCGCAAGGCACCCAAGCCTGGCGAGCAGCCCGTCTCCGGTAGTACCGGCGGTCCGGCCCACGGCCGGAACCGGCAGCGTCGGTCGATGATGACCCGTATCGAGGAACGGTGGCAGCGCCGCCGTGACGAGCAGGGGCACTAGCCCCGCACAACGTGGGTGAGGGGATGGCCGCCGTGCGGCCGTCCCCTCACTTTTCTGCGCATCCGTACGGCATGATGATCCGATGAGTGTGCTCCCCCTGGTCTTCACCAGCGGCTGGGCCAGTGGGATCAACGCTTACGCCGTGGTCCTCCTGCTCGGCATCTTCGGCCGCACCGGCCTCACCGACGACGTCCCCGCCTCCCTGCAGCGCACGGACGTGCTGATCGTCGCGGCGGTGCTGTTCCTGTGCGAGGCGATCGCCGACAAGGTGCCGTACATGGACTCGATATGGGACACCGTCCACACGGTGATCCGGCCCGTGTCCGGTGCGGTGGTCGGTGCGCTGCTGGCCGGGCAGACCGGTTCGCTCCCCGAGATCACCGCCGCCGCGGTCGGCGGCTCCACGGCGCTGGCCAGCCATTTCGTCAAGGCCGGCACCCGGATGGCGATCAACACCTCGCCGGAGCCCTTCACCAATGTGGGGATGAGCATCGCCGAGGACCTCGGCGTGGCCGGGCTCGTCACCTTCGCGATGTTCAATCCCGAGGCCGCCGCGATCATCGCCGCCGTGCTGCTGGCCATCGGGCTGGCCATACTGGTCTTCCTGTGGAGCCGGATCCGCCGCTTCCTGCGCCGCCGCGCCCAGCGCCGCGAGGAGAAGCGCATGGCCGCCGGGGCCCGGGAGACCACCGGGGCCCCACCCCGCTGACCCAGGGGTCACGTCGGGGGCACCACGGGGTCACCTCGGGGGCATCACGGGGTCACCTCGGGGGCACCACGGGGTCACCTCGGGGACCGGTACGGGGGTCGATAGGCTCGGCCGCATGGCACGAATTGCGGTGATCGGCGCCGGCATGGGCGCGATGGCTACGGCGGCCCGGCTGGCCGTGGCGGGGCACCAGGTGACGGTGTACGAACGCGGGGCGACCTACGGCGGAGCCGTGGGCCGGTACGAACGCGAGGGCTTCGCCTTCGACACCGGGCCCGGACTGCTGCACCTGCCGGCCGTCTACCGCGACCTCTTCGTGAAGACCGGCAAGCGGCCGCTGGAGGCCTGCGTCGACATGGTCCAGGCGAACCCGGCCGTGCGGCACGTCCTCCCCCACCACGGTGTCGACGTCACCCTCCCCGGCGCCTCCCACGGCGGTGTCGCCGCCGCCCTGGAATCCGCCTTCGGCGCGGGCGCGGGCGAGCGCTGGAACGCCGTCCTGGGCCGCGCCCGCGACGCCTGGGACGCCACGCGGCGCCCGCTGCTGGAGGAGCCGCTGCGGCCCGGCGCCCGGCAGAGCCTGGGCGGCGACCCGTACCCGGCCGTGCGCCGCAGCGGCCTCCTGCGCCGCCGTACGCCGACCCTCGCCGAGGTGGCCGACCGGGAGCTGGGCGGCGCGCTCGCCGAGGTGCTGACCGGGCTGGTGCGCGGCTACGGCATCGACCCCGCGACCGCTCCCGCCTCGGCGGCGGTGCTCCCGTACATGGAGCAGACCTTCGGCAGCTGGTACGTGCGCGGAGGGATGCGGGCCCTGGCCACCGCCGTGTACGAGCGCTGCCTGGAGCGCAAGGTGGCCTTCGTCTTCGGGGCGGAGGTCCGGGAGGTCCTGGTCGCGGACGGCCGGGCGGCCGGTCTGCGGCTGGCCGACGGCAGTGAGGCGGCCGCCGACTCCGTCGTGTGCGGGATCGACCCGCGGCAGCTTCCTGCCGGATCGCTGCCGTGGCCGCCGGACGCGGTGCCCGCCCGCGGTGAGGGCGTACCGGGGCGGCTCACGCTGCTCCTCGCGCTGCGCGGCGCACGCCCGGCCGACGCCGTGCACCGCACCCTGGTCCACGCCTCGGGTGCGCAGGTCACCGTCATGCGCCCGGACGATCCGGCCACCCGGCCCGACGAGGAGCACGAGGCGGTCACCGTGAGCGCCGTGCCCGGGCCCGGCACCTCGGACCCCGATCAGCTGCTGAACCTCGCGGAGAAGGCCGTACAGGGACTGCGGGAGCGGTTGTTGTGGCACGAGGTGCGGACCCCGGCCGACATCGAGGCGGCGACCGGTGCGCTGGGCGGCGCGGTGCCCCCGCCCGCCCTCGCGGGGGCCGGGGGCCGGCTGCTCCAGCCCGCCAACACCACGGCCGTGCCGGGGCTGTACCTGGCGGGAGGCTGGGCCCACCCCGGCGGCGGACTGGCGCACGCCGGGATGACCGGAGCCCTGGTGGCCGGACTGATCGTGGAGGGCGCGGAGTTCCGCGGCTCCCGCTGACCGGCGGCGGTACCCGCCGGTGGCGGTACCGCGTCAGTAGCGGTACTGCTCGTACCCGCCCTGCTGGGGGTACGGGTACTGCTGCGGCTGCTCGCCCTGGTCCTCCAGCGGGTAGGACTGGCCGGCCCCGTCGGTGGACCGCTGCTGCGGGACCCAGACCCCGCCGGGCGGGGTGTCCGTGGAGTACTGCTGCTGCCCGTAGTCGGCGTACGGGGTGTAGTCGTACGGCTGGGGCGGGGCGACGCCGCCGCCGGTGCCGATGTACGGGTCCGAGTAGGCGGCGTAGACCTGCTGCTGGTCGCCCACCGGGTAGCCGCCCGAGTAGTCGTAGCCGCCCTGGTTGGGCTGGTCGTAGTACGCCGCGTACTGGTGCGCGTCCTGCTCGGCCGTGGTGAACGGCGAGGCGAAGGCCGCCGTTCCGTCGGCCTCGGGGGACGAGAGGCTCTGTATCCCGTAGGACCCGGATTCATCGGGCACCGGCTCCGGGCTGTAGACCGCCGGGGGCGCGTCCCGGAAGGGCCGCTCCTGCGCGGGCGCGTCCGCGTCCCGGTCGGCTTCGGCGTCGTACTGCAGATCGGTGACCTGGAGGGCCGGCTCCTGCTTGGTGCCCGCGGCCCGGCGGCGGCGCGTCTGCCGTACGGGCTCCCCGCCGCGGCGCAGCGCCCAGCCGGCGACGAAGCCCTTGCGGAAGGACAGCGTCACCAGGGTCTGGCCCACGGCGAACGCCAGTGCGCCGGCGCCGATGACCGGCACCGACGGCAGTATCACCCCGGCGACCACGCCGAGGAAGCCGGCGAACGCGAGCAGGCGCCAGCGGAGCCGGGCCTTGTACTGCATCAGGACCTCGGCAAGCAGCCACAGCGCGACGAAACCGAACGCGATGTAGAGGACCGTCATTCCCATGCATGGCCCCTCTCGGTACGGCCGCCGGCGCGGGAACGGGGACGGCCGCTCAGGCCCGCTGGTGCAGGCCCAGGTTCTCGTAGATTTCGAGAGTCGCCGTGGAATTGTTGAGCGTGATGAAGTGCAGCCCCGGGACACCCTCGGACAGCAGCCGCGCGCAGAACTCCGTGGCGAACTCGATGCCAATGGAGCGTACAGCGGCCGGGTCGTCCTTGACGGCGAGCATGCGCTCTTTCACGTCCGCGGGGAAGACCGCGGTGCTGAGTTGGGGCAGTCGGTCGAGCTGCTTGATACCCACAACAGGCATGACCTCGGGGATGATCGGGGTCTCGCAGCCCGCCTTCTCGACGCTGTCGCGCAACCGCAGATAATTCTCGGGATCGAAGAACATCTGGGTGATCGCATAGTCCGCGCCCGCACGGCACTTGTCCACGAAGTGCCGGATGTCCGTATCCCAGTCGGTCGACCGCGGGTGCATCTCGGGGAAGGCCGCGACACCGACGCAGAAGTCGCCGGACTCCTTGAGCAGCCGGACCAGGTCGGCGGCGTAGTGCACGCCCTCGGGGTGGGCCACCCAGTCGGCCATCGGGTCGCCCGGCGGGTCGCCGCGCAGGGCGAGCATGTTGCGGATCCCGGCGTCGGCGAACTGGCCGATGACGTGGCGCAGCTCGGCGATGGAGTGGTCCACGGCGGTGAGGTGCGCGACGGGGGTGAGGGTGGTGTCCGCGGCGATCTCCTGGGTGGCCTTGACGGTGCCGCCACGGGTGGAGCCGCCGGCTCCGTAGGTCACGGAGACGAAACTCGGGGATACCGCCTCGACCCGGCGCAGGGCGTTCCAGAGGTTGCGTTCGCCCTTCTCGGTCTTCGGGGCCCAGAACTCGAAGGAGTACGAGCGCCCGGACGCGAGGAGGTCGCGGACCGTGTGTGCACGATCCGACCAGGTGGAAGCGGTACCAGAGGCCATGTGGGCAGGTTAGACGCGGGTCGGCGGTCACCGAAGCCTTGTCCACGCTTTGGACACGTTTTTGGACACCTGGAGGGCCGGCTCCGACCTGAAGGCGTCCGAACGGGGGAACGCGGCCGCCCGTCGGCCGGGCGGACGGACGGACTCAGCCGAGGCGGGCGCGGACCCGCTTGGCGAGCTCCGCGGCGGCCGCGCCGGGGTCGGTGGCCTCGGTGAGGGCGCGGACGACCACGATCCGGGTGGCGCCGGCGTCCAGTACCTCGTCCAGGTTCGAGCCGTCGATGCCGCCGATGGCGAACCAGGGGCGGTCCTGCTCCAGGGAGGCCGCGTACCGGACGAGGTCCAGGCCCGGGGCGTGGCGGCCGGGCTTGGTGGGGGTGGGCCAGCAGGGGCCGGTGCAGAAGTAGTCCACGCCGGCTTCGGCGACGGCCGCGTCGACCTCGTCCTCGGCGTGGCAGGAACGGCCGATCAGCACCTGCTCGCCGAGGATGGCGCGGGCCGCGGGCACGGGGATGTCGCCCTGGCCGAGGTGCAGGACGTCGGAGCCGATGGCGTGGGCGACGTCGGCACGGTCGTTCACGGCGAGGAGCTTGCCGTGGCGGCGGGCGGCCTCGGCGAAGACCTGGAGGTGTTCGAGTTCCTCGCCCGCCTCCATGCCCTTGTCCCGGAGCTGGACGATGTCCACGCCCGAGGACAGGACGGCGTCGAGGAACTCGGGGAGGTCACCCTGGCGCTTGCGGGCGTCCGTGCACAGGTAGAGCCGGGCGTCGGACAGCTGCATGGGTGTACCCCCCGTGATGGAGGCGGTGTACGGGCCTCGGCCCGTACACCGCTGTGGAGCGAAGGCGATCAGGTCAGAGGGCGAGCGCCTGAGCGCGGCGCTTCACCTCCGTGCCGCGATTCTCGCTCAGCGCCTGCACGGGGGTGCCGGGCAGGGTCGGATCCTCGGTGAAGAGCCATTCCAGGATCTCCTCCTCGGTGAAACGGTCGTCGCGCAGCACGGTCAGCAGACCGACGAGGCCCTTGACGACCTTGTCGCCGTCGATGAAGGGGGCCGGAACCTGCAGGGAGCGGTTCTCGCCCCGGCGGACGGCGATGAGCTGCCCTTCCTTGACCATCTGGCGGACCCGGGTCACCTCGATGTTCAGCATCTCCGCGATGTCGGGGAGGTACAGCCACGAGGGGACAAGGGCATCGATCTTTGCGTCAATCTCGGTCACAGGCACAAGCCTGCCATCTCGGCTCCGCCGCCGGTACCTGAGCGACCCCGTCCGGGTCCCGCCTCCGGCCATCCGGCCCCGGCCCGGCCCGTTCAGCCCTGCCGGCGTGTGAGGCGCGGGTCCGGACGGAGCCCGGGAAACGGAGAAGGGGCGGGGGCGGGGACCCGGCTCCGCGCAGCGGCACCCGCACCCGCACCCCGGGCCCTCAGGCGGTGGCCGACTTCAGCGGGACCGAGGGGTCGCCGACCTTCGCGGGGTCCACGGAGACGCCCGTCTCGATCAGGCGGCGGCCCTGCGCCAGGTCCCGCGGCCGCCCCACGGCCAGTACGGCGACGAGCGCGCCGCCCTTCAGCCAGCACGCCGACCAGGCGGGACCGGCCGGGTCCCCGCGCAGGAGCAGGGTGTCGGCCCCGCCGTGGTGCCCGGCGTACTGCACGAAGCGCCCGAACTGCTCCGACCAGAAGTACGGCACCGGGTCGTAGACCTGGGCCGGTCCCCCGGCCAGGATGTTCGCCGCGACCGCCCGCGGCCCCTGGAGCGCGTTGTCCCAGTGGTGCACGAGCAGCCGCGTCCCGTACCGCCCCGACGGGAAGGAGGCGCAGTCGCCGACCGCGTACACCCCGGGCAGCGAGGTGCGCAGGTACGCGTCCGCGGTGACCGAGCCGTCGGGGCCGCGTTCCACGCCGGTCCCGTCCAGCCACCCGGTGGCGGGGCGCGCGCCGATGCCCACCACCACGGCGCCGGCGGGCAGGGCGCGTCCGTCCGCCAGCAGGACCCGTCCCTCCTCGATCCCGGCGACCTTCGCTCCGGTGACCAGTTCCGCGCCCGCCTCCTGGTACCAGCGCGTCATCGGCTCGGTGACCTCGGCGGGCAGCGCCCCCGCCAGCACCCGGTCCGCCGCCTCGACCACGGTGACCTCGCAGCCGGCCTCCCGGGCGGCGGTGGCGAACTCGGCGCCGATCCAGCCGGCCCCGACGACCACGGCCCGGGGAGAGGCGGCCAGCACCGGGCGGAGCCGGGCGGCGTCGTCCAGCGTGCGCAGGAGGTGGACGCCCGGGACGCCCTCGGTCCCGGGGAGGGTCATCGGCTGCGCGCCGGTCGCGAGGACGAGGATCCCGTACGGGACCGGTCCCGCCTCGGTGTCCAGCTCGTGGACGGCGGCGCGCAGTCCGGTGACCTCGACGCCGAGCCTGAGGTCGATGTCGAGGCCTTCGAAGTCCACGTCGAAGGCGGAGTCCTCGGCCTTGCCGAGGAGCACCGCCTTGGACAGCGGGGGACGGTCGTAGGGCTGATGGGGTTCGGCTCCCAGCAGGGTCACCGGGCCGGTGAAGCCCTGTTCGCGCAGGGCCACGGCGGTCTGCACGCCGGCCATTCCGGCGCCGACGATCACGACGCCGCGCTGATTCTGTTCCGTCTGCTCGCTCACGCCGCCACCCTAATCACCTGACGCTCCGTCAGGAATAGGTGCCGCCTTACCCGCCATCCACCGCCGGGTTAGTCTGGCCACCGTACCTATCGCGGGAGTCCGGCGCACCGGGCTGAGAGGGAGGCTGGACGGCCTCCGACCGTACGAACCTGATCCGGGTCATGCCGGCGAAGGGAGGGGCTGGACGCCCATGCACTCGTCTCGGAAGGGATCCGCCACGGGATCCGACGTCCTCGTCATCGGGGGCGGAATCATCGGCCTGGTCACCGCGTGGCGGGCCGCCGCGCGCGGACTGCGCACCGTACTCGCCGACCCCGCGCCCGGCGGCGGCGCCGCCCAGGTCGCGGCCGGCATGCTCGCCCCCGTCACCGAACTGCACTACGGCGAGGAAGCCCTCCTCGGCCTCGGTCTCGCCTCCTCCGCGCGCTATCCGCAGTTCGCCGCCGAGCTCGCCGAAGCCAGCGGCGGCATGGACATCGGCTACCGCGCCTGCGGCACCCTCGCCGTCGCCCTCGACGCCGACGACCGCCTCCACCTGCGCGAACTGCACGCCCTGCAGCGCCGCTGCGGCCTGGAGTCCGAGTGGCTCACCGGCCGCGAGTGCCGCCGCCTGGAGCCCATGCTCGCCCCGGGCGTACGCGGTGGCCTGCGCGTCGACGGCGACCACCAGGTCGACCCCCGCCGGCTCGCGGCCGCCCTGCTGGCCGCCTGCGAACGCGCGGGCGTGACCATCCACCGGGCCGGCGCGGAACGGCTGCTCACCACCACCGACCGGGCGACCGGCGCCCTCCTCGACGACGGCACCGAGCTGCTCGCCGACCAGGTGGTCCTCGCCGCGGGATCGTTCACCGGCCGGCTGGCGGGCGTACCACCGGAGATCGTGGCCCCCGTACGGCCGGTCAAGGGACAGGTCCTGCGGCTCACCGTGCCCGCCGCGTACGCTCCGTTCCTGTCGCGGACCGTACGGGCCGTCGTCCGCGGCAGCCACGTCTACCTGGTGCCGCGCGAGAACGGCGAACTCGTCGTCGGCGCCACCAGCGAGGAACTCGGCTGGGACACCACCGTCACGGCGGGCGGGGTCTACGAACTCCTGCGCGACGCCCACGAACTGGTCCCCGGCATCACCGAACTCCCGCTCACCGAGACCCGGGCAGGCCTGCGCCCCGGATCCCCCGACAACGCCCCGCTGCTCGGCCCGACCGACCTGCCGGGCCTGCACCTGGCCACCGGGCACTACCGCAACGGGGTGCTGCTGACCCCGCTCACCGGCGAGGTCCTCGCCGAGCTGCTGGCCACCGGCGAACTGCCGGAGATCGCGCGCCCCTTCACCCCCCGCCGGTTCTCCGCCGCACGTCAGGAGTCCTACGCATGACCATCTCCGTGAACGGCGAGCCGCGCGAGGTCGCGGCCGGCGCCACCCTCGACGCGGTGGTCGCCGCCCTGACCGCCGCCCCCTCCGGCGTCGCCGCCGCACTCAACGAGACCGTGGTCCCGCGCGGCCAGTGGCCGGACACCGTCGTGGGCGACGGCGACCGGGTCGAGATCCTCACCGCCGTACAGGGGGGCTGAGCTGCATGGCGGACGACCTCTTCACCCTCGGCGGCCGGACCTTCGCCTCCCGCCTGATCATGGGCACCGGTGGGGCCCCGAGCCTGGACGTCCTGGAACGCGCCCTCGTCGCGTCCGGCACCGAACTCACCACGGTCGCCATGCGGCGGCTGGACCCCACGGTCCAGGGATCCGTCCTGTCCGTGCTGACCAAGCTCGGCATCTCCGTCCTCCCCAACACGGCGGGCTGCTTCACGGCGGGCGAGGCCGTCCTCACGGCCCGGCTGGCCCGGGAGGCACTCGGCACGGACTGGATCAAGCTGGAGGTGGTCGCCGACGAACGGACCCTCCTGCCCGACGGCGTCGAGCTGCTGGACGCCGCCGAGATCCTGGTGGACGAGGGCTTCACGGTCCTCCCGTACACCAACGACGACCCGGTGCTCGCCCGGAAGCTGGAGGACGTGGGCTGCGCGGCGATCATGCCGCTCGGGTCCCCCATCGGATCCGGCATGGGCATCCGCAACCCGCACAACTTCGAGCTGATCACCGAACGCGCGTCGGTCCCGGTCATCCTCGACGCGGGCGCGGGCACGGCGTCCGACGCGGCCCTGGCGATGGAACTGGGCTGCGCGGCCGTGATGCTGGCCTCGGCGGTGACCCGGGCACAGGAGCCGGTCCTCATGGCGTCCGCCATGCGGGACGCCGTCTCGGCGGGCCGCCTCGCCTTCCGCGCGGGCCGCATCCCCCAGCGCCGCTTCGCGCAGGCCTCCTCCCCGGCGGAGGGCCGCGCCCACCTGGATCCCGAGCGCCCGGCGTTCTGAGGAGGTGCACGGGTTCACGCGCCGCGTGCGGGGCCTGCACCGTCTCGGGCCCCGCTCCGGGTCGGTGGGTTTTCCACCGGCCCCCGGCGTCGCAGAGGGTCCGGGCTCTCCCGCTACCGGCGAGGGGCCACCGAGTCGATCCACTCGTTCGTGTGGGTTGTCCGGATTCCGGGGATCGAAACCGGCCGGGCTTCTAACTTGGCGTCATGAGGGCATTGGCGGAAGTCGGGGACGTTGGGCACCTTCGGTACAGCTTCCGGCTGCGTGTGTCGCCTGCCGCCCGCACAGCCCTGCTGGGCGAGTGGGACCGCTGCCGGTACGTATGGAACCGGTGTGTCGCTCAGTCGCGCGCAGCGCACAAGGCCGGCGAGGAGTGCGGGCCCGCCCGGTTGGACAGGATGCTCACAAGTTGGCGCGGTGAGCATGACTGGCTGCGCGCGGGTGGCAGCGTGCCGCAGCAGCAGACCATCCGGGACTTCGCCAAGGCCCGCGCCAAGGCGTTGAAGGACATCGGGGCCCGGTTGCCGATGCGGGCTCGGGCGGGAATGCCCCGCTTCAAGAAGAAGGATCTTGCGGATCCGACCCTGAACTACACCCGTCGTGGCTTCCGGTTGAGGGACGGCCGTCTGCACTTGGCGGGTGGTATATCGCTGACGGTGGTGTGGTCGCGGGAACTTCCCGTCGATCCGTCGAGCGTCCGCGTCTACCGGGACAGCCTCGGGGACTGGTACGGGTCCTTCGTCGTGCAGACAGCAACCCAGCCGCTGCCGGAAACGGGTGCGGTGATCGGTGTCGACTGGGGCGTGAAGGAGACCGCGACCACCACCAGCGGCGCCCATGACCTTCCGCACCCCGAGCACGGGAGGAAGGCGGCCGGAAAGCTGGCCGGGTACCAGCGGATGATGGCCCGCCGGAAACCCAAACGCGGACAGGCCGCCTCGAAGGGCTATCGGAAGGCAAAGCAGCTGGCCGCGAAGGCGTACAAGACGGTCTCCCGGCAGCGACAGGACACAGCGCGCAAGTGGGCGAAGCGCGTGGTGACGGACTTCGACCGAATTGCGGTGGAGGACTTCCGCCCCGCGTTCCTCGCCAAGTCGACGATGGCGCGCAAGGCGGCCGACGCGGCGATCTCAGCCACCAAGCGCGAGCTGATCAACATGGCGGGCAAGCACGGCCGCGACCTGCGGCTTGTGCATCCCGCGCACACCACCATGGACTGCGGACGGTGCGGAGCGAGAGCCAAGCACGCACTGCCGCTGTCGGAACGTACATACACGTGCACCGCGTGCGGAGCCATCTCCCCGAGGGACAAGAACTCCGCACGCGTGATGCTCGTCCGGGCTGGTCTCAACCCGGCTACCGCTGATCGTGGAAGACCTGACGGACCGCCGGTCCGCCGGGCAGCGTGAGGTAGGAATCCCCTCTGTGAGGAGGAGAGGATGTCAAAGCTGCGCTGCAAGGCTGCCGCCCCCGCCCGACGCCCGCTCGGCGGCTCGTAGAATCGGCGGGTGGATACGACCCTGGATGACCCCCTCGTCGGGCGCGTGCTCGACGGCCGCTACCGCATCGACGCCCGCATCGCGGCCGGCGGCATGGCCACGGTCTACCGGGCCCTCGACACCCGCCTCGACCGCGTGCTCGCCCTGAAGGTGATGCACCCGGCGCTCGCCGCCGACGCCGCCTTCGTCGACCGGTTCATCCGCGAGGCGAAGTCCGTCGCCCGGCTCGCGCACCCGAACGTGGTGGCCGTCTTCGACCAGGGCACGGACGGGCCGTACGTGTACCTGGCCATGGAGTACGTCTCCGGCTGCACCCTGCGCGACGTGCTCCGCGAGCGCGGCGCGCTCCGGCCCCGGGCTGCCCTCGACATCCTCGAACCGGTCCTCGCCGCCCTCGGCGCCGCCCACCGGGCCGGCTTCGTCCACCGCGACATGAAGCCCGAGAACGTACTGATCGGGGACGACGGCCGGGTGAAGGTCGCGGACTTCGGGCTGGTCCGGTCGGTGGACTCGGTGACCAACACCACCGGCTCCGTGCTCGGCACGGTCTCCTACCTGGCCCCGGAGCAGATCGAGAACGGCGTCGCCGACACCCGCGTGGACGTCTATGCCTGCGGTGTCGTCCTCTACGAGATGCTCACCGGCTCCAAGCCCCACCTCGGCGGCTCCCCCGCGCAGGTGCTCTACCAGCACCTCCACGAGGACGTGCCGCCCCCGTCCGCCGTCGTCCCCGGGCTCGCCGTCGGGCTCGACGAGCTGGTCGCGCAGGCCGCCGCCCGCAATCCCGACCTGCGTCCCTACGACGCGGCCGCCCTGCTCGGCCTCACCCGCGAGGCCCGCGCACAGCTCAGCGACGCCGAGCTGGACGCCGTACCGCCGCAGGCGCGCGCCGAGGAGCGCTCGTCCGCCGAGGACCGTACGGGTGTGATCCCGCGTCCGGTGGCCGCGCAGCAGCCGGTGCAGCACACCTCCCGCCTGGAGATGCCGCCCGCCCCGCCCGCCCCGCCCGCGCACCGCCCCAGTGGGGGCACCGCGCGGCGGCCGCGGCGCGGGGTGCTGCTCGTCGTGGCGGGTGTGCTGCTCGCGCTCGGGCTCGGGGTCGGGGTCTGGTACATCAATTCCGGACAGTTCACCAAGGTCCCCAACCTGCTCGGCAAGACCGAGGCGCAGGCCCGGTCCCAGCTGTCCGAGGCCGGGCTCGGGGTGAAGGGGGTGGACCGGAAGTTCAGCGAGGCCTTCGACCGCGGGACGGTGATGAACACCGATCCCCCGGGCGGCCGGCGGATCCGCGGCAACGGCGCGGTGACGATCACCGTCTCCCGTGGCCCCGAGGTCGTGGCCGTGCCCAACCTGAAGGGCCGGCCCCTGGAGGAGGCCACGGCCGAGCTGACGCAGTCCGGGCTGGCCCCCGGGGTGGTGACGCAGGCCTTCAGCCAGGACGTCGCCCAGGGTTCGGTGATCAGCACGAATCCGGCGGGGGGCGAGAAGCGGGCGCCCGACACGGCGGTCTCGCTCGTCGTCAGCAAGGGCCGTCCGGTGCCGGTCCCGAGTGTGACCGGGATCCCCGCCGATCAGGCGAAGGCGGCCCTGGAGGCCGTGGGCCTCAAGGTCGCGACGGCTCCCGAGCAGGTGAACGCCCCCTTCGCGGCCGGTACGGTCGCGAACCAGTCGATCGGCGCCGGCACCCAGGCCGCGGCCGGGGACACGGTCACGCTGACCGTGTCCAAGGGCCCCCGGCAGCTCCCGGTCCCGAGCGTGACCGGCCAGGACGTGGACGCCGCCCGGAAGGCGCTGGAGGCGGCCGGTTTCAAGGTGAAGGTGGACCGGCCGCTGATCTCCTTCAGCAACACGGTCGACACCCAGTCGGTGCCGGCCGGGCAGAACGCCCCCGAGGGCAGCACGATCACCATCAAGACCAAGGGACTGTGAGCCGTGGTGATGCGCAACCCGGTGGGCGGGCACGTCCCCGTGGCCGGGGGGCTCGCCTCGGTCGGCCTGACCTACGCCCGGGAGATGGGGGCGGAGGCCGTTCAGGTCTTCGTCGCCAATCCGCGCGGCTGGGCCACCCCGGTCGGCAGTCCGGCGCAGGACGAGCGGTTCCGGGCGGAGTGCGCGGCCGGGTCCATCCCGGCGTACGTGCACGCGCCGTACCTGATCAACTTCGGCTCGCACACCGAGGCGACGGTGGAGAAGTCGGTGGAGTCGCTGCGGCATTCGTTGCGCCGGGGCCGCGAGATCGGCGCGCTCGGGGTGGTCGTGCACACCGGTTCGGCGACCGGCGGTCGCCCGCGGGAGGCTGCGTACGCGCAGGTCAGGGAGCACATGCTGCCGCTGCTGGACGAGCTGACGCATGACGACGACCCGTTCCTGCTGCTGGAGTCCACGGCCGGGCAGGGTTCCTCGCTGTGTTCGACGGCCGAGGAGTTCGGCCCGTACTTCGAGGCGCTCGACCACCACCCGAAGCTGGGGATCTGCCTGGACACCTGCCACATCTTCGCGGCCGGTCACGATCTGGCGGAGCCGGGCGGGGCGAAGCTGACGCTGGACCTGCTGGTGGACACGGTGGGTGAGGGGCGGCTGAAGCTGGTCCACGCGAACGACTCCAAGGAGGGCGTCGGCGCCCACAAGGACCGGCACGCCAACATCGGCCAGGGGCACATCGGCCGGGACGCGTTCGCGGAGCTGTTCACGCACCCCGCGATGGAGGGCGTTCCGCTGGTCATCGAGACGCCCGGCGGCAAGGAAGGTCACGCGGCGGACGTGGCGCTGCTGAAGGAGCTGCGCGGCCCGCAGTGATCCACTGACGCCTTGAGGAATACCCCATGGGGGTATACGGTTCGGTCATATCGACGGACCGCTACCCGGCGTTCCCACGAGGGGGTTGTCATGGAGCACCAGCACCAGCACCAGGAACACCAGCACCACGAGCACGGCCCCGCGCACGCCGCGCACGCCGCCGGCCCGGTCAGCTGGGGCATGGCCGCGCGGGCCACCCTCCACTGCCTCACCGGATGCGCCATCGGTGAGGTGCTCGGCATGATCATCGGTACCGCGCTGGGCTGGGGGAACGTCTCGACGATGATCCTGGCGATCGTCCTCGCGTTCTTCTTCGGCTACGCGCTCACCCTGCGCGGGATCCTCGCCGCCGGCGTCGACCTCCGTACGGCCATCCGGGTGGCGCTGGCCGCGGACACCCTTTCGATCGCCGTCATGGAGCTGATCGACAACGGGGTGATCGCCCTGTGGCCCGGCGCGATGGACGCGCACCTGTCGGAGCCGCTGTTCTGGATCGTCCTGGCGATCGCGCTGGCGGCCGCATTCGTGATCACGACGCCCGTCAACAAGTGGATGATCGGCCGCGGCAAGGGTCACGCGGTCGTGCACCGGTACCACCACTGAACGGGTACCGCCGGGCGCGGGGCGCTCCCTACAGTTCGGGGCCCTCCCCGGGCTCCTCCTGGTAGGAGTAGCGCTGCTCGCGCCACGGGTCGCCGATGTTGTGGTAGCCGCGCTCCTCCCAGAAGCCGCGGCGGTCGGCGGTCATGTACTCGATGCCGCGGACCCACTTGGGGCCCTTCCAGGCGTACAGGTGCGGGACCACCAGCCGGACCGGGAAACCGTGCTCGGCGGTGAGCAGTTCACCGCCCTCGTGGGTGGCGAAAACCGTACGGTCGGAGGCGAAGTCGGCCAGCCGCAGGTTGGAGCTGAAGCCGTACTCGGCCCACACCATCACATGGGTGACCTGCGGGGCGGGGGGTGCCAGGGCGAGGACCTCACGGGCCAGCACACCGCCCCATTCGGCGCCCTGCATGCTGAACTTCGTGACGCAGTGCAGATCGGCCACGACGGAGTCGAACGGCAGGGCCGTGAACTCCTCGTGGTTCCAGCAGTGCTTGTCCCCGTCGGCCGTCGCGCCGAAGACGCGGAACTCCCAGCGGTCCGGCTTGAACTTGGGTACGGGCCCGTAGTGGGTGACCGGCCAGCCCCTCTGCAGCCGCTGCCCCGGTGGAAGCTCCAGCTGCTCTGCTCCCGGAGATTCCCGGCTTTCCGGCTGACCCATGACTCCATGGTGACAGACTGGGCAGGGTGGTCATGACCAGGCGTTGGCCGATTCGGGCAAGTCGCGGTAACTCCCACTAAGGAGGCACTTACTGGACGGTCTCCGGCGGCGGTGCAAGGATGCGCGCAACTGCCCCGTCACATAGCTGACATTGCCTGGAAGGAGCCTCTGCGATGCAGGGCGACCCCGAGGTCCTTGAGTTTCTGAACGAGCAGCTGACCGGCGAGCTGACGGCCATCAACCAGTACTGGCTGCACTACCGCATCCAGGACAACAAGGGCTGGACCAAGCTCGCCAAGTACACGCGTGAAGAGTCCATCGACGAGATGAAGCACGCGGACAAGATCACCGAGCGCATCCTGATGCTCGACGGTCTGCCGAACTACCAGCGCCTCTTCCACGTGCGCGTCGGGCAGACGATCACCGAGATGTTCCAGGCGGACCGCCAGGTGGAGGTCGAGGCCATCGACCGGCTGAAGCGGGGCATCGAGGTCATGCGCGGGAAGGGCGACATCACGTCGGCCCGGCTCTTCGAGGACATCCTGGAGGACGAGGAGCACCACATCGACTACCTCGACACCCAGCTGGAGCTCATCGAGTCGCTGGGTGAGCCGCTCTACATCGCGCAGCTGATCGAGCAGCCGAGCTAGTCGGCTCTAGGCCGCTTCCGCCAGCTCCGCCGACCGGGCCGCACCCGGCTCCGCGGCGAGCACGGCCGCCGCCTGGCCCTTCTCCAGCAGCTCCCGGCGGGGGCACGCCCCGCGGCCGAGGATGCCCTGGATGGTGCGTACGCAGGAACCGCAGTCGGTGCCGGCCTTGGTGGCCGAGGCGATCTGGCGCGGGGTGCAGGCCCCGGCAGCCGCGTGCTCCTTGACCTGCTTGTCGGTGATCCCGAAGCAAGAGCAGACGTACACGCGGTTCACCTCCCAGGGCGGAATGGTCCAGCGGTTCAGCGATTCGGAGAGCCGTCCCCGTTTCGGTGAGGCTTACCTAACCGTACCCAAAGTTAGGGTGGCCTAAAAGCCCCCCGTACGACAGTGGGGCACGGATCACATCGATCCGTGCCCCACTGTCGTACGAAGGTACTGACTGATCCCTACTGGTCGCGGTACATCTCGGCGACGAGGAACGCCAGGTCCAGGGACTGGCTGCGGTTGAGCCGCGGGTCGCAGGCCGTCTCGTAGCGCTGGTGCAGGTCGTCGACGAAGATCTCGTCGCCGCCGCCCACGCACTCGGTGACGTCGTCACCGGTGAGCTCGACGTGGATGCCGCCCGGGTGGGTGCCCAGCGCCTTGTGGACCTCGAAGAAGCCCTTGACCTCGTCGAGCACGTCGTCGAAGCGGCGCGTCTTGTGGCCGGAGGCGGCCTCGAAGGTGTTGCCGTGCATCGGGTCGGTGACCCAGGCGACGATCGCGCCGGAGGCGGTGACCTTCTCGACCAGCTCGGGGAGCTTGTCGCGGACCTTGTCGGCGCCCATGCGGACGACGAAGGTCAGCCGGCCCGGCTCGCGCTCGGGGTCCAGGCGGTCGATGTACGTCAGCGCCTCGTCCACCGTGGTGGTGGGGCCGAGCTTGATGCCGATCGGGTTGGCGATCTGCGAGCAGAACTCGATGTGCGCGTGGTCCAGCTGGCGGGTGCGCTCACCGATCCACACCATGTGGCCGGAGGTGTCGTACAGCTTGCCGGTGCGCGAGTCGGTACGGGTCAGCGCGCCCTCGTAGTCGAGCAGCAGCGCCTCGTGGGAGGCGTAGAACTCGACGGCCTTGAACTCGGCCGGGTCGGTGCCGCACGCCTTCATGAAGTTCAGCGCGTTGTCGATCTCCCGCGCGAGCTGCTCGTACCGCTGGCCGGACGGGCTGGACTTCACGAAGTCCTGGTTCCAGGCGTGCACCTGGCGCAGGTCGGCGTAGCCACCGGTGGTGAAGGCGCGCACCAGGTTGAGGGTCGAGGCGGACGCGTTGTACATCCGCTTCAGCCGCTCGGGGTCCGGGACGCGGGCCTCTTCGGTGAAGGCGAAGCCGTTGACGGAGTCGCCGCGGTAGGTCGGCAGGGTGACGCCGTCGCGGGTCTCGGTGTCCTTGGAGCGCGGCTTGGAGTACTGGCCGGCGATGCGGCCGACCTTGACGACGGGCACGGAGGCCGCGTACGTCAGGACGGCGCTCATCTGGAGCAGCGTCTTGAGCTTGGCGCGGATGTGGTCGGCGGAGACGCCGTCGAAGGCCTCGGCGCAGTCGCCGCCCTGGAGCAGGAACGCCTCGCCCTTGGCGACGGCTCCCAGACGGGCACGCAGCTGGTCGCACTCGCCCGCGAAAACGAGGGGCGGATACGATTCGAGGTCCGCGACGACAGCGCGCAGAGCCTCGGCATCGGGGTACGAAGGCTGCTGCGCCGCGGGAAGGTCTCGCCAGGTCGCCTTGGCGGCGGGGGCTTGGGTTTCAGCGTTCACGGTCACCTCGTACACATTACGGCGTCACACGCCGCGTCCGGCCCCCCGCCCACAACGTGAGACGAACCAGCTCAAAGGTCACGGGCACCAGGCGGAGCGGAATCCATGGTTCAGCTCGCGCTGTGAGACGGATCCTGACCTGCGGGGGCGGTCTGGGCTATGGTGGCCGCCATGTACGCGCACTCGAACCAGAACTGGTGGTGGACCGCTCCCGGCGGCCCACTTCTCGCGCGTACCTGAAGACACGCACGACGCGAAGGCCGCCCCGAGGGGCGGCCTTCCGTGTTTTCGACCACGCCGTCGGATCCCCGGGGCCGCTCCTCCCACCGGAAGGACGCTCCGCCCCATGAACCCCAGCCGACCCGAACACCACCTCAGCCCGCCCGGGCTGCTGAGCCGACTGCTCGACCCCGCCGGCCCGCCGTTCGCCCTGCTGCGCCGGCGGACCCCCGGCCGCGATCACGACACCGTCGAGGTGCTGACCGGGCCCGTGGGCGAGGTCGGACGGCTCGCCGACCTGCCCGTCGGTGAGCTGCCCGCCCTCGCGCTCGTCCCCTTCCGGCAGATCCGCGAGCGCGGCTTCGACGTACGCGACGACGGGACTCCGCTGAGCGTGCTGGTCGCCGAGGAGGCGTACGAGATCCCGCTCGCCGGGGCGCTGGCCGCGCTGCCCGCGCATCCGGTGCGGGTCGAGGACGGCGGCTTCGACGTTCCCGACGAGGAGTACGCGGACACCGTGCGGCGGGTCGTCGAGGACGAGATCGGCCGCGGCGAGGGCGCGAACTTCGTCATCCGGCGCACCTACGAGGGCCGCATCGACGGATTCGGGCGGGCCGACGCCCTCGCGCTGTTCCGGCGGCTGCTGGAGGGCGAGCGGGGCGCGTACTGGACGTACGTCGTCCACACCGGGGAGCGGACCCTGGTCGGCGCGAGCCCCGAGGTGCACGTGCGGATGTCCGGGGGGACGGTCGTGATGAATCCGATCAGCGGCACCTACCGCTATCCGCCCGGGGGGCCGACGGCCGACTCCCTCCTCGCCTTCCTCGGCGACCGCAAGGAGACCGAGGAGCTGTCGATGGTGGTCGACGAGGAACTGAAGATGATGTGCACGGTCGGCGACATGGGCGGGGTCGTCGTCGGGCCGCGGCTGAAGGAGATGTCGCACGTCGCGCACACCGAGTACGAACTGCGCGGCCGGTCCTCGCTCGACGTGCGGGCGGTGCTGCGCGAGACCATGTTCGCGGCGACGGTCACCGGATCCCCCGTGCAGAACGCCTGCCGCGTCATCGAGCGGTACGAGACGGGCGGGCGCGGCTACTACGCGGGCGCGCTGGCCCTGCTGGGCCGGGACCCCGCGGGGGCGCAGACCCTCGACTCCCCCATCCTGATCCGCACCGCCGACATCGCGGCGGACGGCGTGCTGCGGGTGCCGGTGGGCGCCACGCTGGTGCGGCATTCGGATCCGGCGGGCGAGGTGGCGGAGACCCATGCGAAGGCGGCGGGGGTGCTGGCGGCGCTCGGGGTGCGGCCGGCCGCGCCGCGCCCGGCCTTCGAGGGGGCCCGGCTGGCGGACGATCCGCGGGTGCGGGCGGCCCTCGCGGCGCGCCGCCGGGATCTGGCGCCGTTCTGGCTCCGGATGCAGGAGCGGCCGGCCGCGCCGGCGGGCCGTGCGCTGGTCGTGGACGGGGAGGACACCTTCACGGCGATGCTGGCGCACGTCCTGCGGGTGGCCGGACTGGAGGTGACCGTACGCCGCTACGACGATCCGGGGCTGCGGGCGGCGGCCCTGGCCTGGGAGGGTCCGGTCGTCCTGGGCCCCGGCCCGGGCGATCCGGCCGAGGCCGCGGATCCCAAGATGCGGATGCTGCGCGCGCTGACGGCCGAACTGCTGGCCGGGCACCGCCACGGCCTGCTCGGGGTCTGCCTGGGGCATGAGCTGCTGGCGGCCGAGCTGGGTCTCCCGTTGGTCCGCAAGGCGGAACCGGCGCAGGGGGCGCAGATGCGGATCGGTCTGTTCGGGGCCGAGGAGGTGGTCGGCTTCTACAACACGTACACCGCGCGGTGCGACGACGCCCTGGCCTCCCGGCTGGCCGCGACGGGGGTCGAGGTGTCCCGCGACCCGGCCACCGGCGAGGTCCACGCCCTGCGGTCCCCGGCCGGGGGCTTCGCCGGGCTGCAGTTCCACCCGGAGTCGGTCCTCACACTGCGGGGCGCGGAGCTGCTGCACGGGTTGCTCGCGGGGGTCACGGCCGGGGAGCGGTCCGCGTCCTAGGGGTGTCCGCCGGGCGTCGCGGGGCCGGCGCTGCTTTGCGGAGACGCCCTAGGCTTCCCCGCCGGGGGTGGCTCCCGCGGTGGCGGTGGGGTTCGTACCCGCCGGCCGGCGGGCGAGGAGGGAGCGGATGCCCTGCCACGACAGGATCACCATCAGCACCGGGGCCGCGACCATCAGGACGGGGAGTTCACCGAGGGCCAGACCGGCCGACAGCACCACTCCCGTGGCGTGGTCGGCGGCTTCCAGCCAGGGACCCGTCCGGTGGCCGGGCCCGGCCCGGCGTGCGAGGGACGCGGCCCGGTAGACGTACAGCAGTTGCACGGCGGCGAAGGCGAAGAAGATCCAGCGGATCCAGTCGGGTATGTCCACGGTGTGAAAGTAGGCCCCGGCTCCGCCCTCCGGGGTGGACGGGGTGTGAACGCAGGAGGAAATCCGGGGGCGCGTCCTACGCCGGCGGGACCAGGGTGTTCTCGGAGCGGCGCCCCGCCAGGTGGTCCGCCACGTTGGCGACGGTGGTGGCGATGATCTGGCCCACGGCGTCGGCCGTGTAGTAGGCCTGGTGGGAGGTCACCACGACGTTCGGGAAGGTGACGAGGCGGGCCAGGGTGTCGTCCTCGACGGCCTCCAGGGACTTGTCCAGGAAGAAGACCCCGGCCTCCGCCTCGTACACGTCCAGTCCGACGCCCGTGAAGCGGCCCGCCCGGAGTTCGTCGACCAGGGCTTCGGTGTCGATCAGCCCGCCGCGGCTGGAGTTCACCAGGATCGCGTCGTCCCGCATCCGGCGCAGTGCCGTCGCATCGAGGATGCGCCGGGTGGACTCCAGCAGGGGCACGTGCAGGCTGACCAGGTCCGACGAGGCGAGCAGTTCGTCCTTGTCCACGTACTTCATGCCGAGCTCCAGGCAGGCCGGGTTCTGCACCACGTCCCAGCCCAGCAGGCGCATGCCGAAGCCGTGCGCGATCCGGGTGAACGCCTCGCCGATCTTTCCGGTGCCGAGCACTCCGGCGGTGCGGCCGTGGAAGTCCCGGCCCATCAGCCCGTTCAGCCGGAAGTCGAAGTCGCGGGTCCGGATGGAGGCGCGGACGATCCGCCGGTTGACGGCCATCGCGAGGGTCCAGGCGAACTCGGCCACCGAGTGGGGCGAGTAGGCGGAGACCCGGCTGATGGTCATGCCGAGGCGGCGGGCCTCGTCCAGGTCGATGTTGTTGAAGCCGGTGGACCGCTGGGCGACCAGTTTTGTCCCGCCCGCCGCCAGGACCCGCAGCACCCGGCCGTTCAGGTCGGCGTTCACGCTGGAGGAGACGATCTCGTACCCGGCGGCGATCGGCGCGGTGTCCTCGTCGAGGAAGACGTCCAGGCACCGGACCTCGTGCTGCCCCGCGAAGGCCTGCTCCAGGAGCGGCTTCTCGTCGGCGGTCACGCCGAACGCCAGGATCTCCACGCCTGCTCCCGCACCTCGACACCATGGGCCGTTCGTCACCCTACGGCCCATGGCGCCGGGCCGCCGCTCAGCCGAAGAAGACCCCGGCCTCCTGGTAGAGCGCGGGATCCACCGTCTTCAGCTTCGACGTCGCCTCCGCGATCGGCACCCGGACGATGTCCGTCCCCTTGAGCGCGACCATCTTCCCGAAGTCCCTGTCGAGCACCGCGTCGATCGCGTGCAGCCCGAACCGGGTCGCGAGCCACCGGTCGAAGGCGCTCGGGGTGCCGCCCCGCTGGATGTGCCCGAGCACGGTCGTGCGGGCCTCCTTGCCGGTCCGGGTCTCGATCTCCTTGGCCAGCCACTCGCCGACGCCCGACAGCCGGACGTGGCCGAAGGAGTCCAGGGTCCCGTCCTTCAGGACCATCTCGCCGTCCCTGGGCATCGCGCCCTCCGCGACCACCACGATCGGCGCGTAGCTCGCCCGGAACCGGGAGGTCACCCAGGCGCAGACCTGGTCCACGTCGAAGCGCTGCTCCGGGACGAGGATGACGTTGGCGCCGCCCGCGAGCCCGGAGTGCAGGGCGATCCAGCCGGCGTGCCGGCCCATGACCTCCACGACCAGGACCCGCATGTGGGACTCGGCCGTGGTGTGCAGCCGGTCGATGGCCTCGGTCGCGATGCCCACCGCGGTGTCGAAGCCGAAGGTGTAGTCGGTGGCGGACAGGTCGTTGTCGATGGTCTTGGGTACGCCGACGCAGGGGATGCCGTATTCCTCGTACAGCCGGGCCGCGACTCCGAGGGTGTCCTCGCCGCCGATCGCGATGAGGGCGTCCACCTCGTACTTCGCGAGGTTCTCCTTGATGTCGCGCACGCCGTTCTCCGTCTTGAACGGATTGGTGCGCGAGGAGCCGAGGATGGTGCCGCCGCGGGGGAGGATGCCGCGGACGGCGGGGATGTCGAGGGGGACGGTCCGCCCCTCGATCGCGCCCCGCCAGCCGTCCTTGAACCCGACGAACCCGCAGCCGTACTCCTGGTCGCCCTTGCGGACGACGGCCCTGATCACCGCGTTGAGTCCGGGGCAGTCGCCGCCGCCGGTCAGCACTCCGACCTTCATGGAATCTCCAATCGCCATGACGGTCACGCTAGTGGTGACCCACGTCACAGCAAGGGATCTGGAGAGGTCAATTCCGGTGGAATCGTGAGGCGTTGCGTACGCCCGTTCACTCGTACGAGGACGTAAGTACGATCGACGGGCGGTACGGACGCCCCCGGGCGGGTGCTACTCGTCGTCGAGGCCGCGTTCTATGGCGTAGCGGACGAGTTCCACCCGGTTGTGCAACTGCAGCTTGCCCAGGGTGTTCTGGACGTGGTTCTGCACGGTGCGGTGCGAGATGACGAGCCGCTCGGCGATCTGCTTGTACGACAGTCCCTTGGCCACGAGCCGCAGTACCTCGGTCTCGCGGTCGGTCAGTTGGGGGGCCTTCGGCTCGTCGGAGGCGGCCGGCAGGGGGTCGGTGGCCAGGCGCCGGTACTCGCCGAGCACCAGCCCCGCCAGGCCCGGGGTGAAGACCGGGTCGCCCGCGGCGGTGCGTCGGACGGCGTCGATCAGCTCCTGGGCGCCTGCGGACTTCAGCAGGTAGCCGGTCGCGCCGGACTTCACGGCCTCCAGGACGTCGGCGTGCTCGCCGCTGGCCGACAGGACGAGGACCCGCAGCGCCGGGTTGGCGCCGACCAGTTCCTTGCAGACCTGCACGCCCGGCATGCCGGGCAGGTTGAGGTCGAGGACCAGCACGTCGGGCGTGACGGCGTGGGCCCGGCGGACCGCCTCGGGTCCGTCGCCCGCGGTGGCGACGACGTCGAAGCCGGCGGCGGCCAGGTCGCGGGCGACCGCGTCCCGCCACATCGGATGGTCGTCGACGACCATCACCCTCGTCTCGTGCGGCTCGTTCGGGCCGTGCGGCCTGGTCGGGTCGTTCACGTCGGTGTGCTCGCTCATCTCTTGTCCGTCCTCCCCCTGGGTACCTTCAGTTCCACTTCGGTGCCCTGCCCGGGTACGGACACCAGGTCGGCGCTGCCGCCGAGGTCCCGCAGCCTGCCGCGGATGGACAGGGCCACCCCCATCCGGCCCTCGCCCGCCGCCTGGTCGAGCCGGCCCGCCGGAATGCCGGGGCCGTCGTCCCGGACGGTCACGATCACCTCGTCGCCCCAGTCCTCGACGAGGATCCAGGCCCGCGCCCCCTCCCCGGCGTGCTTGCGCACGTTGTCCAGGGCGGCGCCGACCGCCGCGGCCAGTTCCCTCGCGGCGGGCACGGGCAGCGGCACCGGGGTGCCCGGCTCGGCGAAGCTGACGCGGGACCCGGCGTGCGGGGCGAGGAGCGTGCGCAGGTCCAGCTCCCCGCCCTCGGCGCCCGGCTCGTCCACCTCGTACGTGTCCACGAGCGCGCCGCGCGACTCGTCGCGGGAGACCCGGGAGGGCTGGGCCATCCCGCTGGAGACCAGGGTGCGCAGCGCCACCTCCTGCTCCCCCGCCAGCCGGCCGAGCTCCTCGGCCTCGCCGCCCAGCTCGCTGCCGCGCCGCTGGACCATGGCGAGGACCTGGAGGACCCCGTCGTGGATGTCACGGGCGAGGCGCTCCCGCTCGCGGGTGGCGGCCTCGATCTCCAGGGCGCGGGCGAGGGTGTTCTCGCTGGCCCGGGCGACCTCGACCACGTAGCCGATGGCCACGGAGGCGACCCAGACGAGCAGGACGTTGTGCAGGGTGTCCTCGGTGGGCCGGCCGGTGTGGATGGCGAGGTTGGCGGCCGCCACGAAGGTGGAGGCGAAGCAGGCCCAGCGCCAGCCGCCCTTGATGGCGAAGCCGAGGACCGCGCCCGCCGTCCAGATGGTGGGGAGGGTGGAGCCGCCCGCGTGGATCCGGGCCTGGGTGTCGGCGACCGGCGTGAGCGCGATGCCCACGATCGCGACCGTGAGGTCGGCGACGAGGAAGCCCTTGGTGCAGCTGGCGGCGTTCGCCACCTTGTGGGAGGTGGCGAGGGTCCAGACCGCGAGGAAGGCGAGGTAGCCGATCGCGACCCCGGGGCGGGGGAACTCCTTGTACGCGGCGGCGAACAGCACCGCCGCGTACACCATGGTCAGCAGCCGGTACCCGGTCAGGGCGCGCCAGAGCGGCTGCTCCACCGACATGCGTACGACGCGTTCGCGTTTCGCCATCTCCCCCACCCCTCGCGGGCGGTTCCGCCCACGCGCAGCTACTCCGACGTGCCGTCGGCCTTCTCGGGCTTCCCGGCCTTCTCGCTCCTGGCAGCCTTCTCCGCCTTCTCCGCCTTCTCGGCGTCGGCGATCTGGCGCTTGGCCGCCGTCGCGTAGATGTCGACGTACTCCTGGCCGGAGAGCTTCATGATCTCGTACATGACCTCGTCGGTCACCGAGCGGAGGATGAAGCGGTCGCTGTCCATGCCGTGGTAGCGGCTGAAGTCCAGCGGCTTGCCGATCCGGATCCCCGGGCGCATCAGCTTGGGGACCACCTTGCCGGGCGGCTGGATCTTCTCCGTGTCGATCATCGCCACGGGGATCACGGGCGCACCGGTGGCCAGGGCCACGCGGGCCAGACCGCCGGGCTTGCCGCGGTAGAGCCGTCCGTCGGGTGAACGCGTGCCCTCGGGGTAGATACCGAACAGCTCTCCGCGCTCGATGACCTGGATGCCGCTCTGGATCGCGGCCTCACCGGCTCCGCGGGCGCCCGAGCGGTCCACCGGAAGCTGGCCGACGCCCTTGAAGAAGGCGGCCGTCAGCTTGCCCTTGACCCCCGGGGAGGTGAAGTACTCCGCCTTCGCGATGAAGGTGACCTTCCGGTCCAGCACCGCCGGGAGGAAGAAGGAGTCGGAGAAGGACAGGTGGTTGCTCGCGAGGATCGCCGGCCCCTCCGCGGGAATGTTCTCGAGGCCCTCCACCCACGGCCTGAAAGCGAGCTTCAGTGAACCGCCGATGGAGAACTTCATTGCGCCGTAGATCAACTCGAAAGCCTTCCTGTGTCTGTCGAACAGACCATATCCCGTGCCTACACCGGCAGTGGCCCGACGACCCTGGCCGGTGCCACCCCGGTCGCGTACGGTGAAGTCACACAGAGCAACGCACCCACCCGACGTCCATCATGATCAAGGAGACCCTGGTGCCCGTCCTCCCTGGAGCCGAGCCGTTCCGCCACGAGGGCGGTGAGGTCGGCGTCCTCCTCTGCCACGGCTTCACCGGTTCCCCGCAGTCCCTGCGCCCCTGGGCCGAGTATCTCGCCGGGCGGGGTCTCACGGTGTCGCTTCCGCTGCTGCCCGGACACGGGACGCGCTGGCAGGACATGCAGCTCACGGGCTGGCAGGACTGGTACGCCGAGGTCGACCGCGCCCTGCGGGAGCTGCTGGAGCGGTGCGCGCAGGTGTTCGTCTTCGGGCTGTCGATGGGCGGGGCGCTGACCCTGCGGCTGGCGGCCAAGCACGGGGACGCCATCAGCGGCATCGTGCTCGTCAACCCGGCCAACAAGGTGCACGACCCGCTGGCCGTGACCCTGCCGGTGACCAAGCACCTGATCCGGTCGACGCCGGGCATCGCGAGCGACATCGCGAAGCCGGGCTCGGAGGAGGTCGGCTACGACCGGGTCCCGACCCGGGCCGCGCACTCGCTGAAGAAGTTCCTGCAGCTCGTGGACGCCGAGCTGCCGCAGGTGACGCAGCCGATGCTGCTGCTGCACAGCCCGCAGGACCACGTCGTACCGCCGGTCGACTCCGCGCGGGTGCTGGCCCGGGTCTCCTCGACGGACGTCACCGAGACCCTGCTGGAACAGAGCTACCACGTCGCGACGTTGGACCATGACGCGGAGCGGATCTTCGCGGACAGCTATGCGTTCATCGGCCGACTGGCGGAGAGCGTGGGCAGGGAGGGGGCGGAGGCCGGTGGCTGAGCACGAGGAGCAGTCGGGCGGGGTTCCGCCGCTGGACGAGGAAGCGGCGTGGGCGGCGATCGTCGCCGGGTACGGGCAGGAGCCGCCGGACCCGCCGGGGGCCCGGCCGTTCAGACCGATCGAGAACCTCCTCCTGCCGGAGGAGGACGTCAAACCGCTGCCGCCGGAGTCCGGACCGGACGCGAAGGCCGAGTCGAAGGCCGAGCCGAAGCCGGACCCGAAGGCGGAACCGAAGCCCGACCGGAAGCCTGACGCGGAACCGGGGCCTCCAGTAGCCCTGGGCGGCTCGGTGGTCTTCGCCCCGGGCGTGGGCATGGCGGGTCCCCGGGACCATTCGCCGGCGGAGCCGGGGGACGACGACCTGGGCCCGGCGGACGAGGGCCATTTCGTCCAGCCCGAGCCGGAGCTCCCGCCGGCGGACACGACGGCGAAGTTCGCCTGGCTGGCGGTCGTCGGCGGCCCGGTGCTGCTGCTGCTCGCGGTGCTCCTGCAGTGGGAGATGACCTGGTGGCTGACGACGCTGGGCATCGGCGGCTTCCTGGGCGGCTTCGCGACACTGATCGCACGCATGCAGCACGACGACGACGAGGACGACGACCCGGGCCGCGGCGCGGTCGTCTGACCCGACGCTTCCCGGGGCTCCCGCCCTGCTCAGCCCCGCCGGCGATCGAGGCGGTCTTCCAGCCCCGCCGGCGTCCGAGGCGCGGGGGTCCGGGTGCGGCGCCCCCGGCAGCGGCGCCGCACCCGGACCGCGGAGCTACGGCGCGGCCGCGAGGCGGAGGGCCGCCAGCACCGGCAGGTGGTCCGTCGCCGACCGCAGATCCGCCCCGGAAACCCCCGGCAGCCCCGCAGGGACACCGCAGGCCAGCACCTCCACCCCCTTCGTGGCGAACACGGCGTCGATCCTGCGGTCCGGCGCCGACGCCGGGAAGGTCGGTCCGCCGCCCCACGGGGCCACCGCCCGGCAGTCCTGGAGCTCGGCGGCCAGCAGCCCGTACGCCGGCCCGTCCGGGCCCTCGTTCAGGTCGCCGGCGGCGATCGCGTACGGCACGTCCATGGCGGCCAGCCGGTCCAGCAGCAGCTCCGCGTGGGCCCGGCGCTCGGCCTGCTGGAGCGAGAGGTGCAGCGAGGCCAGGCCCACGCGCACGCCTGCGACCCGGATCACCGCCGTGGCGAAGCCCCTGCGGTGCAGGCCGGGCGTGCGCGGCAGCAGGACGTCCTCCGTGCGCTCCACGAAGACCCGCAGCGAGCACAGCAGCAGCGGCCCGGCCGCCGTCGCGCCCCCGCCCAGCACGACCAGGTCGCACTTGGCGGCCAGCCGCGCGGCGTGTTTGCGCCACCGGAAGAAGCGGGGGGCCTCCTGTACGAGGACGAGGTCGGGCTCGCACGCCCGGATGACCCGGGCCAGCGCCTCCTCGTCGTCGCGCAGGGAGCGGATGTTGTAGCTGAGCACCCGGATCACGGCAGAACCGTCGGGCTCCGTACGGGACTTCGGCAGCTGGTCCATGCCCCGCAAGATACGCAGCCGCCCGCCGCTCCCCCAAGGGGCGCGGCGGGCGGTACGCGTGGAAATACGAGCGGACGCGATCAGCCCTGGCGGGCCAGGTCGGCCGCGCCGACGAGCCCGGCCTTGCCGCCGAGCTGCGCGGCGAGGACCTGGGCGTGCGGGCGCCAGGCGCCGCCTACCAGCCAGCGCTTGAAGGACTTGCGGATCGGGTCGAGGACGAGGTCTCCCTCGTCCGAGACCCCGCCGCCGACGATGAAGGCGGACGGGTCGAACAGCGAGGCCAGGTCGGCCAGTCCGGCGCCGGCCCAGCGGGCCAGTTCGCGGAAGGCGTCGACGGCCACCAGGTCGCCCTGCCGGGCGGCCTCGCTGATGTGCTTGCCCTCGATGCCCTCGGGGGTGCCGTCGCCGAGCGCGAGCAGGATCGCCGCGTTCTCGGGGGTGGCGTTGGCGCGCTGCTTCGCGTACCGGACGAGGGCGCGCCCGGAGGCGTACTGCTCCCAGCAGCCCTGGCTGCCGCAGCCGCACAGCAGGCCGTCCGGGACGACCCGGATGTGCCCGAACTCGGCGGCGACGCCGAAGCGTCCGCGCCGCAGCTTGTTGCCGATGATGATGCCGCCGCCCAGGCCGGTGCCGAGCGTGATGCAGATGACGTCGTCGTGGCCCTGGCCGGCGCCGAAGCGGTACTCGCCCCAGGCCGCACAGTTCGCGTCGTTCTCGACGACGACGGGCAGGCCGATGCGCTGTTCGACCTTGTCCTTCAGCGGCTCGTGCCGCCAGTTGATGTTGGGCGCGAAGAGTACGGTCGCGCGCTTGTCGTCCACGTATCCGGCGGCGCCGATGCCGACGGCTTCGATCGTGTGGTTGCTGCTGACCTCGGAGACGGCGGCGCAGATGGCCTCCGTCACTCCGTCCGCGGTCGGCGGGGTGGGCACCTTGTACGTCTCAAGGATCGTGCCCTCTTCGTCGACCACGCCGGCCGCGATCTTCGTGCCGCCGATGTCGACGCCGATGGTGAGTCCCATTAGTCCCTCGGTTTCCGGTCAAACCCCGCCACGGCCAACCGTACCCGAGGCTTCCGGAGGATCAGTCGAGATCGATCCGCTCGGAGGGGCCGTCGTCGGGGCCCTCGTCCCGGGGGTCGTGGTCGTGGGACGCCTGCCGGGGAGCCGGGGGCTCGCCCCGCGTCCAGCGGCGTTCATGGCCCTCGACGGCCGAGCGGTAGGCGGCGAGCAGTTCGGAGCCGGCGGCCGCGAGGTGGTCGAAGACCTCCGGGTTGCGCTCGATGACGGGCTTGGCGGCGGTCCTGGCCTGGTCGACGATCTGGCGCACCGCGCCCTGTGCGGCCACGCCGAACAGCGGGTTGTTCAGCCCGGACACCTTGTCGGCGACGGCTTCGAAGAGCTTGAAGAGCTCCTCGGCGGCGGTGCCGGTGCCGCCGGCCGCGGCCTGCTCCTGTCCGCGCAGGCGCTCCTTCTCGGCGGCGAGGTCCTCGGCGCAGGCCCTGGCCCAGGCGTCGTCGTCGGTGGGGCGGTCGGTGGCCTCGCTCATGGCGGACTCTCTCCTGCGGCGGCTGCTGACGTGCGGTACGGACTACCTTCGACGGTACCCGAACGGGGGTACGCGGTTCACTGCGTGCGAGGCCACAGCCCCGGGTCGGGGGTGAAGCGGATGCGGAGCTCCCCGTCGGCGAGGGCGGCGCCGGAGACGGTGCAGCGGCGCAGCGCCGCGGGGAGCGGAACGATCCTGCGGTGGGGGCCGGCGGTGAGCAGCAGTTCGTCGCCCCGGCGGACGAGGTCGAGGTCGCTCTTGTGGGCGCCGGGCAGCGGTACCACCCAGACGAGTACCCCGTCCTCGGCGAGCCTGTCCTCGACGGCCCAGGCCCGGCGGGGTGCGGGCGCTTCGGGTACGAGCCCGGCGGCGGCCGCGAGCCGCTCCAGGTCCTGCGGGCCGCGCGGGTCGCGGCCGAGGTGGGCGAGGGCGATCACGGGGAGTTCCCCGGCCCACTCGGCGGCGTGCTTCTGCTGCTGGGCGGCGAGCCCGGCGAGCCACGGGTCGGCGGATTCCGCCGGCACGGTGCGGTTGGCGACGACGGCGGAGACGGGCAGCTGCTGGAGGGCGAGTCCGAGCCGGCCGAGGCGCAGCGCGTCGGCGGCGGCCGGGCCGGGCTCGGCGACCAGCCGCAGCTCGGTGGTGTCGGCCTCGACGACGGCCTGTACGGCGGTGAGCTCCTCGTCCCAGCGGGCGGCGGTCTCGTAGAGCCACTGCGCGGGCATGGGCACGCCGGCCAGCTGGGCCAGTACGGGTCGCAGGGCGCGGGCGGCCTGCCGCTCGGCGGGCAGCAGCCGGGCGAGGTAGCGGCGGAGCTGGGCGGGGAGGGCGAGGGTGGCCACGGTCTGGTGGAGCGGCGGCATGTCGACGACGACGAGGTCGGTGCCGGGTGCGGCGGCGGCCCGCCGCAGGGCGCGGAGCAGGGCGAACTCCTCGGCGCCGGGCAGTTCGGTGATCTCCTCGGCGCCCAGCGGCCGGGCCCCGACCATGCCGAGCAGGGCGGATCCGCGCTGCTGGAGGGTGACGAGTTCGTCGCGGAACTCCTCGCCGGAGTCCACCCGGGCCACCCGCAGGCCGGCCGCGGCCGGGTCGCCGGTGAGGGCGGTGAGCGGGTCGCCGACGTCACCGGAGAGCAGCAGCACCCGTCGCCCGTGGCGGGCCGCGGCGAGGGCGGTGGCCGCCGCCACGGTGGTCCGCCCGGCCCCGCCGGGGCCGGTGATCAGCAAGGTGTGCATGTGCGGGTGCTCCGGGTCGGTGGTGGTCCGTGGGCCGCGCGCCTGCGGGTGGTGGGCCCGGAAGGGCGCGCAGCGCGTTCCTCGGCCCCTCCGGTGCGCGGGAAGCGGGTCAGACGGTTTCGACGCGCTTCTTCAGGCCCGCGAGCGCCCGGTCGATGATGACCTTCTCGGCCTTGCGCTTGATCATGCCGAGCATGGGGATCTTGACGTCGACGGTCAGCTGGTAGGTGACCTCGGTGCGCTTGCCGCCGTCCACGGCCGTCAGCCGGTAGGAGCCGTCGAGCTGGCGCAGCATCTGGGACTTGTCCAGGGTCCAGCTGACCTCGTCGGTGCCCTTCCAGGTGTAGGCGAGGGTGTGGTCGTCCTTGATCGCGCCCGCGTCGAGCAGCAGGCGGACCTTCTCGGCGCGCCCTTGGGCGTCGGTGGCCAGTACCTCGGCCTCCTTCACCTCGCCGGTCCACTCGGGGTAGCGGGCGAAGTCGGCGATCACGGCCATCACGTCGGTGGGCGCAGCCTCGATCGTGATGCTTGAGCTGGTGTGTTCCGCCATCGCGGTCGCTCCTCCGGGCTGGGGGTACCTCCCAGCGGCAGCTGGGGTGGTTCGAGGATGTGTGCGGCCTGGGGCCGCCGCGTGAAGGCTACCGCGCGTGCGGAGGTCGCCACTCCAGCGCCTCCCGCATGCCTCCCGCACCCGGCGGGGGGCCGCCGGGAAGCGGCCCGTCCTTCACCATTCCAGGACCCAGGGCCGGCCGGTGGCCGCGAAGTGGCCCACGTTCACGCACTCGGTGTTCCCGATGCGCATCCGCCGGGCGAGCGGCTGGTGGACGTGTCCGAAGAGGGCGTAGCGGGGGCGGGTGCGGCGGATCGCGGCGAGCAGGGCCTCGCTGCCGCGTTCGAAGCGGCGGGCGACCGTGTCGTAGCAGAGCTCGGGGACTTCCGGCGGGATGTGCGAGCAGAGCACGTCCACCTCGCCGAGCGCCTCGACCTTGGCCGCGTACTCCTCCGGGTCCACCTCGTAGGGGGTGCGCATCGGGGAGGGCAGTCCGCCGCCGACGAAGCCGAAGACGCGGCCGCCGATCTCCACCCGCTGGCCGTCGAGCACGGTGAGGCCGTGGCGCTCGGCGTACTCGGGCCACAGGCCCGGGACGTCGACGTTGCCGTAGGTGGCGTACGTGGGGGTGGGGAAGGCGGCGAACATCTGGGCGTACTGGCGTCGCACGGCGCCCTCGATGAGGGTGTCCCGGTCCAGGCCGGCCCAGAGCTGCCGGCCGAAGGCATGGGCCTCCTCGAAGCGGCGCGCGGTGCGCAGCTCGACGATCCGGTCGGCGTTCTCGACGCCGAACAGGTCGGGGAAGATCCCGCGCGAGTGGTCGGCGTAGTCGAGGAAGAGGACCAGGTCGCCGAGGCAGATGAGGGCGTCGGCGCCGTCGCCCGCCCGGGCGAGGGCTTCGGTGTTGCCGTGCACGTCGCTCACGACGTGGATCCTGGTGCGGCCCGGACCGCGGCCCGGCGCACCGGCCGGTCCGCGTCCTGATCCGCTCGTGCCGAACTGCTCTCCCCGCATGCTGCCAGCCATGCGGCCAACCCTAGAGCTGCCTGGTGGCGGCGGGTAGAGGGGGTGGGAGAGGTGGCCGGACCTGCGGTTACTTCCGAGTCGCGGCCGGGGTCGACTACTGTCGGCGCGTTGGGGTGAAGCAGGGTAAGTGCAGAATGTGACGCACGGAACATCTGGCCGGTTCCCCCTATCGGGAACCCACTACCGGTGGGTAACGTCCGGTCGGTCCACATGGTGGCGATGGCGCCCAGAGGAGCAGCAGTCTTGCGCGAGTTCAGCCTTCCGGCCCTGTACGAGGTCCCGTCGGACGGGAACCTGACGGATCTCATCCGCCGCAACGCCGCTCAGCATCCAGACACCGCCGTCATGAGCCGCAAGGTCGACGGCCGGTGGCAGGACGTGACCGCGACGGAGTTCCTCGCCGAGGTCCGCGCCGCGGCCAAGGGCCTCATCGCGGCCGGCGTCCGGCCCGGGGACCGGGTCGCCCTCATCTCCCGCACCCGCTACGAGTGGGTGCTGTTCGACTTCGCGATCTGGAGCGCGGGCGGTGTCACCGTCCCCGTGTACGAGACCAGCTCGCCCGAGCAGATCCAGTGGATCCTCGGTGACTCCGGTGCCGTCGGCGTCATCGTGGAGAGCCCGGCGCACAGCGCCGCCGTGGCCTCGCTGCGCGACCGGCTGCCGGAGCTGCGCGAGGTCTGGGAGATCGAGCAGGGGGCGCTGGACACGCTGAAGGCCGCGGGCGCGGCCGTCACCGACGCCGAGGTCGAGGAGCGCAGCAGCCTCGCGAACGCCGACGACCCGGCCACCATCGTCTACACCTCGGGCACCACCGGCCGCCCCAAGGGCTGCGTGCTGAGCCACCGCAACTTCTTCGCGGAGTGCGGCAACGCGGTGGAGCGCCTGAGTCCGCTGTTCAAGACCGGCGAGTGCTCGGTGCTGCTGTTCCTGCCGGCCGCGCACGTCTTCGGGCGCCTGGTGGAGGTGGCGGCCGTACTGGCGCCGATCCGCCTGGGCTGCGTACCGGACATCAAGAACCTCACCGACGAGCTGCAGTCCTTCCGCCCCACGCTGATCCTCGGCGTCCCGCGCGTCTTCGAGAAGGTCTACAACTCGGCGCGCGCCAAGGCGCAGGCCGAGGGCAAGGGGAAGATCTTCGACGCGGCGGCCGACACGGCCATCGCCTACAGCCGTGCGCTGGACACCCCGCGCGGCCCGTCGTTCGGGCTCAAGCTCAAGCACAAGATCTTCTCGAAGC
Organism: Streptomyces venezuelae; assembly: GCF_008642275.1. Classification (NCBI taxonomy): domain Bacteria; kingdom Bacillati; phylum Actinomycetota; class Actinomycetes; order Kitasatosporales; family Streptomycetaceae; genus Streptomyces; species Streptomyces venezuelae. The sequence goes on from NZ_CP029189.1 coordinate 2,101,506, forward strand.
TGGTCTACAGCAAGCTGCACGCGGTCCTCGGCGGCCGCGGCGAGTACGCGATCTCCGGCGGTGCCCCGCTGGGCGAGCGGCTCGGCCACTTCTTCCGGGGCATCGGTTTCACGGTCCTGGAGGGCTACGGCCTGACCGAGTCCTGTGCGGCGACCACCTTCAACCCGTGGGACAAGCAGAAGATCGGTACGGTCGGCCAGCCCATGCCGGGCTCCGTGGTGCGCATCGCGGACGACGGCGAGGTACTGCTGCACGGCGAGCAGATCTTCACGGGCTACTGGAAGAACGAGACGGCGACCGCCGAGGCGCTGACCGACGGCTGGTTCCACACCGGCGACGTCGGCACCCTCGACGAGGACGGCTATCTCACGATCACCGGCCGCAAGAAGGAGCTCATCGTCACGGCGGGCGGCAAGAACGTGGCCCCCGCGGTGATCGAGGACCGGATCCGGGCGCACGCGCTGGTCGCGGAGTGCATGGTGGTCGGTGACGCCCGGCCCTTCGTGGCGGCGCTGGTCACGATCGACGAGGAGTTCCTCGGCCGGTGGGCCGCGGAGAACGGCAAGCCGGCCGGGGTGACGGCGGCGGAGCTGCGTGAGGACGCGGACCTCATCGCCGCCGTCCAGAAGGCGGTCGACGACGGCAATGCGGCGGTCTCCAAGGCGGAATCGGTGCGGAAATTCCGCATTCTTCCCTCCCAGTTCACGGAGGAGTCGGGTCACATCACGCCGTCGCTGAAGCTGAAGCGCAATGTGGTGGCCAAGGACTTCGCGGACGAGATCGAGGCGCTCTACCGCGGCTAGACCGGGGCGCTAGCGGGGGTCCTCGGCGAGGATCCGGGCCATGTTCCGCTCCGCGAGGGCGGTGATGGTCACGAACGGGTTCACGCCGAGCGATCCGGGGATCAGGGAGCCGTCGACCACGTACAGCCCCTGGTACCCCTTGGCCCGCCCGTACACGTCGGTGGCGTCCCCGAGGACGCAGCCGCCGAGCGGGTGGTAGGTGAAGTTGTCGGCGAAAGCCCTGTTGCCGCCGAAGAGGTCGTAGCGGTACATCGTGAAGTTCCGCCAGTTGATGCGGTCGAAGAGGTTCTTCGCCGCGTTGACCGAGGGCGTGTTCTGGTCCCGCCGCCAGTTGAGCCGGGCCGAGTCGGTGGCGGCGTCGTAGGTGAAGTGACCCCGCTCCCTGTTCTTGGTGATGGCCAGGTACATCGAGATCCAGTGCTCGATGCCCATGGGGAGCGGGGCGATCTCGGCGAAGACCGGGTTCGAGGCGTTGTCCCAGTCGTCGATGCCCATCGCGGGCATGGTGGCCTGGTTGCAGCCGACCGTGTCCCACAGGTGGTTGGCGCGGGCGGTCATGACGTTGCCGTTGGGTCCCCAGCCGAGTCCGACCTTGTCGCTGAGCGCGGGCAGTGTGCCGGTCTCGCGGGCCCGCAGCAGGATCTCGGTGGTTCCGAGGCTGCCGGCCCCGAGGAAGAGCTGTCCGCAGCCGAGTTCGCGGACCTGGGTGACCCGTCCGGTGACGTCGCTGGTCCGTACGGTCAGGACGTATCCCCCGGCCGGGTCGGGCCGTACGCCGACCACGCGCTGCATGGTCTCGATGGTGACGTTGCCGGTGCCGACGGCTGCGGCGAGGTAGGTCTTGTCGACGCTCTTCTTGCCGTGGTTGTTGCCGTAGATGACCTCACCGGCCAGGGCGGAGCGGGTGGCGGTGCCGGCCGCCTCGCGCTGCATGTACGCGAAGTCGTAGACGTTGGGGACGAAGACGGTCTTCAGGCCGGTGTTCTGGGCGTGCTTGCGGGAGATCCGGGCGAAGCGGTACCACTCGGTGGACTCGAACCAGGCCGGGTCGATGTCGTTCACTCCGAGCATGGCGCGGGCGCGGGGGTAGTAGGTGCCGTACATCTCGTCGGCGTCGACCTGGGGCAGCACCTCGGTGAAGTACGAGCGCCGGGGTGTAGGGGCCATGCCGCCGTTGACGAGCGATCCGCCGCCGACCCCCCGGCCGACGTACACGGACATGTCGCCGTAGTTCACGCGGTCGAGGACGCCGGGGTAGGGGCTGATGTCGCGGTTGACCACGTCGAGCCAGAGGAACTGGGCGAGCGGGGCCTCGGTGCGGTTGCGGAACCACATGGAGCGCTGGTCGGGGGCGGAGGTGGACGGGAAGACCTTGCCGTCGGGCCCGGGGGTGTCCCAGAGCCGGCCCATCTCCAGTACGACGGTGCGTACGCCCGCCTGCCCGAGCCGCAGGGCGGCGACGGCGGATCCGTAGCCGGAGCCGACGACGATGGCGGGGGCGTACTGGGCGGCGGCGGGTTCCACGGCCGCGGCGGAGGCCGCCGAGATCCGGGTGAAGCCGAGCGCGGCGGCGGTCGAGAGGGCGCCGAGGCCCAGCATTTGACGGCGCGTCAGATTGGATGTCATGGCCGCATCATGAGCGGAATCCAGCCGTCCGCCCAGACGCGGTATTGACAGACATCTGAGGAACAGTCAGACGTGGCTGCGGAACCGGTCGCCGGCGGCTCCGCCGCAAAATCCGGCCTCGCCGGCATTTGAGGCGCGGGGGTCCGGGGGCAGGGCCCCCGGCAGCGGCGCCGCGCCCGCAACGGCTACAGCAGCTCGCGCAGGCGTTCCGCCAGGAGGTCCCAGCGCCACTTCTCCTCGACCCACGCACGGCCGGCGGCGCCCATCCGCGCCCGCAGCTCGGGGTCCTCCAGCAGGGTGACGGTCCGGTCCGCCGCGTCCTCGGCGGAGCCGCCCCGCACGACCCAGCCCGTCTCGCCGTCCAGCACCGCGTCCGGCGCCCCGCCCGAGTCGCCCGCGATCACCGGCAGGCCCGTCGCCGAGGCCTCCAGGTAGACGATCCCGAGCCCCTCCACGTCCAGCCCGCCCCGGCGGGTCCGGCACGGCATGGCGAAGACGTCACCCGCGCCGTAGTGGGCCGCGAGTTCCGACCACGGGACGGCGCCGGTGAAGACGACGGAGTCCGATACCCCGGTGGAGACGGCCAGCTTCCGCAGGTCGTCCTCGTAGGGCCCGCCGCCCACGATCAGCAGCACCGCGTCCGGCACCGCCGCCAGGATCCGCGGCATCGCCTCGATCAGCGTGTCCTGCCCCTTGCGCGGCACCAGCCGGGACACGCAGACGACCACCGGCCGGTCCGTCAGCCCGAGCCGGGCCCGGACCTCGGCCCCGCCCGACCCCGGGTGGAAGGTCTTCTCGTCCACCCCCGGCGGAAGTTGCACCATCCGGGCCGCCGCCCGCTCCGTCACCGCCGAGGCGATCCGCGAGCGCGTGTACTCCCCCAGGTAGGTCAGCGTGTCGGTGCCCTCGCCGATCCGGCGCAGCAACTGCCGCGCGGCCGGCAGCTGGGCCCAGCCCGCCTCGTGCCCGTGGGTGGTCGCGACGATCCGCCGCGCACCCGCCCGCCGCAGCGCGGGGCCCATCAGCCCGAGCGGGGCCGCCGCGCCGAACCATACGGACTCGCAGCCGTGTTCGCGCAGCAGGCCCACCGCCCGCCGCGTCACGCGCGGGGTCGGCAGGAGCATCGTCGTGCGGTCGCGGACCACCTGGAACGGCTGCTCCGCGTCGAAGGCCGCGGTGGCCTCGCGTCCCTCCGCTCCGTGCTTCCAGGTGGAGGCGTAGACGACGATCCGGTCGGGATCCAGCCTCAGCGCCATGTTGTGCAGGAAGGCCTGGATACCGCCGGGGCGCGGCGGGAAGTCGTTGGTCACGATCAGCGTCTTGTGCATCGCTGCCAACGTACCGGACGCCCTCAGCGGAACTCCGCCCGCAGGGCCTCCTGCCAGTCCTTCGTCAAGGCGTCCGGGTCCATTCCGAGGGCGCCCCGCACCGCCGCCGGCCACGGTTCGCGCCCCGCCCTCCGGTACAGGTCCACGAGCGCCGCCTCGCCCCATCTGCCCGCGATCAGCCTGCAGGCCAGCCAGGCGCCCTCGTAGGCCCGGGCCAGCGCCTCCGGATCGCCGCCGAAGGCGAAGTCCTGCGCCCGGGGCAGCTCGCCGGGCACCTCACCCCGCCGCACGGCCCTGGCCAGCGCCGGGGCGGCCTGCTCCGGGGTGGCCGGGGTGCCGCGGTAGGCGGCCCAGTCCGCGAAGCCCTCGGAGAGCCACTGCGGGGTGGTCTCGGTGGTCGCCGCCCGGGTGGCCACGTGGGTGACCTCGTGGGTCAGGACGACCCCGCGGCCCGCGGGGCTGAGCTCCCCCCACCCCTGCGGGTTCACGACGACCCGGTCGGCGGGGGCCGGAGCGGCGCCGACGCGGCCCGTGGTGACCGCCCCCATGCCCCGGTACTCGGCGGCCGGACGGCCCAGCAGCTCCGCCATCCGTTCCAGGGACCCGGGGACCAGCACCACGGCCCGGCCCGGCCAGGGTCCCGGCCAGGCGGCGTCCGCCGCGGGCACCGCCCGGTCGGCCTCCGCCGCGATCTCCGACAGCGTCCCGGCCTGCTGCCCGACGCCCAGCACCAGCGCGTGGGCCCCGCGGACCACCGCCACCGGACCCTGGTCCCACAGCTGCGGCAGGGCGCCCGGCGCGGGCCGGTCCCCGGTGACGTGCCACCGCCCGCCGTCCCGGCTCAGGCGCACCTCGCGCGCCGTCCCGGCCGCGGCGGCGTCGTAGCCGCTCAGCCGGTAGCGCAGCTCCGCCCGCGCGGTGGCCGCGGCGCCGTCCCGCCGGACCGCGGACACCTCGTACGCCCAGCCCTCCAGCGGGATCCCGGAGAGCTCGGCGGGCGGCATCCGCGACCAGTCGGCGACGGCGGCCCGGACGTCCCGCTCGGCGCCGTCCCGCGGGGCGGGCGCGCCGCATCCGGCGAGCAGCACGCTCAGCAGGAGCGGCAGCACGCGTACGGGGGACCGGCGGACGGGGGGCATCCGTCGATCGTACGCACGGCTGCCGTCAGGGGCGGGTCACCGAGGAGACGGGCATCATCCCGACGGGGTCGTAGCGGACCCGGGCCCCGGGATACGGGGCGTGCACCACCTGGCCGTTGCCGACGTACATGCCGACGTGGCTGGCGTCCGAGCGGTACGTCACCAGGTCGCCCGGGCGGGCCTGCGACAGCGGAACCTGCCGGCCCGCGTGCCGCTGGGCCTGCGAGGTGCGCGGCAGCGATACCCCGGCCTGCCGGTACGACCAGACCATCAGCCCGGAGCAGTCGAAGCCGCTGGGGCCCGTGGAGCCCCACACGTACGGGCGGCCGACCGCGGCACGGGCCGCCATCACGGCGGTCTGGGCGCGTCCGGAGGAGGCGCCGAGGGAGGACAGGTCGGGCAGTCCCTCGGGGCGGCCCCCCGAGCGCGAGGCGCGTTCGTAGTCGGCCCGCTCGCCGGAGGGCATGGCGTTGAGCAGCCGCCGGGCGGCCGCGAGCTTCGCGGTGACGGAGCGCTTGTGCCGGGCCACGTCGGAACGCAGGGCGTCGAGTTCGGCGAGCTTGCGGGTGGCCTCCTGGCGCTCCTGGCCGAGTTCGCGCTGCTCCTCGCGGAGTTCGGCGAGCTGCCGGGCCTGGCGGCCGGTCAGCCGGTCGAGGGCGGCGGCCCGCTCCAGGTACGCGTCCGGGTTCTCGGCCAGCATCAGCCCGACGGCGGGGTCGATGCCGCCGCTGCGGTACTGGGCCCCGGCGAAGGTGCCGAGGACGCCCCGCAGGGTGTTGATGCGCTCCTGGCCGCGGGCCACCGCGTCCTGGGCCCGGTTGACCTCGGTCCGGAGCCGGTCGGCCTTCTCGCCCGCCTCGTTGAAGCGCTCGGTGGCCTGCTCGGCCTCCTCGAAGAGTCGGTCCACCTGGGCGCTGATGCCGGTTCTCGCCCCGCCGCCGGGTTCGTACGGGAGGCCGGGGGCCGCGTTCGCGGGTACGCCCGTCATGGCGACCGCGGCGGTGGCCGCGGCGGCGGTGAGGACGGTGACCGTCGTGTTCCGGTCGAGGCTGCCGAGCCCGGCCCGGCGATGGGACGCCACGTGAAACCGCTCCCTTCCGCTGTGCGGCGCCCGGGTCCGCCCCCCGTGGACGGCCGTGTACCGGGTTCCGCGCTGGCAGACAGTAGCGGCGCGACCACGCACCGGCCAACGACCACCCGTGGGCGCACATGCCGACGCCCCGCAGGAGACGCAGGTCACCGGCGGGGCGTGTGGTCAGAGGGAGGCGCTGGAATTCGCCCGGATGGGCGGTCTGCGGCGCGTCCCGGACCGGGGGGCGGAGCGGATCAGCCGACCCGGACGCCGAACTGGAACGGCATGTTGTCCATGGACTCGTACTTGATGCCGCTGCGCGGGTTCGAGGCGTGCAGCGTCATGTTGTTGCCGGCGTAGAGGCCGACGTGGTGCAGGTCGCCGTAGAAGAAGACGAGGTCACCGGGCTGGAGCTGGCTGCGGCCGATGCGGGTGCCGTCGTTCACCTGGGTGAAGGTGGTGCGGCTGATGCTGACGTTGGCCTGCTTGTAGGCCCACTGCGTCAGCCCGGAGCAGTCGTAGACGTTGGGGCCGGTGCCACCGGACTGGTAGGTGAAGCCCAGCTTCGTCTTGGCGGCTTCGAGGGCGATCGCGGCGCGGCCGGAGCCCTTGACGTTGCCGAGGTCCACACGCTGGCTGTCGGCGCGGCTGGCGCGCGTGTCCTCGTCCTTGATCGCCGCGCGCTCCTGCGCGGTGAGGGTGTTGAGGAGGGCCTGGGCCGCGGCGAGCTTCTCGGTGGAGGCCTTCTTCTTCTCGCCGAGTTCCTTGCGGGTGGCGTCGAGGTCGGCGAGCTTGCCGGCGGCCTCCTGACGCTGCTGCGCGAGGGTGCGCTGCTTGTCCTGGATCCGCTGGACGGCCTCGACCTGCTTGCCGTTCAGGTGCTCCAGGGAGGAGGCCTTGTCGAGGTAGCTGTCGGGGTCCTCGGAGAGGAGGAGCGCGAGGGAGGGGTCGATGCCGCCGCCGCGGTACTGGGCGCTGGCCATCGAACCGAGCGTCCTGCGCAGCTCGTTGAGGTCGCCCTGGCCGCGCGCGACCTGGTCCTGGAGCTGGGCTATCTCCTTCTCCAGCTTGTCCTGGCGCTCCTTGGCCCCGTTGAACTTCTCGGTGGCCTGCTCCGCCTCTTCGTAGAGCGCGTCGACCTGGCTCTTGACCTCGTCCTTGCTCGGCTTCGCGGGCGCGGCGGAGGCGCTCTGCGCGGTGAGGGCGACGGCCGCGGCCGCGACCGAGGTGAGCACGGTCACACGAGCGCGGTTCGGCTGCTTGGGTCGACGGTGGGACGCCACGAAGGCGAGCTCCTTCTTCCTGGGAGCCGCCGAAGAAACGCAACTCGGCAGCACCTTCGCTGCCACCCCGAATGAGTGATCTACCGCACGAAGGTTTGACCAGACCCTAGTGACCCAGCTGTGATCAGTTCAAATCCTGCCGGGAAAAAACTCGCCCTCCGACCAGGTTCTTTACCTACAGCGCACGCTCCGTGCAGCCCACTTGACGGTGCGTCCACCACAAGGTCCACCAATTCGGGCATTGCGGCAAGGAGTTATGAAACGCGCGAAAGCCGCTTCAGCAACAATGCGGACGTGACGGGCCGGGCACCCGCCTTCGCCACCCCGTCGGCGACCTCCCGGTCCGTGGAGACCACGACCACCGGCCTGCCGGGCGGTTCCGCACGCACCAGCTGGCGGATCAGTTCGTCCGCCGTCACCCCGGCCTTGGAGAACAGCACCCGCACCCCGCGCGGCGGCGCGAGCAGCACCGGGGCCGCCAGTTCCGCCCCGTCGAAGACACAGGTCATCTCGGCGCCCGTCTGCGCGGCCAGCATCGACAGCCCGCCCAGCAGCCGCAGCCGCTGCTTCTCCAGCGGCATCGTCGGATAGCCCGTCTTGGTCACGTTGTAGCCGTCGACCACCAGATGGGCCTGAGGAAGCGCCAACAACTGGTCCAGCAACGCCGGATCGGTCTCCGAGAGGGCCCGCGCCGCGATGTCCTTCGGCGTCATCCGGCCCGGCTCCACCGCGTCCACGGTGTCGGCGGGGCGGGTGTTCACCGGCGGCAGCGCCAGCTCGCGGCGCAGCCCCTGCGCCGCGTCCAGCACGGTGTCCAGCAGCAGCCGCAGCCGCATGTCCTCGATGCTGCGCCCCTCACGGGTGGCCCGGCGCGAGGTCTCCAGCGCCGTCTCCACCTCCGCCAGACGGGCCTTGAGCCGACGGGTCTCGCTCTCGGCGGCGGCCACCCGGGCGGCCGCGTCACCACGGATCCCGTCGATCTCCGCATTCACCTTGCGCAGGGCCGCGTCACCCCGCTTGACGTCGCTGAGGGCGCTGCGCAGCTTGCGCTGAAGCGATTCCGCTTCCTTGCGGGCGGCGTCCAGTTCGCCCCGGACCTGCTCCCCGCCCGTGCGCTGCAGCTCCCGCGCGTGGGCCAGTTCCTCGCGCAGCCGCTCCAGCTCGCGCCGGGTCTCCTCGCCGACCCGCTCGGCGTCGGCGCGCTGCGCCTCCTCGCCCGCGGCGGCCACCAGCTTGACCCAGCCGGCCGGCCGCAGGACGAAGGCGGCGGCGGCCACGTCCAGCGGATCCGCGGCGGCCGGAGGCGCGCCTGCCTCCAGCGCCGCGGCCAGATCGGCCTGCGCCTCGCGCACCTTCTCGGCGACCCTGCTGCGGAACACGGCGTCGGTCTCGACCGCCGCGGCCATGGCGTTGCCCGCGAACTTGGCCCGCCGGGTCGGGGTGAACCGGGCGTACTGGCGCAGCTGCGCCGGGAGGTCCGCGACCGTCAGTCCGCCGAAGGCGTCCGAGACGAGCGCGACGACCCGGCGCCGCACGCCTTCCGGCAGCGGGTGGTCGAGCGCCTCGGCGGCGTCGCCGGCCGCGTCGGCCGGCTCAGCGCCGCTTGCTGGCTCCACAATCCGTCACCCCTACCGTGATCTTCCTGTGGGTGCGCCTCCGTCAGGAGTCCGCGCCCGGCCTGTCCACGAGCTCGATCTGGTCCACCGCGTTGCACCAGCGGCAGCGGACCGACTCGATGGTCTCATTGACCACCTCGCGCTCCTCGACCTTGGGCTCCCCGGCGAGGTCCAGGTGGACGTACTCCACGACCTTCGACGAACGGGTCACGTCGAAGCGCGTGAGATTGCCGCACAGGGTGCAGCGCCACCGGGTGGTGTCGGTCGGCAGGGGAACCGTCATCAGGCCGCTCTCTCCTTCGTAGCTGATTCAATTAAAGCCGCCCGCGCCGCCGTATGCGTCGTCCTGCGGACCGCAGCTCGTAACCCTACGGCCTGCCACCGCTTCAGGTGGGTCCCCTTGCGTCATGCTCTGTCACATGATCGTAAGGTGGCTGGCCGTCCGCGAGGCCGCCCGGGGACCGGTGGTCACCCATGCGCTGATCGCGGGCTGCGCCGTGGTGTTCGTGCTCGGCCCGGCCTCGGGACTCAACCCGGCCTACGGGACGGGGGAAGAGCTGCTGTCCGCCGGAACGGCCTACTTCCGGCGCTGGGGCGTGGTCCCCGACGAGCTCTTCACGGGCGGCCCGCGCGCCTGGCTGACCCCGCTGACCGCGCTGTTCGTGCACGGCAGCTGGCTTCATCTGCTCGGGAACATGCTCTTCCTGTACGTTTTCGGCGCGATGGCGGAGGAACGGATGGGCCGCCCGGCCTTCCTCGTCTTCTACCTCTGTACGGGGTACCTGGCGATGGCGGCGTACGCGGCGGCCAACGCGGGCTCCCCGCAGACGCTCGTCGGGGCCTCCGGCGCCATCTCGGCCGTGCTGGGCGCGTTCCTCTTCCTGCTGCCGCGCGCCAGGGTGACGAGCCTGTTCCCGTTCCTCTTCTTCCTGCCGCTGCGGTTCCCGGCGTGGATCGTGCTGCTGTTCTGGTTCGCCCTCCAGTGGGTGGCCGCGCAGCGGGCCGGAAGCGGGCCGGGAGTCGCCTATCTGGCCCATCTGGTGGGCTTCTCGCTCGGGTTCCTCTACGCGTGGGCCCGCTATCGGGGTACGACTAGAGTGAGGCGACCAGCGACGGCCACCGAGGGAGACAGCCAGCCGTGATCACCGCGATCGTGCTCATCAAGACCAGCGTGGACCGGATCCCCGAGATCGCCGAGTCCATCGCCGCCCTCGAGAACGTCAGCGAGGTCTACTCCGTGACGGGGACGTACGACCTCATCGCGCTGGTCCGCGTGGCCCGTCACGAGAACCTGGCGGACATCATCCCCGGCCGCATCAGCAAGATCCCGGGCGTCGAGGCGACGGACACGCACGTGGCCTTCCGCACGTACTCGCAGCACGACCTGGAGGCGGCGTTCGCGATCGGCCTCGACGCGTAACGCCTCCGGCGCGGTCTGCCAACCCACCCCGGCTACGCCCTGCCCCTCCCCCGCCGGCGGGACTCGATACGCACGGGCCATCCCCGCCCGGGCGGGTCGCCTCAATCGCCGGCGAGGCTTGATGTGCGCGGGCCGTCCCCCGCCCGGGCGGGTCGCCTCAAACGCCGGCGAGGCTTGATGTGCGGTCCGCCTCAATCGCCGGCGGGGCTTGATGCGTACGGGCCATCCCCGCCCGGGCGGGTCGCCTCAAACGCCGGCGAGGCTTGATGTGCGCGGGCTGTCGAAGCCCTGGTGTGGGGTGGTGACACGTAGGAGGGTCCCCGCAGGACGAGGCGCGACCACGGCCGTCTGGCCGAGACGCCCCGCGCGCGCCGAGCCGAGGAGATCCTCGTGCGGGGCACCACCCCACACCGCACCACCCAGCCCCGCCGGCGCTTGAGGCGCGGGCCCGGGCATCGCCCGGCCCGAACCACACACCCCCGCGCAGCGACAGCCCCCCAATCCAGCCCCGCCGGCGTTTGAGGCGCCCACCCCGGCGGGGACCGCCCCCAGACCCCTCACACCGCCGAGCAACCCCGCAGGGGCCCCGGTGGGTCATACGGTCGGGACGCAGCGGCCCTCCTCCGTGCGGTACTGCCACTTCGCGCCGTCCGTGACGAGTTCGCGGACCGCGTCGAGGAAGCGGTCCACGTGCTCGTCCGGGGTGCCGGCGCCGAAGCTGACGCGGATCGCGTTCAGCGAGCGCTCCCCCGGCGCCGCCTCGGGGGCTCCGCACTCGCCCTGGGCCTGCGGCTCGCTGCCCAGCAGGGTCCGCACCAGCGGGTGCGCGCAGAACAGGCCGTCCCGTACGCCGATCCCGTACTCGGCGGACAGCGCGGCCGCGAAGTGGGAGCTGTTCCAGCCGTCCACGACGAAGGAGATGACGCCGACCCGCGGGGCGTCGTCCCCGAAGAGGGACAGGACCCGGACGGCCGGCACGTCGGCGAGGCCCTCGCGGACCCGGGCCACGAGCCGCTGCTCGCGCGCCACCAGGTTCTCGAAGCCGGCTTCGGTCAGGGCCCGGCAGGCCGAGGCGATGGAGTAGACACCGATGACGTTCGGGGATCCGGCCTCGTGGCGGGCGGCGGTGGTGTGCCACTCGACGTCGACGCCGCCGTCCTCCCGGCGGGAGACCTTGCGGGAGGCGCCGCCGCCCGCGAGGTACGGATCGGCCTCCTGGAGCCAGTCGGCGCGCCCGGCGAGCACGCCCGAGCCGAAGGGCGCGTAGAGCTTGTGTCCGGAGAAGGCCACCCAGTCGACGTCCAGCTCCTGCACGGAGACGGGGTGGTGCGGGGCCAGTTGGGCGGCGTCCAGCACGATGCGCGCCCCGTGGGCGTGCGCCGCGGCGGCGAGTTCCCTCACCGGCCACAGCTCGCCGGTGACGTTGGAGGCGCCGGTGACGCAGACCAGCGCCGGACCGTACGGTTCGCGGTCTGCGAGGGCCCGCTCCAGGGTGGCGACGGCCTCGGCCGGGGTGCGCGGCGCGTTGAGGTAGGTGACCTGTGCGTCGGCCCAGGGCAGCAGGGAGGCGTGGTGCTCGGTCTCGAAGACGAACACCTGGCAGCCGGCGGGGAGTACGGCGGCGAGCAGGTTGAGGGAGTCGGTGGTGGACCGGGTGAAGACGACCTGGTCGGTGGGGCGGCAGTCGAGGAACTCGGCGACGGTGGCCCGGCTCTGCTCGAAGAGGTCGGTGGAGAGCTGCGAGAGGTATCCGGCGCCGCGGTGCACGCTGCCGTAGTACGGGGCGTACGCGGCCACGTCGTCCCAGACCCGCTGCAGTGCGGGGGCGCTGGCGGCGTAGTCGAGGGCCGCGTAGGTGACCTCGCCGCCGGTGACGAGCGGGACGGTGACGTCCCGGCCGAGGACGGCGAGCGGCTCGGCACAGGCGGGGTCGGCGGTGGCTGCGGCGGCGGTGGCGACGGCGGTGTTCAGGGATGCGGACATGGCGGTATCTCCCGGCAGGCAGGGCTGAATGGCTTCGGTTGCCCGTACGCGGGTACGACGCTGCGGCCGTCCGGGGTACGGGAGGATTCCTCGGACCGCGCTGGGCGGGGGTACACGGAAGTGACCCTGGTCCGAGGGTTGAAGTAGGGGCGGAGTCGCCCTATCGCATTCGCTTGCTCACGGAAAACGCTCCTCGAGAGACCAGGACCCCTGGTGTCGAGGGATCCGCGCTTGCCGTAGGCCTTGCTGCCTACGACCTGGTCATCACCCGGGGCACCCCGCCACGGAAGGAGGGTTGCCGGACAGCAAGCCGGGGCCTAAACGCTGTCACTCGTGACCTGGTCTGCATCCTGCCACAAGATCGGCCGAACGCAAGACCCCGGTCCGCATGGCGGACCGGGGTCGTCGCTTTCGCGCCGTCCTCACAGGGCTACGCGTTGCTGGCCGTCACCCAGCGCTCCAGGGCGGCCCGCGCCGCACCCGAGTCGATGGACTCCGCCGCACGGGCGGTACCGGCCGTGATCTGCTCCTCCAGGCTGCCCGTGCCGGGGTCGAGGGCCACCAGGGCGGCCGCCGAGTTCAGCAGCACGGCGTCACGGACCGGGCCGGTCTCGCCCGCCAGCAGGCGGCGGGCCACGTCCGCGTTGTACGACGGGTCCCCGCCGGCCAGGGCGGAGACGTCGACCAGGGAGATGCCCACGTCACGGGGGTCGAAGCGCTGCTCGTCGACCTTGCCGTCGCGGACCCACCAGACGCGCGAGGTCGAGGTCGTGGTCAGTTCGTCCAGGCCGTCGTCACCGCGGAAGACCAGCGCGGACGAGCCCCGCTCGGCGAGCACGCCGGCGATGATCGGGGCCATCCGGGGGTCGGCCACGCCGGTCGCCTGGGCGCGCACCCGGGCCGGGTTGGTCAGCGGGCCCAGCGCGTTGAAGAAGGTCCGGATGCCCAGCTCCTTGCGGGCTGCCGCGACGTGCCGCAGGGCCGGGTGGAACTTCACGGCGAAGCAGAAGGTGATGCCGGCCTCCTCGGCGACCTCCACGACCCGTTCCCGGCTCAGCTGGAGATTGACGCCGAGCTTCTCCAGGACGTCCGAGGAGCCGCTCGCGGAGGACGCGGCCCGGTTGCCGTGCTTGACGACCTTGGCGCCGGTGCCGGCCACCACGACCGCCGACATGGTGGAGATGTTCACCGTTTTGGCCCCGTCGCCGCCGGTGCCGACGATGTCCACCGTGCGGCCCGGCACCTCGATCAGGTTGGCGTGCGCGTACATCGCCCGTACGAGGCCGTTGATCTCCTCGACGGTCTCCCCCTTGGCCCGCAGCGCGACCGTGAAGCCGGCGATCTGGGCGTCGGTGGCCTCCCCGCGCATGATCCGGTCCATGGCCCAGGCGGTGTCCTCCGCGCGCAGGTCCCGGCCCGTCAGCAGGGCGTCGAGAACGCCCGGCCAGCCACGGGCCGCCACGCTGTCGCCGCCTGCCGGGGTCGCAACGTTCATGGTCCGCTCCTGCTGTCGGTGGAGGATTCCACACTGATCGGTCAGGGATCAGCCTATCCAGCCCCGGTTACGGCAAAGAGCCCCGTCCAGACACTGGACGGGGCTCTCGCCGTGGCGACACCAGGACTGACCGGAATCAGTCCCTCATGCGTTCATACGGGGATCAGTGGTGGCCGTGGCCGGACTGGATCTCCTTGTATTCCTCCACCGTGGGCTTCGGAATCTGGTTGCCCTCACCGTAGAGGCCCTGGCTGAGCTTCGCGCGCAGCTTCTCGGTGGCCTTCACCTTGCGCTCGACACCGTTCTCGTCGACCGTCGGGCCGATCTCGACCGGCTTGTACTGCTCGTGCGCGGTGAGCGTGTGGAGCTTGCCCTGCGGGAGCGGCTCGTGGACCTCGACGAACTCGCCGTGCGGCAGGCGCTTGATGATGCCGGTCTCGCGACCGTGCAGCACCTTGTCGTGGTCACGACGCTGCAGACCGAGGCAGATCCGCTTGGTGACGATGAACGCCAGCACCGGGACGACGAAGAAGCCGATCCGGACGAACCACGTGATCGAGTTGATCGACAGGTGGAAGTACTGGGCGAACATGTCGTTGCCGCCGCCGATGAGGAGCACGATGTACTCCGCGATCCAGGCGACACCGAAGGCGGTGCGGGTCGGGACGTTGCGCGGGCGGTCCAGGATGTGGTGCTCGCGCTTGTCGCCGGTGACCCAGGACTCGATGAACGGCCAGACGGCGATCGCGCCGAGGACCAGCGGGAAGAGCAGCAGCGGGATGAACACGCCCAGGACGAGCGTGTGGCCCCACAGGTTGATCTCCCAGCCGGGCATGGCTCGGATCAGGCCTTCCGGCATACCCATGTACCAGTCGGGCTGCGCACCGGTGGACACGTGGTCCGGGCGGTACGGGCCGAGCGCCCAGATCGGGTTGATCGAGGCGATCGCCGCGACGGCCGCGATGACACCGAAGACCAGGAAGAAGAAGCCTCCGGCCTTGGCCATGTAGACCGGCAGCAGCGGCATGCCGACGACGTTGTTGTTCGTCTTGCCGGGGCCCGCGTACTGGGTGTGCTTGTGGTAGAAGACCAGGATCAGGTGGGCCACGAGGAGGCCCATCATGATGCCGGGCAGCAGCAGGATGTGCACCGAGTAGAACCGTGCGACGAAGTCGCCGCCCGGGAACTCGCCGCCGAACAGGAACATCGACAGGTACGTGCCGACGACCGGGACGGACAGGATGGCGCCCTGCATGAAGCGGACACCGGTACCCGAGAGCAGGTCGTCCGGCAGCGAGTAACCGGTGAAGCCGGTGAACATGCCGAGGACCAGCAGCAGGAAGCCGAAGATCCAGTTGATCTCACGGGGCTTGCGGAACGCGCCGGTGAAGAAGACGCGCATCATGTGCACGATCATCGCCGCGACGAAGATCAGCGCCGCCCAGTGGTGGATCTGACGGATCAGCAGGCCACCGCGGACGTCGAAGCTGATGTCCAGGGTCGAGGCGAAGGCCTCGGACATCATGACGCCCTGCATCGGCACGTACGAGCCGTGGTACACGACCTCGTTCATGCTCGGGTGGAAGAACAGCGTCAGGTACACACCCGTGAGGATGATGATGATGAAGCTGTAGAGGCAGATCTCACCGAGCATGAAGGACCAGTGGTCCGGGAAGATCTTGCGCATGTTGGCCTTGGCGAGGCTGTAGATGCCCAGGCGGCCGTCCGCCCAGTCCGCTACCCGCTCGCCGGCCGGCGCTTTGCGCTCGTTGTTGTCGCTGGTGCTCATCCGCGCTCCCAGAATGCAGGACCGACGGGCTCTTCGAAGTCGCCGAGCGCTTCGAGGAAGCCTTCGTCATTCACACCGATCCGCAGCTGCGGAAGCGCGTGACCGGCCGGGCCGAAGATGACACGGGCGCCGTCGGAGAGGTCGAAGGTGGACTGGTGGCACGGGCAGAGCACGTGGTGCGTCTGCTGCTCGTACAGGCTGATGGGGCAGCCGACGTGGGTGCAGATCTTGGAGTAGGCCACGATCCCGTCGTGGGACCACTCCAGTTCCTTCTTGTCCTTGATGTCGTCCGGCTGGATACGGACGATCATCAGGGCGGCCTTGGCGATCTGGACCTGGAAGTCGTGCTGCTCCTCCTCCAGGCCTTCCGGCATGGCGAAGGTGAGCGAACCGACCAGGACGTCCTCGGGACGCAGCGGCTCCATCGTGTTCTGGTTGATGAGCAGCTTGCCCTTGGCCCACAGGGTCTTGCGCAGCTTGTCCTCGGGCAGCGGGCCCAGGTCGCGCATGATCATGACGGCGGACAGCGGCAGCATGGCCAGCGCGCCCAGCATCGTGTTGCGGATCAGGGGACGCCGGCCGATGCCGGACTCGTTCGCACCGTCGGCGAAGTCCTGCAGGACCTTGGCCTTGACCTCCGCCGGGGCGGCGATCTCGTGGCGCTCGTCGGCGACCTCGACGTCGGACATCAGGGTGCGGGCCCAGTGGACCGCGCCCGCGCCGATGCAGAAGAGGGCCGTACCCAGGGTCATGCCCAGGGAGAAGTTGAGCGCACTGACCTTCCCGATG
This sequence comes from Streptomyces venezuelae, assembly GCF_008642275.1. Classification (NCBI taxonomy): domain Bacteria; kingdom Bacillati; phylum Actinomycetota; class Actinomycetes; order Kitasatosporales; family Streptomycetaceae; genus Streptomyces; species Streptomyces venezuelae. The sequence continues at coordinate 2,117,849 of NZ_CP029189.1, forward strand.
GGGAAGATGTAGACGATCTTGTCGACCGGGAAGATCACGTAGGACGCGATGAAGCCGATCGTGGCCAGCATCGACAGCGTGAAGAGCATCGCGACGGTGCGCTCGGAGCGCTTCGCCGCCCGCTCGTCGATGTCCTGGATGCGGGGCTTGTGGACCGGCAGGCCCGGGTCGGCGAACGGGTCGTCCGCGACCGCTACGCCACCGTGGTGGGCGTCGCCCTGCTCGCTCGGCAGGTGCTTCTCTTCGGGAATCTCTTGGCTACTCATGACTTCTTGGCCTTAGCGGTGTGGGCCGCGACCCAGACGGCGACAGCGATCAGCGCACCCAGGGCGAAGATCCAGCCGAACAGACCCTCGGAGACGGGGCCGAGGCCACCGAGCTTCAGGCCGCCGGGGCTGGTCGACTTCTCGCCGTTCACGTTCTGGAGGTACGCGATGATGTCCTTCTTCTGCTTCTCCGGCATGGTGCTGTCGGGGAAGGAGGGCATGTTCTGCGGGCCGGTCTGCATGGCCTCGTAGATGTGCTTCGGCGAGACACCCTCAAGGTTGGGGGCGTACTTGCCGTTCGTCAGCGCGCCGCCCTCGCCGGTGAAGTTGTGGCACTGCGCGCAGTTGTTGCGGAAGAGCTCACCACCGTTGGCGATGTCGGCGCCCGCCGGGTCGTACTGCTTCGCGGTCGGCGTGATCGGACCGGCGCCGAGGGACGCGATGTACGCGGCCAGCTGGTCGATCTGCGCCTGCTCGTAGATGACGGGCTTCTTCGGCACCTGGGCGCCGGGCTGCTGGGCGGGCATGCGGCCCGTGCTCACCTGGAAGTCGACGGCCGCGGAGCCGACGCCGACCAGGCTCGGGCCGTCAGAGGAACCCTGACCGCCGGTTCCGTGGCAGCTTGCGCAACCCACGGCGTAGAGCTTCTTGCCCTCCTCGATGGCGAGGGACTGGGCGGTTTCATCGGCCTGCGCCTTGCCCGCGGGGGCGAAGGCGGCGTACAGCCCCCCAGTGGCCGCCAGCGCGAGGAGTAGAACGACGACCGCCGCCAGCGGATGGCGTCGTCGTGCGGAGAGCTTTTTCACGGATTACCCCGGTGTCAGGATCTTCTGCGTCGGTGTGTCTGGATGGAGTGCCGGGTCTTGCCCGGTGACGTGTTCGCTACTTGATCAGGTAGATCGTCGCGAAGAGGCCGATCCAGACGACGTCGACGAAGTGCCAGTAGTAGGACACGACGATGGCCGACGTGGCCTGTTCGTGGGTGAACCTCTTGGCCGCGTACGTCCGGCCGAGGACCAGCAGGAAGGCGATGAGACCGCCCGTCACGTGCAGCCCGTGGAAGCCGGTGGTCAGGTAGAACACCGAGCCGTACGGGTTGGACGAGAGGGACAGGCCCTCGTGCTTGACCAGCTCGGTGTACTCGAACACCTGGCCGCCAATGAAGATCGCACCCATGACGAACGTGATGATGAACCACGTCCTGAGCTTCTTCACGTCACCGCGCTCGGCGGCGAATACGCCGAGCTGGCAGGTGAGCGAGGAAAGCACCAGGATCGTCGTGTTCGTCGCCGAGAAGGGCAGGTTCAGGGCATCGGCCTGTTCCGTCCAGAACTCGGGACCCATCACGGATCGCAGGGTGAAGTACATCGCGAAGAGGGCCGCGAAGAACATCAGCTCGGAACTCAACCAGATGATGGTTCCGACGCTGACGAGGTTCGGCCGGTTGACCGTCGGGTGCGCGTGCCCGGTATCTACTGTCGTTGCTGTCGCCACGACCGACATTATGTCGGTCGCTTATCCCGCCCTCACCCCGGGGGGTGCCGTTCGGAGTGTCAGGGGCGTGTGCAAGGCCCGAACGGCCCATCAGATGCGTCCCCTGCGGGGTCGCCCGCGACATGTTCGAACCGATGTTGACGGCGCACCGGGAGGAGTAGCATCCCGCGCAACATCAACGTGATTCACGGCCACGTGGAGGAACGAAATGCGGGCGACTGCGCGGGTTCTGGTCTACAGCGACGACGCGGGCACCCGGGAGCAGGTGCGGCTGGCGGCAGGACGCAGGCCCGCCGCGGACCTGCCGCCGGTGGAGTTCCTGGAGTGCGCGACGCTGCCGGCGGTCCTGACGGCGCTGGACGCGGGCGGAATCGACGTGTGCGTGCTGGACGGCGAGGCGGTTCCGGCCGGGGGCATGGGCGTGTGCCGGCAGATCAAGGACGAGATCTTCCGGTGTCCGCCGGTGCTGTTGCTGATGGGGCGTCCCCAGGACGCCTGGCTGGCCACGTGGAGCCGTGCGGACGCCGCCGTGACCCTTCCGGTGGACCCGGTGCGGTTCGCGGACACCCTGGCGGGTCTTCTGAGGACCCGTCTGTCCCTGGACGCCTGATACGTCCTACGGGCCCGGTGCGTGCCCGTGTGTGCCCCGCAGGGGCCCGTACGGGTGAACGGGCCGGGATCTTTCCCCCCGGACGGTGTCCGGGGGGAAGGGCCGGCCCGGAGCGGTCTAGACGGTGGGACGCAGGCGGGCCTGGTCGACCGGGCTGCGGCCTTCCTGGGTGCCCTTGAGGAGGGCGCTGCCCTGGCGCCAGTCCTTCCAGTCCATGTTCCAGTCGCCGAAGCCGTTGCCGAAGACGTCCATGTCGTCGCCGATGCTGTTGACCACCTGGACGATGTCGCCCTCGGTGATGTTTTCGTAGAACCAGGCGGCGTTGCCGGTGCTCATGCCGGTGCAGCCGTGGCTGACGTTCTCGTAGCCCTGGGAGCCGACGGACCACGGGGCGGCGTGGACGTATTCACCACTCCAGGTGACGCGGGTGGCGTAGTAGACGGGCAGGTTGTAGTACTCGCTGCCGCCGATGCCGACGGTGTCGCCGCGCATCTGTACGAAGTACTGCTTGCCCAGCACCACCTTGATGCCGTTACGGGTGGAGAAGCCGGGCTTTCCGGTGGTCACCGGAATGGTGTTGATCACTTCTCCGTTGCGCTTGAACGTCAGGTAGTGCGACGAGGCGTCGGTGGTGACCTCGACCCGGTCCCCGATCTCCAGCTTCACCGGCTTGGCGACGGCTCCGTGGAGCTCGTCGGTGATCCTGACGCCCTCCAGGTTGCTCCGTACGGAGACGGCCGAGTTGGCGGGCCAGTAGTCCTTGGGCCGGTAGTGGAGGTTCTTGTCGTCCACCCAGTGCCAGGCGCCCTCGACTCCGGGCGGGGCGTCGACGACGAGGCCGCGTTCCACGATGGCGCGGGCGGCCTTGTCCTGGACGGGCTCGCTGAGTTCGGCGGTGATGGGCTGGCCGACGCCGTACTTGCCCTCGTCCGGGCCGAACTCGACCTTCAGGATCCCCTTGGACGGGGTGGTGTCGAAGGTGAGCGTGCGCTGCCCGGGGGCGCCCCGCTCGTCCTCGGTGCTCACGGTGACCGTGTAGCGGACGCCTGAGGCCATCGGGGTCGTGCTGTGCCAGCGGTCCCCCTTGGCGCTCAGTTCGCCCGCCAGGCGGCGGCCGTGGGTGTCCACGGCCAGCACGTCGGTGATCCGGCCGCCACCGCTCTTGGCGGTGATCTCCAGGGGCCGGTCGGGGTTCACGGGGCGGCTGCCGGCGCTCTGGTTGAAGGCGACCTGATCGCCCGCGTCGTACGGGCGGGCTGACAGCGGGTTCTTGTCGCCGGACCCGCATGCGGTGGCGCCGGCCCCGAGGGACGCGACCAGCAGGGAGCAGCTGAGTACCGTCCAAAGACGCGGTGAGTGCTTCATGGAGCCAACGCTATGAAGATATGACAATTCCGGCGCGCGGGGTGACTGCAAACGAGGGGCCCGGGCCCTCCTGGAGGAGGTGCCCGGGCCCCGGATGCGGCGCTGCGCGGCCGCGAACGTGCTGCTGCTACTGGTTCTGGTTCTCACCGCGGTAGTACTCGTACACCCAGCCCCACAGGCCGATCATGATGATCGGGGCCGAGAAGTACATGAGCCACCAGCCGAAGATGACGCCCATGAACGCGAGCGCACCGCCGATGCCCAGCGAGAGCGGCTGCCAGCTGTGCGGGGAGAAGAACCCCAGCTCGCCCGCCTCGTCGGCGACGTCGGCCTCCAGGTTGTCCTGGGCCATCTCGTCGACACGCTTGGCCGTGAAGGCCAGGTAGTAGCCGATCATGACGCTCAGGCCGAAGGCCAGGAAGAGCGCGGTGGTACCGACGGGCTCCTTCGACCACACGCCGTACACGACGGCCATGATCAGGATGAAGAAGGAGAGCCAGAGGAACATCTTGCCCTGGATCTTCACTTGTCGGCCTCCTTGCCGCCGGTGACGGCCTTGGCGGCGACGCTGTGGTCCTCGAGGTGGTCGAGGGCCGCGATCTCAGGGTGGTGCAGGTCGAACGCCGGGGACTCGGAACGGATCCGCGGCAGGGTGAGGAAGTTGTGCCGCGGCGGCGGGCAGGACGTCGCCCACTCGAGCGAACGGCCGTAACCCCACGGGTCGTCGACCTCGACCTTCTTGCCGTACTTGGCCGTCTTCCAGACGTTGTACATGAACGGCAGCATCGACAGGCCGAGCACGAACGAGCTGATCGTCGAGATCGTGTTCAGCGCGGTGAAACCGTCGGCGGCGAGGTAGTCCGCGTAACGACGCGGCATGCCCTCGGCTCCGAGCCAGTGCTGCACCAGGAAGGTGCCGTGGAAGCCGATGAACAGCGTCCAGAACGTCATCTTGCCGAGGCGCTCGTCCAGCATCTTGCCCGTGAACTTCGGCCACCAGAAGTGGAAGCCGGCGAACATCGCGAACACCACGGTGCCGAAGACGACGTAGTGGAAGTGCGCGACGACGAAGTACGAGTCGGAGACGTGGAAGTCCATCGGGGGCGAGGCCAGGATGACGCCGGTCAGACCACCGAAGGTGAAGGTGACCAGGAAGCCGATCGTCCAGAGCATCGGGGTCTCGAAGGACAGCGAGCCCTTCCACATGGTGCCGATCCAGTTGAAGAACTTCACACCGGTCGGTACCGCGATCAGGAAGGTCATGAAGGAGAAGAACGGCAGCAGCACACCGCCGGTGACGTACATGTGGTGGGCCCACACGGTCACGGAGAGGCCGGCGATCGCGATCGTCGCGGCGATCAGGCCGATGTAGCCGAACATCGGCTTGCGGCTGAAGACCGGGATGATCTCGGAGACGATTCCGAAGAACGGTAGCGCGATGATGTACACCTCTGGATGCCCGAAGAACCAGAAGAGGTGTTGCCACAGCAATGCGCCGCCGTTCGCGGCGTCGAACACGTGCGAACCGAACTTGCGGTCGGCCTCCAGCGCGAAGAGCGCGGCGGCCAGCACCGGGAAGGCCAGCAGGACCAGGACACCGGTCAGCAGCACGTTCCAGGTGAAGATCGGCATGCGGAACATCGTCATGCCCGGAGCGCGCATGCAGATGATCGTGGTGATGAAGTTGACCGAACCGAGGATCGTGCCGAAGCCGGAGAAGGCCAGACCCATGATCCACATGTCGGCGCCGATGCCCGGTGAGCGGACGGCGTCCGACAGCGGGGAGTAGGCGAACCAGCCGAAGTCGGCGGCGCCGTTCGGCGTGACGAAGCCGGCCACCGCGATGGTCGAGCCGAAGAGGTACAGCCAGTACGCGAACATGTTCAGCCGCGGGAACGCCACGTCGGGCGCGCCGATCTGCAGCGGCATGATCCAGTTGGCGAAGCCCGCGAAGAGCGGGGTGGCGAACATCAGCAGCATGATCGTGCCATGCATGGTGAACGCCTGGTTGAACTGCTCGTTCGACATGATCTGCGTGCCCGGACGAGCCAGCTCGGCGCGCATGAAGAGCGCCAGCAGACCGCCGATGATGAAGAACACGAACGACGTGACCAGGTACATCGTGCCGATGGTCTTGTGGTCGGTCGTGGTCATCCACTTCACGACCACGTTGCCCGGCTGCTTGCGCCGTACCGGCAGCTCGTTCTCATACGAGTCGGCGGCGGCACCCTGGGATTCGTTGAGGATGCTCACAGTTTGTTCACTTCCGCATTCCGGGCCGGGTCGCTCTGCTGGATACCGGCCGGGAGGTAGCCGGTCTGACCCTTCTCCGCCAGATCCTTCAGGTACGCCCGGTAGTCCTCAGGGGAGACCACCTTGACGTTGAAGAGCATCCGGGAGTGGTCGACGCCGCAGAGCTCGGCACACTTGCCCATGAAGGTGCCGTATTCGGACGGGGTGACCTCGAAGACGTTGGTGTGGCCCGGAATGACGTCCTGCTTGAACAGGAACGGGACCACCCAGAAGGAGTGGATCACGTCGTTCGACGACAGGATGAAGCGGACCTTCTCGCCCTTGGGGAGGACCAGGGTCGGACCCGGGTTGCCCGTCTGGGGGTTCCGGTCGCCCGGGACACCCTTCTGGTAGACGCCCTCGGCGCCCGCCGGGAAGTCCTTGGTGAAGCGGTCCGGGAGGGAGGCGAGCTCCTTCGGGACCGCGCCCGCCTTCGGGGTGGCCGCGTCACCGTCGACGTTCTCGACGTAGTTGAAGCCCCAGCTCCACTGGAAGCCGATCACGTTGATCGTGTGCGGCGGCTTCGGGGTGAGGGCCAGGAGCTTCGACTCGTCACGAGCGGTGAAGTAGAAGAGCACCGAGACGATGATCAGCGGGACCACGGTGTACAGCGCCTCGATGGGCATGTTGTACCGGGTCTGCGCGGGGACCTCGATCTTCGTCCGGCTGCGCCGGTGGAAGATGACGCTCCAGATGATCAGGCCCCACACGAGGATGCCCGTGACCAGCGCGGCCGCCCAGGATCCCTGCCACAGGGAGAGGATGCGCGGCGCCTCCTCGGTTACCGGAGTCGGCATTCCGAGGCGGGGGAAGTCTTTCCATGTATACGAGCAACCAGTGGCGGTCGCCAGGACCACGCCCGCAGTCAGCGCCTGCAGCAGCTTCCGCCGCATCGGGCGCCGCGGCGAGCGGTCGGAGCCGTAGGGACTCACGTAGCGCCTTCCCGAGAGTCTCGGCCCGCGCGGCCGGCCGCGGCCGTGTTCGGGTCGGTCGCCGGCCCTGACGCAGGCAGGGGTTTGGATGTTTATGCGGACCAAACCCTACTGGACGCTATTTGGGGTCGCGCGGGGAGGGTGCCCAACGCGCCGCTACTGCCCCCGAAGGGATGGATCCGCCGTCCGGGGGACGGCGCGAATGGCCCTGAATGGCGGGCTCCGGAGCACATCTGACGCCCCCTGACCTCGAACGCTCCGGGCCCCGAGTTAGCGTGACCGGATGCCGTACTTCGACAGCGCGTCCGCCGCTCCCCTGCACCCCGTGGCCCGCCAGGCGTTGCAGGCCGCCCTGGACGAGGGCTGGGCCGATCCCGCCCGGCTCTACCGGGAGGGCAGGCGCGCCCGGCTGCTGCTGGACGCGGCGCGGGAGGCCGCAGCGGAGGCGGTGGGATGCCGGGCCGACGAGCTCGTGTTCACTCCTTCGGGGACGCACGCGGTTCACACGGGGGTGGCGGGTCTCCTCGCGGGGCGCCGGCGCGTCGGAAGTCATCTGGTCGTATCGGCGGTCGAACACAGTTCTGTATTGCACGCGGCCGAGGTGCACGAGGCGCGCGGCGGGTCGGTGACCGAGGTCCCGGTGGACCGGTGGGGCGCGGTCTCGTCCGCCGACTACGCGCAGGCGCTCGCCCCGCAGACCGCGCTCGCCTGCCTCCAGTCGGCCAACCACGAGGTGGGCACCGTCCAGCCGGTGGCCGAGGTGGCCGAGGTCTGCGGGGCGGCCGGGGTGCCGCTGCTGGTGGACGCGGCCCAGTCGCTGGGCTGGGGTCCGGTGGAGGGCGCCTGGTCCGTGCTGGCCGCGAGTGCGCACAAATGGGGCGGCCCGCCCGGAGTCGGCCTGCTGGCCGTCCGCAAGGGGGTGCGCTTCTCCCCCCAAGGCCCGGCGGACGAGAGGGAGTCGGGGCGTTCCCCCGGTTTCACGAACCTGCCCGCGATCGTGGCCGCGGCGGCCTCCCTGCGGGCCGTACGGGCCGAGGCGGACGCGGAGGCGGCCCGGCTGCGGGTCCTGGTGGACCGGATCCGGCGGCGGGTGGTGCGGCTGGTCCCGGACGTGGAGGTGGTGGGCGATCCGGAGCGGCGGCTGCCGCACCTGGTCACCTTCTCCTGCCTGTACGTCGACGGGGAGACCCTGCTGCACGAGCTGGACCGGGCCGGCTTCTCGGTCTCCTCGGGCTCCTCGTGCACGAGCTCCACGCTGACCCCCAGTCATGTGCTGCGGGCCATGGGTGTGCTGTCGGAGGGCAACGTACGGGTGTCCCTGCCGCCGGGGACTCCGGCGGAGGAGGTCAACGCGTTCCTGGAGGTGCTGCCGCGCGCGGTGGCGGACGTACGGGAACGGCTCGGCGTGGCGGAGCCGGCGGCGGTGGCGCCGGTGGCGGACTCCCTGGAGCTCGACGCGCTGGGACTGCGGTGTCCGCAGCCGGTGATCGAGCTGGCCCGGGCCATCGTGACGGTTCCGGTGGGCGGGACCGTCACGGTCGTCTCCGACGACGAGGTGGCCCGGCTGGACATCCCGGCGTGGTGCGCGATGCGGGGGCACGACTACCTGGGCGAAGCCCCCCGCCCCGCCGGCACCGCCTACACGGTCCGCCGAGCCACCTGACCCCGCCGGGCCATCTTCAGCCTCGCCGGCGTTTGAGGCGCGGGGTCTGGGGCGGAGCCCCAGGGAACCCGGCTCCGCCGGGCACCGGGCTCCGCCCGGACCCTCCCCCAGCTACCGCTGGGAGGTGCCCCCTGCTCAAACGCCGGCGAGGCTAGAGGTGCCCGGCGCAGCCCGGAGAGGGGGTCCGGGCGGAGCCCGGGAAACGGAGAAAGGGCGGGGCGGGGAGAGCTCCGCGCAGCGGCGGCCCCACCAGGCTGTGCCCGGACCCGCCGCGGGGTCCGGGCGGAGCCCGAGCGGCTCAGGCCGGCGTCACGCCAGGTGGGCCTGGACCTCCGCCGCGGCCTCGTCGCCGTAGGCCTTGGTGAAGCGCTCCATGAAGTGGGCACGGGCCAGCGCGTACTCCTGGGTGCCCAGGGTCTCGATGACCAGCGTCGCGAGCATGCAGCCCAGCTGCGCCGCACGCTCCAGGCCGACGCCCCAGCCCAGACCGGTCAGGAATCCGGCGCGGAACGCGTCGCCGACGCCCGTCGGGTCGACCTTGGCCGTCTCCTCGGGGCAGCCGACCACGATCGGGGCCTCGCCGACGCGCTCGATCCGGACGCCGTTCGAGCCGAGGGTGGTCACGCGGGTGCCGACCTTCGACAGGATCTCCTCGTCGGTCCAGCCGGACTTCGACTCGATGAGGCCCTTCTCGTACTCGTTCGAGAAGAGGAACGTCGCGCCCTCCATCAGGGTGCGGATGTTGTCGCCGTCCATCCGGGCGATCTGCTGCGAGAAGTCGGCGGCGAAGGGGATCCCGCGCGTGCGGCACTCCTCGGTGTGGCGCAGCATCGCCTCGGGGTCGTCCGCGCCGATCAGGACCAGGTCGAGTCCGCCCACCCGGTCGGCGACGGCCTTCAGCTCGATCAGCCGGGCCTCGCTCATCGCACCCGTGTAGAAGGAGCCGATCTGGTTGTGGTCGGAGTCCGTGGTGCACACGAAACGTGCGGTGTGCAGCACCTCGGAGATCCGGACGGACTCGGTGTCGACGCCGTGCCGGTCCAGCCAGGCGCGGTACTCGTCGAAGTCGGAGCCGGCGGCTCCGACCAGGATCGGGCGGCTGCCGAGCTGCCCCATGCCGAAGCAGATGTTCGGGCCGACACCGCCCCGCCGGACGTCGAGGTTGTCGACGAGGAAGGAGAGGGAGACCGTGTGCAGCTGGTCGGCGACCAGCTGGTCGGCGAAACGGCCGGGGAAGGTCATGAGGTGGTCGGTGGCGATGGAGCCGGTGACTGCGATGCGCACGGCGAGGACGCTCCTGCTGAGGACGGCGAGGGACAGTCAAAACTACCCGGTAAGGAGCCCTGGGCTGTACCCCGGAAACTACCCCTTAGTAGGTCTTTCTTCGCGTGAGGTCCGATGCCTACGGTGCCTGCATGACCTCTACCGACGGTTTCGGCTGCTCCGAGTACACCGCCGACAAGCGCGGCGCGGAAGCCTCGCGCCGGCCAGGTTTCGCCCGCCTGCTGGGTGACTGCGCCCGGATGGCCCCGCACTGGGCGGTCCCGGCGGGACCCCGGCCGGCCCGCGTGACCCCTTCGCAGATCCACGGGATCAGCGTCCCCCCGGCCTCGGCACGGCTGATCGCCGCCACGTCCGTGTACGGGGACCAGTAGGAGGGAACCGGTTGCGCTCCCGGTCCGTCACACCCGCATCAGGTACGACGGACCGGTGAAGGAGCGATGCGGTGACCAGCGAACGACCCGACGACACATCACGCGGCACACGGCGGCGGCCCGCCTGGGCCGTCGGCTCGATCGCGGCCGCCGTCCTGCTGGCGGGCGGCGGCACCGCGTACTGGGCGTCGACCGCCTACGGCGACGGTGGATCGGGCCACCGTACGGCTGACAGTGCGGCCTCCGCGCCCCGCGACGCGGGAGACCCCTCGGGGCCGGGCATCGCGCCCGGGGAGCCCGATCCGTCCGGCGAAGGCGTGGTGTACCGGACCGACGTGAAGCTTCCGGAGGCCCCGGCCAAGGCGCCCGCGTACGCGCTGTCCGGCGAGATCACCTCGGCGGAGGTGGCCCGTCTCGCTGCGGCCCTGGGCCTGCCCGGCGAGCCGCGGCTGAACGGGGACGTCTGGGTGGCCGGGGAGGCCGCCGACGGCTCCGGGCCCCGGCTCACGGTGGCCCGTTCGGCGCCGGGGACGTGGAACTTCGCCCGCTTCCAGGCTCCGGTCGGCGGCGGCAGCGGCGCCGGGGACGACTGTGCGCGCGGCAAGGACACCTGTGGCCCGGCGACCCTGCCGCAGGACCCGGGGGCGAGTGCGGGCGGCGGGGCCGAGACGGGCAAGCCGGTGTCGGAGGAGGCCGCCAAGGCCGCGGCGGCCCCCGTGCTGGCCGCCGCGGGAGTGGAGGGGGCCAGGCAGGACGCCCGGATGAACCAGGGTTCGGTGCGGGTGGTGGCCGCCGACCCGGTGGTCGGCGGGCTGCCCACGCAGGGCTGGTCCACGAAGGTCAGCGTGGGCTCCGACGGCGCGGTGGTCGGGGCCAACGGGGAGCTGAAGGCCCCCGTACGGGCGGCCGACCAGCAGGTGGTCGGGGCCGTGGAGGCGCTGGCGCGGCTGAACGCGAGGTCGGGCGGCCGGGAGGGCAACCCCGAGCCCAGCGGATGCGCGAGCGCGGTCCCGCTGTCGGCGGACGTCCCGGCGGCCACGGACGCGGTGCCGTGCAACCCGGAGCCGCGGCCGATGAAGCCCCCGCGGACGGAGACGGTGAAGGGCGCCGTGCTCGGGCTGGTTCCCGGCACGGTGAACGGGGCGCGGGGTCTGGTTCCGGCGTGGTTGTTCGAGGTGGCGGGGCAGGGCGGTGCGCCGGGCCACACGGTGGCGCAGCCTGCGGCGGCGCAGGAGAGCACCCCCGGTCCCGGGTCGAAGGACGCACGTACCGTGACCGGGTTCTCGTACGCGGAGGCCGGCCGGAAGCTGACCGTGAACTTCTGGGCGGGTGCGTGCAGCACGTACGCGCTGGAGGCGAGGGAGTCGGCCGATTCGGTTGTCGTGAAGATCACGGACACCCCGAACAAGCCGGGTCAGGCCTGCATCATGCTGGCGCAGGAGATGTCCTTGACGGCGACGCTGGAGCAGCCGCTGGGCGACCGGAAGGTGATCGACGCGACCACGGGCAAGCCGATCCCCCGGCAGTGACCGGCCGTCCCCGGCAGTGACCGGCCGTCCCGGGCAGGGCCCGGTGCCGGTGTGCGACGAGGGCCCGCCCCCGGTCGGATGCGACCGGGGGCGGGCCCTCGTCATGCGTGCGTGCGGACCGGCCGGTGTTCAGGACCCGGCCGGACGTTCAGGCCTAGCTGAACGAGTCGCCGCAGGCGCAGGAGCCCGTGGCGTTGGGGTTGTCGATCGTGAAGCCCTGCTTCTCGATGGTGTCGACGAAGTCGATGGAGGCGCCGTGGAGGTACGGGGAGCTCATCCGGTCCGTGACGACCTTCACACCGTCGAAGTCCTTCACGACGTCGCCGTCGAGGGAGCGCTCGTCGAAGAAGAGCTGGTAGCGCAGGCCGGAGCAGCCGCCGGGCTGGACGGCGACGCGGAGCGCCAGGTCATCGCGGCCTTCCTGCTCCAGCAGGGTCCTGACCTTCTCGGCGGCGGCGTCGGACAGGAGGATGCCGTCGCTCACAGTGGTCTTGTCGTCCTGTACGGACATCTGCATTCACTCCCGAAGTGGGCGGCTCCCCGCCGGGGGCGGGGAAACGTCGGACTCTTGCCGTCGGTGGCAACGAGCGGGACCGCGGATTCATTCCGGGACCCGACGCTTGTTTCAGATATTCCATGCTCGCACACCGCGCGCGGGGGCGGACCCGGCGAATCGTGGGCTGATGCGTCACATTGACACTATCGGCATCGTCAAACTGACGTGAAGCGGTTATGATAGATAGCGTCAAGTAGACGAGAAGTCGAAGCGATGATCCAGAAGTCCCTAGTCGCAGAACAGAAAGGGTGCGTGTCGTGACCACCGCCCAGCCTTTGGACGTCCAGCCGACGCCCCTTGCCCTGCTGCTGCTCGGCCGTGAGGCCGACCCCAAGAGCGAGCGCGGGGTGGAGTGCCCCGGCGACCTGCCGTCGCCGTCGGACCCGAACCTCGTGGAGCGTGCCCGCGCGGCCAAGGAGAAGCTCGGGGACAAGGTCTTCATCCTGGGCCACCACTACCAGCGTGACGAGGTCATCGAGTTCGCGGACGTCACCGGCGACTCCTTCAAGCTGGCCAAGGACGCGGCCGCCAAGCCGGAGGCCGAGTACATCGTCTTCTGCGGCGTGCACTTCATGGCCGAGTCCGCGGACATCCTGACCTCGGACGACCAGAAGGTGGTCCTGCCGGACCTGGCCGCCGGCTGCTCGATGGCCGACATGGCCACCGCCGAGCAGGTCGCGGAGTGCTGGGACGTACTGACCGAGGCCGGTGTCGCCGACGTCACGGTGCCCGTCTCGTACATGAACTCCTCCGCCGACATCAAGGCCTTCACCGGCAAGCACGGCGGCACGATCTGCACCTCGTCCAACGCGAAGAAGGCCCTGGAGTGGGCGTTCGAGCAGGGCGAGAAGATCCTCTTCCTCCCGGACCAGCACCTGGGCCGCAACACGGCCGTCCGCGACATGGGCATGTCCCTGGACGACTGCGCGCTCTACAACCCGCACAAGCCGAACGGCGGCCTCACCGCGGAGCAGCTGCGGAACGCCAAGATGATCCTGTGGCGCGGGCACTGCTCGGTGCACGGCCGGTTCTCGGTCGACTCGGTCAACGACGTCCGCGCCCGGATCCCCGGCGTGAACGTCCTGGTCCACCCCGAGTGCAAGCACGAGGTCGTGGCGGCCGCGGACTACGTCGGCTCGACGGAGTACATCATCAAGGCGCTGGAGGCGGCCCCGGCCGGTTCCAAGTGGGCCATCGGCACGGAGCTGAACCTGGTCCGCCGCCTGGCGAACCGTTTCGCCGCCGAGGACAAGGAAGTCGTCTTCCTCGACAAGACGGTCTGCTTCTGCTCGACGATGAACCGCATCGACCTGCCGCACCTGGTGTGGACCCTGGAGTCCCTGGCCGAGGGCACCCTCGTCAACCAGATCCAGGTCGACAAGGAGACCGAGAGCTTCGCGAAGCTCGCGCTGGAGCGGATGCTGGCGCTCCCGTAGCCGCTCCTCCCCCGTACGTGCCCGAAGGGCCGCTCCCCGGTCGAGGAGCGGCCCTTCGGCCTTCGTACCGCAGGTGTCAGGCCTTGGCCGGAACCTCGTCCTCGGCTGCGGCGGGAGCCGGGACCACCGTCAGGCGGGCCTCGCGCTTCGCCGCGCGCTTGGCGCGGCGGCGCTCCTTGCGGAGCTCGACCATCGTGTAGAGGGTCGGCACCAGCAGCAGCGTCAGGACGGTGGAGCTGACCAGGCCGCCGATCACCACGACCGCGAGCGGCTGCGAGATGAAGCCGCCCTCGCCGGTGACGCCCAGCGCCATCGGGAGCAGCGCGAAGATCGTCGCCAGGGCCGTCATCAGGATGGGGCGCAGCCGGTGCCGGCCGCCCTCGACGACCGCTTCGACGACGCCCAGGCCCTGGGCGCGGTACTGGTTGACCAGGTCGATCAGGACGATCGCGTTGGTCACCACGATGCCGATGAGCATCAGCATGCCGATCATCGCCGGGACGCCCATCGGGGTGCCGGTGGCGATGAGCAGGCCGAGCGCGCCGGTCGCCGCGAACGGGATGGAGACCAGCAGGATCAGCGGCTGGACCAGCGACCGGAAGGTCGCGACCAGCAGCATGAACACGATCGCGATGGCCGCGAGCATGGCCAGGCCCAGCGAGCCGAAGGCCTCGTCCTGGTCCTCGGAGACGCCGCCGATGGAGGCGGTGGCGCCCTCCGGCAGGTCCAGGGCCTTGAGCTTGGTCTGCAGCTCGGCGCTGACCGCGCCGGTGTTGTCGCCGAGCGGCCGTGCCGTGACGGTGGCGGCGCGGGCGCCGTCGATCCGGGTCATCGCGACCGGTCCGGGGACCTCCTTGACCTCGGCGATGTCACCGAGCCTGACCGGGCCGACCGGGAGCGCCTGCAGTTCGGCCAGGGTGGTGGCCGGCTTCGCGGACCTGATGACGATGTCCCGCTCGGTGTCGTCGAGTACGGCCTTGCCCGCCGGGTTGCCCCGGACGGCCTGCGCGACGACCGCGCCGAGCGCGGCCTGGTCCAGGCCGGCCTCGGCCGTCTTGGGGGTGGCGGTCACGGAGATGCGGGGCACGGACTGGGACAGGTCGCTCTGCACGTCGGCGACGTTCCCCAGCTTCGCGACCTCGGCGCGGACCTGCTCGGCGGCCTCGGCGAGGACCTTGCCGTCACCGGCCTTGACGACCACGCTGAGGTTCTGGCTGCCGAAGCCGTCGCCCGCGACGATGCGGGTCTCGCCGATGCCGTCGAGAGCGGCCAGCTTGCTCTCGATGCCCTTCTTGACGGCGTCCGCCTTGCCGGAGTCCTTCAGGCTGACCTGGTACGAGGCCTGGTTGGAGCCCGTACCGCCGCCGAAGGCCGCGAGGAAGCCGGAGGAGCCGACGGTGACCTGGTAGCTCTTGACGCCGTCGACCGAGGACAGCACCTGCTCGATCTTGCGGCTCGCCTCGTCGGAGGCCGCGAGCGAGGTGCCGGGGGCGAGCTCCTGCTTGACCGTCAGGACTTCTTGCTCGCCCTGGTCGAAGAAGTTGGTCTTCAGCAGCGGGGTCATCCCGAAGGTGCCGAAGAGGACGACCACCGCGATGGCCACACTGGTGAGCCGGCGGCGGGTGGCGAAGCCCAGGACGCGGACGTAGAAGAGCTGGAGGCGGCTGCGCGCCTCCTTCTCCTCGGCCTCGCGGCGGGCCTTGGCCGCGCTCTCGGCGTTGCCGGGCTCGACGCCCTTGGGCGCGCTCAGGAACCAGTACGAGAGCACCGGTACGACCGTCAGCGAGACGAGCAGCGAGGCCAGCAGGGCGGCGGTGACGGTGAGCGAGAAGGAGCCGAAGAGCTCGCCGATCATGCCGCCGGTGAGGCCGATCGGGAGGAAGACGGCGACGGTGGTGAGGGTGGAGGAGGTGACCGCGCCGGCGACCTCCTTGACCGCGGTGATGATCGCGGCCTCGCGCTCCTCGCCGTAGCCGAGGTGGCGCTTGATGTTCTCCAGGACCACGATCGAGTCGTCGACGACGCGGCCGATGGCGATGGTGAGGGCGCCCAGGGTCAGCATGTTGAGCGACAGGTCCTGGGTCCACAGCACGATGAGCGCGAGGACGACGGACAGCGGGATGGAGACCGCCGTGACCAGCGTCGAGCGCAGCGAGGCCAGGAAGACCAGGATCACGATCACCGCGAAGAGCAGGCCGAGCAGGCCTTCGGTGGTGAGGCTGGAGATGGACTTGGCGACGGCCGGGCCCTGGTCGCTGACGACGGTGAGGTCGGCTCCGGCGCCGAGCGTGGTGCGCAGCCCGGGCAGCTTGTCCTTGACCGCGTCGGAGATGGCGACGGCGCTGCCGTCCTTGTCCATGGTGAGGACGAGGGCGAGGCTGGGCTTGCCGTTGGTGCGGGTGATGGAGACGGCCTTGGCCGGCTCCTGCTTCACGGAGGCGACGTCGGCGAGGCGGACGGCCGGCTTGCCCGTACCGGGGCTCAGGCGCAGCTCTTCGAGCTGGGCGAGGGAGGTGTAGCCGCCGCCGACGCGTACGGTGCGGTTCTTGCCCGCCTCGTCGAAGGAGCCGGCGGGGACGGCCGCGCCGCCCGCCTGGAGGCCCGCGGCGAGCTTGGCGCCGTCGAGGCCGGCGGCCGCGAGCTTGGCGGTGTCGGGGGTGACGGTGACCTGGAGGTCCTGGACGCCGTCGACGGTGACCTGGCCGACGCCCTCGATGTCGGAGAGGACGGGGACGACGGAACGTTCCAGCTGGTCGGCGAGCGCCTGCTGGTCCTTGTCGGCGGTGACGGCCAGGATGACGGTCGGGATGTCGTCGGTGGAACCGGCCACGACCTGCGGCTCCACGTCGGCGGGCAGCCGGACGCGAGCCCGGTTCACGGCCTGCTGGACGTCGGCGACGAGCTGCTTGGTGCCGCTGTCGCCGTAGTCGAAGGTGGCCATGATGAGGGCGTTGCCCTCGCTGGCGGTGGAGGTGATGCCGGTGAGGCCGTCGACACCCTTGAGCATGGCCTCGATCGGTTCGACGACCTGCTTCTCGACCACGTCGGGCGAGGCGCCCTGGTACGGCGCGAGCACGGACACCATCGGCAGTTCGATGGAGGGCAGCAGCTGCTGCTTGAGCTGCGGGATGGCTATGGCGCCGAAGAGCAGCGCCACGATCGACACGAGGCCGACCAGGGCCCTTTGGGCCAGGCTGAAGCGGGACAGCCACGACATGGGTATGAGATCTCTCTGCAGTGACGAACGCGAGGGCACTCCTACCCTGTCGCACCGCCGCGGGGGGTTTCGTCGCTCGCAGGTGCCGTCCTTATGTGCGGCATACCGCGAATGGAGTACGCCGTACCGGGCGGTGCTACTCCGCGCGGGGGCGCACCAGTCCCGATTCGTAGGCAATAACCACCAATTGGGCCCGGTCGCGGGCGCCCAGCTTGGCCATGGCCCGGTTCACGTGGGTCTTGACGGTCAGCGGGCTGACCTCCAGCCGCCCCGCGATCCCGTCGTTCGACAGCCCGGCCGCGACGTGCACGAGGACCTCGCGCTCGCGGACGGTCAGAGCGGCGAGCCGCTCGGAGTGCGCCCCGGCCGAAGACCCGGCGGCGGCCGGGCCGCCGCCTTGGGCGAGGAAGGTGGCGATGAGCCCCTTGGTGGCGGCCGGCGAGAGCAGCGCCTCACCGGCCGCGGCGACGCGGATGGCGTTCAGCAGCTCCTCGGGCTCGGCACCCTTGCCGAGGAAGCCGGAGGCTCCGGCCCGCAGGGCCGAGACCACGTACTCGTCGACCTCGAAGGTCGTCAGCATCACCACGCGCACACCGGCGAGTTCCGGATCCGCGCTGATCATGCGGGTGGCGGCGAGCCCGTCGGTACCGGGCATCCGGATGTCCATGAGGACGACGTCCGGGCGCGTCCGGCGGGCGAGCTCGAAGGCCTGCGCGCCGTCGGAGGCCTCCCCCACGACCTCCATGTCGGCCTCGGAGTCGACGAGCACCCTGAACGCGCTGCGCAGCAGCGCCTGGTCGTCGGCGAGCAGCACCCTGACGGGCGCGGCGGAGGGCAGGTCCGTCACAACGTGGTCCACGGGGTGAGCGTACGCGGACCCGCCACCGGCGCTCAGCCCAGGGCGAGGACGATCAGGGCGGTGGTCGCCGCGACCTCGGCGAGGGCGCCGAAGACGTCGCCGGTGACCCCGTCGAAGCGGCGTACACAGCGGCGCAGCAGCAGTTCGGCGGCGAGCAGGGCGGCCAGGACCGCCGCCGCGCTGCGGCCTGCGGCGGGCAGTCCCAGCGGGAGTGCGGCGGCCGTGGCCAGCACGACGACGAGGACGGCGATCAGCAGGGCGGCGGGCCGCGGGACCGCTCCGGCGACGGCGGCGCCGAGCCCCCCGGGGCGGGCCGCCGGGATGCCGTCCCTGCAGGCCAGGGTCATGGCGAGGCGGGCGGCCACGGCGGCGACCACGGCGGCGAGGGCGCCGCGGGTCCAGCTGTCGGCGTAGATGTCGGACAGGGCGGCCACCTGCAGGAGCAGCACGATCACCAGGGCCACGACACCGAAGGGGCCGATGTCGGACTGCTTCATGATCCGCAGGGCCTCGTCCGCGGGTTTGGCGCTGCCGAGGCCGTCGGCGGTGTCGGCCAGGCCGTCGAGGTGCAGCGCGCGGGTCAGCGCGGCCGGTACGGCGACGGTGACGGCCGCGGCGAGCAGCGGGCCCGCGCCGAGCAGCAGCAGAAGCACCCCGGGCAGGGCCGCGAGCACCCCCACGACCAGCCCGGCGAGCGGGGCGCAGGCCATTCCGGTGCGGGCCGCGGGGCGGTCCCAGCGGGTGATGCGGGCGGGCAGCACGGTGAGGGTGCCGAACGCGAAGCGGACGCCGTCGGGGAACGAGGCGCGTTCCGGGGGCGGCGTCTGGGGCGGGCCGTCGTACGAATCTGTCATCGGCGGGAACGGTACCCGTTCGTCGCGGACGGTAAATTACCCATTACATGCCAAACAGGGAGTCAGTGGGATGGGTCACTGGTGGTACCGGAACATCGTCGAGCCGGGGAAGCTGCCGCTCCTGCTCGCGCTGCTCTCCTTCGTGCTGTCGTTCCTGGTCACCCGCATGATCACCCGGATGATCCGGGCCGGTCGGGGGCCCTTCAAGAACGTCACTCCGGGGGGTCTGCACATCCATCACGTGGTGCCGGGCGTGATCCTCGTGATCATCGGGGGTTTCGGCGCGGTCGGCAGCGGCCGGTACGGCTTCGGCGCGTACGCCTCCGCCGTGATCTTCGGTCTGGGCGCGGGCCTGGTCCTGGACGAGTTCGCGCTGATCCTGCACCTCGACGACGTCTACTGGAGCGAGCAGGGCCGCAAGAGCGTGGAGCTGGTGGTGATCACGGCCGCCGTCGTGGCCCTGGTCATCGGCGGGTTCGTGCCCTTCGGGGTGAACGACCTGTCCAGCGAGGAGCGGCAGAGCCGCGGCCTCGTCGTCATGAACGGGGCCACCAACTTCTTCCTGGCCCTGATCGCCCTGTGGAAGGGCAAGGCGCGCACCGCGCTCTTCGGCCTGGTCGTCCCCCTGGTGGCGCTGGTCGGCGCGATCCGGCTGGCCCGGCCGGGATCCCCGTACGCGAAGCGGTTCTACGCGAACCGGCCGCGGGCCCGGGCCAAGGCCGGGCTGCGCGCCTTCCACCACGACCGGCGCTGGGCGGGGCCGCGCCGCAAATTCGAGAACTTCATCGGCGGGACCCCCGACCCGGACCACCCCGTCTCCCTGGAGAAGCCGCCCGGGCCCTGACGACGACGGCGGGCCCTCCCCCGTCGAAGGGGAGGGCCCGCCGTCGTACCGTCGGTGTGCCCGGTCCGTCCGGGCCCGGCCCGCGCCGGCCCGCGCTCAGCCCGGGATCAGGCCGTCGTCGCTGAGCATCTCCCTGACCTCGTCCAGAGCGGCGTCGGCAGCGGGGAGGATCAGCTCGGACGGCTCCAGTGCGTCGTCCGGCAGCGGCGTGCCGAGCCGCCGGACGGCGTCGAGCAGCGCGCCCAGCGTCCGCCGGAAGCCCTCCTCGTCACCGCCCTCCATCTCCGAGAGCAGTTCGTCGTCCAGCCTGTTGAGCTCGGGGAAGTGGCTGTCGGCCACTTCCACCTGGCCTTCCCCCATGATGCGGACAATCATGACGGGCCCCGTCCTACTGCTTGTCGAACCGGTGCGGAGTCTGCGTCTGCTGGCCGTCGCCCTGGGCGCCGCCCTCGATGGCCTGCTGCTGGGCGGACGGGCCGCCCGCCAGCTCGGCCTTCATGCGCTGGAGCTCCAGCTCCACGTCCGTACCGCCCGAGAGGCGGTCCAGCTCGGCCTGGATGTCGTCCTTGGAGCCGAGGCCGCTCTGGTCGTCGAGCGCGCCGGAGGCCAGCAGCTCGTCGATCGCGCCGGCGCGGGCCTGCAGCTGCGCGGTCTTGTCCTCGGCCCGCTGGATGGCCAGGCCGACGTCGCTCATCTCCTCCGAGATGCCGGAGAAGGACTCGGCGATGCGGGTCTGCGCCTGGGCCGCCGTGTACGTGGCCTTGATGGTCTCCTTCTTCGTGCGGAAGGCGTCGACCTTGGCCTGGAGGCGCTGGGCGGCGAGGGTCAGCTTCTCCTCCTCGCCCTGCAGGGTCTGGTGCTGCACCTCCAGGTCGCTGACCTGCTGCTGGAGCGAGGCGCGCCGGGACAGGGCCTCACGGGCCAGGTCCTCGCGGCCCAGGGCGAGCGCCTTGCGGCCCTGGTCCTCCAGCTTGGCGGACTGGCCCTGGAGCTGGTTCAGCTGCAGCTCCAGGCGCTTGCGGGAGGTCGCCACGTCGGCGACTCCGCGGCGCACCTTCTGCAGCAGCTCAAGCTGCTTCTGGTACGAGTAGTCGAGGGTCTCGCGCGGGTCCTCGGCCCGGTCAAGGGCCTTGTTCGCCTTCGCGCGGAAGATCATCCCCATACGCTTCATGACACCGCTCATGGGCTTCGCGCGCCCCCTTCTAGACGGACTGTGCTCCAGGTCACCGACAGGACCCACAGTACGGGCCCTGTCTCCATTACCGCACTGTTCGAGTACGGATGCGCTCCTCCTCCAGGACGACTACACCCGCGCCCCGTCAGGCGTAAGGAGTAGGTGATCCCAGGAGGACGGGCCCACCGCACGTACCGTGCAAGGGGAAGGACGCCCGCCGTTGCCGGATCGTTCCCCAGCGGGGTGGGGCCCATGCCCGCAACCACGTAGGCTTGGGTTTTGTGTTTGGTAGCCGCTCCTCCAAGGAAGAGAAGGCCGCCGCCACCGACAAGGTGAGCGCCGACCTCTCGCAGCCCCGTGACCCGCAGGCCCCGAAGGGCCGCCCTACGCCGAAGCGTGCTGTGGCCCAGTCGCAGCGCAAGGCCGTGGTGGCCTCGACCGGCAACCGCAAGGAGGATGCCAAGCGAGCCCGTGAGCGCCGCCGCACCGAGATGGCCAAGCAGCGCGAGGCGCTGGCCAACGGCGACGAGCGCTATCTGCCGACCCGTGACAAGGGCCCCGTCCGCCGGTTCGTCCGCGACTACGTGGACTCGCGCTACTCGGTCGCCGAGATGTTCCTGCCCCTGGCGGTGGTCATCCTGGTGCTGAGCATGGTGCGCCAGCAGTCGGTCCAGAGCATCGCACTGACCCTGTGGCTCGTCGTGATCGTCCTGATCCTGCTGGACTCCATCGGCCTGGTGTTCCGCCTGCGCAAGGCCCTGGCCACGCGCTTCCCGGACGAGCCCCGCCGTGGCGCCGTCGCCTACGGTCTGATGCGCACCCTCCAGATGCGCCGCCTCCGCCTGCCGAAGCCGCAGGTCAAGCGCGGGGAACGGCCCTGAGCCGAGGGACGCCCGGCGCGTCGGGGGAAGGCTTCGCTGAGGGGGCACGCCTGTGGCTGGAGGGCCTGGGCGGACTGCGCAACGCGGTCCGGCAGGAACTCGTGGGCCGGCAGGTCGACGAGCAGATCGCGCAGCGCTTCCCGGTGGGGCAGCGGCTGCGGGTTCTCGACGTGGGCATGGGCCAGGGCACGCAGGCACTGCGGCTCGCCCGTGCCGGGCACAAGGTGACGGGCCTGGAGCAGGACCCGGGCATGCTCGCCGTCGCGCGTGAGGCGCTGGCGGCGGAACCCGAGGGGATCCGCGACCGGGTCAGCCTGCTCGAAGGGGACGGGCGCGAGACCGGCGCCCATTTCCTGCCGGGCAGTTTCGACGTGGTGCTCTGCCACGGGGTGCTGATGTACGTACCCGAACCGGACGCCATGCTGGCCGGGCTCGCCCGGATGCTGGCGCCGGGCGGACTGCTGTCCCTGCTGGTGCGCAACGGCGACGCGCTCGCCATGCGACCGGGCCTGGACGGAGACTGGAAGGGCGCGCTGGCCGCGTTCGACTCCACCGACTACACGAACCGGCTGGGCCTGGACGTCCGAGCCGACCGGCTGGCCGGACTGACGGCGACCCTGTCGGGGATCGGTGCCCCGCTGCAGTCCTGGTACGGCGTGCGCGTCTTCACCGACGGCACCGAGGCCGGCGACGTGCTGCCGCCCGACGAGGAGCTGGAGCGGCTGCTGGCCGCCGAGGACCGCGCCGGACGGACCGATCCCTACCGGGGTGTGGCGGCACTGCTGCACCTGTGCGGGGTCCGGGGCTAGACCGTCCCCGTCCGATTCATTTCGGTGCCGTGCCGGACGAGAGGGGCGGGCTCGGGGTACGTCCCCGGGCCCGCCCCTCTCGTCTGCTGCTGCTCGGCCCCCGGATCCGCGGGGCCCCCGGCAGGGCTACGCGTCCAGGGCGGCGCGCAGGCTCATCGTGTAGAGCTCGGTCCCCGCGTCGTCGGACAGCTTCACCTGCTCGACGCCGCCTTCCAGCAGGTCCTTCCAGTACTCACCGACCCAGGACTCCGCGTCCCCCTGCGTGGTGAACTCCTCGGGTACCACCGACGGGCTCGTCTCGGTGCCGTCGGCCGTCTCGAACCGCCACGTCCACGCCATGTCCGCCTCCGTTGCTCGCACACTTCCTGCACAGGGGTGCCGCGCCGACCGGGCCGGGCCCGCCGTGTCCGGCCCTGATCCGGCCCGGTCCACCCGGCACCCCCTCAGTCTGCCCGCAGAGTAACCGGGCGCGCAGCAGTCTCGGCGACGCGGGAGGATCATCCTGTGGAACTCACTCTGCTCGGCACCGGAACACCCGAGGGCCTGCCCCGCCCGGACTGCCCCTGCGCGGCCTGCGCCGTCTCCACCGGCTCGCGCGCCCGCGCCGCCACGGCCGTCCTCGTCGACGGGGCGCTGCTGCTGGACCTGACCCCGGGGGCGGTGCTGGCGGGCGCCCGGGCGGGACATTCGCTGGCCGGTGTGCGGCAGGTGCTGCTGACCCACCCGCACGACGGTCCCGCGGTCGAGCTGCCGCCCGGCCTGCCGGCCGCCGGGCGGGTGCCGGACGGGCGGGAACTGGCGGTGATCTCCGGGCACCGGGTGCGGGCGGTGCCGATGGACGCCCCGGGCACGGGGTACGAGGTGACCGGCCCGGACGGCGTCCGGCTGCTCTACCTGCCGCCGGGCGGGGCCCCGGCCGGGGTAGCCGACCAGGCCGGGCGGCGCCCGTACGACATGATCCTCATGGATGTGCTGGGCCGGCCCGGGGCGCTCGCGCGGCTGCGGGCGAGCGGCGCCGCGGGCCCGGCCACGGACGTGATCGCCGTCCACCTCGACCACGACACCCCGCCGGGCCGGGAACTGGAGCGCCGGTGCGCGGCGGCGGGGGCGCGGGCGGTGCCGGACGGGACGACCGTGATCGTCGGGGAGTACCGGGCGGTGCCGGAGCTGCCGCGCCGGACGCTGGTGCTGGGCGGGGCCCGCTCCGGCAAGTCCGTGGAGGCGGAGCGACGGCTGGAGTCCTTCCCGGAGGTGGTCTACGTGGCCACCGGCGGTACCCGGGACGGCGACGCGGAATGGGCCCGCCGGGTCGGCCTGCACCGGGAGCGCCGGCCGGGGAGCTGGCGGACGGTGGAGACGTGCGACCTGGTTCCGCTGCTGGCCGCGGCCGGCCCGCCGCTGCTGATCGACTGCCTGGCGCTGTGGCTGACGGACGCGATGGACCGGGCCGGGGCGTGGGACGACGCGGTGTGGGCCGAGAGCGGGCGGCAGCGGCTCGCCGAGCGGACCGCCGAGCTGGTGGCGGCCGTACGCGCGACCCGCCGTCCCGTGGTGCTGGTCAGCAACGAGGTCGGCTCGGGCGTGGTCCCGGCGACCGCCTCGGGCCGCCGTTTCCGCGACGAGCTGGGCCGGCTGAACGCGGCCGTCGCGGGCGAGTGCGAGCACGTGCTCCTCGTCGTCGCGGGCCTGGCGGCCGTGCTGAAGGAGTAGGCCGGGAGGGCGGCGGAACGGCTCGGCGGCGAGGTGTCCGACGGTGGTCGCCGAAGGCCTGAGGGAGGGCCTTACCGGCTGTACTCTCTGGCAGATGAGCACGCTGAATCTCGACGACTTCTCCGATCTGATCGAGCGCCCCGATGGGGGCGTCCGGCGTGACGCCGAGGAACGCCGTGAGCGCCTCGCCGTCCCGCCCGGCGCGCTGGGCCGGCTCGACGAGCTCGCCGAGTGGCTCGCCGCCGCGCAAGGGCGGGTTCCGGTCAGACCGATCGAGCGCCCGCGCGTGGTGCTGTTCGCCGCCGACCACGGCATCGCCGCCGAGGGCGTCTCCGCCCGGGCCGCGTCCACCGGCCACGAACTGGTGCGGTCCGTCCTCGAAGGGGCCAGCCCCGTGGCCGTCCTGGCCGCCCGGTTCGGCGCCACCATACGGATCGTCGACGCCGGGCTCGACTGCGATCCCGAGCTGCTCCCGGCCGACGTGACCGGGCACCGCGTCCGGCGGGGCAGCGGCCGGATCGACGTGGAGGACGCGCTGACGGCCGAGGAGGCCGAGGCCGCGGTGCGGCTCGGGATGCGGATCGCCGACGAGGAGGCCGACTCCGGAACGGATCTGGTCGTCCTCGGTGACCTGAGCGTGGGCGGGACCACCGTCGCCGCGACCCTGGTCGCCGCCCTGTGCGGAACCGACGCCTCGGTGGTCACCGGCCGCGGCGGCCTGCCCATCGACGACCTGGCCTGGATGCGCAAGTGCGCGGCGATCCGCGACGCGTTGCGCCGGGCCCGCCCGGTCCTGGGCGACCAGGTGGCGCTGCTGGCCGCGGTCGGCGGTGCGGACGTGGCCGCCATCACCGGATTCCTCCTCCAGTGCGCGGTGCGCCGTACTCCCGTCATCCTTGACGGTGTCGTTTCGGCCGCGTGCGGGCTGGTGGCCCAGCGGGCCGCGTTCCGGGCTCCGGACTGGTGGCTGGCCGGACAGGCCAGTGGCGAACCGGGCCAGGCGAAGGCACTTGACCGAATGGCGCTCAACCCCGTGCTCGACCACGGCGTCACAGTAGGTGAAGGTACCGGGGCACTGCTGGCCCTCCCCCTCGTCCAGGCGGCCGCCGCTCTCGCGGCGGAACTCCCGGAGCGGGCGGTGGAGGAGCCGACGGAATGAGCCGCCGGGGCCCCCGGTCCTGACCAGGCCGTGGCCCCCGACAGCACCATCACGGACAGCTGCGCCCCATATGATCGCTTTTTATGGGAGAGGTCCGTTTGACCAGCGCAGAGACCGACCGCACCGCCGTTCCGGCGAACGGTCCGTCAGCCGGCAGGAAAGGGACCGGCGGCGACCCCGCCGGCAAGGCGGCGGGGGACGCCCGGGAGACCGGCCGGGAGACCGGCCGGGGCAGCGCCCGTTCACGGCGCGGCGCCGCCTTCGCGGTGTGGTACCTGCGGACCGTCACCTTCGTCAACTTCCTCGGCGCGGTGTGGGTTTCGCTCGGGCAGGACCTCAGGCGCCACAGCATCGAGGACTTCTACACCCCGTACATGCTCACCGCGGGCTTCGCCTCCGGGCTGTTCACGCTGCTCCTCGCCGTGACCCTCGGCCGCCGCAAGCGGGCCTCCTGGATCCTGAACCTGGTCCTCAGCGGCCTCCTGGCCCTGCTGCTCGCCTACGCGCTCTCCACGCACGAGGAGATCCGCGAGCACGCGCAGAACTGGGTCTCCCTGGTCCTGACCGCCGCCTTCACGGGCGCCCTGCTGCTGAGCCGCCACGAGTTCTACGCCAAGGGCGACCGCTCCAACCCGACGCTCGCCAGCGCCGTCGCCGCCGTCGGCCTGCTCCTCACCTCGCTGGTCGCTGCCCTGCTCGTCGGCGCCACCAACACCTCCCCGCTCAGCGCCGAGTCCTCCTTCCCGCAGCGCTGGTGGTACGGCGTGATGCGGCTGATCACCCTGACGCCCGGCGAGCGGGCCTCCGAGGTGATCACCACGCCCGGCTGGGTGGACGTGGTGATCAACGTCATGTCGATGCTGCTGCTGCTCGCCGTCCTGTTCGCCGCCTTCCGCTCGCGCCGCGCCGTCGACCCGATCAGCGAGGCGGACGAGGAGCGGCTGCGGGCGCTGCTGGCCCGGCAGGGCGACCGCGACTCGCTCGGCTACTTCGCGCTGCGCCGCGAGAAGTCCGTCATCTGGTCCCCCACCGGCAAGGCCGCCGTCACCTACCGCGTCGTCGGCGGGGTCTCCCTGGCCTCCGGCGACCCGATCGGCGACCCCGAGGCCTGGCCGGGCGCCATCGATCCGTGGCTGGCCGAGGCCCGCGAGCACGGCTGGGTGCCGGCCGTGATGGGGGCGAGCGAGGAGGCCGGGCAGATCTACGCCCGGCACGGCCTGGACGCCCTCGAACTCGGCGACGAGGCGATCGTCGAGACCGCCGAGTTCACCCTGGAGGGCCGCGCCATGCGGACCGTCCGGCAGGCCTTCAACCGCGTCAAGCGGGCCGGGTACACCGTCCGCATCCGCCGCCACGACGACATCCCGGCCGGGGAGATGGCCGAGCTGGTGCGCCGCGCCGACGACTGGCGCGACGGCGCCACCGAGCGCGGCTTCTCCATGGCACTGGGCCGGCTGGGTGATCCCGCCGACGGCCAGTGCGTGATGCTGGAGTGCACCGACGGCAACGGCGAGCTGCGGGCCCTGCTGTCCTTCGTACCGTGGGGGCCCAAGGGTCTGTCGCTGGACCTGATGCGCCGGGACCGGGACTCCGAGAACGGCCTGATGGAGTTCATGGTCATCGAACTCCTCGAACGCTCCAAGGAGATCGGGGTCACCCAGGTCTCCCTCAACTTCGCGATGTTCCGGTCCGTCTTCGAGCGCGGGTCCCGGCTCGGCGCCGGTCCGGTGCTGCGGATGTGGCGCTCGCTGCTCAGCTTCTTCTCCCGCTGGTGGCAGATCGAGTCCCTCTACCGGGCCAACGCCAAATACCGGCCGATCTGGGAACCGCGGTTCATGCTCTTCGAGAAGAGTTCGGACCTGCTGCGGATCGGTGTCGCGGCCGGCCGGGCCGAGGGCTTCCTGGAGGCCCCCGGCCTTCCGAAGTGGCTGCACCGCAGACACCTGGAGACCCGCCGTTGACAGCGTGGAACACCTCCTCATTCCGGCGGTTCGCCCGCCGTGAGTGGGGACCCATGTTCTGGACCGTCCGGGACGCGCTCGTCCGCGACAGGTGGCGGGCGATCCCGATGACCCTCGGCGCGGTCTGTCTGACCTCGGTCTTCCAGATCGTGCAGAACACCTCGTGGGGGTTCCAGCCGGTCCAGGACCTCGGCTCGGTCAAAGCCGCCGACCCGCTCGGGCTGGCCCTCGTGCGCACCCCGCTGTCGCTGTTCGTCCCCGCCCTGGACCTGCCGGTGTGGGGGGCGCTGGCACAGATCCTGCTGGTCTTCGGAATCGCCGAGATCTGCATCGGCTGGTGGCGCACCCTGCTGATCGGCTACGTCGCCACCCTCGCCGGGACCACGTACGCGCGGATCGGGCTCTCCCTCGGGCCGGACCACCCCCTCGGCCTGCCGGTGTCCGACCGGATCGTCAACGACACCGGGCCGTCGGCGGCGGTGGTGGGGCTGGCCATCTACCTCTGCTGGCGCTACCGGGCCTACCTGACGGGCGCCGTGGTGATCCTGGCGATGATCGGCGAGGTGCTGGTCAAGGACAACCTGGCGGGCAAGGAGCACCTGGCGGCCATCACCGCCGTCATGGCGGTGTGCGTGGTGCGGGCGCGCTGGGGTCCGGTGCGGTCCCGTGTTCCGCTGGGGCCGCACCCTCCGCCGTAGGGGGCACCGGCGGACGAGGCCGTACCGTATCCGGGTGACGACAGACCTCGGGCGGTTCGCCCCCACCCGGCAGTGGATGCGGGCCCATCCACTCGCCACCGATGCCGTGCTGGCGTTCGGGGCGTTCGTCGCCATGGTCCTCGGCTCCTTCGCCGATCCGCACGGGCCGCACGGACCCACCTTCGGGACGCGCACCCCGGAGCCGTTCTCGCTGCTGCTGATGCTGCTCGGCGCGGCCGCCCTGGTGTTCCGGCGCCGACAGCCGCGCGCCGTGCTCGCCGTGACCTGCGGGCTGTCCCTGCTGGAGCTGACGACCGGGGAGCCGCGGGCACCCGTCGCCATGTGCACGGTGATCGCCCTGTACACGGTGGCCTCCCGCACCGACCGGCCGACGACCTGGCGGATCGGGCTGCTCACCATGGCGGGGCTGACGGGCGTGGCCATGCTCGCCGGGCCGCTGCCCTGGTACGCCCAGGAGAACATCGGGATCTTCGCCTGGACCGGGATGGCCGCCGCCGCCGGGGACGCCGTGCGCAGCCGGCGGGCCTTCGTCGACGCCATCCGGGAACGGGCCGAGCGCGCCGAGCGGACCCGGGACGAGGAGGCCAGGCGGCGGGTCGCCGAGGAGCGGCTGCGGATCGCCCGGGACCTGCACGACGTGGTGGCGCATCACATCGCCCTGGTCAACGTGCAGGCGGGAGTGGCGGCGCACGTCATGGACAAGCGCCCGGACCAGGCCAAGGAGGCGCTGGCGCACGTACGGGACGCCAGCCGGTCGGCGCTGAACGAACTGCGGGCCACGGTCGGGCTGCTGCGGCAGTCCGGCGACCCGGAGGCACCGACGGAGCCTGCGCCGGGGCTCGCCGTCCTGGACGAGCTGGTGGACACCTTCCGGCACGCCGGGCTGCCGGTGGATGTGGTCGTCCAGCTGGACGGGACGGGCGGGCCGCTGCCGGCGGCGGTGGACCTGGCGGCGTACCGGGTGATCCAGGAGGCGCTGACGAACGTCCGCAAGCACGCGGGCCCGGGGGCGAAGGCCGAGGTCAGTGTGGTCGGGGTCGGGCCGTCGGTGGAGGTGACGGTCCTCGACGACGGCGGTGTGGCGGCCGACGCGGCCCCGGAGCCGGTCGATCCGGGCGGCGGCCACGGCCTCCTCGGCATGCGTGAGCGCACCGGCGCCCTGGGCGGCTCCTGCTTCGCGGGCCCCCGCTTCGGCGGCGGCTACCGCGTCCACGCCATCCTCCCCCGGGGGTAGCGGCCCTTTCCGCCCCGGCACCACCAGCCCGGGTCCGGCCACCCCCGCCTCGGCCCGACACCTCCAACCTGGGTCCAGCAACCCCCGCCTCGGTCCGGCACATCCAGCCCGGGTCCGGCCACCCCCTCCTCCGTCCGACACATCCAGCCCGGGTCCGGCCACCCACGCCTCCGTCCGGCACATCCAGCCCAGGTCCGGCAAAACCAGCCTCGCCGGCGTTTGAGGCGCGGGTCCGGGCGGAGCCCGGTGCCCGGCGGAGCCGGGTTCCCTGGGGCTCCGCCCCAGACCCCGCGCCTCAAACGCCGGCGAGGCTGTTTTTGGCTCAGGCCCGCCTGCCACCGACGGCGGAGCTGGTTTTGGCTCAGGCCGGCCTGCCACCGACGGTGGAGCCGGAATTGGCCCCGGCCGGGTTGCGCCGGCGGCGGGGCTGACGGTGGCCGGGGTCGGGCTGAGAATGCCGGCCAGGCTACGGGCAGAGTTTGCGCCACGCGTCCAAGTCGTACCGTTTCTGCATCGAGCTCAGCTTCGCCGCGCGAGCGACCGGGCACCAGCGGTTCAGCCGGCCCTCGTACTCCACGTGGAACACCGCCTTGCCCGCGTCGGTGAACGGCGCGTACCGGTCGCACTCCTCGTACTCCACGCACTGCTCGTTCACCGCGAAGTCGAAGTCCCCGACCAGCTCCGGGATCTGGTCCAGGTCGTTCTTCAGCCCCACCGACATGCCCCGGTCGTGCGCCAGCCGGGCGATCAGGCGGTTGTACTTCAGCTGGTCGTCCGCCGTCAGCGGGAAACCGGACCGGTTGGTGTAGCCGTCCATGTTGTCGGGCTCCACCGCGTCGAAGCCCTTCACCTTGCACATGTCGAACCGCTTGCCCATCAGCGGTTCCAGTTCCGCCAGGGCCCGGATGTCCAGCCAGCGTTCGCCCTCCCAGCCGTTGCCCTCGCCGAGCAGTGCCTTCGGGAAGGCGCCGGCGTCCGGCCGGAAGTCCTCCCAGGCTCCGGTGGAGAGGTAGCAGATGGTCTTGCGGCCGTCCTTCTTCAGGGTGGCGACCTGCTCCTTCGTGGTGTTGAACCCGTCGACGTCGTAGACGGCCGCCTTCACCGAGGTGTCGAGCTTCCCGGTGAGCTGCCACTGCCAGCCGACCCCCGGTTTCGGCTGCCACCGCTGCCCCGGCGCCGGGTCGGGCGACAACTCGTCCCGTTCCGGTTCGGGCGGGGGGCTCGTACAGGCGGCGAGCAGCAGCAGCGGCACGGCCAGCAGGAGTGCGAGCTTCCTCATCCCGCCGCCTCCAGCGCGTACGGGAGGGTCCCCCAGGGGTGGGCTCCGCTGCCCGGGACGGCGCAGTGCACCCCCGCCCCGCGTTCGGTGGCGATCTCCTCGGCGAGCCGGGCGGCGAGCGCGCCCGGCGGGACCCCGTACACGAGGTGGCAGAACCGCTGGGCCGGATGGTCGGCGGTCCACGATGGTGCGGCGGCCGCGTCCCGGTAGGCGTCCCAGGGTCCCTCGAAGGTGACGAGCAGGTCGGCGAGTTCCGCGTAGCCGGGGTGCGGGTGGACCCCGTGGTTGAGGACGAGGGTACGGGCGCCCGCGGCCCGGGCGGCGACCGCGAGCCGCCCGTAGTGCGGGAGCAGTTCCGGGTCGGCGGAGGCCTGGTCGAGGAAGGCCCCGTCAGTGGCGTACCAGTCGCGGTGGCGCAGCAGGTCCTGCACCACCTCGGCGTGCGGGCGCCGCCCGTAGTCGGTGTCGGCGTATCCGAGGACGGGTACCCCGGCGTCACGCAGCCGTTCGGCGACGGCGGCGAACCGCTCGTCGCGGGCGGTACCCGGTCCGCTGTCGGGGTTGAGGACCACCGAGTGCAGTCGGCCGGCGGAGCGGATCAGCCGCTCCCAGGCTTCCGGCCGCTCGGCGGGATGCTCGTAGAGGGGCACCAGCAGCATGGGGTCCTTCTTGTCGGACGGACGGTGCGTCATCGGTGGGCGGTCGCGCGGCCGAGGAGCAGGCAGACCAGGAAGGCCAGTACGGTCGCGGCGGCGCCCGCCACCAGCAGCTGGACCGCCCGGGGCTGGCCGAGCCCGGTCAGCAGGGCGAGGCTCTGGGCGACGGCGGCCGAGGAGCAGACCACGGCCGCGGGCCGGACCGCCCCGAAGGACTGCAGGAGCAGACCGGTCCACATGACGGCCCCGAGCAGCAGCAGGGTGGCGATCCGGACCCCGGTGAGCATGGGGGCGTCGGGCCAGAGCAGGGTGCCGGCCAGCCCCAGGGCCAGCAGGACGGTCAGGTAGACGGCGAGGCAGCGGGTCAGGGTGGCGAGCATCCGACGGCGGAAGGCCCGGGGCGAGCGGGCTCCCTGGAGCCCGGAGAGGCTTCCGCTGCGGAACCGGTGGAGCAGCCATTCGGCCGGGCCCATGCTGAGGGTGAGGGCCACGGCGGAGGGGGCGGCGACCGCCTCGGCAGGGCCTCCGGCGAGGACCTCCCCGAGGGCGGCGTAGAGCACGAGCAGGCCGGTGCCGAGGCCGAAGACCCCGTAGGGGACCGAGTCCCCGATCCGGGGTCCGCGGGGTGCGAAGTCCTCCTCGGCGCCGCGCAGCATCTGCCAGCGCACGGGGCCGTGGCCGGGCCGTCGGGCCGCAGAGGCGCGGATCCGGCGCACGGCGGACCGCAGCCCGGCACGCAGCGGGAGTTCCCGCAGGGCCAGGGTGCAGGCGGCCAGCAGGGACACCACGAGCAGGGTCACCCGGACCGGCACGGGCAGGTCGACGAAGAGTGCGAGGAGTGCTCCGACGGCCATCGGGGCGAGGGCGGCGAGCAGGACCCGTTCCCGGCCGAGGACCAGCAGGACGGTGGCGGCCCCGACGTAGAAGGCCTGTCCGGCGGCGAAGGCGTAGGAGAACGGGGGCCCGCCGGGCACCGCCAGTGCGGCGGCGGTGCCGAGCAGGGCGCCCACGGGGGCTCCGACGAGCAGGGTCCGCCCGGCGGCTCGCCGGTCGCCGAGGCCGAGCCAGGAGTAGGCCCGGTGGGACAGGGTCTGGTCCCAGACCCAGCCGATGAGCGCGCCGGCGAGCAGGGTCAGGGTCCCGGCGGGCAGGCCGAGGCGGTCCTGCGGGCCTTCGAGCAGGGGCGCGCCGAGCAGGTAGGCCAGGCCGGGCAGCGCGAAGATCACCCCGCGCAGCAGGCAGGCGGTGAGGGAGACCTTCCAGGGGTCGGGGGCGGCGCCCGGCTCCGGGAAGGAGCGGGGCACGCGGGCGTAGAGCTCCTCGGCGAGGGCGAAGGAGTCGCGGCGGCCGTAGGTGAGCCGGATGTACTCGTCCGTCATGCCGTCGGATTCGAGGATGGCGGCGATCTCGTCGGGGTGGACGGCGGAGGCGACGAACACGTCGAGGCGTGCGGCGAGTTCGTCCATGGGGTCGGCGGCGGCGGTGACGCCGGCTCCGTCGCCGTCGTGGCGCGGCCGGGGGATGGCGGGGAGCGTGTCGGATCCGGAACCGGAGCCGGGCGGCTTGAGCCAGAGGGATCCGCTCACCACAGGCTCCCGTCGGCAGCGAGTTCGCGGTACCAGGGATCGGCGAGCCGCTGGGTCCATTCGTCGCCCGCGTGGACGGGCAGGACGGGCTGACCGGCGAGTTCGCGGTAGATGTGCCGGAAGCCGTCCACGGACTGGTGGAGGGTGAACTTCTCCACGACCCGCCTGCGGGACATCCGGCCGAGCTCGGCCCGGCGTTCGTCGTCGCGGAGCAGGGCGAGGGTGGCGCGGGCCATGGTCTCGGGCTCGCGCGGCGGTACGACGAGGCCGGTGTCGCCGACGGCCTCGCGGACTCCGCCGACGTCGGTGGAGACGGTGGTGCGGCCGCAGGACATGGCCTCGATGATGCTGAAGGGGAAGCCCTCGCTGATGGAGGAGAGCATGACGACGCTGCCGGCCGCGTAGGCCTGGGCCACCTGCTCGATGCGGCCCTCGTAGGTGATCCCGTCGGTCACTCCGAGTTCGGCGGCGAGCTTCTCCAGGCGCAGCTTGTACTCCTCGCAGCCGGCCGGGACGGGGCCGAAGAGGCGCAGCCGGAGGGCGGGCAGTTCCTCGCGCATGAAGGCGTAGGCCCGGATGAGGGTTTCGAGGTCCTTGATCGGGTCGATGCGGCCGCACCAGCTGAGGGTGGGCACGTCGGGTTCGGGTCCGGCCTCGGGGAAGGCGTGCGGGTCGACACCGTTGTAGACGGTGCGGATGCGGTCGGACTCGGCGCCTCCGCGCTCCTCCCAGCGGCGGTTGTACTGGTTGCACGGGGTGATCAGGTCGGCCTGCCGGTAGCCCTCGGTGTTGAGCTCGCGGTAGAAGCCGAGCATGAGGGCCTTGACGGGCCAGCGCTGGGCGGCGCTGCGGTAGCCGAGGTAGCGCTCGCGCAGGTAGATGCCGTGCTCGGTGAGCAGGAAGGGAACACCGTCGAGGTATTTGGCGGCGAGGGCCGGGAGGGTGGCGAGGCCGCTGCTGACGGCGTGGGCGACGCTGTCGGGCGGGATCCGGACACCGAGCGGGCGCAGTGCGTGTTCCAGCAGGTCGGTGGCGGTGAGCGCGTCGTGGATGGTGGGCGCGGCCTCGGCGGTGGCGAGTCCGGGCCGGGTCCATACGGTCATCAGCAGGCGCAGGACCGATTCGGAGCGCAGGGCCGGTGCGAGCTTTCCGGCCCGGGCCAGGACGGCCAGTTCGCGCAGGGCCTCGGAGAAGCTGTGGCGGGCCGGATCGGGCTCGGGGTCGAGCAGGGAGAGCAGGAAGCTCTCGTAGACCTCGGTGAAGCGGCGGTGGGCCCGGCCGCGCAGGGACGACCGGCGGATGCGGGCCGGGAGCGGCCCCCAGAGCGGGAAGGCGGTGTGCCGGTAGACGTTGCGGGGCAGTTCCCAGGTGACCGGCTCGCGTCCGGAGCCGGTCAGGGCTATGACGTTGAAGTCGACCTCGGGCATACCCCGGACGAGTTGGTCGCACCAGGTGCTGACGCCCCCGTGGACGTGCGGGTAGGTGCCTTCGGTGAGCATGGTGACGTGACGCCCATGACTCATGCGGTGTGTCCCCCCAGGACGGAAAAGGGGCCGGCGCCCGTGGGTTCGCGGAGCGCCGGCGCTAGGTGGTACTCGTGGTGGCTTGCGGGACGGTCAGCTGGGCAGCTTGAGCGTGACGGCGCTCTGGAGCAGCTCGGGACCGGCCCAGGCGGAGCGGGTACCGGCGTAGGCGGTGCCGAAGTCGGCGGTGCCGAGCAGCAGCTGCTTCTTCGTGCCGGTGGGGGCGGTCACCGGGGCGACGACCCCGGACGGCGCCTTGATGGTGACGTCCTTGCCGATGCGGTAGGCGGTGACCTTGCCTTCCGCGAGGGCCTTGTCCCAGGCGGCGCGGCGCTGGAACTCGACGCCGGTGTCCTTCATGGACTGGTTGACGATCGGCGCGCTGGGGGCGTAGAGGGCGCGGTAGGTGTCGAGGACCTGGTTGAGCACCGGGTAGAGGGTGCGGTCCTCGGCGAGGTTGGACTGGTGGACGTAGTGCGGCCGCGGGTCGTTGGCGAGGACGTGGCGCAGGGCCGTGCGGGCCTCCGCCGGGACGATGGTGTCGAGGTAGCCGGTGTTGACGTTCAGCGGGGCCGGCAGGCAGGTGGAGGTCGCCGGGTTGTCCTCGCAGATGCCGCTTCCGCCGTGGGCTCGGCTGGTGTAGATCCAGTTGTACTCGTCGGCCATCTCGGCGTTGGTGCCCGTGTTGTAGTACACGTTCATCGGGTGCCGGGGGACCGTGAGGGCCGCGCCGACCGCGCGCTGCGCGGGTTCGCGGGAGTTGTCGCTGCCCGCCCACTTGACCCCGTTGTCGGCGAGGGCGCCGGCCAGGTTGGGGTTGTCCACGGGCTGCTGCGGTGCGGTCTTGAGGCCGGAGTGCTCGCCGGTGACCAGTTCGGTCTTGTCCGTGGTGATGCCCTTGGCGGCGGCCCAGTTGTTGTTGTCGCGGATCTGGGCGGAGA
Organism: Streptomyces venezuelae; assembly: GCF_008642275.1. NCBI lineage: Bacteria > Bacillati > Actinomycetota > Actinomycetes > Kitasatosporales > Streptomycetaceae > Streptomyces > Streptomyces venezuelae. Next base: position 2,153,053 of record NZ_CP029189.1, read on the forward strand.
TGTCGGCGCGGCTCATGTACTGGATCGCGCCGGCGGCGTTCTTCGTACAGGTCCACGGGGTGACGGCGGTGTTCTGGACGCAGCCGAGGAACGGGTGGGTGTAGGTGTGGTTCATCCACCGGTACTTGGCGCGGTCGGCGACGAGCTGGGCGGTCAGCGCGTCGACGCCGCCGTTCTCGGCCTTCCACTCCTCGCCGGCGCCGCCGTTGAAGAGCATGTCGAGCTTGAAGTTCTTCGACGTCTGCCACTGCGCCGCGTACACGGCGTCGGCGGCGCTCATCCGGATGGTGCTCTCCTTGCCCTCGCCGCCCGCGCAGGCGTAGTCGCCCGGCGTGCAGTTCAGGTCCTTGTTCCAGCGGGCGTCGGGGGCGAAGACGTCGTCGACGTGGACCGCGAAGTAGTTGCGGCTCTGGCCGAGGTGCACCCCCTGGGTCAGCCAGTCGACGATGCCGCGGGCGAGCAGCCGGAACTGCTGCTGGTACTGGTTGTAGCCGAAGGTGACGACCAGTTCGCTGCGGCCGTCGTGGGTGTACTCGCCGACGAGCGAGGCCCGGCCGGAACCGACGGGCGCGTCGACGTAGCTGGTGTAGCCGGGGCGCGGCTTGCCCATGAAGCCGAAGCTCTCGGGAACCAGGGCCGAGTTGTCCTCGAAGGTGACCTGGCCGCCGAGGTAGGCGAACGGGCCGGCCTTTCCGGCGGTGGTGACGGCGGCCTGGGTGCCGTCGAGCTGGCCGCTGTAGCCGCCGTTGTCGGTGTATTCCAGCCCGACGCCCGGGTGGGCCCAGGTGTAGGCGTCGACCTGGCGGATGCCGTACGCCGTCTCGTAGGCGGTGAGGGCGGCCATCTCGGCCGAGCCCTCGCCGAACGGGTTCTCGTTCGGCAGGACGACGCCCTGGTACTTGGCGCGCGGACGGCCGGTCGCACTGTCGGCGGGTTCGCTGAGGAAGCCCGCATTGATGACCGGGCGGCCGCTGCTGCCCAGCTGGACGCGGGTGTAGGGCACCCCCGTGTCGCGGAGTTCCGCGGTGATCGCCTCGACCGAGCTGCCGCCGTCGTCGACGACGAGCACCTTCAGGTCGATGCGCGGTGTCACGGCCGCCGTGGCGGTCGCGGCGGGTACTGCTACGGACACCAGGGCTGCTGCCGCCATCATCGCGGCGACCCTGTTCATCCGGTTCTTGTTGACCATATTCGGCCTTTCCCCCCGCAGGCGTCCCTCGATCCGGCCCTGGCGGACAGCCGGGCCTGGGAGGCTCTGTGGAAATCATGCAAAGGAACCCCGCGTCCCCTTGCGAGAGTGGACCGAGTCTTTCGGACCTCGTCAGGTCTACGAGGCAAACCTGGAGCAGAGTCCACAGATGGGTGAACCTGATGGCCTCTTGATCGAACAACTTGCCAAACCTTCGAGTGACGTACGGACGAGCGCGTACGCGTAGGCTCATTTCTGGCGGCTGTCGGGCCCGAATACGATCGCTACGGATGGCCGTCCACCCACTCGGCCCACACACACAAACGGAAGCGAGACTTCACCACCGTGACTGCTCTGACTCTCAGCACTGCCGGCGCGGCGACGCTCCGCGCCGACGCCCTCGTGGTCGGCGTGGCGAAGGGCCCCAAGGGACCGATCGCCGCCGCGGGCGCCGAGGCCGTGGACAAGGCGTTCGACGGTAAGCTCGCCGGCGTCCTCGACGCGCTGGGCGCCTCGGGCGCCGAAGGCGAGATCACCAAGCTCCCGGCCCCGGCGGGCCTCAAGGTCCCGGTCGTGCTGGCGGTGGGGCTCGGCTCCGTCCCCGAGAAGGACGAGTCGTTCGACGAGGAGGTGCTGCGCCGCGCCGCCGGCGCCGCCGCCCGCGCGCTGCACGGCAGCAAGAAGGCCGCCTTCGCCCTCCCGCTGGAGGACGCCTCGGCCGTCACCGCCGTCGCCGAGGGCGCGCTGCTCGGCGCGTACGCGTTCACCGCCTACCAGGGCGGCGAGAACAAGGTCCGCAAGGAGGCCAAGGGCGCGGCCCCGAAGGCACCGCTGGCCGAGGTGGCCCTGCTGGGCGCCAAGCCCCGCGACAAGGAGCACAAGGCCGCGATCGAGCGCGCCGCGATCGTGGCGGCCGAGGTCAACGTCGCCCGTGACCTGGTGAACACCCCGCCGAACGACCTGACCCCCGAGGCCTTCGCCGCGGTCGCCTCCGCGGCCGCGAAGGAGAACGGCATCAAGGTCCAGGTGCTGGACGAGAAGGCCCTCCTCAAGGGCGGCTACGGCGGCATCATGGGCGTCGGCAAGGGCTCCGAGAACCTGCCGCGCCTGGTGAAGCTCACGTACACGCACCCCAAGGCGGAGAAGACCCTGGCCTTCGTCGGCAAGGGCATCACCTACGACTCGGGCGGCATCTCCCTGAAGCCGGCCGGCCACAACGAGACGATGAAGTGCGACATGGCCGGCGCCGCCGCCGTCTTCGCCTCCGTCGTCGCGGCCGCGAAGCTGGGCCTGCGGGTGAACGTCACCGGCTGGCTGGCGCTCGCCGAGAACATGCCGTCCGGCTCCGCCACCAAGCCGGGTGACGTGCTGCGCATGTACAGCGGCAAGACCGTCGAGGTCCTCAACACGGACGCCGAGGGCCGTCTCGTCCTCGGTGACGCGCTCACGAAGGCCTCCGAGGACAACCCGGACGCGATCGTCGACGTCGCCACCCTCACCGGTGCCATGGTGCTCGCCCTCGGCGACCGCACCTTCGGGATCATGGCCAACGACGACGCCTTCCGCACGTCGATCCACGAGATCGCCGAGGAGGTCGGCGAGTCCTCCTGGCCGATGCCGCTCCCCGCGGAGCTGCGCAAGAGCATGGACTCCCCCACCGCCGACATCGCGAACATGGGTGTCCGCATGGGCGGCGGCCTGGTGGCCGGCCTCTTCCTGCAGGAGTTCGTCGGCGAGGGCATCACCTGGGCCCACCTCGACATCGCCGGCCCCGCCTTCCACGAGGGCGCGCCGCACGGCTACACCCCCAAGGGCGGCACCGGCTCCGCCGTCCGCACCCTGGTGCGGCTGGCCGAGCGCACGGCCACGGGCGACCTGGGCTGACCGCCCCGTTCGATGTGATGTGACGCACCCCGGGCCGGGTCACGGCCCGGGGTGCGTCCGTCTCACGACGAAACCTGAAGGAATCGGTGGGTATCCCGGTACGTACCTACGCAGCGGTAACCCCTGGTCCGGGAGGATCGCCCGATCACATCGTGGGCCCGGCGTCCCGTGTTCCCCCGACAAATGCGAAGATGGGTTCTCGGCAGGACAGGGCCCCCACCACAGGGCCGAAGAAACAAGCGGCCGTATACCAGCCGCCGCCCGGTCACTGAGGACCGGTGCCCGGCGCACATGCATGGAGGACGTGACGTGGCGAACGACGCCAGCACCGTTTTCGACCTAGTGATCCTCGGCGGTGGCAGTGGCGGTTACGCCGCGGCGCTGCGCGCATCCCAGCTGGGTCTGGACGTTGCCCTGATCGAGAAGAACAAGCTCGGTGGCACCTGCCTGCACAACGGCTGCATCCCCACGAAGGCTCTGCTGCACGCGGGCGAGATCGCGGACCAGGCTCGTGAAGCCGCCCAGTTCGGTGTCAAGACCTCCTTCGAGGGAATCGACATCGCGGGTGTCCACAAGTACAAGGACGAGGTCATCTCGGGCCTGTACAAGGGTCTGCAGGGCCTGGTCGCCTCCCGCAAGGTGACCTACATCGAGGGTGAGGGCCGCCTGTCCTCCCCGACGTCCGTCGACGTGAACGGCCAGCGCATCCAGGGCCGCCACATCCTGCTGGCGACCGGCTCCGTGCCGAAGTCGCTGCCGGGCCTGGAGATCGACGGCAACCGCATCATCTCCTCGGACCACGCGCTGGTCCTGGACCGCGTGCCCGAGTCGGCGATCGTCCTGGGCGGCGGCGTCATCGGCGTCGAGTTCGCCTCGGCGTGGAAGTCCTTCGGCTCCGACATCACCGTCATCGAGGGCCTCAAGCACCTCGTGCCGGTCGAGGACGAGAACAGCTCCAAGCTGCTGGAGCGCGCCTTCCGCAAGCGCGGCATCAAGTTCAACCTGGGCACCTTCTTCGACAAGGCCGAGTACACGGAGAACGGCGTCCGCGTGACGCTCGCCGACGGCAAGACCTTCGAGGCCGAGGTGCTGCTGGTCGCGGTGGGCCGCGGCCCCGTCTCGCAGGGTCTGGGCTACGAGGAGCAGGGCGTCGCGATGGACCGCGGCTACGTCCTGGTCGACGAGTACATGCAGACCAACGTGCCGACCATCTCGGCCGTCGGTGACCTCGTCCCCACCCTCCAGCTCGCGCACGTCGGCTTCGCCGAGGGCATCCTGGTCGCGGAGCGTCTGGCCGGCCTCAAGGCCGTCCCGATCGACTACGACGGTGTCCCGCGCGTCACCTACTGCCACCCCGAGGTCGCGTCCGTCGGCATCACCGAGGCCAAGGCCAAGGAGATCTACGGCGCGGACAAGGTCGTGGCCCTGAAGTACAACCTGGCGGGCAACGGCAAGAGCAAGATCCTCAAGACCGCGGGCGAGATCAAGCTCGTCCAGGTCAAGGACGGTGCCGTGGTCGGCGTCCACATGGTCGGTGACCGGATGGGCGAGCAGGTCGGCGAGGCCCAGCTGATCTACAACTGGGAAGCTCTGCCGGCCGAGGTCGCGCAGCTCATCCACGCGCACCCGACCCAGAACGAAGCGATGGGCGAGGCCCACCTGGCGCTCGCCGGCAAGCCGCTTCACTCCCACGACTAATTCGTCACGGGCGCGACGACCACTTCCGCACTTTCGTTAGGAGCAACTGAAACCATGTCGGTTTCCGTAACCCTTCCGGCGCTCGGTGAGAGCGTCACCGAGGGCACTGTCACCCGCTGGCTGAAGGCCGAGGGCGAGCGCGTCGAGGCCGACGAGCCGCTGCTCGAAGTCTCGACCGACAAGGTCGACACCGAGATCCCCTCCCCCGTGTCGGGCATCCTGGCCTCCATCAAGGTCGCCGAGGACGAGACCGTCGAGGTCGGCGCCGAGCTGGCCGTCATCGACGACGGCTCCGGCGCTCCGGCCGCCGCAGCGGCTCCGGCCGCCGAGCCGGCCGCTGCCGCCGAGGCCCCCGCGGCCGCTCCGGCTCCGGTCGCCGAGGCCCCCGCGGCCCCGGCTCCCGCCGCCGAGGCGCCCGCCGCCGCCCCCGCCGGTGCCGCTTCCGGCACCGATGTCGTGCTCCCCGCCCTGGGCGAGTCCGTCACCGAGGGCACCGTCACCCGCTGGCTGAAGCAGGTCGGCGAGTCCATCGAGGCCGACGAGCCGCTGCTGGAGGTCTCGACCGACAAGGTCGACACCGAGATCCCCGCGCCGGTCTCCGGCACGCTGCTGGAGATCCTGGTCGGCGAGGACGAGACCGCCGAGGTCGGCGCCCGTCTGGCCGTCATCGGCGTCGCCGGTGCCGCCCCGGCCGCTCCGGCTCCGGCCGCCGCTCCGGCCCCGGCTGCCGCTCCGGCTCCGGCCGCCGCTCCGGCTCCGGCTGCCCCGGCTCCGGCCGCCCCCGTCGCCGCCCCGGCCCCGGCCGCTCCGGTCGCCGCCCCGGCGCCGGTCCAGGCCGCCGCCCCGGTGGCCGCTCCGGCTCCGGTGACCCCGGCTCCGGCCGCCGCCCCGGCCGCTCCGGCGTCCGCCGGTGACGAGGCCGCGTACGTGACCCCGCTGGTGCGCAAGCTCGCCTCGGAGTCCGGCGTCAACCTGTCCACGGTTTCGGGCACCGGCGTCGGTGGCCGCATCCGCAAGCAGGACGTCCTGGCCGCCGCCGAGGCCGCCAAGGCCGCTGCCGCCGCCCCGGCTCCGGCCGCTGCCGCTCCCGCCGCCAAGGCCCCGGCCGCCGCGGTGTCCGAGCTGCGCGGTCAGACGGTCAAGATGACCCGCATGCGCAAGGTCATCGGCGACAACATGATGAAGGCCCTGCACTCGCAGGCTCAGCTCAGCTCCGTGGTCGAGGTGGACATCACCAAGATCATGAAGCTGCGCGAGAAGGCCAAGGGCGCGTTCCTGGCCCGTGAGGGCGTCAAGCTCTCGCCGATGCCGTTCTTCGTCAAGGCCGCTGCCCAGGCGCTGAAGGCCCACGCGGTCGTCAACGCCCGGATCAACGAGGACGAGGGCACCATCACCTACTTCGACTCGGAGAACATCGGCATCGCCGTGGACTCCGAGAAGGGCCTGATGACCCCGGTCATCAAGGGTGCCGGTGACCTCAACCTGGCGGGCATCTCCAAGGCGACCGCCGACCTGGCCGCCAAGGTCCGCGGCAACAAGATCACGCCGGACGAGCTGTCGGGCGCGACCTTCACCATCAGCAACACCGGCTCGCGCGGTGCGCTCTTCGACACGGTCATCGTGCCCCCGAACCAGGTCGCCATCCTGGGCATCGGTGCCACGGTGAAGCGCCCGGTGGTCATCGAGACCGCCGAGGGCACCAACATCGGCATCCGCGACATGACGTACCTGACCCTGTCCTACGACCACCGCCTGGTGGACGGCGCGGACGCGGCCCGGTACCTCTCGGCCGTCAAGGCGATCCTGGAGGCCGGCGAGTTCGAGGTCGAGCTCGGCCTCTGAGCCGAACGGCTTGTAACCAGCCTCACTGTCGGCGCCCCCGTCCGGGATACTCCCGGGCGGGGGCGCCGCCGTATTGTCTACGCATCAGGCCCCGCCGTGTCCCTGCACACCCACCAGGAGATGAAGCCCCGATGATCACCCCACCCGTCGTGCACTCGCTGCGCGAGCAGATCCGCGAGCACATCGTGGAGGGGATCGTCAGCGGGCGCTGGAAGCCCGGTGAGCGGATCGTGGAGCGGCGCATCGCCGTGGAGCTGGAGGTCAGCCAGACCCCCGTACGGGAGGCCCTGCGCGAGCTGGAGACGCTGCGGCTGATCGAGTCGGCGCCGAACAAGGGCGTGCGGGTCCGTAACCTCTCCGCGGCCGACCTGGAGGAGATCTACCCGGTCCGGGCGGGCCTGGAGCAGATCGCGGCCGAGCTGGCCGCGCCGCGGCTGGCGGCCGACTGCTCGGCGCTGGAGCCGCACGTGGCGGCCCTGTGGGAGGCCGACCGGACCGAGGACGGGACCGCGCAGGTGCGGCACACCGTCGGGTTCCACCGGGAGATGGTGCGGGCGGCCGGGAACAGCGTGCTGCTGCACACCTGGGAGAGCCTGGGCATCGAGGTGTTCACGGCCCTGTCGATCCGCTGGCTGGGGACCGTCCAGAAGTCCTACGCGGAGGAGCACGAGACGCTCGTCGAGGCCTTCCGCAGTCGGGATCCGGACATCGGCGTGCTGGTGAAGCGGCATGTCCTGGGGTGCGCACCCCGGGCCTGAGTGACCGTTTCACCCCGGTTTGACCGGCACCGCGTGCCCGTTTTGCTGGCACGCGGTGCCGACTTTCGTCAGATCGACGTTTCTTTGTCACTTTTATTTGATCGATCATCGATCAGGGATTTACAGTCGTCGCGGACCTCAACCAGGTCCATCGACCCTGTCCTGCCCGTCAGGGATTTTCTTCACCACCTCTCCTTTGTCCGGAAGGCGGCGCACAGCGATGTCCGACCCCGTAGGAAAGCTTCCGAGCGAGCTCGACCAGCTCCCGGACCGCGACACCGAGGAGACCGCCGAATGGGCGGCCTCCCTCGACGCCGTCGCACAGGCCGCCGGTACGCGCCGCGCCGAATACCTGCTCCGCCGTACGCTCCAGCACGCCGAGGCCGCCGGCCTCGCCCTGCCGAAGCTGCTGGAGACGGACTACGTCAACACCATCCCCACCGCCGCGGAGCCCGAGTTCCCCGGTGACGAGGCGATGGAAGCCCGGATCACCGCGTGGAACCGCTGGAACGCGGCCGCCATGGTGACCCGCGGCTCGAAGTACGGCGTCGGCGGCCACATCGCCACCTTCGCCTCCGCCGCGTGGCTGTACGAGACCGGCTTCCAGCACTTCTTCCGCGGGAAGGAGGCCGACGGATCGGGCGACCAGCTCTACATCCAGGGCCACGCCTCCCCCGGCATCTACGCCCGCGCCTTCCTCGACGGGCGCGTCTCCGAGCAGCAGCTCGACAACTTCCGCCAGGAGTCCGGCGGCAACGGCCTGCCGTCCTACCCGCACCCGCGGCGCCTGCCGTGGCTGTGGGAGTTCCCCACGGTCTCCATGGGCCTCGGCCCGCTCTCCGCGATCTACCAGGCGCGGTTCAACCGCTACCTGCAGAACCGGAACATCAAGGACACCGCGAACTCGCACGTCTGGGCCTTCCTGGGCGACGGCGAGATGGACGAGCCCGAGTCGACCGCCGCCCTGGCCCTCGCCTCCCGCGAGCAGCTCGACAACCTGACCTTCGTCATCAACTGCAACCTGCAGCGCCTCGACGGTCCGGTCCGCGCCAACTTCCGCGTGGTCCAGGAGCTGGAGGCCCAGTTCCGCGGCGCCGGCTGGAACGTCATCAAGTCCCTGTGGGGCTCCGCCTGGGACGAGCTGTTCCAGCTCGACACCACGGGCGCCCTCGTACGCCGTCTGCGCGAGGTACCCGACGCGCAGTTCCAGACGTACGCGACCCGCGACGTGGCCTACATCCGCCAGCACTTCTTCGGCGCGAACGCCGAGCTCACCGCCCTCGGCGGCCTGCTCACCGACGCGAAGATCGCCGAGTGCTTCCACAGCTCCCGCGGCGGCCACGAGCCCCGCAAGGTCTACGCCGCGTACAAGGCCGCCCTGGAGCACAAGGGCGCGCCGACGGTCATCCTCGCGCAGACCGTCAAGGGCTACACGCTGGGTGCCGGGTTCGAGTCGAAGAACGCGAACCACCAGATGAAGAAGCTGACGATCGACGAGTTCAAGGACATGCGTGACCTCCTTGGCCTCCCGATCCCGGACAGCGCCTTCGCCGACGGCAAGGTCCCGTACGGCCACCCGGGCGCGAACAGCCCCGAGGTGCAGTACCTGAACGAGCGCCGCGCGGCGCTCGGCGGCCCGGCCCCGGCCCGCAAGGTCAAGCGCGTGGCCCTGCCGGCTCCCGCCGACCGTTCCTTCGCCCCGCTGCTCAAGGGCTCCGGCAAGCAGGAGATGGCCACCACCATGGCCTTCGTCCGGCTCGTCAAGGACCTGATGCGGGACAAGGAGACCGGCAAGCGCTGGGTGCCGATCGTCCCCGACGAGGCCCGTACCTTCGGTATGGAGTCCCTCTTCCCGTCGGCCGGCATCTACTCGCCGCTGGGCCAGACGTACGAGCCGGTCGACCGCGACCAGCTCATGTACTACAAGGAAGCCAAGGACGGCCAGATCCTCAACGAGGGGATCACCGAGGCCGGCGCCATGGCCGACTTCATCGCCGCCTGCACGTCGTACGCGACGCACGGCGAGCCGATGATCCCGTTCTACATCTTCTACTCGATGTTCGGCTGGCAGCGCACCGCCGACCAGATGTGGCAGCTCGCCGACCAGCTCGGCAAGGGCTTCATCGTCGGCGCCACCGCCGGTCGTACGACCCTGACCGGTGAGGGCCTGCAGCACGCGGACGGCCACTCGCACCTGATCGCGTCCACGAACCCGGCCTCGCTCAACTACGACCCGGCCTTCGCGTACGAGATCGCGGTGATCGTCAAGGACGGTCTGCGCCGGATGTACGGCGAGACGCCGGAAGACGTCTTCTACTACCTCACGGTCTACAACGAGCCGAAGGTGCAGCCGGCGATGCCCGAGGGCGTCGAGGAGGGCATCCTCAAGGGCCTCTACCGCTTCAACACGGCGGCGGACCTGGCGGAGGCGGCCCCGGCCGCCGACGCCCCCAAGGTCCAGCTGATGGCCTCCGGCACGGCGATCCACTGGATCCTGGAGGCTCAGAAGCTGCTGGCCGCCGAGTGGAACGTGGCCGCCGACGTCTGGTCCGCCACCTCCTGGGGCGAGCTGCGGCGCGAGGCGCTGGAGTGCGACGAGGCGCTGCTGCGCGGCGAGGTCCGCACCCCGTTCGTCACGCGTGCGCTGGAAGGCGCCCAGGGCCCGGTGCTCGCCGTCTCCGACTGGATGCGTCAGGTCCCGGACCAGATCAGCCAGTGGGTGGAGCAGGACTACACCTCGCTCGGTACGGACGGCTTCGGCCTGTCCGACACCCGCGAGGGCGCCCGCCGCCACTTCGGTGTCGACGCCCAGTCGATCGTGGTGGCCGCGCTGGCCCAGCTCGCCCGCCGCGGCGAGGTGCCGGCGTCCGCCGTCAAGGAGGCCCGGGAGCGCTACGGCCTGTAAGGCCGCGCGCCCGCGCACAGCACACCGAAGGCCGGTGTCCGGCCCCGCCGAGGGGATCGGACACCGGCCTTTGGCCGTATGCGCGGTGGCGGCCGGGGGGTGGACCCGTGATGCTGGAGCGGTGATGGACGAGACGGAGTTCTGGGAGATCGTCGACCGTACCCGCGAGGCCGCCGACGGCGACCCCGAGGAGCACGCCGAGCTGCTCGTGGAGCGGCTCGCACAGTTCGACCCGGACTCCGTCCTGGACTTCGCCCGGCACTTCGAGTCCCGGTACAACCGGGCGTACACCTGGGACCTGTGGGGCGCGGCCTGGGTGCTGCTCGACGGGGCGAGCGACGACGCCTTCGACTACTTCCGCTGCTGGCTGATCGGCCAGGGGCGGGAGGTGTTCGAGGGCGGGGTGCACGACCCCGACCAGCTGGCCGAGCTGCTGGGCGAGTTCGACGAGGAGATCGACGGGGACGGCGAGGAGCTGGGGTACGCGGCCGACGAGGCGTACGAGCAGCTGACCGGGGCGGTGGCGCCGGACCTGGGCATCCCGTTGCAGCCGGCCGAGCCGGAGGGCGCTCCGCTGGACTTCGAGAACGAAGCGGTGCTCGCGGAGCGCTTCCCCCGGCTGTGGGACCGGTTCCGCGCCTGATCAGTAGTGCGTGCCGCCGTCGATGCGGATCTCCGTACCCGTGATGAACGCACCGTCCTCGGAGCCCAGCATGGCGACGACGCCGGCGACGGTCTGCGGACCGGCGAAGCCCTGGCCGAGGGCCGGGGCCAGTTTGGCGAAGAGGGACCAGTCGGTGTCCTCGGGCAGGCCGGGGCCGGTGCCGGTGGTCATGCCGCTCTCGATGGAGCCGGGCGCGACGCTGACGAAGCGCAGGCCCTGCTTGCTGTACTCGGCGGCCAGCGCGTGGGTCATGGACTGGATGCCGCCCTTGCTGGCCGCGTAGGCGGACATGTAGGGGTGGGCGAAGGACGCCGAGGTGGAGCTGAAGTTCACGACGACCGGCTGCTCGCCCGCGAGCAGCGCCGGGAGGGACTCGCGGATCATCAGGAAGGTACCGGTCAGGTTGACCCCGATGACCTGGTTCCAGAGGTCGAGGGTGGTCTGGTGGGTGTGCGCGGAGCGCAGGATGCCGGCCGCGTTGACCAGTACGTCGATCCCGCCGAGGGCGGCGGCCGCGGCGGCCACGCCTTCCTTGACGGCGTTCTCGTCGGATATGTCGAGGGGCGCGGTGGTGAGCCGGTCCGCGTGGCCGGCGGCGGCGGCCCGCTCGGCGGTGGTCTTCAGGCCGGCCTCGTCGACGTCCACGGCGTGGACCCGGCCGCCTTCGGCGAGGATGCGGTGGACGGTGGCCCGGCCGATGCCGGAGCCACCGCCGGTGATGAGGACGCGACGTCCTTCGTAACGGTTCATGGCGCGAGCGTACCCAAGTGATGGCACGTTTTGCCATGACGACAAAGAACGTAATTGCCGGGATCGGCGAGGAGTACGCTTCACCCGTGAGATCCCCTCGTCCGTACGCTCCCCAGACCGGCCCCGGAGCCCAGTCGCTGACCGAGCGACGCAAGGCCGCCACCCAGCTCGACATCGCCCGCGCGGCCTGTGACCTGTTCGCCGAACACGGCCCCGACGGCACCACCGCGGAGGACATCGCCCACCGGGCGGGAGTGGCTCTGCGCACCTTCTACCGCTACTTCCGCAACAAGCAGGAGGCCGTGGCCCCGCTGCTGGCGGGCGGTGGCGACGCCTGGCGCGCCCTGCTCGCCGAGGAGGACCCCGGGACACCGCTGGGCGAGGCGCTGGAACGCGCGGTCACCCGGTCCCTGAGCGGGCAGCAGGCGGTCGAGGAGGGCCTGGAGGTGACCCGCGGCCTGCTGCGCGCGGCGGTGGACGACCAGGCCCTGCGCGCGGTCTGGTACCGCGTGAACCAGGATTCCGAGGAGCACCTGGTTCCGGTGATCTCCCGGCTGGTGGGTCCGGAGGCCGACCCGCTGGAGGTACGCCTGCTCGCGGCGGCGGCCACCGACGCGATCCGCGTCGCGCTGGAGCTGTGGTCGACGACGCAGGCCCCGGTCTCGGGCCCGGGATCCCCGGCGGAACTCGCGGTGCGCTGCCTGCGCGACCTGACAGGGGCGATGCCCCTGCTCCTCCGGTAGGGAGGAGCAGGGGCATCGACTCGGATCGGGACGGGTCCGGGTTCGCGGTCCTCGCGGGGTCCTCGCGGCACTCGCGGGGTCCTCGCGGTCGCGGTCCTACGCGTCCGGGTGGGGCTCAGCCGCCACCCCAGCCGCCGCCACCGCCGCCCCCTCCGCCGCCGCCACCCCAGCTGCCGCCGCCGTCGCCGCCGTTGCCACCGCCGCCCCAGTTACCGCCGCCGTCGCCGCCGTTGCCACCGCCGCCACCCCAGTTGCCGCCGCCGTCGCCACCGCCGCCGCCCCAGTTACCGCCGCCGTCGCCGCCACGGCCGCCGTTCCAGTCACCGTTGCCGCCACGACCGTTGCCCCAGTCGTCGTGGTGGCCCCAGTCACCGTTGCCGCCGCGGCCGGAGTCGTTCCAGTTCGACCAGTCGGAGTTGCGCCAGTTCGCGTCGCGCCAGTTGTGGTTGTCGCGCCAGTTGTCGTTGTATCCGCCGACGCCGCCCCGGTCCCAGCACCAGCTGGGACGGTTGCGCCAGTCGTGGTTGCAGCAGGCGTCCCACCGGGCGTCGGAGCGGTTCGAGGGGTACCGCCAGCAGTCGTAGCCGCCGTTGCCGCCACCGCCGTTTCCGGTGACGACGGAAGCCGAGGCGCTGGCGACGGGCAGCAGACCTATCGCGATTCCCGCGGCGCCCGCCATGGCTGCCGCAACGATCTTACGGCGCATTCTCATGCACCTCCGCACATGTCTCGCTTATGAGGCTTTTAGGTCATTTCCACCCTCACTCGCCCATCCGGCCCTGTCAAAGCGGAAAGGCCCCCCGCCTCGCTCCGTGGAGCGTGGCGGGGGGCCTCCCATCAGGCATTTTTAGATGTCGAAGTACATCTCGAACTCGTGCGGGTGCGGGCGCAGGGCGATCGGGGCGATCTCGTGCGTGCGCTTGTAGTCGATCCAGGTCTCGATCAGGTCGGGGGTGAAGACACCGCCGGCCAGGAGGTACTCGTGGTCCGCCTCCAGGGCCTTGAGGACGTCCTCCAGGCTGGTCGGAACCTGCGGGACGCTCGCGTGCTCGTCGGGAGAGAGCTCGTAGAGGTCCTTGTCGATCGGCTCCATCGGCTCGATCTTGTTCTTGACGCCGTCGAGGCCCGCGAGCAGCAGCGCCGCGAAGGCGAGGTACGGGTTGGACGACGGGTCCGGGGCGCGGAACTCGACGCGCTTGGCCTTCGGGTTCGAGCCCGTGATCGGGATGCGCATGGCGGCGGAGCGGTTGCGCTGCGAGTACACCATGTTGACCGGCGCCTCGAAGCCCGGCACCAGACGGTGGTAGGAGTTCACCGTCGGGTTGGTGAACGCCAGCAGCGACGGGGCGTGCTTGAGGATGCCGCCGATGTAGTAGCGGGCGGTGTCCGAGAGGCCCGCGTAGCCGGCCTCGTCGTAGAACAGCGGGTCGCCGTTCGCCCACAGCGACTGGTGCACGTGCATGCCCGAGCCGTTGTCGCCGAAGATCGGCTTCGGCATGAAGGTCGCGGTCTTGCCGTTGCGCCAGGCGACGTTCTTCACGATGTACTTGAAGAGCATCAGGTCGTCGGCCGCGGCGAGCAGCGTGTTGAACTTGTAGTTGATCTCGGCCTGGCCGCCGGTGCCGACCTCGTGGTGCTGGCGCTCGACCTGGAGGCCCTGGGCGTCCAGTTCGAGGGAGATCTCGGCGCGCAGGTCGGCGAAGTGGTCGACCGGGGCTACGGGGAAGTAACCACCCTTGTAGCGGACCTTGTAACCACGGTTGTTCTCCTCGGAGCCGGTGTTCCAGGCGCCGGCCTCGGAGTCGATGTGGTAGAAGCCCTCGTTCGCGGAGGTCGCGAAGCGCACGCTGTCGAACACGTAGAACTCGGCCTCGGGGCCGAAGTACGCGGTGTCGGCGATGCCGGTGGAGGCGAGGTACGCCTCGGCCTTCTTCGCGATGTTGCGCGGGTCGCGGCTGTAGGCCTCACCCGTGATCGGGTCGTGGATGAAGAAGTTGATGTTGAGCGTCTTGTCCTTGCGGAACGGGTCCAGACGCGCGGTGGTGATGTCGGCACGCAGCGCCATGTCGGACTCGTGGATCGCCTGGAAGCCGCGGATCGAGGATCCGTCGAAGGCGAGCTCCTCCGCCGGGTCGAACGCTCGCGCCGGGATGGTGAAGTGCTGCATCACACCAGGCAGGTCGCAGAAGCGGACGTCGACGAACTTGACGTCGTTCTCCTCGATGTACTGCTTCACTTCGTCGGCGTTCTTGAACATCCAACTCCTCCTACTCCCGGCCCCGGGGCAGGGTCGGGCTTTATAGCTCGTGGCGCGTCAGTGCGGTGCCGCACGCTGACCCGACCATAAGCAGACGGGATTTCCCAAGCATGACCCATTTGTTTCGCACAAGTTAACCAGGGTCCGGCCGGAGGGCCTCGCGGCGCCACGGGTACCGTGTTCGGGTGGACAACAGACAGGCAATCGGATCCTGGCTCTCCGGCCCCCGCGCGGCCGCCGAGGAGATGGGTGTCGACTTCGGCTATCCGGGTCAGCGGCTCGGTCTGCCCCAGCAGGGGCCCGGCTCCGTGGCGCGCTTCGGGCGTCGGCTCGGCGCCGTCGCCATCGACTGGATCGGCTGCCAGCTGATTGCCTACGGGCTGATCACCGGCGGCGACCTGGCCGCGGCGGGCAACTGGACCCTCGGGCTCTTCGTGGCCCTCACCATCCTGACGGTCGGCACCGTGGGCTTCACCCCCGGCAAGCGGATCCTGGGCCTCCGGGTGATGTCGGAGTCCGGTGGCCGCCTCGGCGCCGTCCGGGTGGTCCTGCGCACGCTGCTGCTGGCCCTCGTCATCCCGGCGCTGATCTGGGACCGCGACGGCCGCGGCCTGCACGACCGGCTGGCCCGCGCCGTCCAGGTCCGCATCTAGGACCGCCGGGCCGGGCAGGCCCCCGGGGACGGCCCAGGGACCGCCCGGGACCGCACCGCGGACCACGCGCACGACACAGGGGTGCCCCCCGAGCCCGCAGGCTCGGGGGGCACCCCTGTGTCGTATACGAAAATCAGGTGACCCGCTCAGCGCATCTTTCCGCCGCGCGGCATCTTCATGCCCTTCGGCATGGGGCCCTTCGGCAGCGGCATGTTGCTCATGAGATCACCCATGGCGCGCAGCTTGTCGTTGACCTCGGTGATCTGCGGTCCGGCCAGCACCCGCGGCAGCTTGAGCAGGGTGGTGCGCACCTTCTTGAGCGGCACCTCGCCCTCGCCCGTACCCACGATGAAGTCGTGCACCGGCACGTCCGGCATGATCCGGGCCAGCTTCTTCTTCTCGTTCGCGAGCAGCGGCTTCACCCGGTTCGGGTTGCCCTCGGCGATCAGTACGACGCCGGCCTTGCCGACGGCCCGGTGGACGATGTCCTGCTGGCGGGTCATCGCGATGGCGGGGGTGGTCGTCCAGCCCCGTCCCACGTTGTCCAGCACGGCCGCGGCCGCTCCCGGCTGTCCTTCCATCTGCCCGAAGGCGGCTCGCTCGGCCCGACGCCCGAAGACGATCGCCATCGCGAGGAACGCCACCAGGAATCCCAGGACGCCCAGGTAGATCTCGTGCTCGACCAGGAAGCCGATCGCGAGAAAGACACCGAAAACGACGATGCCCACGCCGGCGACGATCAGACCGACCTTCGGGTCCGCCTTGCGCGTCATCTTGTACGTCAGGGCGATCTGCTTCAGTCGCCCGGGGTTCGCAGCAGTCTCTGCGTTTGACTTCCTCGCCATACAGCGAAGTTTACGTGGCCTGCGGGGTTCGGGTAGCCGCGGCCTCAAGTACGTGTTCGGTTTCGACCCGGTCCTTGGCCCTCTTGCGGTCCTCCAGGACCGCCGTCCAGGCGTTGCGGCGGGCCCCGCTCATCAGCAGGGACTCGACGCCCCGGAAGGCGTCGGAGAGGGTCGGGATGGCAATGGCGCGTACGTGCGCGGCCTGCATGGTGTCGATCCCTTTCACGATGCCCGCCCCGGCGGGAGGCGAGCGGTGTGTGCGGTGCGTGGACCAAGCGTCACTGACTGGTGTTACCAGGGCGTGACCGGTCGGTCAAATGTGATGGACACGTTGCAAACACTGACGCGGCCCGCCGGACTCCTCCTCTGGAAAGAGCCTAGGGGCCGCGTCGATGCGGTGTTACCCACTAGTAACGCTTTGTGCGCGACTTCACACGCTCGCGCGCTTCTCCATCGCCTGCTGGTAGAGACGACCCGCGCGGTACGAGGACCGGACCAGGGGGCCGGACATCACACCGGAGAAGCCGATCTCCTCGGCCTCCTTCGCCAGCTCGACGAACTCGGCCGGCTTCACCCAGCGCTCGACGGGGTGGTGCCGCGGCGAGGGCCGCAGGTACTGGGTGATGGTGATGAGCTCGCAGCCGGCCTCGTGCAGCTCCTTCAGAGCCTGCGAGACCTCCTCGCGCTCCTCGCCCATGCCGAGGATCAGGTTCGACTTGGTCACCAGGCCGTAGGCACGGGCCTGCCGGATCACGTCCAGCGAGCGCTCGTAGCGGAAGCCGGGGCGGATCCGCTTGAAGATCCGGGGCACGGTCTCGACGTTGTGCGCGAAGACCTCGGGGCGGGAGGCGAAGACCTCCTCCAGCAGCTCCGGGACCGCGTTGAAGTCGGGGGCCAGCAGCTCGACCTTGGTGTGGCCGCTCTCGCGGCCCGCCGTCTGCTGGTGGATCTGGCGCACGGTCTCCGCGTACAGCCAGGCGCCGCCGTCGGCCAGGTCGTCGCGCGCGACGCCCGTGATGGTGGCGTAGTTCAGGTCCATCGTGACCACGGACTCGCCGACGCGCCGCGGCTCGTCCCGGTCCAGCGCCTCGGGCTTGCCCGTGTCGATCTGGCAGAAGTCACAGCGCCGGGTGCACTGGTCACCTCCGATGAGGAAGGTGGCCTCGCGGTCCTCCCAGCATTCGTAGATGTTCGGACAGCCGGCTTCCTGGCACACCGTGTGCAGTCCTTCGCCCTTCACCAGGGCCTGCATCTTGGTGTACTCGGGGCCCATCTTCGCCCGGGTCTTGATCCACTCGGGCTTGCGCTCGATGGGGGTCTGGGCGTTACGGACCTCCAGGCGCAGCATCTTGCGTCCGTCGGGTGCGACTGCGGACACGACCGGCTCCCTGTGACTTCGATTGTTCGGGCGCCCACCAGGGTACGCCCGTAATTTCATACGCTCTTACGTCGGCCAACCTGCGGGTGGCCGGTCTCATTCCCGGGGACTAGGAGCCCGCCGCGGCCGCTGTCTCCCGGGGCCTCGGCTCCGCGTGCTCCAGTACGTCCCTCAGGTGCCGTTCGGCCACCGGGAGCACCTCGGCGATGGTGACCTCACGGCCCAGTTCGTACGAGAGCGAGGTCACACCGGCGTCCCGGATCCCGCAGGGGATGATCCGGTCGAACCAGGTGCTGTCCGGGTTCACGTTGATCGCGAAGCCGTGCATCGTGACGCCCTTGGCGACGCGGATGCCTATGGCGGCGAGCTTGCGGTCCTCGCGGCGCTGGCCGGCGTTGGACGGGGCGTACTCGGGGCCGTTCAGCCGGGCGTCGAACTCCTCGTCGTGCAGCCGGGGGTCGAACTCCAGCGAGAGGCCGCCGATCTTCGGGCGCTCCTCGACGGGGTCGCCCAGGACCCAGACGCCGGAGCGGCCCTCGACCCGGGTGGTCTCCAGGCCGAACTCGGCGGCGGTCCGGATCAGGGCCTCTTCGAGGCGGCGGACGTGTGCGACGACGTCCACCGGGCGGGGCAGCTTCATGATCGGGTAGCCGACGAGCTGGCCCGGGCCGTGCCAGGTGATCTTGCCGCCGCGGTCCACGTCGACGACGGGGGTGCCGTCGAGCGGGCGCTCGCTGGGGTCCGTGCGCCGGCCCGCCGTGTAGACCGGCAGGTGCTCCACCAGCAGGCAGGTGTCCTCGATCTCGTCCGCGAAGCGGGCCGCGTGCACCCTGCGCTGCTCTTCCCAGGCCCGGGTGTACTCGACGGATTCCGGCCCGAAGCCCAGATGGACAAACCCAAGCTCAGCCACGGCAGCGCCTCCTCGTTGAACCTGCTGTGTGCACGTACCTCACCGGCCAAGGGTACGGCGACCCGTGCGAGCCCCTTCAGTGCCCCGGTCCGGGCTCCGGTCCGGGCTGCGGTCCGGGCTCCGGTCCGCGCCCCGGCGGCTGCTTCGGCCGGCGCCGTGCCCGCGCCGGCCGGTCCGGGTCCTCGTCCGCGCGCGGCAGCCGCCGGTGGCCCTCCGAGTGGTCGTTGACCCAGCCGCACACCCCGCACGCGTACCGGCCGTCGAGCCCCGCGATGTACGTGCCGCAGCGCCGGCACTCCGCCTCGGTCAGCTCGGGCGGGGGCAGCGGGGCGGTGGGGTCGGACCGCTCCCCGGGGAGGTCCGGACCGTGGGGCCGAGGGGTCATGGGCCGCAGCGTACGCGGGCGGAGGCGCCGGTGGCGGAATGAGCCGGTCCGTAAAGGACCCTACGCATTCTGCACACGATCGGATGAATGTGGGGCAGAGAGGGCGGTGTCGGCGAAGTTCGCCGCTACATTCACGCCGTTCACAGGGCCGGGACCCCGGTCCGTCACGTACGGAAACCGTGGAGCCGATGACGGAACGACCTGCCCAGCGCGTCCCCAACCGGCAGCTCGCGGCGCTGATCGCGGAAGCCGGGTTCTCCAATGCCGGTCTCGCCCGCCGCGTCGACCAGCTCGGCCTGGAGCACGGTCTCGACCTGCGGTACGACAAGACCTCCGTGACCCGGTGGCTGCGCGGGCAGCAGCCCCGCGGGACCACCCCCGCGCTGATCGCCGAGGTCTTCACCCGCCGCCTCGGGCGCCGCCTCTCCGCCCAGGACCTGGGTCTGGACGCCTGTGCGCCCGTGTACGCGGGGCTGGAGTTCGCGGCCACCCCGGAAGAGGCCGTGGACATCGCGAGCGGGCTGTGGCGCAAGGACTCCGGCTCGCACGCCGAGCTCCGGAAGATCGCATTCACTCCGGCCGGGCTGGTCGTGCCCAGCCGGGACTGGCTGATCGGGCGGGCCGACGAGCGGGTCGGGCGGGGCGCGGAACCCGCAGCGGCCCGCGTTCCGCTGCAGGGGCGGGCCTCGGTGCCCCGCCAGCGGCAGATCGACCGCGGCCCCGGGCAGCGCGTGACCGCCGGGGACATCGCGGCGCTGAGATCGGTGAGCGAGCTGTTCCGGACCCTGGACCAGGCCTACGGCGGCGGGCACGCCCGGCAGGCCCTGGTGCGCTATCTGGAGCACGAGGCGGAACCGATGCTCCGCGGGACCTACGGGGAGACCACCGGGCGGCGGCTGTTCTCGGCCGCCGCCGATCTGACCCGGCTCGCGGGCTGGACCTCGTACGACATCGCCGCGCACGGGCTCGCCCAGCGGTACTTCGTGCAGGCGCTGCGGCTCGCGCAGGCGGCCGGGGACCGGCCCTACGGCTCGTACGTCCTGGTCACCATGAGCCGGCAGGCGGTCTACCTCGGCCACGGCCGCGAGGCCGTGCAGCTGGCCCGGGTGGCCCAGCAGGGCGTGGGCTCCGGCCCGCCGCCCGTGGTGCAGGCGCTGCTCCACTCGGCGGAGGCGCGCGGACACGCGGTGCTCGGCGAGGTCCGCGCGGCGACCGCCTCGCTGGTGCGGGCCGAGCGGGCGCTGGGCGCGGCCCGGCCGGGGGACGACGTCCCGCACTGGGCCCGGTTCTACGACGAGGCGCAGCTGGCCGACGAGTTCGGGCACTGTCACCGGGACCTCCAGCAGTACCGGGCCTCGGCGCAGCACGCGGAGCGGTCGCTGCAGCTGCGGGGACCGGCGTACGCGCGCTCCCGGCTGTTCTGCCGGGTGGTGCTGGCCACGGCCCGGCTGGGGCTGGGCGAGCTGGACCAGGCGTGCGCGCTGGGCGCGGAGGCGGCGCAGCAGGCGATGGAGATGCGGTCGGTGCGGGCGGTGGAGTACGTACGGGACTTCGAGCGGCGGCTGGAGCCGTACCGGGAGGCCTCGGCCGTGCGGACCTACCGGGACCGGGTGGCCGCCCTGTCCTGACGGGCCGGGCGGCCACCCGGCAGACGACGGGGGCCCCGGTCCCCTGGCGGGAGGACCGGGACCCCTGTGTCGGCGGTGGTTCTCAGGCCGCCACCGGCAGGGCGGGCTCCGGCGCGACCGGGAGCGGGATTCCGAAGTCGCGCAGGACGGCGCCGACGGCGCGCCGGGCCGAGTGCAGGGCCCCCTGGACGGTGTTCGTGTCGCGGTGGTCGCCGCACACGTACAGCCCGGCCAGCACCCGTACGGGACGCTGCATGTCGTGCGGCGGGGGCATCGCCGGGACCGCCTCCGGGGTGTGGTGGACGGCCAGCAGCTCCCACTCGCGGGTGGGGGTGTCGTAGAGCCGGGCCAGCCGGGCCGCGACCGTGCGCACGGGCGGTGGCGGGCCGAGCACGGTGGTGGTGACCAGGCTCCGGCCGGCCGGGGCCCGGGTCGGGTCGACCGCGCTCATCACCGCCGTGTGGGAGACGGGCCACTTGGGATCGCCGTCCAGCAGCAGCGAACCGTCCCGGAACAGGGGTCCGGTGGTGGCGTGGTGCAGGACGGTGACCTCGTGGAAGGCGGGCACGCGCAGCCCGGGCAGGAGCCCGGCCGCGGCACGGGCCCCGGTGGCCAGGAGGACGGAACGGCAGCGGAAGTCGCCGTGCTCCTCGGTGGTGACCAGGTTGGTCGCCACCGACCGGACCCGGACCCCGGTCCGTACGGTGCCGGGCGGCAGTCCGGCGGCGAGCAGGTCGGGCAGCGCCGCCGCGCCGCCCTCGGGCACGGCGAGGCGGCCGCGGGCGAAGGTGCGCAGGGCGAGGTCGGCGACCCGGCTGGAGGTGGTGAGCTCCGGGTCGCGCAGCAGGGCGGCGAGCAGCGGGCGGAGCGCCCCGTTCAGGGTGCGCGCCGGCAGCCCTCGGGAGCGCAGGGCGGCGTGCGCGGTGCGTTCGGGCCGGGCGAGCAGCTTCTCCTCGGGCAGGGTGGCGAGCCGCCCGAGGGCGGCGCCGATCCGGGCCTGGTCGAGGGAGCCGCTGGCCAGGGCCCGGGCCGGGGTGAGGACCCCGACCCGCAGCTGTTTCCCGTCGGTGTGGACGAGGACGCCCGGGGTGAAGGGGCGCAGGGTCAGGGCCCGCAGGCCGGGGGTGCGTTCGAGCTCCGGGTACGAGGTGTTGAGCAGCTGGCCGATCCGGTCCAGCCGGAACCCGTCGGCGGACTCGGTGGCCATCCGCCCTCCGGGGTCGTCCGCGGCTTCCAGGACGGTGACCGTGACTCCGGCCGCGATCAGGTGCTGCGCTGCCGCGAGTCCTGAGACCCCGGCTCCTACGATGACGACGTCCGCATGGTGTGCGGCATGGTGTGCGCTGCTGAGCACGTGCCCCTCCCCGAGGTCGGCGCGGCTGTGTGGGAATCCTCCTTCCCCCAACCGGCTCACGGGGAACCCGAGTTCGGCCGGGTATTGCGGTCAACTCCGGTCGCACAGCGGTCGCATGTGGGTCACAAACGGTCGCACGGTGGTCGCACGCGGATCTCAGAGCGCGGCGCGGAGCGCCTGCTCGATGCCGGGGTCACGGAAGACGAAGCCGGACTCCAGCAGCCGGGCGGGCCGGGCCCGCTGACTGCCCAGCACGTCCTCGGAGAACTCCCCGAGGACGACCCGCAGGGCCACCGCCGGTACGGGCAGCAGCGCGGGTCGGCGCAGCACCCGGGCCATGGCCTCGGTGACCTGGCGGTTGGTCAGCGGCTCCGGGGCGGTCAGGTTGACCGGGCCGGACAGGCCCGGGGTGTCGATGATGTGGCGCAGGGCCGCGATCTCGTCCCGGAGGGAGATGTACGACCAGTACTGGCGGCCGTTGCCGAGCCGGCCGCCGATGCCGGCGCGGAAGATCGGGAACATCCGCCCCCAGGCCCCGCCCTCACGGGCGACGACCAGTCCGGTACGGGCGAACGCGGTCCGGATCCCGGCCTCCTGGGCCGGGGCGGCGGCCGCCTCCCACTCCACGCAGACCGAGGGCAGGAACCCCTGCCCGGCCGGGGCGCTCTCGTCGACGGCCCGGTCACCGGTGTCCCCGTAGTACCCGACGGCCGAACCGCTGACCAGGACGGCGGGCGGCTCGTCGAGGGCGGCGAGGGCGTGCGCGAGCGCCGCCGTGCCGAGTACCCGGCTGTCGCGGATCTCTCTCTTGTACGCGGCCGTCCACCGGTGGTCCCCGACCCCGGCCCCGGCCAGGTGCACGACGGCCCCGCACCCGGCCAGCCCGGCCGGGTCCACGTACCCGCGCGCCGGATCCCACCGCGCCTGGTCCGCGCCGGTGGGCTCCCGCCGCACGAACCGCACCACCTCGTGCCCGTCCGACCGCAGGGACTGTACGAGTGCACTTCCGATGAGCCCGGTCGACCCGGTGACAGCAATGCGCATGCCCCCATCCTGCCGGGCCGCTGCGCTGTGCTCGGCCGGTTCGGGGCGCGTCGTCGTCCGTCGTCGGACGGGCGCGCCCTGACGGGCGTCACTGCACGGCGCTCCGCGCCCGCGCCTCAAGCGTCGGCGGGGCTGATTTTCCCGCACTGCCGCGCCCAAAGGCCGGCGGCGGCAAAATCAAGCCCCGCCGGCGTTTGAGGCGCGGGGTCCGGGTCAGGCGGTGGTGCCCAGCCAGGTGCCCACCGTGTAGGTGACCGCCATGGCGAGGGCGCCACCCAGGACGTTGCGGGCGACCGCCCTCGGCAACGGCGCCCCGCCCAGCCGCGCACTGATCACCCCGCACAGCGTCAGCGCCGCCAGCACCGCCGCCACCGTCACCGGCACCCGCTGCGACGGCCCCGGCAGGATGATCGCCAGCAGCGGCAGCAGCGCCCCCACCGTGAACGCGACGAGGCTGGCGAAGGCCGCGTGCCACGGGTTGGCGAGCTCGTCGGGGTTGATCCCGAGCTCGACGCGGGCATGGGCCCGCAGCGCGTCCCGCTCCGTCAGCTGCTCGGCGGCCTCCCGCGCCACCTCCCGGCTGAGCCCCCGCTCGGCGAGCAGGTCGGTGAGTTCCGCCAGCTCCGCCTCCGGCTCCTCGGCCAGTTCCCGGCGTTCCAGGTCGAGCGCGGCCCGCTCGGAGTCCCGCTGGGAGCTGACGGAGACGTACTCCCCCGCCGCCATCGACAGCGAGCCCGCCAGCAGCCCGGCGACGCCCGCCGCCAGGATCGCCGAGCGCTCGGTGGTGGACCCCGCCACGCCGACCACCAGGCCCGCGGTGGAGATGATCCCGTCGTTGGCGCCGAGCACACCCGCACGCAGCCAGTTGAGCCGCGTGCTGATCTCCCCGCTCTGCGGGCCGGCGCCCTCGCCGTGCGCCTCGATGTGCGCTTTTCCGGGCCGTTCGCCCGTGCCGTCGCTTGCCGTCACGCCCCCACTGTCGCGGCCCGGGGCCCCCGGGGCCACCCGGCGGGGCGGGTCCGGGGTGCGCGGGCCCGGCCCCCGTACCAGGGTGGAGGGGTGAGACGCCGACGCGAGGAGCCGGGCGGGCTGCGCGGGGAACCGCCGCCGCGCTGGGCCCGGATCGCACCCGCGGCGGCCCTGGTGGCGCTGGTCCTCGCCCAGGCGCTGACCCCGGGCGCGGAGCTCGGGTTCTTCCTGGCGGGCCTGCCCCCGGTGGCCGCCTTCGCCTACGGGGCGGCGGGGACGGCGGCCTTCGCCGCGATCGTCCTGCTGCTGCTGGGGCTGCCGGACCTCGGCGTGGGCCATGCCCGCAGCACTGACCTGGCCACGGTGGCCGCCGTCGGGATCCTCAGCGTGGTGATCGCGTGGGTCCGCCAGCGCCGGGACGCGCAGCTGGTCAGCGTACGGACGGTGGCCGAGGCGGCCCAGCTCGCGGTTCTCCCCCCGGTGCCGGAACGGGTGGGTCCGGTGCGCTGCTCGGGCCTGTACCGGGCGGCGCAGCGCGGCACGCTGGTCGGCGGTGACCTGTACGACGTACGGGCCGGGCCGCACGGGGTGCGGGCGCTGGTCGGCGACGTCCAGGGGCACGGGCTGGCGGCGGTCGCCACGGTGGGGGCGCTGCTCGGGGCCTTCCGCGAGGCCGTGATCGACGACGCGGGTCTCGGGGCGGTCGTGGCCCGGCTGGACCGGCGGCTGGTGGCTGACGCGGCGGCCGCGTCGGTCGAGCATCCGGAGCTGTTCGCCACGGCCGTGCTGCTGGAGTTCCCGCCCGGGCTGGACGTCGTACGGATCGTGTCGTGCGGCCATCCGTCGGCCCTGCGGGTACGCGGATCGGCGGTGGAGGAAGTGATCGTCGAGCCGGGGCCGCCCCTGGGCCTGGGGCTCGCCGGCCCGGCCCCGCCGGTGGTGACGGAGCTCGCGGTGCTGCCCGGGGACCAGCTGCTGCTGCACACCGACGGCGTGACCGAGGCCCGCGACGCGACGGGGCACTTCTACCCGCTGGCCGCCCGGGTGCCCGTACTGACCCGGGACCCGGCGGGCCTGGTCGGGGCGGTGTGGCGGGACCTGGCCGCCTTCACGAAGGGCGGCCCGAACGACGACGTGGCCCTGCTGCTGCTGTCCCTGGACGGACGGGAGCCGGCGGCTTAGGCCGGGCGGTCCCGGCCGGCCGCGCTCGGCCGGCCGGGACCCCTGTCATGCGCGACGGCCGGCCGGAAACCTACGGCCGACGCCTGGCGCCTGGCGCCTCACGCCGGAGCCCCGAGGCGCCTACGACTCCGTGATGAACGCGCGCACCATCTTGCAGGTGACGTTCGACGGCCGGTGGATCCCCGTCCTGACGGCCATGGTCCGGATCTTCCGGTTGGTGGCACGGCGGGCGTCGTACGTCCCCGAGTCGAGCAGGGATATCGCCAGCCGCATCGCCTTCAGACGGCGGTTGTGGCTCTCGTACCACTCGCGGGGCAGCCCCGCGGGCAGCGGCTTCTTCTTGACGTGCTGGACGGTGGTGGCAGTGGCCATCTACAGCCTCCCAAACGGTAGTTGGCTTCCTGTCGTTCTTCCTCGATTTTACCGGGGACCACTGACAGAAGACCCTGGCCAGACGGCCCTGGATAGGGTTGGCGCCATGGAGATCTGGATCAATCCCGCCTGTTCCAAGTGCCGCAGCGCCCTGGCCCTGCTGGACGCGGAGGGCGCCGACTACACGGTGCGCCGCTACCTGGAGGACGTGCCCTCCGAGGACGAGATCCGCGAGGTGCTCGGCCGTCTCGGGCTGGAGCCGTGGGACATCACGCGCACCTCCGACCCACTGGCCGGCGAAACGGGCGTACGGGACCTGCCGCGCGAGGAGACCGACGCGGCGCGCGGGCTCTGGATCGCCCACCTGGCCGCCCACCCGAAGCTCATCCAGCGCCCGATCATCACCGCCGAGGACGGCACGGCCGTGGTGGGCCGCTCCGAGGAGGCCGTCCGCGAGGCCCTGTCCCGCAAGGCCTAGACGTCCCAGCGGCGACGCGGGCGGTCTAGAAGACGCGCCGGGCGAGCTCCGCGGCGGCCGTCAGCGGCAGCGCGTGGTGCGCGATCCCGGGCAGTACGTCGACACGCGCGCCCGGCAGTGCCCCGCGCGCCGCCCGGGCCGCACGGCCGGAGTCGTGGCAGCGGGCGAGCCCGGCGAACAGGACGTCGACCTCCGGGCCCGCGCCCGGGGGCTGCGCGAGTCCGGCCAGGTCGGGGCGCGGCCCGGTGACCGGCCGGACGGTGCGGAAGCCGGCGCTCTGCTCCTGCAGGCGCAGCCAGGCCGGGTCGAGCACGGCCCCGCGGGTCTCCCAGTCGAGGAAGGAGCGGATCCGCTCCGGGGTGGGCCGCACCAGCATGGGCAGCGCGCGCAGTACGTAGCCGGGACGCAGGCCCGCGAAGACCTGGGTCGGGTCGAGCAGCACCAGGCGGCCGAGCCGGGCCGGGCGCCGAGCGGCGTAGTGCGCGGCGATCCAGGCCCCGTACGAGTGCCCGGCGAGGGTGACCGGCCCGGGCGGGCCCAGCCCGTCGAGCGCCCCGTCGAGCGCCCCGTCGAGCGCCCCGTCGAGCGCCCCGTCCAGCACCGCGTCGAGCCAGCCGACCAGGTCCCCGGTGGTCCGGATCGCCCGGCCGGGTGCCGGAACGCTGAGCCCCGGCTCCCCCACCAGGTCAACGGCGTGCACCCGGTGGGTGCGGGCGGCCCCGGCGGCGACGCAGGCGCCCCACACGGTGGAGGTGGACCCGCCGCCGGGCAGCAGCACCAGCGGCGGCGCGCCGGCCGGACCGCAGCGGTTGACGCGGGTGACCCCGTACGGGGTGGCCAGGTCGACGGCCTCGACGGGGCCGGGCCACCGGGCGAGCGCGGCGTCGTAGGCGGCGCGGAAGCCGGACGTCCCGGGCATGTGCCGCTCCCTTCCCTCGTACGGGCCTCGCCGAGGCCTCGACCGAAAAACCTGCACCCGACATCTCGCCAGGCGATAATCTCGCTCAGCGAGAGATTCCGCCAGGGGGCGATGTGGACGACAGCGGGAACCCGGACCACCGGGAACCGGGAACCGGGGAACCCGACGACCTTCGGCTGGTGCACCTCCTGCGCGCGGTGGCCGTCGACTTCGGCCTGCGCCAGGCCGACTTCGCGGCCCGCAACGGCATGCACCCCACCGACGTACGCGCCCTGATCTGCCTGCTCGACGCGGCCCGCGCGGACGAACCGGCCACCGCCGGGCTGCTCGGCGCCCGGCTCGGCCTCAACTCCGCCGGGACCACCGCCGTGATCGACCGGCTCGAACGGCTCGGCCACGTGGCACGGATCCGCGACGGCCACGACCGGCGCAGGATCCTGCTGCGCGTGGAGCCGGCGGCGATCCGGCTGGGCCGGGAGTTCTTCGGGCCGCTGATCGACGGGGTGCTCCAGGTGCTCGGCTCCTTCGACCCCGCCGAACGGGAGACCGTACGCCGCTTCCTGACGGCCACCCATGCCGTCTTCACCACGGAGCCGCGCCCGTGACCACCTCCGGCCAGGGTCCCGGCGGCTGCGACCTGCACCTGGAACTCCCCGCCGGGGGCGCCCGGCGGACCGCCCTCGCCCATGCCCTGCGCAGCGCGGTGCGCAGCGGCCGACTGGCCGGCGGGACCCTGCTGCCGCCGTACCGGACGCTGGCCGCCGACCTCGGGCTGGCCCGCAACGCCGTCGCCGACGCGTACGCCGAGCTGGTCGCCGAGGGCTGGTTCACGGCCCGGCAGGGTTCCGGCACCCGGGTCGCCGAGGGGGTCGCGACCACCGGCGCGCCGGTCGCCCCGGCCGGGCCCGCGCCCGACCGTCCCCGCCACGACCTGCTCCAGGGCAAGCCCGACCCCGCCTCCTTCCCGCGCGCCGCGTGGGCCGTCAGCGCCCGCCGGGCCCTGACCGGGGCGCCCACCGAGGCCTTCGGGCCGGGCGATCCGCAGGGCCGCCCCGAACTGCGGCGGGCCCTGGCCGGTTACCTGTCCCGGGCGCGGGGCGTGCGCTGCGGGCCCGAGAACATCGTGATCTGCTCCGGCTTCGCCAACGGACTGCGGCTCCTCGCGTCCCTGCGGCCCCGGGACTGGGCCGTCGAGGCGTACGGGCTCCCCTTCCACCACGGCATCCTGGAGGCCGCCGGGGTCCGCCCGCATCCCGTCGCGGTCGACGAGGACGGCGCCCGGACCGGCGAAATCCCCTCCCGGGCCCGTACGTTACTGCTCACTCCGGCGCACCAGTTCCCCACCGGGTGCGCCCTGCTGCCGGCCCGGCGGGCGGCGGCCGTGGAGTGGGCCCGCAGCGCCGGGGGCCTGATCGTGGAGGACGACTACGACGGAGAGTTCAGGTACGACCGCAAACCGGTCGGGGCGGTTCAGGGACTGGCCCCCGGGCACGTGGTCTACGCGGGTTCGCTCAGCAAGAGCCTCTCCCCCGCGCTCCGCCTGGGCTGGCTGGTCCTCCCGGACCCCCTGGTCGGGCAGGTGCTGGCGGCGAAGGGGCGGCGGGAGTCCTGGGCGAGCGCGCTGGACCAGCTGGCACTCGCCGACTTCATCGAGTGCGGGGCGTACGACCGGCACGTGCGGCGGATGCGCCTGCGCTACCGGCGCCGCCGCGACCAGCTGGTCTCCGTGCTGGCCGCACGCGTCCCGGAGGTCCGGGTCACGGGCATCTCGGCCGGGCTCCACGCCGTGGTGGAGCTCCCGCCGGGTCGCGAGGCCCGGGCGCTCTCGGCGGCCCGCGCCGCGGGGCTGGCCCTGGACGGCCTCTCCTCCTACCGGCACCCCGCCGACCGGACACCGCCCCGCGAGGGGCTGGTCGTCGGCTACGCGGCTCCCCCGGACTCGGCCTTCACCCAGGCCCTGGACGTCCTGGCGGAGGTGACCCGCCGGGCGGCGGGCGGTGAGCGGGCTTCTTCACAACGCCCCCACACGCCGTTCTCGTAGGGTGGCCGGAGCACCGAAAGAGGACATACCGCACTTTAAGGACCCATCCGTGACCGAGCAGCAGCCGCAGGAAGCGAGCCTGACCACCCGCCCGTCCCACCCGTCCCACCGGCACGCCGACTGGATGTTCGGCGGGGTCTACGGGACGGTCCTGGCCAGCGCCCTGATGGCCGCACTGAACCAGGAGGGCGAGGACTTCACCCCCTTCTACGACGCGAGCTGGGTCCTGGTGACGGCGGCCACGGCCGGGCTCGCGCACGGCTACGCGCACCACATGGCCTCCCACCGGGAGGGGGCCGGGGGGCACCGCTGGCAGATCCTGGCCAGGGCCCTGTGGAACGAGTGGCCCCTGGTCGTGGCCACCCTTCCCACCGTCCTGCTGCTGACCGCCGCCGGGCTCGGCGACTGGGACGCCTACGAGGTGACGGCCGGCGGACTCGGCCTGAACACCGCCCTGCTGTTCGGCTGGGGCTCGCTCACGGCGCTCCGGGTCGGTCACCGGCTCGTGCGGGCCCTGCTGATCGGCCTGGCCGATGCCACCATCGGCCTCGCCATCATCGTGGCCAACGCCCTCATCAAGTAGGGAGCTGCGCCTCAGCCTCGGCCAGGATCTCCGTCAGCCGGGCCCCGAACTCCGCCCCGCGCGGATCCGGAACCCCCGTGCGGGCCGCGGTGAGCAGCGCGTCCAGGGCGCGTCCGTAGGCACCCGGCACGTCGCTCCAGCCGGGCAGTTCGTGCACGCCCTCGGTGCCGCGCAGCTCCAGCCCCACCCCGGCGGCCGCGCGCGGCGCGCCCAGGCTGAGCACGGCGGTGCTGGCCGCGCCGGACGCGTGCCGCAGTGCCAGCTGGACCACGTCGGACGGGCCGCGGGTCGCGCTGATCGCGGTGACCTCGCCGAGGACCGGGATCAGGACGGACAGCGCGTGCGGACCGACGTCCCACAGTCCGCCCTTGGCCTTGCGCCAGGGCGAGTCGGCGTAGGCGCTGGGCGTGCCGTCGGGCGGGAAGACGGCGCCGAGCCAGTGGGCCGCGGCCGTGAACCAGCCGGAGCGTGCGGCCTGTTCCTCGACCCAGCCCGCGGTGGGCTCGGCGAAGCGCAGGGTGAGGAAGACGACGGAGGCGACCTGGTGGCGCGTGACCGCTTCGGCGACGGCGCGGGCGTCCTCCACGGTGGTGGCGACGGGCTTGTCGAGGAGCAGGTGGCATCCGGCGGCGGCGGCGCGGACGGCCATGGGGGCCTGCACGTCGGGCGGCAGGGCGAAGGCCACGGCGTCACACTCGGCGAACAGCTCGTCGGGGTCTTCGTACACCTTCACGCCGTACTCGTGCGCCAGCCCGGCCGCGGCCTCGGGCCGGCGGCCCCACACGCCCGCGAAGTCCGAGCCGGCGTGCGCGGCGAGGGCGGGGGCGTGGGTGCGGTGCGCCCAGGGGCCGGTACCCAGCAGCCCGACCCGGGGGCGGCGGCCTGCGGGGGCCTGACCGGAGTCCCCTTCGGCGACAGGTGCGGCGGCAGGTCCTGCGGCGTTCACATCAGACGAAAGGCTCACGCGGCCAGTCTGCCCCACCCGGACGGGCGTGCCGCCACCAACCCGCACAGCCCGCCCGACCTGCGGCGCAAACCTCGGTAACACGGGGTTCACACACGGGCAACGGAAGAGAAATCGCAGGCGGGCACGCTGCGGTCATCACCGCAGCGATGAAGCAGCGACCAGCAGCACCCGCAGAGTCTGAGGATGGGGCCCGTGAGCTACAAGGCTGAGTACATCTGGATCGACGGCACCGAGCCGACGGCGAAGCTTCGCTCCAAGACGAAGATCCTCGCGGACGGCGCCGAGCTGCCGATCTGGGGCTTCGACGGATCGAGCACGAACCAGGCCGAGGGCCACGCCTCCGACCGGGTGCTCAACCCGGTCTTCTCCTGCCCGGACCCGATCCGCGGCGGCGACGACGTCCTCGTCCTGTGCGAGGTCCTGAACATCGACATGACTCCGCACGAGTCGAACACCCGCGCGCTGCTGCGTCCGGTCGCCGAGAAGTTCGCGGGCCAGGAGCCGATCTTCGGCATCGAGCAGGAGTACACCTTCTTCGACGGCATCCGTCCGCTCGGCTTCCCGGTGGGCGGCTTCCCGGCCGCGCAGGGCGGCTACTACTGCGGTGTCGGCTCGGACGAGATCTTCGGCCGCGACATCGTCGAGAAGCACCTGGACCACTGCCTCGCGGCGGGCCTGAGCATCTCCGGCATCAACGCCGAGGTCATGCCCGGCCAGTGGGAGTTCCAGGTCGGCCCCGTCGGTCCGCTGGAGGTCTCGGACCAGCTGTGGATCGCGCGCTGGCTGCTCTACCGCACCGCCGAGGACTTCAACGTCTCCGCGACGCTGAACCCGAAGCCGGTCAAGGGCGACTGGAACGGTGCGGGCGCGCACACCAACTTCTCCACGAAGGCGATGCGCGAGGACTACCGCGCGATCATCTCCGCGTGCGAGGCGCTGGGCGAGGGCAGCAAGCCGCTCGACCACGTGAAGAACTACGGCGCCGGCATCGACGAGCGCCTGACGGGCCTGCACGAGACCGCCCCCTGGAACGAGTTCAGCTACGGGGTCTCGGACCGCGGCGCCTCGGTCCGCATCCCGTGGCAGGTGGAGAAGGACGGCAAGGGCTACATCGAGGACCGCCGTCCGAACGCGAACGTGGACCCGTACGTGGTGACCCGCCTCATCACGGACACCTGCTGCGCCGGCCTGGAGAAGGACGGCCTGGTCTGACGACCGGTCCGGTGACAGCGCCCGCCGCACCCTCCGGGGCCGGCGGGCGTTGTCAGTGGCGCGTGCGACGGTAGGGGCATGTTGGCGATCAGGATCCAGACGGAGCGCGGCGAGTCCTACGAACGCCCCGCGCTCGGCGCGTTGTCCGAGCTCGTGGAGCGCATCGGCGCGGACGGCGACCGCTTCCTCGTCGTCGAGCGGATCGTCGAGGACCCGGACGTCTACATACAGGTCTGGCACGACGAGGGCGGCGACTACCAGTTGGAGCACCGGGACGGGTCCGGCGACCGGCACTTCCAGGCGTACCTGCCCGCGGCGGGCGAGGTGGTGGAGGTCATGGCGCGCTGGGCCCGCCAGGAGAAGGGCTGGGACGTCGGGCCGCGTTGGCGGCGACTCGACCTCCCCTGAGGGGTCTTTTGTCCAGGATTGATAGGGTCGTGAACTCGCAATGTGAGATGTCCATCCACAAGCTGAGACGGGGCCTGCCCCGGGGACATGACATCTGCTTGAATGGGGCCATGGCCAGCCATTCGCACACCTCGTCAGGTCGCAGCGACCTCGAGCCTTTCTGGCCGTCCCGTCAGGATCACGATTACGACCGGGAGTGTTGCCGCGCGAAGAACGCGCCGGCCCTCTAAAGCCTCCGGGATCACCCACCTGACCTTCTCCGAGGCCTTCGGTCTGCGCGGTATCGACATCGACGACGTACGCACGTCTCCTGCCGACCACTCCGCGTGAAAGAGCTGACCACTCATGGCGAACACCCGCTCCCTCTCCTCCGCCGCCACCGCTGCGACCACTCCCCTGACCTATCCGCCCAGTCCGCGCCACCGTCTCCGGTCCGTCGACCGGGACGAGGTGTCCCGGGTCGTGGACTTCCTGCCTCCGGGCGCCACCTGGCTGCCCGCGCCCCAGCACACCCTGCCGACGCTGCCCGGCCAGCCGCCGATGGTCGGCTACCTGGTGCTCGTACCGGCCGACCAGCAGCCTCCGATCGCCTTCGCCCCGCAGGCGGTGGCCGCCGCGGTCCCGCCGGCCCCGGCCGCCCCGGCTCCGGCCGGCCCCGGCGACGGCCTGGTCCGGATCGACTCGGCGCGGCGCACCGCCGAGGTCGGCGGCCGGCCGCTCGACCTGACGTACCTGGAGTTCGAGCTGCTGGCCCACCTGGTGCAGCACCCGCACCGGGTGCACAGCCGGGACCAGCTGGTCACCACGGTCTGGGGCTACGGGCACGTCGGCGACGGCCGGACCGTGGACGTCCACATCGCCCGTCTGCGCCGCAAGCTGGGCGCCTCCCACCGTGCCACGATCCAGACGGTGCGCCGGGTCGGCTACAAGTACGCACCCTGAGCTTCCGGTTGATCCGACGACGGCGGGCCCGCACTCCCCGGGGGAGTGCGGGCCCGCCTCGTTCGTGACGGCGACCGGCCGGGCGCCACCCGGCTGCTACGCGGCCGCGGCCCTGCGGCCCGCGACGACGCCCAGCAGGACGTCGACCGCGAGGAAGACGACGAGGCTGATCCCGAGCAGCGGGACGAACCAGCCGATCACGGCCGTCACCGCGGCCAGCGGCAGCAGCACGGTCACCGGGAGCTTGCGCCAGGCACCGCGCGGCTGCGCACGGCCGACGGACAGCTTGCGGTCCTTCGTCGGCCGGCGCAGCCACCACATGCGGTAGCCCCAGAAGACGAGGAACATCACGGCGACGGCGAGCGCGGCCAGCGCGATCTGGTTGGCGAGACCGAAGGTCGTGCCCATGTGGAGGTCGATGCCGAAGCGGGTCATCTGGGCGAGGACCGGATAGTCGGCGAAGCGCAGTTCGTCCATGACGCGGGCGTCCGCGGGGTCGACGGCGACCGAGTCCAGGTGCACCGGCACCAGTTTGTCCTGCTCCTTGACGACGTAGCCCTTGCCCTTGGCGGGCAGGGTCACGCGGAGCGCCTCGGTGACGCCCGCGGCCCGGGCGGCGTCCACGGCCTTGTCGATGCCGACGTCGGTGGTGGGCGCGGGCGGCGGGGCCATCTGCGTGCCGTCGGGCATGGTGTGCCCGGCGTGCTCGTCGGAACCGCCGTCCGCCCCGGCGCCGAGCTGCGCGGAGACGGCGGGGGTGGCCCCGCCGAGGCGGTCCTGGAGCTGCCCGATGTTCTCGCCGGCGTACTTCGACCAGGTCAGGCCGGTCGCGGAGAGCACGACGAGTCCGGCGACGGCCCACAGGCCGACGGCTCCGTGCCAGGACAGGGTGCGGCGCCGGCCGGTCGCCTTGCGGTCCGGGAGGACCAGCTGCGACCTGCGCTTGCGGCGGCGGCCCAGCCATAGGGCGAGTCCGCCGAGGGCGACGACCCACATCCAGCTCGCGGCGAGCTCGCTGTAGTTCCGGCCGAACTCACCCAGTTGGAGGCTGGAGTGGAACTCGCTCAGCCAGGCCCGCAGCGGCAGCGCGTCGCCGACGGTGGCGAGCTGCCCGCGCACCTCGGCCGTGTACGGGTCGACGAAGACGGTGAGGGTCTCGCCCTCCGGAAGACCCGGGCTCTCCATGATCACCCGGGTGGTGGCCTCGGCGTCGGGGGCCGGCCACACGGACACGACCTCGCCCGCGGGGGCGGCCCCCTTGGCCGCGTCGACCTGGGCGCTGAGCGGCAGGGCGCTCTCCCCGACGCGGGAGACGGTCAGCTCGTCGGAGTAGATGATCGCCTCGGCCTGCCAGGAGGCGGCGTAGAGCAGCCCGGTGGCGGCGGCGAGGAAGATCAGCGGGGCGACGAGCAGCCCCGCGTAGAAGTGCATGCGCAGGAGCAGCGGCCGTACGGCGGCCCAGCTGCCGCCGCGGTTCTTGGCCGTCGGGGCCGGTTCGGCGTCCGGGGTGCGGACGTCTTGAGCCTCGTCAAGAGACATGGGGATCCTAGGGGTTGGTGAAGGCATGGGGACTCGGGCCCCAGGTCTCACCGCTTCGCCAGGTCAGGCGTGGGCAGGCCGTCCGGGGGCCGTGGAACGCGGGAGCGGAGCGCGTCCGGGCGGCCCGCGGCGCACCACGGCATGGGCGTGCACGGCTCCGCGCAGGCGGCGCGGCCGTTCGTTCCGGGCGGGGAGGACGGGCGGCGCCGGAGGGGCGGCCACCCGGGCCCGGACCAGTGCGAGCGCGCGGGCGAGCGGCCGGGCCGCGTGCAGCGCGGCGGCGGCCAGGACGCGGGCCAGCCGGAAGACGGCTGCCTCGCCGCGGGCGAGCCAGGCGGCGCAGAGCAGCCCGGCGAGCACGTGGGCGGCGATCATCCCGGCTCCGCCGTGGCCGGCCATGCCGCTCATGCCGTTCATGCCCGCCATCCCGGCGGTGCCGGCCGTGTGGGCCATGTCGGCCACGTCCGCCATGCCGGGGGCTTCGGCGGCCATCGCGCCCGCGTCCGCGGTCGACCCGGGGTGGTGGCCGTGCGTCGGGAGGGGCGCGGCGAACGGCTTCGCGGCCACGCTTCCCGAGAAGACCAGGTGCAGTACGCCCTGTACGGAGAGCACCGCGGCGGTGATGCCCACGGGGCCCCGCCGCCGCCCGGCGGCGAGCCAGGCGAGCCCACAGGTCACCGCGAAGGCACCCAGAAGGCCGAACAGGGGGATGTCCGCTCCGGACATGACCGAGTGCCCCGTCGCGCCCAAAGCGACACACATCGCCGCGAACATCGCGGCTCGGGTGGCGCGCATCGGCGCGAATGATTCGAACATGGCCGGGACATGTTCGCACGGGGCGCCGTGGTTCCCGCCAGGGGCTTATCCGATCATGAGCAGATGAATCCGATTCCGTGGGGAGCGGTGTACGCCGGCGGGGTGCAGCTCGGGGCCTACGCCCTGGAGCGCACCGGCGCGGCCGAGCGGGAGCGACTGCTCCGGGACTGCTCGACGAACGTCGACAATCTCGCCTCCGGCCGCTGGGAGACGCTGCTGAGCAGCGCTCTCGTCGTCGAGGAGCCCATGCCCCTGCCCTACGCGCTGCTGCTCGTCGCGGTCCTCGGCTACGCCGAGTACGCCTACGGAGCCTGGTGGACGGCCGCGGTGTTCCTGTTCGGGCACGCCGCGGCGACCCTCCTCGTCTACGGGGCCCTGCGCAGGACCGCCGACCCGCGCACGCGGCGCGCGGTGGACGTGGGGACGAGCTACGGGTTCAACACCGTGCTCGGCTCGCTGACCTCGGCCCTGCCGCGGGGGGCGGTCCGTACGGCCGCACGGGTGGGGCTGCTCGCGCTCGCGGCGGCGCCGCTGGTCCGGCGGGGGCGGACCTTCACGGACGCCGGGCACCTGGCCGCGCTCGGGGTGGGCATCGGGGTCTCCCTGGCCTTCGATTGCCTTTCCGGGGCAAAGCATCGGAAAATTACATGAACCACACCCAGCAGGAGCTGCCACGATGACCGCCACCCCGTCCACCACCGTCGCCAACCTCCGCGACCTCGGCGGCACCCCGCTCCCCGGCGGCCGCACCGTCCGCCCCGGCCTGGTCCTGCGCTCCGGCCAGCTCGACCGGCTCGACCTCGACGCCGACCCGGTGGTGGCCGCGCTGGGCCTGCGTACCGTCATCGACTTCCGCACCGACGCCGAGCGCGCCGACCACCCCGACCGGATACCCGCCGGGGCCCGGGCCCTCGTCGGCGACGTCCTCGCCGACAAGCTGAACTCCGCCCAGGTGCCCGCCGCCCAGCTGAAGGACCTGCTGTCCGACCCTGCCGTGGCCGAGAAGCACCTGGGCGGCGGCCGGGCGCAGGCGCTGTTCGCCGACACCTACCGGTCCTTCGTGAACTCCGGCTCCGCTCAGGCCGCGTACCGCATGCTGCTGACCGAGGCCGCCGACGCCGCCTCGGGCCCGCTGCTGTTCCACTGCACGGCCGGCAAGGACCGGACGGGCTGGGGCGCGACGGTCATCCTGGCGCTGCTGGGCGCGGACGACGAGACGCTGATGGCCGAATACCTGTCCGTCAATCCGGCGGTGAAGCGGGCCTTCGCCCCGATGATCGAGGGCTTCACCGCGGCCGGCGGCGACCCGGACATCGCGCTCGCGCTGATCGGTGTCTTCCCCTCCTACCTGCAGGCGGCCCTGGACGAGGTGGAGACGCGGTACGGATCCATGGAGAAGTACGTGCGCGAGGGGCTCGGTGTCTCCGACGAGACGGTCGAGGCGCTGCGCGCCCGTCTGGTGGTCTGATCCGGCACCCCGGGACCGCCCTCCGACGCCGGGGCCCGGCGCCCCGCACCCGGTGACCATCCGACGATTCGCTCGTTCTGCTGAACGTGACTGCGCCGGATACCGCCACCCGCCCCATGCCTCCCGTGTCTCCCGTGCCGCCGGACGTCGAGCAGGCCGAGGCAGCCATCGTCGAGCACTATCCCCGGCTGGTGCGGCTGGCCTATCTGGTGCTGCCGCCGGCCCTCGGCCGCAACCGGCGGGTGCTCACCGCGCACTCCCTGGTCCAGCGGGCACTGCCGCGCGGGCGGCGGGACTCGGCGGCGGCCGCGGCCGCCGTGCGGGGCGGGGTGCCGGGGCAGCGGGACGGGGCGGAGGACTCCGGGTACGCGTACGTCCGGCTGCGCGTGCTGCGCGCGGCCCTGGAGGCGGGGATCCCGCTGACCTTCCGGGCGCTGCCGCGGCGGGCCCAGCTCCCACCGGTGCTCCCCCAGGTGTGGGGGCTGCGGTTGTTCCCCCGCTCGGGCGGCGCCGAGGAGCTGGCCCTCGACCAGTGGCTGGCCACCCTCGACGGGCCGGGCCGGGCCGCCTGCGTGCTGCGGGCACTGGAGCGGCTGTCCGAGCCCGAGGTGCTCCGGGTGCTCGACGAGGCCGGGGTGCCGGATCCGGCCGCCGCGGCCCGGGAGTCCGGGGATCCG
The DNA here is from genome assembly GCF_008642275.1 of Streptomyces venezuelae. Lineage (NCBI taxonomy): Bacteria > Bacillati > Actinomycetota > Actinomycetes > Kitasatosporales > Streptomycetaceae > Streptomyces > Streptomyces venezuelae. Next base: position 2,190,513 of record NZ_CP029189.1, read on the forward strand.
GCGAACGACGCCCTGTTCGCCTCCCCCGAGTTCGACCCGTGCGTGCTCCAGGCCCGGCCCACCGACCTGCTGCGGCGGCGGCGTCTCGGGCGGGCGGCGCTGGCCGCCGGGGCCGCCCTCGCCGTGTGCGGGGCGCTGCTCGCGCTGCCCGGCGGGGGCTGGGGCTCGGACGGGGCCGCCGCCCCGCTCTATGCGCGCAACGCCGCGGCCGAGCAGGCCCTGGATCCCGCGAAGCTGGTGCGGGCGGCGCCCGCCCTCTGGCGCACGTCGTCCCGTACGGACTTCTCCACCTGGCCCGCGCGCGGCGACCGGGCCGGCGACACCGAGCTGCTGCGCCGGGCGCTGGCCGTGTGGGCCCGGCCGGGCGCCTCGGTGGTCACCTCGGCCACTGCGGGCACACCGGCCGGGCCGCCGATGGGACCGGCGCAGCTGCTGTTCGCGGGCGCCGTGGACCAGGCCGTCGTGGTCCTGATGTACGACGGCCTGCGCGTGGTGCGCTACGCCGAACCGCGGACCGGGACCGCGGGCGCCGCCCTGGACTTCGCCCGGACCGACGGCGCTTCGGCGGAGACCGCCACCGCGCTGGTGCTCAGCCGGGTCGACGGCAACGTCCGCTATCTCACCGCGCCCTGGGTCACCGGCACCGCGCTGCGGGACCTGCTCAAGCCCGCCGCCCCCGTGGTGGCGCTGAAGACGGGACCGGACGGGGTGACCCCGCCGGTGGCGGGTCCGGCCCCGGCCGGCAGCTGTACGAGCTGGAACGCGCTGGCGTTGACGGGCGACGGCGCCACCCGGCTGATCACCGACCTCGGTGAACTGACCCCGGCCCGGCTGACGTCGGGTGCGCCGGGCGCCGAGCGTGACGTGACGGAGGCCGCGGAGCTCGGGGACTGGTCGAGGATCGCCTGTCTGCTGCCGGCGGTCCGCTCGCACGGGGTCCGCACGGTCAACGCGTGGACGTACGCGAAGCAGCCGCTGCCGGAGGGCGACGGGACGGCGGCCTGGCTCTGCACGCGGGCCGAGACCTGGCAGGGGTCGGCCGACCGGGTGCAGGCGCAGTTCCTGGCTCCGGGTGCCCCGATGGCGGCGCAGGCGGCCCGCTCCGAGGGATCGGCGGCCTGCGGGCCGCGGGAGCCGCGGGTGCTGGCGGGCGTGCTGTGGAAGTCGCGGGCCGGCCAGTGGTACGTGCTGGCGGCGGGCAGTGCGCAGTTCGCCTCGCTGTCGGTGTCGGGCGGCGGGGTGAGCGGATCGGCGCACGGCAACCGGCTGGCGGTGAAGGCGCCGGCGGGTGCACAGGTGGACCTGTCGGGCAAGCTGACGGACGGGACGAAGGCGGGCGTGCTGCGCTAGGGGGTGTCCTCGCACGTGGGTGGGTGAAGCTTCAACCGTCAGGAACGGGCGGGTAGTTGGCGGGATCCGGACATGACGGTCGCCGTGGACACATGGCATGATCTGATTCCGGTTACCAAGCGGTAACCCCAACACCCCTCCCCCACCTGGAAGTCACCCCACGTGCGCACGCTCACCCGACGCCTCCTCATACCCGGCCTGACCGCCCTGGCCCTCACCGCCACCGGCTGCGGCTCGACCCCTCACACCGGCGCCGACGGACCGGCCGCCCCCGCCGCCGTCACCCCCTCGTCCGACGGCACCTCGCAGCAGCTCGACGTGGCCGCGGCCCCGCAGGGGACGTCCACCCCGGCGGCCGTGGCCCGGGCCGACGGGAAGGGCAAGACCGAGCAGTCCACGCTGAAGGTCGCCTCCTACGACAAGGCCAGCGGCCGGGCCGTCATCGCCAAGTCCACTCCGCAGCCGGCCGGTTCACCCACCCCCGGCAAGCCGTCCGGGACGGGCAAGGCCCCTGGGACGGGCAAGTCGCCGGAGGCCGGCAAGTCCCCCGAGGCCGACAAGCCCGTGGCGGTGGGCGACGTCATCGCCAGCGCTCCGGCCCCCGGCGCCCCCGCGGGCCTGCTCGCCAAGGTCACCGAGGTCGTCGGCAAGACCGACCGGGGCACCGAGGTCAAGACCGCCCCCACCACGCTGGCCGCCGTCCTGGGCGACGACAAGGCCGACGGCAAGGTCCCCGTCGACCCGGCCGCGGTCACCGTGGAACCCCTGACGAAGGGCGTCACCTTCTCCTGGGCCAAGGGCCCGGGTCTGACCTTCGGCCCCGAGGGCGCGAAGCTGCCGCTCGGCAACCTGCGGCTCGACGTCAACGCCTCCGTCGACACGGCGCCGGACGCCCCCGCCTCGGCCGGCGCCTCGGTGTCCGGGTTCGTCCAGCTCGCCCCGCAGGTCGAGTTCGCGTACGACGGCAGCGCCGGCGGCGCCCCCGGTCCGCGCGGCGCCTTCCTCGGCATGAGCGGCGACTGGTCCTCGCAGTGGAAGCTCCAGGGCCGCGCCGCCGCGAGCACCGGAGCGCCCAAGCGGATCCCGTTCGCCAAGCTGCACAGCTCGCCCGTCATCCAGGTCGGCCCGGTGCCGGTCGTCGTCAACCTCGACCTGACCTGCTACATCCAGGTGGAGGCCGACGGCCGCGTGACCGTCGAGGTCCAGCAGGACGTCAAGGGTGACTTCAAGGTCGGCGGCAGCTACGCCGCGGGCAAGGGCTGGACCCCGGTGAGCGCCTCGAACGTGCAGAGCACGCCGGTCCGGGCGAGCGTCACCGCCGCCGGGAAGGTCAAGGGCGCGATCGGCGCCGAGGCCTCCGTCGGCCTCTACGGGGCCGTCGGCGTCACCGCGGACTTCTCCCCGTACGTGCGCGGCGAGGGAGACGTCAAGGCGACGGCGTCCAGCGACGGCAAGACCTCCCTGGAGGGCGCCTGGGCGCTGTACGGCGGCTTCGACCTGAGCGGGAACCTCCAGCTCCAGCTGTCGCTGTTCGGCACGCCCCTCTTCGAGCGCAAGATCCCGCTGGGCACCCTCAACCGCGAGTGGGCGCTGTCGACCGGCCACATCAAGCGGTAGCCGGCGGGACGTCGGTACCGACACTGCCCGGGTGCGCGAGCGCCCGGGCGGTGTCATGTCGGAGAAGTCCGCGCAGGGGGCTTCTCCTCCCACCTACCCATCAGTACATTGACGCCATGTCTAATACGCCGCTCGCGCCCGTCCCCGTGGCGTCGGAACACGTGGACCTGAGGCCCCGGAACGTGTCCTTCGGCTGGGAGGACACCCCGCTCCACTGGCTGCCCGGCGACCCCTTCGCCGGGCACATGATCAATGTGCTGCACCTGCTGCTTCCCGCCGGCGAGCGCTGGTTCGTACACGTCTACAAGCAGGTGCTCCCGTACATCGAGGACGAGCAACTGCGGGCGGACGTCGTCGGGTTCATCGGCCAGGAGGCCATGCACGCTTCCGCGCACGACGACGTGCTCCCGCACCTGAAGCGGCTCGGACTGGACCCGACTCCCTACACCGCGCAGGTGGACTGGCTGTTCGAGAAGCTCCTCGGCGACCGGACCCTCCCGCCGGGCCGGGCCGCCCGCTGGTGGCTGATGGAACGGGTCGCGATGATCGCGGCGATCGAGCACTACACGGCGTTCCTGGGCGACTGGGTGCTGAACGCCGACGCGCTGGACCAGCGGGGAGCCGACCCCACCATGCTGGACCTGCTGCGCTGGCACGGGGCGGAGGAGGTCGAGCACCGCTCGGTGGCCTTCGACCTCTTCATGCACGTCGACGGCGGCTACCGCCGCCGGGCCCGGACCTGGGCGACCGCCTTCTCGGCCCTGGTGTTCCTGTGGCAGCGCGGGGTGCGGTTCTTCATGGAGAACGACCCACACCTGGTCGACGGCAAGGCCTCCTTCGGGAAGTTCTTCGTGGCCGGGCAGCAGGGGGTGCTCCCCTCCACGGGGGCGATGCTGAAGTCCATCCCGAAGTACCTCTCCCGCACCTACCACCCCTCGCAGGAGGGATCGACGGCCCAGGCGGTGGCCTATCTCGCCGCCTCCCCCGGCGCGAACGGCGGGGTGCGGGCATGAGGCGCGCCCTCGCGGTCACGGCCGCCCTGGGCGCGGCCTGGGTGACCAGGCGTGCGCTGGGGCGCCGCATCGGCGACTCGCCGCTCTGGCCGCTGCCGGCCCTGGAGACACCGGTCTCGGGCCACTCCCCGCGCCGCGCGCTGCGGGCGCTGATCGTCTCCCGTACGGAGCCCGCGCAGGGCGTGCTGCGGCTGACCCTGGAATCCCCCGACCTCCCGGCGTGGACCCCGGGCGCGCACGTGGACGTCACCCTGCCCTCGGGGCTCGTCCGCCAGTACTCGCTGTGCGGCGACCCGGCGGACGACGGCCGGTACACGATCGCGATCCGGCTGGTCGAGGACGGCCGGGGCGGCTCCCGCGAGGCCCACGCGCAGCTGGTCGAGGGCGCCGAGCTGGTGCTGCGCCCGCCGCGCAACCGTTTCGAGCTGGTCCCCGCGGTCTCGTACGTCTTCGTCGCGGGCGGCATCGGCATCACGCCGATCCTGCCGATGCTGCGGGCCGCCACGGCGGCGGGCGCCGACTGGACCCTCCTCTACGGGGGCCGCTCCCTCGGCTCGATGCCCTTCCTGGACGAGCTCGCTGCCTACGGCGACCGGGTCACGGTCCACCCCGAGGACGAGATGGGCCTGCCGGACCTGGCTCCGGTCGCCGGGGCCGGGCCGGGCACACCGGTCTACTGCTGCGGTCCGGAGCCGCTGATGCAGGCCGTCATGGCGGCGGCCGCGGATCCGGCGGCGGTGCACCTGGAGCGGTTCGCCCCGGCGGACGGCCCCGGTCCGGGGCGGGCCTTCACGGTCGAACTGCGCCGTTCGGGGCGGGTCGTCGAGGTGGCGGCGGACGAGAGCACGCTGGCCGCGGTGCGCCGGGAGCTGCCGGACACCCCGTACTCCTGCGGGCAGGGATTCTGCGGGACCTGCCAACACCGGGTCCTGGAGGGCGCCGTGGACCACCGCGACGAGCTGCTCACGGACCAGGAGCGCGCGGACTCGATGCTGCTGTGCGTGTCCCGCGCGAAGGAGGACCGGCTGGTCCTGGACCTGTGAACGCTCCCCAGTAGGGTGTCCGCATGACAACCGGGGTGCGACGCAGGATGGGTGTCGAGGAGCGGCGGCAGCAGCTGATCGGGGTTGCCCTGGAGCTGTTCAGCAACCGCTCGCCCGACGATGTGTCGATCGACGAGATCGCGGCGGCCGCGGGGATATCCCGGCCGCTCGTCTACCACTACTTTCCGGGCAAACTGAGCCTGTACGAGGCCGCGCTGCGACGGGCGGCCGACGAGCTCGCGCTGCGGTTCGTGGAGCCCCGGGAGGGGCCGCTCGGCGGGCGCCTGCTGCGGGTGATGGGCCGGTTCTTCGATTTCGTCGACGACCACGGGCCGGGCTTCTCGGCGCTGATGCGCGGCGGTCCGGCCGTCGGCAGCAGCCGGACGAACGCGATGATCGACGAGGTCCGGCAGGCGGCGTACGAGCAGATCCTCACGCACCTGGGCATCGGGCTGGAGCGTCCGCCCGCCCGCATGGAACTGGTGGTGCGGTCCTGGGTGTCGCTCGCCGAGTCCACCGCGCTGATCTGGCTGGACGGGCGCCGGATCCCGCGGGCCGAGCTCGAACTGCAGCTGGTGCACGACTTCGCGGCGCTGGCCGCCGTAAGTGCCGCGTACGACGCGGAGATGGCGGGGATCCTCGTACGGATCCTGGCCGACGAGCCCGCCGACGGGCCCTTCGGAGAGCTGGTCGGGCGGCTCGCCGGGCTGGTGCCGGGCGAGGTGACGGATCCGCGCTGAATCCGGGGTGTGGCGGCCGCCCATGATCATCGATAATGCCCGCGTGATCATTGACGACGAGATCCTGTTCCGGCCGGCCCAGGAGAAGGACGCCGGCACGCTGGTGCAGCTGTACGACCAGGCCGCCCGGTGGATGCGCAAGCACGGGATCGATCAGTGGAAGCCCGGCGAGAAGGACGCCGCGCACTTCCGGTCGAAGATGCGCGAGGGCGAGGTGTGGCTCGCCGGCGACGCCGACGGGCGCGTGTGCGGGGCCTACGAGTTGTGGTGGTCCGACGAGGAGGCCTGGGGTGTCCAGCCGCCCGTGGCGGGCTACGTGCACCGGCTGATGGTGGCGCGCGAGGTGGCCCCCGCGGGGGCCGGGCGGCGGCTGCTCGAACACGCCGAGCGCCGGATCGCCCGGACCGGTCGGGAACGGGCGCGGCTGGACTGCGTCTCCACCAACCCCCGGCTGCTCGCGTACTACCGGGGTGCGGGCTACCGGGTGGTCGGGGAGCTCCCCAACAAACAGGGGAAGGACGGCAGGACCTACGGGGTGATCCTGCTGGAGAAGCGGCTGGACCGGCTCAGCGCCGTGTGAAGACCGAGACGGTGCGGGCGGGGACGGTGAACTCTCCTGTCTTCGCGTCGTACGCGGACTGCTTGACGGTGGTGTCGGAGCCGGCTGCCTGGACCGGGTGGAGCCGGTAGGCGGTGCCGGCGAGGGCGGGGACCCGCTGTGCCTGTCCGGTGGGGGCCGCGTTGAAGACGACCACGAGGTCGCCCAGGGTCATGGTGATCACGCCCGGGGTCTCGTCCTTGCCCGAGAGGGGGAAGGCCAGCCGGGACTGGACCGCGCCGGTCGTGGTGAGGGCGAAGTCCGGCTCGGTGGTGCGGATCCTCAGCAGGTCGCGGTAGGCGGCCGAGGTGGCGCCGATGTCCGTGCAGGTGGGCGCCGGTCCCGTGAGCAGCGGCTTCGCATAGGGCCACTTCGCGGAGTTGTCGGCGGCCGGGGGCAGGCCGCGGCCGAAGCCGTTGCCGTCCCGGCAGTCCCAGTGGATGGCGTTGAACCAGTCGCCGCTGTCGTAGGAGTTGCGGTCCAGGGACTTGGAGCGCAGCAGGTCGGTGCCCGCCTGGGAGAGGGCCGGGCCCTGCGAGAGCGCGGCCGTGGCCATGGCCAGGACCTGCATGCGGGCCTGGTCGTGGGGGCTGGTGCCGGGCGCGAGCTTGTAGGTCAGGGCGTCGGCGAGGGATTCGTTGTCATGGGCGTCGGCGTAGGCGAGGGCGTCGCCGGGGGCGGCCGCGTAGCCGGCCGGGGCGCCGTTGTAGTCCACCTCGGAGCCCTGGACGCGGCGGCCGGTGGTGTCGGTGAAGGCGTACGAGGCGAGGTTGCCGGACAGCCCGACCTTGATCAGGTCCTGGGCGTGCAGGAGGCGGGCCTTCTGCTGTTCGGGGGTGCCGTTCGCGGGCGAGGCGTTCGGGGCGGTGAACAGGCCGGAGGCGAAGCCCTGGACGCGCGGGTCCTCGTCGAAGGGGCCGCCGCCGCGGACGGCGTCCCGGGCCCGGTCCGAGAAGGTGGCGATGCCGGTGCCGGCCATGTTCTTCTGCGTGGCCTGCACGAAGCGGGCGTCGTCGGCGATCTCGCCGAAGTTCCAGCCCTCCCCGTACAGCACGATCTTCTTGCCGTCGACGCCGTCCTTGGCGAGGGTGAGGCCGTCGAGAGCCGTGCGCACCGCCAGGATGTTGGCCTTGGGGTGGTGGCCCATCAGGTCGAAGCGGAAGCCGTCGACCTTGTACTCCTTCGCCCAGGTGACGATCGAGTCGACGACCAGGCGCCCCATCATGGCGTTCTCGGGGGCGGTGTTCGCACAGCAGGTGGAGGTGGCGACGCTGCCGTCGGCCAGCAGGCGCTGGTAGTAGCCGGGGACGATGCGGTCGAGGACCGACTTGTCGGCCTGGCCCGCGGCGACGGTGTGGTTGTAGACGACGTCCATCACGGTGCGCAGCCCGGCCCCGTTCAGGGACTGGACCATCCTGCGGAACTCGACGGTGCGGGCGGTGCCGTTCGGGTCGCTGGCGTAGCTGCCCTCGGGAACGGTGTAGTGCAGCGGGTCGTAGCCCCAGTTGTACGCGTCCTTCGCGGCCGCGGCGGCCACGCAGGCCTGCTGTTCCTGCGAGTCCGGGGCGTAGACCGTGAGGTCGCAGGCGGGCTCGGTGCGGTCGGCGGCCTTCTCCGGGATGGTGCCGATGTCGAAGGCCGGCAGCAGGTGGACGTACGAGGTGCCGGCGGCGGCCAGGTCGCGCAGGTGCCGCATGCCCGCCGAGGCGGTGTCGGTGAAGGCCAGGTACTGGCCGGGGTGGCTGGTGGTGCGGTCGGCGACGGAGAAGTCGCGGACGTGCAGTTCCTGGATCTGCGCGGAGGTGAAGGGGACGGGCGCGGGCTTGCGCAGGGTCTTCCAGCCGGGCGGGGCGAGCTTCGGGTCGGCCAGGTCCACGACCAGGCTGTGGACGGAGTCCGCGGTGAGGGCGGTGGAGTAGGGGTCGGTGACGAGGTTGCGGACCACCTGGCGGGTGCTCGGGGCCCAGACGGTCACGTCGAAGCGGTAGGGCTTGCCGGTCCAGGAGCGTTCTCCGCGCACCGACCAGACACCGGTGGCGTCGTCGCGGCGCATGGCGACCTTGCGGCCGTCGAGTTCGAGGGAGACCTGCTGGGCGGTGGGCGCCCACACGGACAGGGTGGGACGGCCGTCCTTGAACACGGGGCCGAGGGCTGCGGTGGTCGCGTACAGGTCGTCGAGGACGCCGGCGAGCTGGACGCCGGTGGCGGCGAGGACCGCGCCGTTCGCGGCGCGGGCGCTCGCGACGAGCTGGCCGCGCAGGGCCTCGCGGACCCGGTCGCGGTCGCGCGGGTCGACGGGGTAGGCCCCGTACGAGGCCAGGTGCGGGAACTTCTGCTTCTGGGCGGCGGTCAGCTCGGTCCTGGCTCCCAGCCGCAGCCACTGGGCGTGGCCGGTCAGGGTGCCGTTCTCGGCCTTGACGGCACCTTCGCGGGAGGCGAGGAGCTGTACGGAGGCGGCGGTGGCGGGGGCGTTCCAGGCGAGGGTGTCACGGTCGATCCAGACGGCCTGGGACTTGGTGAGGTCCAGGGCGGCGGCGGATCCGGCGGGCTGCGGCAGGAGGTACTTCTCCTGGCCGCCCAGCATCCACACCTCGTGGCCGGTGGCCTTCAGGTCCAGGGACTGGTCGGTGGGGAGGTCCTTCTCGTCGCCCTTGTGGAGGATGTAGCTGAGGCTGGTGGCGCCGGGCGCGAGCGGGACCTCGTAGACCGCGCCGTAGGAGTCGGTGCGGGTGGGCGGGATCGGCTTGGACCAGTCGGTGGGGTTCGCGGCGCCGGTCCAGACGTGCAGGCCCCAGCCGTCGTAGGCGCCGTCGGGGCGCTGGTAGTGGAGTACGGCCTTGTTCTGGTCCTGCGGCGGGTAGGCGGGGCGGTCGGTGCGGGCGGGTTCCTTGCCCTGCTCCAACCAGATCTCGCCGGTCCTCGTCACGTCGATGGTGCGGTCGGCGGCGACGTCCTTGTTGCCGTCCTTGTCGATGACGAGGTAGCCGACGGAGGAGGCGCCGGGCTTGAGCCGGACGTACGCGAAGGCGCCGTAGGCGTCGCGGCCGGTGAAGTCGTGGCCGGCGGGCCAGGGCGTGGCTTCGCCCTCGGCGAGGTCGCCCCAGGCGTACAGCCGCCAGTTGGTGTAGTCGCCGTCGGGGCGGTTGTAGTGGACGACCGCGTGGTCCCGCTGGGTGGCGGTGGGGATCTCGGTGGGCGGGGCCTGGCCGGTGGCGGAGGAGGCGAGGGCGCTCGCGGTGCGGCCGGCGGAGTCGACGACGACGGCCTTGTAGCGCAGGGCGGTGCCGGCCGGGGTCCTCGCGTCGAGGTGCTGGGTGACCTTGTAGGGGGCGTGGTCGGCGGTGCCGAGGACCTGCCACTTCTCGTTGCCGGTCTGGGCGGCGAAGACGACGCGGTTCAGGCCGCCGCCGCTGACGTCGGCGGAGAGCTCGACGGTGCCGGAGGCGCCGGGGGCCGGGGCCCTGAGGGTCAGGGCGGGCTTGACGGCCGGCTTGGCGGCGGGGGTCACGGCCTGGAGGACGACGGAGCCGAGGGCCGGGACCGGGACGGTGAGCTTGCCGGCCGCCGAGGCGCGGATCAGTGCGGTGCCGCCGTACAGGGTGCGGTACTGGGTGCCGGCCGGGGCGTCGATCTCGACGGTGCGGGAGTCGGTGCCGTTGTTGGCGGCGACCAGGTACTCGGTGCGGGTCTTGGTGTCGGTGCGGGCGAAGGCGTAGACGGAGCCGTCGGTCAGACGTTCGCTCTGGACTCCGTCGCGCAGGGCGGGGTGCGCCTTCGTCAGCTTCGAGAGAGCACTGATCTGCCGGTAGAGCGGGTGTCCCGGATCGTAGGCATCGCTCGCGTGTGTGCGCGCCGTTCCGAGCTGGTCGTCGTCCAGGTAGTCGGCGACCTGCGTGGCGAACAGCGGCTGCCGGGCGTCCTTGTCGCCGCCGGCGCCCGTGAAGCCCTGCTCGTCACCGGAGTAGATCACCGGATTGCCCCGGGCGAAGAACATCAGCTCGTTGGCCAGCCGGTAGCGCTCCAGCAGCTCCTGCTCCCCGGCCCCCGGCCGGTCCTGCTTCAGGAAGGTGGCGAAGCGGCCCATGTCGTGATTGCCGAGGAAGGTCACCTGCTCGTAGGCGTTGGCCTTGCCGGAGGTGTACCGGTAGTCGTCGCCGAGGACGGTGGCCAGCCGGCCGGCCGCCGCGCCCTGGGAGGCGTACGCGCGGATCGCGTCCTGGAGCGGGAAGTCGAGGGTGGCGTCGAGCTTGCCGCGGGTCACGTAGGGGGAGGTGACGGCGGTGTCGGCGGAGTAGACCTCGCCGAACATGAAGAAGTCGTCCCGGCCCCGCTTGGCGGCGTAGGCGTCGAGAGCCGTCGCCCACTGCGTCCAGAACCCGGTGTCGACGTGCTTGACCGTGTCGATCCGGAAGCCGTCGATGTCGAAGTCCCGCACCCACTTCTCGTAGATCTTCTCCATCCCCTCGACGACCTCGGGACGCTCGGTCCACAGGTCGTCGAGACCGAAGAAGTCGCCCTGGTCGGAGGACTCGCCGGCGAAGGTGGAGTCACCGCGGTTGTGGTACATCGTCGGGTCGTTGAGCCAGCCCGGCACCTTGAGGTTCTTCTTCGCGTCGGGCACGAACGGGGTCCTCGGGAAGGACTCCCCGTCCACCTTGGGGAACGTGGCCTTCCCCCCGGCGGCCGCTCTTGATTCGGAAACGGTCCTGTCGTCGAACGGCACGCCGTCCTTGGCGAGGTAGGGGAACGCCCCCTTCGACAGGTACGAGTACGACGCCTCCCGGTAGTCCACGACATCGGCGGTGTGGTTGGTGATGACGTCGAAGAAGACCTTCATCCCCTTCCCGTGCGCCTTGTCGATCAGCCGCTCCAGGTCCGCGTTGGTCCCGAAGTGCGGGTCGACCTGAGTGAAGTCGGTGATCCAGTAGCCGTGGTAGCCGGCGGAGACGTCGGCCCCCTTGCCCTGCACCGGCTGGTTCTTGAAGATCGGCGCCAGCCAGATGGCCGTGGTGCCGAGCCCCTTGATGTAGTCGAGCCGGTCGGTGAGCCCCTTGAGGTCACCGCCCTGGTAGAAGCCCTTGTCCGTGGGGTCGAGGCCGGTCTCCAGGCGCGAGCCGGTCAGTCCGCCCCGGTCGTTGCGCGGGTCGCCGTTCGCGAACCGGTCCGGAAGCACGAAATAGAACTGCTCCCGGGTCAGGTCGTGGCGGGCCGGTTCGGCCGCCAGTTTCGCGTCCGAGGGCGGGGCGGGCGGCGCGCTCGTCGCGGCCGCGGCGGGAAGGGCGGGCAGGAGCGTCACGGCCAGGGCGGCGGCGAGCACTCCTGCGGCAGGGCGTATCAAGGCAGGTCTCCTTGTGTACGTGTCGCATGGTCGAGAGCCGCCCGGCGTGGCGGGGGGGATGGTGCCGGGCGGCCCTGGTCTGTGGAACGGCAGCGGCGGCGGCTCAGCTGCGCCAGGTGTCGGACAGCGTGACCCTGCCGCTCGCGGGGACGGTGGCGGTGCGGTTGGCTCCGCTCTCCCAGGTGACGTTGCCGGCGGCGTCCTTGCGGAGGTACTTGTACGAGAACGCGGTCCCGGCCGGGAGCGTCACGTCGAGTTTCCAGACCGGGTAGGCGGCCGGGTCGAGCTTCAGGGCGCTGCCGGTGTTCCAGGTGCCGAGTTCGGCGCGGTCACCGGTGACGTAGATGTTCTGCCCGGGAACGGTGGTGGCGTTGACGCCGAAAGCGGCCCCGGCGGACCCCGCCGGGGTACCGGAGCAGGTGCGGGCTCCGCCGTGCAGGGCGAGAGCCGTCCCGGCGGCGACGGTGGCGGTGAACTGCCCGCCCGGGCCGACGGTCACCGTCCGCCCGCTCTGCACGTCGCAGTAGTCTCCGCCCGGCAGCGAGGTCTGGAAGGTCCGGGTCAGGGCGGAGCCCTCGTGGTTGATCACCACGTACGCCTTGGTGCCGCGCCCGAAGGCGATCTGGTCGCCGCCGTTGTCCCACCAGTTGCCGACGGCCTGGCCCCGGGCGGCGTTGCGGAAGCCGACCATGGAGGAGATCTCCCGCCAGGCGTGCTGGCACTTCCAGCCGTCGGAGTAACAGGCGTTCACCGTGCCCCCGGCCGGCGGGCCGGCGTCCTTGTCGCTCCATTCGTAGCCGGAGTGCACGTCGGGCGAACCGTACGGCCAGGCCAGGGTGAAGACGCTGGCGAGCGTGTAAGCGGACCCGTCCTTGTAGCTGAGCGTGTCGCCGCCCCGCTCGGTGTCGTGGTTGTCGACGAAGACCCCGGCCTGGCCGCTGGGCATGTACCCCCAGGCCTCGCCGAAGTTCTTCAGGTACGCCAGGTTCTCGCTCTGGAAGACCCGCTTGAGGTCCCGGGCGTACCGGAACTCCTGCACGTCCCCGTTCCCCAGGTACTCGCTCGGCGACACGGCCTCTCCGGCCCCGTGGATCGCCTCCTGCTTCCAGTACACGCCCGGCTTGGTCAGCCGGGACTTGATGTTGGCGAGGTCGGCTGCGGGCATGTGCTTGGCGGCGTCGATCCGCAGGCCGTCCACACCGAGCGACAGCAGGTCGTTCAGGTACCCGGCGATGCGCCCGCGCACGTAGTCCTCACCGGTGTCCAGGTCGGCGAGCTGCACGAGCTCGCAGTTCTGGACGTTGCCCCGGTCCTGGTAGTTCGAGATCGAGGCCCGGCAGTCGTCCATGTCGGCGCCCGAGTAGAGCCCCGGATAGCTGTACTTCGTGTACGAGGACCCGCCGGTGCCGGTGAAAGTGGCGCCCGCGTCCGCCGGTCCGGCCATGTGATTGACGACGGAGTCGACGACGACCTTGACCCCGGCGGCGTGGCAGGTGTCGATCATGGACTTGAAGGCGGCCCGGTCCCCCAGCCGACCGGCGATCTTGTAACTGACGGGCTGGTACGAGGTCCACCACTGCCCGCCCTGCACGTGCTCCTGCGGCGGCGACACCTGCACGTACCCGTACCCGGCGGGCCCGAGGGAGTCGGTGCAGGCCTTGGCGACGGAGTCGAAGCGCCACTCGAACAGGACGGCGGTGACGTCCTTCTCGCCGGGGGGAGCGGCGGCGGCCTGTGGCCCGAGGCCCGTGAGGGTGGCGGCGGCAAGTGCGGTGGTGGCGCAAAAAGTTGCAGCTCTGACGGCTCTGGCAGGCATGCGGGGGGCCTCCTGGCGGAAGAGGTGGGGATTGGAGCGACCGTAGGGGGCAGGTAGAAGGCCTGCAAGAGTTTGCGCAAGAGATTGCAGAATTGTTTCCGAGGCGTGTCCTGTCGGCCGGGAGCCCCGGACTCCGGCCCCGGAGCGCCGAGTTCACCGCCGGGACCGCCCGCCTGCCGCGCCGCGTACGGTTCCGTCCCGGCCCGGCCCGCCGGAGGGGAAAAGGCCGGTCACACCGGGTGGATATGCTTAAACCGGCGACAATAGCTCGATCCCAATTCCTGCCCAATCACTGCCCAGATGGGCCCAACGAGCGCTTCTCGAACCCGAGCGGCGCGCTGCGGCCATGCCCCGCGAGCAGCGCTGTATGCCTTCAAGGACACACGGCGTCGGCGGAAGGCTGAAGACGATGGTCGAGCGCAGGAACTTCCTCATGGCCGGCGCCGTCGGGGGTGCGGCCGTGCTCGCGGGAAGCGCTCAGGGAGCACGGGCGTACGCGGATCCCGGCCCCGGCCGTCATCACGGCCACGAACCAGCGCCCTCGGACGCTCCGATCCCGCGGACGCCTCCGCTGGAGAAGTACGTCGACCCGCTCCCCACGCCGGAGACGGCCGTCCCGGACACCTCTGCCTACCCGGGGGCCGACTACTACGAGATCACGATGCGGCCGGGGACCTGGCAGTTCCACCGGGACCTCGGTCCGGCCGACGTGTGGGGCTACTGGGCCAGGAACCCGCGGGACCGGCACGAGCCGATCGGCATGGGTTATCTCGGGCCGACCATCAGCGTGGTCAAGGACCAGCCGACGGTCGTCAAGTACCGCAACAAGCTGCCGACCACGCACCTCTTCCAGTTCGTGATCGACGCGATCCGCAGCGGCGACCCCCAGCTCGCCCCGATCGCCCCGCCTCCGTACAAGAGCGAGCCGCCCTTCCCCGAAGACGTCAACGTGTGGAACGTCGTGCACCAGCACGGCGGTTTCACCCCGCCCCAGTCCGACGGCATGCCGCTGCACTCGTTCAGCCCGGACGGCATCCACGCCGAGTCGTACACGACCCTGGAGCCGGACCGCGTCAAGCGCAACGAGGCGATCTGCGCGTACACGAACCACGAACGCTCGTCCATGCTCTGGTACCACGACCACGGCATGGGGATGACCAGCGTCAACGTCTACGCGGGCCTGGCCGGCCTGTACCTCATCCGCGACCCCGCCGACGAGCGGCTCGGGCTGCCGCAGGGCGAGTTCGAGGTCCCCCTCGTCCTGCAGGACCGGACCTTCCACCCGGACGGCAGGCTCGCCTACACCATGACCCAGCAGGAGGGCGAGGACACCCCGGTCGTCAACGGCAAGGCCTACCCCTTCCTGGCCGTCGAGCCGCGGCGCTACCGGCTGCGGATCCTCAACGCCTCGAACGAGCGCTTCTGGCGGCTGAGGATCGACCCGCCCCGGGACGTGGTGCTCCAGCCCAGCCTTCCGTTCTGGCTGATCGGCACCGACGGCGGCTTCCGCGCCCCGCTGCAGATGCTGAACTTCCTGATCGGCCCCGCCGAACGCTACGACCTGATCGTCGACTTCAGCGGGATGCCCATGGGCTCGAAGTTCACGCTGACGAACTACCACGCACCGGTGCACTACCCCGGCGTGCCCGGCCTGGGACCGGAGATCTCCGAGGTCATGCAGTTCCAGGTCACCAAGCCCCTGTCCGGCGTGGACAGGACGACACCGCCCAAGCAGCTGAAGCTGCCCGCCGTCGTGCCCGTCCAGCCGGAACCGGGGATCCGACGCCGGGAATGGGTGCTGTACCAGCACAAGCTCTTCAGCACCATGACGTTCAACGCGGTGCCCTTCATGGAGCCGTCCCAGGACCTCGTCACGGCGGGCACGAGGGAGATCTGGGAGTACGTCAATCCCAACCACGACGCCCACCCGATGCACGTCCACCTCGTCAACTTCCAGGTGCTGAACAGGCAGCCCATCGACGCGGCCGCCTACCAGGCGGACTACGAGAAGTGGATCGACGGTGGCCGCAAGGCCGCCGACAAGCCGGTGCTGGCGAACTACTTCACCGGCCCGCCGATCCCGCCGGACCCGGACGAGGCCCGGTCCTACAAGGACACCTTCAAGTCCTATCCGGAGACCGTGACCAGGATCATCACCGACGTCTGGAACCCGCCCACGGAGCCGATCGCGGGCATCGCGAACAGCGGGACCGAGCTCCCCGCGACGTACGTCCACCACTGCCACCTGCTGGAACACGAGGACGACGACCTGATGCGCCCGTTCACGATCGTCGACCCCGGCGCCCCCCTGCCCGTCGACCAGGACGGCGGGCACGGCGGAGGCCACGGCCACTGACGGCACCGCTCCCGCCCTCCCCTGCCCGACCGTCCCCCGCGGCCGCGAAAACAAGAGGCGGGGGCGGGCTGTCGCCCACCCCCGCCCCCGGAAAGGGCTACGGCACCTGGGCCGTGGAGCCCCGGACCACCAGCTCCGGCTGGAAGACGTACTCCGTGCGCTGGACCGGGGTGCCCGACACCGCCTCCAGGAGGGCGCCCACCGCCGCCGTCGCCATCGCGCGTACCGGCTGGCGGACCGTCGTCAGCGGCGGGTCCGTGAACGGGATCAGCGGCGAGTCGTCGAAGCCGACCACCGACACGTCCTGCGGCACGCGCAGCCCGCGCTCGCGCGCCGCCCTGATGACGCCGAGCGCCATCGGGTCACTGCCGCACACGATGCCCGTGCAGCCGCGGTCCAGCAGGGCCATGCCGGCCGCGTGTCCGCCCTCGACCGTGAAGAGGGTGCGCTGGATCCGCCCCTCGGCCTCCGCGTCCGGCACGACGGACCGGAAGCCCTGCTCCTTGCGGGCCGAGGGCACGTACCGGGTCGGCCCGATGGCCAGCCCGATCCGTTCGTGCCCGAGGTCCTGCAGATGCCGTACGGCCATCTCGGCGGCCGCCCGGTCGTCCGGGGAGATGAAGGGGGCGTTCACGTGCTCGTTGAAGCCGTTGATCATCACGAACGGCAGCCCGCGGGAGGCGAGGCGCTGGTAGCGCGCCGGGTCGGCGTGGGCGTCGGCGTGCAGGCCGGACAGGAAGACGATGCCGGTGACCCCCCGCTCCTCCAGCTGCTCGACCAGCTCGTCCTCGGTGGCCCCGCCGGGTGTCTGCGTGCACAGCACCGGCGTGTACCCGTGCCCGGCCAGGGCCTGCTCGATGACCTGCGCGAACGCAGGGAAGATCGGGTTGGTGAGCTCCGGGATCAGCAGGCCGACGAGGCCGTTGCTGCGGCGTTTGAGCCGCACGGGCCGCTCGTAGCCGAGCAGGTCCATCGCGGCCAGCACCTTGTGCCGGGTGCCGGCCGCGACGCCCGCCTTGCCGTTGAGCACGCGGCTGACCGTCGCCTCGCTGACCTGGGCCTGCGCGGCGATGTCCGTCAGCCGGAGGGCGGAGGTCACCCCGCCGTCACCTGCCACCACACCGTGGTGTCGGCCGGCAGCACGCCGTCCTCGACCGCGGCGCCGCTGGACAGCAGCACCTCGCCGGTGACGGGGAGCGGTACCGCCGCACCCGTGGTGTTGGCCGCGCACAGGAAGTCCCCGCGGCGGAAGACCAGCACGCCCTCCGGGGCTTCCTGCCAGTCCACGGACTCCCCCGCGCCCAGGTCGGGGCGCTCGCGGCGCAGCCGCAGGGCGGTCCGGTACAGCTCCAGGGTGGAGGACGGGTCGCCGGTCTGCGCCTCCACGCTCAGCTCGGCCCAGGAGGCGGGCTGCGGGAGCCAGCTGCCGCCGGTGCCGAATCCGTACGGGGCCTCGGTGCCCGACCACGGGATGGGGACCCGGCAGCCGTCGCGGAAGCCGTCCTGTCCCGCCGCGCGGAAGAACGACGGGTCCTGGCGGACCTCGTCCGGCAGGTCGGTGACGTCGGGCAGGCCGAGCTCCTCGCCCTGGTAGACGTACGCCGAACCGGGCAGCGCCAGCATCAGCAGGCTCGCCGCGCGGGCCCGCCGCAGACCGAGCTCGCGGTCGCCGGGCTCGCGCAGCTGGGTGCCGAGGCCTGCAGGGTTGGCGAAGCGGGTGGCGTGCCGGGTGACGTCGTGGTTGGACAGCACCCAGGTGGTGGGGGCGCCGACGGGACGCATCGCGGCCAGCGAGCCGTCGATGACCTCGCGCAGCGCGGTCGCCTCCCAGTCGCTGGTCAGGTACTGGAAGTTGAACGCCTGGTGCATCTCGTCGGGGCGGACGTAGCGGGCCGTGCGCTCGACGGTCGGGGTCCACGCCTCGGCGACCAGGACGCGGTCGCCCTCGTACTCGTCGAGGATGCGGCGCCAGGAGCGGTAGATCTCGTGGACGCCGTCCTGGTCGAAGAAGGGCATGACGTCGTTGCCGAGCAGCTTGAGCTGGTCCCGGGCGCCGAGGTCGGGCAGGCCGGGCGCCTTGACCAGGCCGTGGGCGACGTCGACGCGGAAGCCGTCGGCGCCGAGGTCGAGCCAGAAGCGCAGGATGGAGCGGAACTCGTCCTGGACGGCCGGGTGCTCCCAGTTGAAGTCGGGCTGCTCGGGCGCGAAGAGGTGCAGGTACCACTCGCCGTCCGCGACCCGGGTCCAGGCCGGCCCGCCGAAGATCGACTCCCAGTCGTTGGGCGGCAGTTCGCCGTCCTCCCCCTTGCCGGGGCGGAAGTGGAAGCGCTCCCGGAGCCGGGACCCGGGGCCCTCCCGCAGCGCCTGCTTGAACCATTCGTGCTGGTCGGAGCAGTGGTTCGGGACGAGGTCGACAATGATGCGCAGGCCCAGTCCGTGGGCTTCGCGGATCACGGCGTCGGCGTCGTGCAGGGTGCCGAACATGGGGTCGATGGCCCGGTAGTCGGCGACGTCGTAACCGGCGTCGGCCTGCGGGGAGGCGTAGAAGGGGCTGAGCCAGACGGCGTCGACGCCCAGCTCCTTCAGGTAGGGCAGGCGGCTGCGGATGCCTTCGAGGTCCCCCATGCCGTCCCCGTTGGAGTCGGCGAAGCTGCGCGGATAGACCTGGTAGATCACCGCTTCTCTCCACCAGCCGGGCTGCGTGCCGGTGGAGGTGGGGAGCGCGTCGGCGAGGTGCTGGGTCATGGTGTCCTTGGAGAGATCGGGCCGGGGGTGAGAGGGGGCAGGCGAGGGTGGGAGGGGGTGTCTTGCGGGTCGGGTCGTTCGCCCGGCATGGCCCGGAAGACGCTCCCCCCTAGCCCTTGGTCGCGCCTGCCGTCATCCCGGCGACGAGGTGACGCTGGGCGAAGACGAAGAAGATCGCCGCGGGGATGGCGATGAGGACCGAGGCGGCGCTCATGGCTCCCCAGTTGGAGGTGTACTGCGTGACGAAGGTCTGCAGTCCGCCGGCCAGGGTGAGGTTCTCCTCCCCGACCATGAAGGCGGAGGCGTACGCGACCTCGCCCCAGGCGGTGATGAAGGCGTAGAAGCCCGTGACCGCGAGGCCGGGCTTGGCGAGGGGCAGGATGAGCCGCCAGAAGGTGCCGAAGGGGTTGAGCCCGTCGACCCGGCCCGATTCGTCGATCTCCACCGGGATCGCGTCGAAGAAGCCCTTCATCATCCAGGCGCAGAACGGCACGGCGATGGTGAGGTAGGTGATGATCAGGCCGATCGGCTGGTTGAGCAGGCCGAGGTCGCCCATGAGGTTGTAGAGCGGGACGATGAGGATCGCCATCGGGAACATCTGCGTGACGAGCAGGGTCCACATGAGCGGCTTCATGCCGGGGAACTTGAAGCGGCTGACCGCGTATCCGGTGGTGGCGGCGATGAAGACACCGAGGACGGTGGTGACGCCGGCGACCAGCACGGAGTTCAGGAACCAGTCGAGGAAGTGGCTCGACTCCAGCAGGTACGTGTAGTTGCCGAGGGTCGGTTCCTTGACGAAGTCCGTGGTGATCGCGTGCTGCGGGGGCTTGAGCGAGGTCAGCAGGATCCACAGCACCGGGAAGACGGCGATCACGGCGGCCACGACGAGGGTGGCGTGCAGGCCGACGGAGGCGAGCGGGGAACGGCTGCCCCGGGGGCGGGCGGTGTTCGCAGTGGTCATGGTCACCACACCTCTCCCTGCTTGCGCAGCGAGCGCCGGTAGACCAGCGCGAAGATCATGAGCAGCAGGAGGATCAGGACGCCCCACGTCGCGGAGGCGGCGAAGTCGCGCGGGCTCGCGATGAAGGCCTCGCGGAAGGCCTGGGTCACCAGGATCTCGGTGGAGTCGCCGGGTCCGCCCCGGGTGAGCAGGAAGATCACCGGGAACATGTTGAAGGTCCAGATGGTGGAGAGCAGGATCACCGTCATGCTCACCGAGCGCAGGCCGGGCAGGGTGATGTGCCGGAAGCGCTGCCAGGAGCTGGCGCCGTCCATCTCGGCGGCCTCGTAGAGCTCGCCGGGGATCGACTGCAGGCCGCCGAGCAGGGCGACCATCATGAAGGGGACGCCGAGCCAGACGTTGACGGCGACGACCGAGAACTTGGCCCAGGTCGGGTCGTCGAGCCACGGGATCGCGGCGATGCCGCCACCGTCGAGGATCTTGTTGAGGATGCCGTTGTCGCGGTTGAAGAGGAACCGCCAGGCGAAGACGGAGACGAAGCCGGGGACGGCCCAGGGCAGGATGAGCGCCATCCGGTAGGCGGCGCGGCCCCGGAAGTCCCGGTTGAGCATGTTGGCCAGGACCAGACCGAGCGTGAAGGTGATGGACACGCACGCGACGGTCCACACCACCGTCCACACCAGCCGCTGCAGGAACACCGGGTCGCTGAGCACGGACACGTAGTTGTCGAGTCCGACGAACTCGTACGTGGCCTCGATGTGCCGGACGCCGATGGTGCGCGAGACGTTGCGCTCGGTGGCGTCGGTCAGCGACAGGTAGACGCCCCGGACCAGCGGCCAGCCGATGATCACGCCGAGGACGAGCACCACCGGGGCGACCATGGCCCAGGCGTACCAGTGTGTGCCGACGGCGCGCCGGAAGCCGGACGCGCCCTTTCCACCGCGGTCACCGCCACGGTTACCGCTGTCGCTGTCAGTCCTGCGGCTCCGGCCGCGGGCGGCGACGTCGTTCTCGACGTCGTCGCCCGCGGCCTTCGCCACCGACTGGCTGGTGTGAGCAGCCATGGTTGTGTTACTTCCAGCCCTTGAGGATCTTGCGGAACTCGACGCCGGCCGACTTGGCCGCGTCCTCCGGGCTCGACGCCCCGGTGATCGCCTTGGTGTATTCGACCTTCAGCGGCTCGAAGAGGGAGCCGTTCTCCGGGATCCAGGCGCGCTCGACGGCCTTGTCGACGGCCGGCTTGAAGAACTGGACCATCTCGCTGCTCTTGACGTCCGGCTGCTCGTAGGCGGCGGTACGGGTCGGCAGCAGGCTCAGCTCCTTGGCGGACTGGACCTGGACCTCCTGGGAGGTCATGTACTCGACGAAGGCGTGCGCGGCGGCGGTGTTCTTGGAGCCGGCGTACACGGCGAGGTCGTGGCCGCCCTGCGGGGCACCGGCCTTGGCCGAGCCGGCCGGGACGGCGGCGACGCCGAGGTTGGCCTTGTCCTTGAACTGGTCGCCGGCGTAGGTGTCGGCGACGGCCCACGGACCGTTGATCATCATGGCGGCCTCGCCGGTCTTGAAGGCCGTCTGCATGTTGGCGTAGCCGTCGGTGGCGTTGGTGACGGCCGCACCGGAGGCGACCAGGTCGCGGGCGGTCTTGAAGGCCTTGACGCCCGCCTCGTTGTCGACGGTGACCGTCTTGTTCTTCGCGTCGACCAGGTCGCCGCCCTCGCCGTAGATCAGCGGGAGGAACCAGTAGGAGTCGTCGCCGCGGAGGTAGAGGCCGGCCTTGCCGGTCTTCGCCTTGATGGCGGCGGCGGCCGTCTTGACCTCTTCCAGCGTCTTGGGGGGCTGGACGCCGGCGTCGGCGAGCATCTTCTTGTTGTAGAAGAGGCCGAGGGTGTCGATGACCTGCGGCACGGCGTAGGTCTTGCCCTCGAACTTTCCGCTGGCCGCGGCCTGCGGGAGGAACTCGGCGTCGACCTTCTTCGCCATGTCCGCCGGGACCTCGTCGAGGTAGCCGAGGGAGGCGAAGTCGGCGACCCAGCCGACGTCGGCGCGGATCACGTCAGGCGCGTCGGAGCCGCTGCTGAAGGCGTTCTTGACCTTGTTCTGCGCGTCGCCGTACGGGACGTTGACGTACTTGACGGTCACCTTCGGGTGCTTGGCGGTGAACGCCTCGGCGAGCTTCTGGAAGCTGGCCTTCTCGGCGTCGTTCGCGGTGTCCCACCACGTGACCGTGCCGGAAAGCTCGCCGCCTGCCTTGGTCCCGCCGGCCGCGTCCTTGTCGTCCCCACCGCAAGCCGTCGCCGCGAGCGCCAGGGTCGCGACCAGCGCGGTGGCCGCTATGCCACGCCGCATATGAACTCCTTCGATGATCCCGGCCGCGCCCTCGCGGTCCCGAGTTGCCAGGAACGTAACAAGACTGAAAGAGGACCGAAAGACCTTGCGCAAACTTTCTGCAAGCGGAGGCGATCGTTACATCCGTGTGTCCGTACGGTGTCCGCCGCTTGCTGTTAGTTCGAGTCACCTTCGACCTCCCGGGCCCGCAACCAGGGGGCATGTACCCGCGTTGACCCCGATATGACCCACGACTCGACGGCCGTCCAGCTTGCAAGCTCTTCCAGCAACGCGACCGCGAGCGGTGCCTGGTGGCGCGATGCCGTCATCTACCAGGTGTACGTACGCTCCTTCGCCGACAGCGACGGCGACGGCATCGGCGACCTCCGCGGGGTCCGCTCCCGCCTCCCCCACCTCGCCCGCCTCGGCGTCGACGCCGTGTGGCTCACCCCCTTCTACGTCTCCCCGCAGGCCGACGGCGGCTACGACGTCGCCGACTACCGGGCCGTCGACCCGCTCTTCGGGGACCTCTCCGACGCCGACGAGCTGGTCCGGGCCGCGCACGCGCTCGGGCTGCGGGTCATCGTGGACGTGGTCCCGAACCACACCTCCGAACAGCACCCGTGGTTCCGCGCCGCCCTCGCCGGGGATCCGGGGGCCCGCGAGCGCTACCACTTCCGCCCCGGGCGGGGTCCGGACGGCGCCGAGCCTCCGAACGACTGGGAGTCGATCTTCGGCGGCCCCGCCTGGACCCGGGTCACGGACGGCGCGTGGTACCTGCACCTCTTCGCCCCCGAGCAGCCGGACCTCGACTGGGACCACCCGGAGGTCGCCGCCGAGTTCGCCTCCGTCCTCCGTTTCTGGCTCGACCTCGGCATCGACGGCTTCCGCATCGACGTCGCCCACGGCATGGTCAAGGCCCCGGGTCTGCCGGACATCGGCCGCGGCGCCCAGGCCACCCTCATCGGCACCGAGCCGCTCCCCTTCTTCGACCAGGACGGGGTCCACGAGATCCACCGCTCCTGGCGCCGCCTCCTCGACTCCTACGGGGGCGGGCGCATCGGGGTCGCGGAGGCCTGGGCGCCGACCTCGGAGCGGCTCGCCCTGTACGTGCGCCCCGACGAACTGCACCAGGCCTTCAACTTCCGCTTCCTGAACTGCCCGTGGGACCCCGACGCGATGCGCACGGTCATCGACGAGTCCCTGGCCGCCACCACCGCCGTCGGCGCCCCGACCACCTGGGTGCTGTCCAACCACGACGTCGTACGCCATGTGACGCGCTACGGCGGCGGGGCCCGCGGCCTGGCCCGCGCCCGGGCCGCCGCCCTGCTGATGCTGGCCCTGCCCGGGTCGGCGTACCTCTACCAGGGCGAGGAGCTCGGCCTCCCGGAGGTGGCGGACCTCCCGGACCAGGTGCGCCAGGACCCGGCCTTCCGCCGCGGACGCCGCCAGCCGTGCGCCGCGCCGGGCCCGGCACGGCCGACCGCCGGACCGGACCTCGCGGCCGGAACCGCACCCCGGCCCGGGACTGCGCCGCAGGCCGCGCCCGGCGCGTGGGCATCGGCCTGCGCGGCGGCCGATCCGGAGACCGCCGCCCCAGCCGGTCCCCGCGGCGGGACGGCTCCCGCACCGGGAACCCGGCCGGAGGCCACGCCCCCTACCGGGGCCGGCCCCGATCCCGTGACCGCGCCGGAGGCGGAAGGGCAGGACGGGCTGCGCGACGGGTGCCGGGTCCCGCTCCCCTGGTCCGGCTCGGAGCCCCCGTACGGTTTCGGGCCGACCGGCAGCTGGCTCCCGCAGCCCGCCGGCTGGGGCGGCCTCAGCGTCGCCGCGCAGACCGGCGACCCGCACTCCACGCTGGAGCTCTACCGCGCCGCGCTGGAACTGCGCCGGGCGATGCCGGGGCTGGGCGCACCGGAGGCCGGCACCGGGCCGGAGCCGGGGCCGGGGGCCGACGCCCCGGCCGAAGCCCCGTACGGTCCGTACCCGTCCGGAATGCGCTGGCAGTCCGCCCCCGAGGGCGTGCTCCTCTTCACCCGCCCCGGCTTCGCCTGCACGGTCAACACCCGCCCCGGCCCGGTCGAACTCCCCGCGCCCGGTCGACCCGTACTCTCCAGTGCCCCGGTGGAGACCGACGGCCGCACCGTCCGGCTTCCCCCGGATTCGTGCACGTGGTGGTCATTGTGAACGTCCGACCGGTACAGTCCAATCCCGTGACCGCACGGCTAGCCGACATCGCAGCCCAGGCGGGGGTCAGCGAAGCCACAGTCAGCCGCGTGCTCAACGGCAAGCCCGGTGTGGCCGCAGGCACCCGTGAATCCGTACTGGCCGCCCTCGACGTACTCGGCTACGAGCGGCCCGTGAAGCTGCGCCAGCGCAGTGCGGGGCTCGTCGGTCTGATAACGCCCGAACTGGACAATCCGATCTTCCCGGCGCTCGCCCAGGTCATCGGCCAGGCCCTGACCCGGCAGGGGTACACGCCGGTACTGGCCACGCAGACACCCGGCGGGTCCACCGAGGACGAGCTGACCGAGATGCTGGTCGACCGCGGGGTCTCCGGGATCATCTTCGTCTCCGGCCTGCACGCCGACACCACGGCCGACATGGCCCGGTACGACCAACTCCGTGGGCAGGGCGTTCCGTACGTCCTCATCAACGGGTTCTCCGAGAAGGTGCAGGCGCCCTTCGTCTCCCCCGACGACCGGGCCGCGATGGTCCTGGCCGTCACGCACCTCGCCGCGCTCGGGCACACCCGCATCGGGCTCGCGGTCGGCCCGAAGCGCTTCGTGCCGGTCCTGCGCAAGATCGAGGGCTTCCGGCTCGGGATGAAGGAGCGGCTCGGACTCGGCGAGGCCGAGATCGAGGAGCTGATCCAGCACTCCCTCTACTCGCTGGAGGGCGGCCAGGCCGCCGCGTCCGCGCTGATCTCGCGCGGCTGCACGGCGGTCGTGTGCGCGAGCGACATGATGGCGCTCGGCGCGATCCGGGCGGCCCGGCAGCAGGGGCTGAAGGTGCCGCAGGACGTGTCGGTGGTCGGCTTCGACGACTCCCCGCTCATAGCGTTCACCGACCCGCCCCTGACGACCATCCGCCAGCCCGTGCAGGCGATGGGGCAGGCGGCGGTCCGGACCCTGCTGGAGGAGATCGGCGGTACGCCGGCCCCGCACAGCGAGTTCGTCTTCCTGCCCGAACTGGTGGTGCGCGGCTCCACGGCCTCGGGCCCGGGCCAACGCCGCCGGGACTAGGCCGGCTCTTTCGGATCCTGTGACCGGCTGCCCGCGCCGGTGGTGCGGGTGGGGACCGGGTCAGGGATTGGGGTGGCCGGCCAGAGGGTGTCGGGGAAGGCGGCCGCGTCGGATTCGGTGTCGGGCATCAGCGTCGCGAGCATCTGCTGAGCGGCCTTCCCGTGGTCGGCGGCGCGGGGGAACATGACGCTTTCGTAGGCATCGAGGGCCTCGTCGACGATGGAGTGGTCGATGACGGCTCGGGCGAGTTCGGCGCCGTCGAGCAGGGCGAGGTTGGCGCCGACGCCGACGGGCGGCATCAGGTGGGCGGCGTCGCCGAGCAGGGTGATGCCGGGGACACGCTGCCAGGAGTGGGCAACCGGAAGGACGAACACGGGCCGGTTGACGAAACCGCCCTCGTTGTCGCGCAGGATGTCCAGCAGGCGCTCGTGCCAGCCCTGGTACTGGGCGAGCAGGCGCGCGCGTACCGATTCGGTGTCGGCGAGGTCGAGGCCGGCGTGCCAGTCCTGGGGGCCGCGGAAGGTGACGTAGGCGCGGACGTGTCCGTTGCTGTTGCGCTGGAGCACCAGGCTGCGGCGGCCCGCCTTGGCCGACATGGTGCCGCGACCGACCAGCTGGGCGATGCCGGGGTGCCGGTGGTCGACGTCGTCGAAGTGGGCTTCCACCATCGTGACACCGGAGTAGGAGGGTTGGGCGTCGCTGAGCGCGGGGCGCACCCGCGACCAGGCGCCATCGGCGCCGATGACCAGGTCGAAGTCCTCGCCGGTGTGGCCGTCGTGGTGCAGGCGGGCCATGCCGCGGGGGAGCGGGGTGACGGCCCTCACCGAGTGGCCCCAGCGGACCGTGCCAGGGGCGAGGGAGTCCAACAGGAGCCCGCGCAGCTCGCCGCGGTCGATCTCGGGCCTGCTCAGATCGTCCGCGCCGGCCCGGTCGTGGCGCATCAGGGTCGCGTGGCGGTCGTACAGGCGCCACTCCTGACCTTCGGGCCGGGACAGGGTGAGGAATCGGTCCAGCAGTCCGGCTGCGCGCAGGGCTGCCTGGCCGGTGGCTTCATCGATGTCGAGAGTGCCGCCCTGCGAGCGGGAGTGGGGGTCGGGCTCGCTCTCGAAGACCGTGACCGGCACTCCGTGCTGCTGGAGGACGCGAGCGCAGACGAGGCCGCCCAGGCCTGCGCCGACGACTGCGATGCGAGGGGTGGTGGACATGAGGGTCACGCTCCGTTCGATGGTCGAAGAGGGTGCTGGTCGTGACGTTGACGCCCGGATCCGGGCATGACGATCAGCCGTTCCGATGCGGATCGCGCCCCGGGAGCCGACGGCTGAGAGCCGGTCAGGCGTGCCTGATCACAGAAGCACAGCCGCCACAAAAGTACAACCGCTCCGATTTTCAAGCCGATCGCCTTTGCAATCGAATCAGCTCAAGGGGCTACGATGGGGGCATGGCCGAGATGACGACAGGACGCCGGGAACGCAAGAAGGCCCGGACCAGGCAAGCCCTGGCGGATGCCGCAGTGCGGCTGTTCACCGAGCGCGGCTTCGACGACGTCGGCGTGCGCGAGGTGGCAGAGGCGGCCGACGTCTCGCTGAGCACGCTCTTCAAGCACTTCCCCAGCAAGGAAGCCCTCGTCTTCGACCTGGACGAGGACGTCGAGAGCGCACTGGTCGCCGCCGTACGCGACCGGGCCCCCGGTCAGCCCGTGCTGCACGCCCTGCGCGACCACATGGTGCACGCCCGTACCGCCGTGCGGACCGACGACCCCACTTTCGTCCTCGTCGAAACCACCCCGGCGCTGCGGGACTACGCCCGGCGCATGTGGTCGCGTCACGAGAAGACACTGGCCGCCGCCCTCGCCGAGGCCACCGGGCTCGCCCCGGAAGACCCCGCCGTCACCGGCTTGGCACGCTTCGCCCTGGAAGCCCCGAGCCTCGTCCGCGCGAGCGAGGACCCGGCCCGGACCATGCACGAGGTGTTCGCCCTCCTGGAAAACGGCTGGGCCACGACCCCCCTGGCACGACAGGAGGTCCGCCCCGGCCGGGACGGGTGACCGCTACCAGGAACGGAGCGGACGCTCGTGGCGGCGTCGGCCCGCGGGGCGGGGCGGTCGTGTTGCTGCGACGGCGCGGGGATCCCGGTCCGGATACTGGGCAGATGCCCATGCCCGGCCGGCTTCGCGACAGGATCCTGCCCGACCACAAGCGACGCTCCCTGGAAGACCTCCAGGAGGACCTCGACCTCTCGTCGGGCGACAGCCGGGCGAAGCAGTCGGCGTTCTGGACGATGCTCACGCTGTCCTCCGTGATCGCCGCGTGCGGGGTCCTCACGGACTCCACCGCCACCGTCATCGGCGCGATGATCATCGCTCCGCTCTCCACACCGATCATGGGGATCGCCCTCGGCGCCGTGCAGCGCCGCCGCTCCACGGCCCTCGCGTTCGTGGCGCTCGGCGGCCTGCTGGTGCTCCTGATCGGCGCGGCGGCCTCTCTGGTGGTGCCCGCCTCCTACGACCTCCTGTCGGACAGCCAGATCTCCAGCCGGACCTCCCCCGGGCTCCTCGACCTGATCGCCGCTCTGGCCACGGGCTTCGCCAGCGCCGTGGCACTGTCCCGCAAGGACGTCGCCGCGGTCCTGCCGGGGGTCGCGATCGCGATCTCCCTGGTGCCGCCGCTCGTGGTGACGGGCGTGTGCGCCGGCCAGACCTCGTGGTGGCTCGCACTGGGCGCGCTGGTGCTCTTCGTGTCCAACCTCCTCGCCATGGTCTTCGCGGGCATGGTGGTGTTCGCCGCCCTCGGGTACACGCGGGCCGCCGGACGACCCGGCCGGGCCGGGGCCTCCCGCCGCGCCTACGTGATGCTCGGGCTGCTGTTCGCCGCGGTCCTGCTGCCGCTGGGCGCGGACACCGTGACCACCGTCCTGCTGAACGCGTGGACCTCGCGGACCTGGAGCGCCGCGGAGCGCTGGCTCTCGGCCAGTCCGGGTGCGGCGGTCACCGGGGTCGACGCGCAGTCCAGGACCTTCTACGTCCACGTGCGCAGCCCCGGCGACCTCCCGCCGATCAGGGACCTGCTCCGCGACCTCGAAGGGCAGGTGCCCGACGGCCTTCCCATCGTGGTCGACGCCACCCGCGGGCAGCAGATCGTCGCCGGTAAGGTGGGAGACTGACCGGCCGCCGGGGGCGGTCGTGACGGCGCCGGCACCGCCCGGCCCGCTGCCCCGAGGTCCCCTGTCGTACTCAGGGGGGACCGGAGGCGCCGAAGACCGTCCCGAGGGATGATCGGAGCCGGGAACGCATCTGGCAGACTCTGCCCATGGGTGAATCGAGCGTGAAGACACTGGAAACCCGGACGGACGTCTCATCACCCACCGTGGTCGAGACCGAGACCCGTCCGGAGCTTGAGCGCACCCTTCTCTCCCGGTTGCGTGCCCCGCGCCGGCCCCGGATCTGGTTCGAGGTGCTGCTCATCGCGGTCAGCTACTGGATCTACTCGCTGATCCGCAACGCGGTGCCCGAGCAGAAGGCGGCGGCCCTCGCCAACGCGGACTGGATCTGGAGCGCCGAGCGGACCCTCGGGATCGCCGTCGAGCAGTCGGTCAACCACGCGGTCAACTCCGTGACGTGGCTGATCGTGGGCATGAACTACTACTACGCCACGCTCCACTTCGTCGTGACGATCGGCGTGCTGGTCTGGATCTACCGTTTCCATCCGGGGCGGTACGCCGCCACGCGTCTGGTGCTCTTCGCCACGACGGGCGTCGCCCTGGTCGGCTACTACTGCTACCCGCTCGCGCCGCCCCGGCTGATGAACGGGCAGAACTTCATCGACACCGTGCTGGTGCACCACACCTGGGGCTCCATGGCCTCCGGCAACCTCAAGCAGATGTCGAACCAGTACGCCGCGATGCCGTCCATGCACATAGGGTGGTCGCTCTGGTGCGGCCTGACGATCTTCGCGGTCGCCTCGGCCCCCTGGGCCCGCATCCTCGGCCTGCTCTACCCCACGGCGACCCTCGTCGTCATCGTGGCCACCGCCAACCACTTCTGGCTCGACGCCGTGGGCGGCATGATCTGCCTGGCCTTCGGCTACACGGTCTCGCGGTCCTGGTACGGCTCCTTCGCCCACCGCCTGCCCCGCCACCCCGAGCACGCGGGTCCGCACCCGGCCGCGGAACTGCTGAGCCGGGTCCGAACCCGCGCCTGAGGCTGCTGCCGCCCGCGGGTCAGGCGGTCAGGACGACTGGTTCGTCAGGATCGCCGGGTCCGACAGGCCGGCCGCGCCGGTCTCGACCTTGCCGGCGAAGCGGCGCCCGAAGTCCGCGGACCCGGACGCGGTGACCGTCACGTCGTACCAGCGTCGGGTGTTCTTCAGGGAGACGCTGTACGTGGCGGTGGCGCCCCTGGCGACCGTGAGGCGCTTGGGGCCGCCGCCGTAGGCGTTGGTGACGGTGAGCGTCGCGGTCGACGCCCCGGCGTTGGTGAGGGTGAGGTCCAGGTTGCCCGTGCCCGCGTTGTGGCGGGCGGTGACCTCGGGACCCGCGGTGGTGCCCGGGTTGCGGAAGCCGCGCAGGAAGCCGTTGGGGCCGTGGACGGTCAGGTCGGTGACGCCGGCGGAGTAGCGGGTGTTCCAGGTGTCCGAGATCGACTTGCCCGCCTCGGTGGTGTACGTCCAGGGGGCGTCGGTCCGGTTGGCCGCGGTGACGTAGAACTGCGCGCCCAGCTCCGGACCGCCGCTGAAGGTCAGCCTGAACTTGCCCTCGCCGGTCAGCGCGGCGCCGTCCACGTACGGGGCGTACCCCAGCGGACGGGTCGGGCACAGGCCCTTCTCCTGGCGCGGCATGCTCCCCACCGCCGGCGGGGTGGCCCGGAAGTCGGGGTGGCGCTCGCGGTCCTGCGGCTCCCAGGCACCGGTGTCGGGCAGCGACACCGTGCC
Source organism: Streptomyces venezuelae (assembly GCF_008642275.1). Classification (NCBI taxonomy): domain Bacteria; kingdom Bacillati; phylum Actinomycetota; class Actinomycetes; order Kitasatosporales; family Streptomycetaceae; genus Streptomyces; species Streptomyces venezuelae. Next base: position 2,220,585 of record NZ_CP029189.1, read on the forward strand.
CGTGTCCCGGCGGGCGAAGTCGAAGGCCGAGGTCAGGTCACCGCAGACGGCTCGGCGCCAGGGCGAGATGTTGGGCTCGTGCACACCGAAGCGCTTCTCCATGAAGCGGATCACGGAGGTGTGGTCGAAGGTCTCGGAGCAGGAGTAGCCGCCGGTGCTCCACGGCGAGACGACCAGCATCGGGACGCGCGGGCCGAGCCCGTACGGTCCGGCGACGTAGCCGGCCTTGCCGGGGAAGACGTCGAGGGCGGTCGGCGTGGTCGACAGGCCCTGGTTCGCGTCCGCCGGGGCGTACGGCGGGACGACGTGGTCGAAGAAGCCGTCGTTCTCGTCGTAGGTGATGAACAGCGCGGTACGGGCCCACACGTCGGGGTTGGAGGTCAGCGCGTCCAGCACCTGCGCGATGTACCAGGCGCCGAAGTTGGACGGCCAGTTGGAGTGCTCGCTGAAGGCCTCGGGGGCGGCGATCCAGGACACCTTCGGCAGGGTGCCGGCGGCGACGTCCGCGCGCAGCCGGTCGAAGTAGCCCTCGCCGGCCTTGGCGTTCGTGCCGGTGCGGGCCTTGTCGTGGAGCGGGTCGCCGGGCTGGGCGCCCCGGTACTTGTTGAAGTAGAGCAGCGAGTTGTCGCCGTAGTTGCCGCGGAACGCGTCGTTGATCCAGCCCCAGGATCCGGCGGCGTCCAGGCCGTCGCCGATGTCCTGGTAGACCTTCCAGGAGATGCCCGCCGCCTCCAGGCGCTCCGGGTAGGTGGTCCAGTCGTAGCCGGCCTCGGCGTTGTTGAGGACCGGGCCGCCGCCCTTGCCGTCGTTGCCAGTGTGGCCCGACCAGAGGTAGTAGCGGTTGGGGTCGGTCGAACCGATGAAGGAGCAGTGGTAGGCGTCGCAGAGGGTGAACGTGTCGGCGAGGGCGTAGTGGAACGGGATGTCGTCGCGCGTCAGGTACGCCATGGTGGCCGGCGTCTTGGCGGGCACCCAGTTGTCGTACTTGCCCTTGTTGAAGGCGCTCTGTCCGCCGGCCCAGTCGTGGTTGAGGCCCTGGAGGTACTCCATGCCGAGGTCGTCGGACGGCGGGCGGAAGGGCAGCGTCTCCTTGCCCGCGTTGTCGGCCTGGTGCCAGACGGACTTGCCGCTGGGCAGGGTCACCGGGCGCGAGTCGCCGAAGCCGCGGACTCCGCGCAGCGCGCCGTAGTAGTGGTCGAAGGAACGATTCTCCTGCATGAGGACCACGATGTGCTCGACATCGGCGATGGTCCCGGTGGTCCCCTGCGCCGGGATGGCGGCGGCGCGCGCGATGCTCTCGTTGAGCAGGCTCAGGGCGGCGGCGCCACCGGTGAGCTGCAGGAAACGGCGGCGGTTGAGTTCTGCCATGGCGAGAGACCTCTGCTCTGTCGAGGGGGTGGTGGAGCGCACCCAAGGACAGCGCGCCCGGAGTACCGGAGAGGGAGCCCGGCGTGACGGCAGCGGGTACACCGGGCGAACGGCAGGCTATGGGGGTGTCAACGACCGCTCGTACGCGACCTGGACGAGGGGGTTCCCGTCGCCGAAGTCGTGGGTGCGCGCGGTGCCGCTCTCGGTGAACCCGCACTTGGTGTAGAAGCGGCGGGACTGCGGGGTGTCGCGCAGCGTCCACAGGTGCGTGCGGGCGAACCCGTCGTCGCGCAGGTGCCGGAGCGTCTGCGTCATGAGCGCGGCGGCGAGGCCGCTGCCCCAGCTGTCGGGTGGCTGTAGAAGGAGAGGATCTCGGCGGGACCCGGCCCGGCCGAGGACGGTCCGAAGGCCGACAGTGCCAGGGGACGTCCGTCGTGTTCGGCCAGGAGGACCGTGGCGGCGGCTCCCGGCCCGACCCTTTCGTGCCATCGCGTCCGCCTGCTCCGGACGCCGTCCGCGGCGAACTCCGGAGCGAAGAAGGGGGCGTAGGCCGCCTCCCAGGCCGCGGCGTGGATCTCGCCGAGGACGTCCCCGTCGTACGGGCCTGCGCGCCGGACTGTGAACATGCCGTCACCGTATCCCGCGTGCGTTCCCCGGCGCTCGGGAACGTCGGAGCGGGCGCCCGCACGGGACCACCGCCTGCGGGAACAGCTGCCGCCCCGGATCCCGGAACTCCGGGACCCGTAGCCCGTACTCCCCGACCGCGAGATCCATCCCCTCCGCACGTGCGAGGACTGCGACCGCGTCTTCCGCTCCCCCGCCCCCGGCCGGTGCACCGGCTGTGCGGCGGCAGCGACGGCGGCCTGAAGCGCGGTCCGTCTTGGGGATTCGGCTGCCGGAAGCAGACCGGTACTGGTAACTGTGGACACTTCGGGAGACAGTCCTTCTCGTCGGGCGGGGGTACACGTCATGGCCTGGCCCGGCATGAACGGTTCGGAGGACGGCGAGCGGGAGCCGCGCCGGTACCTGATCGCCACCGTGGTGGCCGAGTACCTGAAGAACCGCGACTGGAACCGGCCGGAACTGCTGGAGGCCCGCACCAGGGTCGTCGATCTGTTCACCGGCCCGCTCGGGTACCGCCTCCACGACCCGCTGCCGCAGAACCCCACCGGCCGGCAACTGACCGATGCCCTGCGCGCGTTCTGCACGTCGCCGGAGCGCCGGGAGGACGACCTGCTGACGATCTACCTGTCCTGTCACGGCGAGATCCTCGACGACGGCGAGGAACACGTCCTGCTCACCGCCGACACCGACCCCGAAGACCTGACCTACACCGCCCTGCCGACCGCCGACCTCACACGGGCCGTCCTGCGCGGTTCCCGTATCCGGCGGGTCCTGCTCCTGCTGGACGCGTGTTACGTCGGCCAGGGCGGCAACCAGCTGGCCGCCGGCGCGCTGCAGCGCCTCGGTGCGGCCTGGGGCAGGAGCTCCGGCTCGGGGCTGGTGGTGGTCTCCTCCGCGCAGCCGGACCAGGCTGCCGCGACCGGCACCTTCCCCAAGCTGCTGGAGGAGGCGGTCACCAGTCTCTCCGTGGCCGGGCACGCCCCGCGGACGCTCCCGGTGGACGCGTTGGTGCAGCACATGAACGCGTCGAACGACCTGCCCGGGCATCAGCGCATCGGCGTGACGATGGTGGGCCTGGACGGTGAGCCTCCGGCGTTCTTCCCCAACCCCCGCCACGACATCCGGCTGACCGAGGTCGACCTCGCCGTTCAGCGGGCCGCCGCCTTCGACGAACAGGACCGCAGGCGGGAGACGGAGTTCACGTCCCGGCTGCTCGTCCGCGCGATGGGCGACCACGGCGGCGCCGGGGCGACGGCATGGTGGTTCAGCGGCCGTCGCACCGCCCTGAGCGATCTCGCCTCCTGGCTCAACGACCGCGGCGGCGGCGACCGGTCGGTGTGCCGGGTGGTGACCGCGGGCCCCGGCTCGGGCAAGACGGCCGTGCTGGGACTGGTCGCCGCGCTCACCCACCCCGAACGGCGCCGGACCGTCCCCCTGCACACCCTCGACCTGCCCACCGGCCTGTTGGACACCGACGCGGTCGATGCCGCCGTCTACGCCCAGCGGCTGACCGACACCGATGTCCTGGAGGCCGTCTGCGCCGCCGCCCGCGTCCGGGCCGGGACCGTCGGCGAACTCCTCGAAGCCCTCGGCGCGCGCACCCGGCCGCTGACCGTCCTCATCGACGCCCTCGACGAGGCCGCCACCCCCGGCACCCTCTGCAGTGCGGTGCTGCGCCCGCTGATCGAGCACTCCGGCGGCCGCATCCGCCTGCTCCTCGGTACCCGCCCCTACCTCCTGCCCCGCCTCGGCATCGGCCCCGCCGACACCATCGACCTCGACGACGCCCGCTACGCCGACCCCGAAGCCCTCGCCGTCTACGCCGCCCGCAACCTGCTGGAAGCGCACGCCACCTCCCCCTACCGCGACCGGATCCAGGCCGTGCGGCCGGTGGCGGAGGCCGTCGCCCGGGCCGCCGGGCACTCCTTCCTCATCGCCCGCCTCACCGCAGGCACCCTCGCCGCGGCCCCGGGCATCCCCGACGCGGACGACCCCGCCTGGCGCGCGTCGCTGCCCCGGCACGCCGGCGACGCCATGCGCCACGACCTGCGCCAGCGCCTCGGGGACGACGCCCGGCGCGCGACCGACCTGCTGCGGCCGCTGGCCTACTCCCAGGGCCAGGGCCTGCCCTGGGAGGACGTCTGGGCACCCCTCGCCACCGCGATCTCCGGCCGCACCTACACGGACGACGACCTCGTCTGGCTCCGCGACGAGGCCGGCTCCTACGTCGTCGAGGCCACCGAGAACGGCAGGTCCGCCTACCGCCTCTATCACGAGGCGATGGCCGAGTACCTGCGCGAGGGCACGGAGCCCAGGACGATGCACGCGGCGTACACGCGTGTCCTCACCGCTCGGGTTCCCTGGCACATCGACGTCACCCAGGACTGGTCCCGCGCCCACCCCTACGCCCTGGCCCACCTCGCACACCACGCGGCCCAGGCCGGGTGCCTGGACGGTGTGCTGGCGAGCAGCGAGTACCTCGTCCACGCCGAACCCCGCGGCCTCACCCCGTACTTGCACAGCGCCCACGGCGACACGGCCCGGCTGGCCGCCGCGGTGTACCGCACCGGCCTCCACCTCCACAAGGCCGTCACCCCGCACACGCGACGCCAGACCCTCGCCCTCGACGCGGCCCGCGCCGGCGCCCCCGACCTGCACCGCAGCCTCACGAGCCGGATCCCGCCCGGCGAGTGGGCCCCCGTCTGGGCCACCGGCAGCACCTTCAACCCCGCCCTGCGTGACACCCTCTCCGGGCACACCGGCTCCGTGTACGCGGTGGCGTGTGCGGAGCTCGGCGGCCGTCCCCTCGCGGTCACCACCGGGCAGGACGGGACGGTGCGCGTCTGGGACCTGGCCACCGGCCGGACCGTCGGCAGACCCCTCACCGGCCACACCGGCTCCGTGCACGCGGTGGCCTGCACCGAACTCGACGGCCGTCCCCTCGCGGTCACCACCGGACAGGACGGGACGGTACGCGTCTGGGACCTGGCCACCGGCCGGACCGTCGGCAGACCCCTCACCGGCCACACCGGCTCCGTGCACGCGGTGGCCTGCACCGAACTCGACGGCCGTCCCCTCGCGGTCACCACCGGCGAGGACGGCACCGTACGCGTGTGGGACCTGGCCACCGGACATGCCATCGGCAGCCCCCTCACCGGCCACACCGGCTGGGTCCAGGCAGTGGCGTGCACGAGGCTCGACGGCCGCCCGATCGCCGTCACCGGCGGGTACGACAGGACGGTGCGCCTGTGGGACCTGGCCACCGGCCACGCCGTCGGCAGACCCCTGGCCGGCCACACCGGCCCCGTGCACGCGGTCGCGTGCACCGAACGCGACGGCCGCCCCGTCGCCGTCACCACCGGCCAGGACCGAACCGCACGGGTGTGGGACCTGGCCGCCGGCCACGCCGTCGGCAAACCGCTCACCGGCCACACCGGCTGGGTCCACGCGGTGGCGTGCACCGAACGCGACGGCCTCCCCGTCGCCGTCACCACCGGTGAGGACGGGACGGTGCGGCTGTGGGACCTGGCCACCGGGGACACCATCGGCAAACCCCTCACCGGCCACTCCGGAGCCGTGCACGCGGTGGCGTGCACGGCACTCGACGGCCGCCCCGTCGCCGTCACCACCGGCGCGAACGACAAGACGGCGCGCGTATGGGACCTCGACGCCCGCCACACCGTCGGGGAAGCCCTCTTCGGCCACTCGGGCCGGGTCCAGTCGGTGGCGTGCACCGAACGCGACGGCCGCCCCGTCGCCGTCACCACCGGCGCGGACGACAAATCGGCGCACGTATGGGACCTGACCACCGGCCTCGTCGTCGACAGCCTCACCGGCCACCTCGCCGCCGTACGTTCGGCGGCGTGCACCGGACTCGACGGCCCCCCGGTCGCCGTCACCGGCGCGAACGACAAAACGGCGCGCTCATGGGACCTGGCCACCGGCCGCCCCTTCGGCCCGCCCCTCACCAGCCACCTCGGCGCGGTGACCGTGGTGGCGTGCACCGAGATCGACGGCCGCCCCGTCGTCGCCACGACCGGGGAGAACTACGAGACCGTCCGGCTGTGGGACCTGGTAACCGGCCGGATCATCGGCAAACCCCTCACCGGCCACTCCGGCTGGGTCCACGGGGTGGCGTGCACGAGACTCGAAGGCCGTCCCGTCGCCGTCACCACCGGCGAGGACAGAACCGTACGGGTGTGGGACCTCGGCACCCACCGGCCCGTCGGCGAACCGCTCACCGGCCACGTCGGCGCCGTGCACGCGGTGGCCTGCACCGAACTGGACGGACGCGCCGTCGCCGTCACCACCGGCGCGAAGGACGACGTCGTGCGGGTGTGGGACCTGGCCACCGGGCAGAGCATCGGCAAACCCCTCGTCGGCCACTCGGACGGGGTGCGGACGGTGGCGTGTGCGGTGCTGGACGGCCGACCCGTCGCCGCCACCGGCGGGTACGACGACACCGTGCGGATATGGGACCTGCGCACGTGGTCGGTCACCGCGACGATCCTCCTCAGCCAACCGAACGCCGTCGCCTTCACCGCCACCGGCGACCTCGTCATCGGCTTCCACAACGACATCGCCCTCTTCCGCCGCAAGCCGCACGCCCCGTGACCGGCCTCCGGGCCAGCCCCGGCACCGCACGCGGGGGCGCCCGGTCGTGGGCCGGTGCCGCCGGTCGTACGGTGGAAGGGAGGCGCACCCCCGCAGCAGTCCGCGGTGGTGGCCGCGCCTCCACCGGCCGCGCAGCACCCGCCCCGAGAGCCGGGCGCCGGGGGCGGCTCCCCACGACGGCCCGTCCCCGAAGGACGTCCACCGGACCCCGGGCCCCGGCCCCGGGGCCACGACTCGTCGAAGCCGGAGAGCAGGTACGCCCCCATGCACATGTCGACCCGTATCGCCGGTGTCCTCACCGGCCTGTTCCTGTCCCTCGCGGGTGCGGCCGTGGCCGCCCCCGCCGCCCACGCGGACATCCCCGCCTGCACGAACATGGCCGCGCAGGCGGGGGCCGAGGTCACCGACGCCGTCACCGCGTCCTGCAGGCAGGGCGTGAGCGGTGATCTGCAGGGCTGCGTGAGCGGCCTGACGGCGGCCGGAGTGCCGGGTGGCGCCGCGAACGGTGCCTGCCGGACCGCGGCCCTGGAACCGCGGTAGGCCGAACACCCCGCCGGGCGGGGAAACAGTGACATGCGTCACGGCGCGTACGTCGGCGGTGTCCCTTCTTGATGGAGCGTTAACCCGTCGACATTTCGATATTTGTCCCTTTTGGAATCGACATTCCCCTCTCCGCCGGAAACGGAATCCGGTATGCCGGCGGACCCGCCCCCGACCGGCCAGGTCACAGCCGTTTCTGAACGACCATCAGACGGTTGCGGGGGTGACCAAATCGTGATGATGCACGATCACGGTCCCGATTCAAGCCACGTGCCGACCTCCCCAGGCTCGTGATCAGCGGAAACTTGCCAGGCCATTCAGAGGCTTTTAAGAATGGCGGCCTCTTCGGCGCCCTGCGATTCCGGCGCCGGAAGCTTCGCGATCACTGAATGAGGTCAGGCATGCAGAAGCATCGGAAGAAGACGTCCTACAAGAAAATAGTCATCGGCGTCGGCGCGCTCGCCATCGTGGGTGTTCCCACCGCCGCCATGGCCTGCTTCGACGGCCAGGACGGCGGCAACGGGCGGACGCGGACCGTGAGCCACCAGCAGCAGCGCCCGTGGCAGTGGACGCCCTCGGCCACCCCGAGCACCCTGGCGCCCGTGGACGCGCCTCTGCCGACCGAGACGCCGGGCAGCAGCCCCTCCGAGGCCTCTCCGAGCAGCCCCGCCACCACCGCCCCGCCCGTCGTGCAGACCACGCCGCCCGCGCAGCCCAAGCCCGCGAAGCCGCCGGTCGCCACGAAGAAGCCGCAGGCACCCCAGCCGTCGAAGCCCGCCGCCCCGCCGGCCTCCGGTGACGTCGCCGCGGTCCTCGCGCTCGTCAACCAGGAGCGCGCCTCCGCCGGCTGCCAGGCCGTCTCCCTCAACGCGAAGCTCACGAAGGCCGCGCAGGACCACAGTGCCGACATGGCCTCCCACGGCAACATGTCCCACACCGGTTCCGACGGCTCGGACCCGGGCGCGCGGATCACCCGCGCCGGGTACACGTGGAGCACCTACGGCGAGAACGTCGCCTACGGCTACAGCACTCCCGAGAAGGTCATGGAGGGCTGGATGAACAGCCAGGGCCACCGGGAGAACATCCTGAACTGCTCCTTCAAGGAGATCGGTATCGGCCTGGCGCAGCCCGGCTCCTACTGGACGCAGGACTTCGGCACGGCCCGCTGACCCCGCGCCAGCCCCACGCGGCGGGCCGCGGACCCTCGAAGGGTCCGCGGCCCGTCCCGTCGGTCGCGGTCAGAGCCTGAACAGCACTCCGCGCCAGGTCCAGCCGGCCCTGAGGACCGTGTTCTGCAGGGGGTTCCTCACCAGTCCCGTGTCGAAGCGGAACGTCTCCACCTTGCGGCGGCGGCCGTCGGCGCCCCGCTGGAGCTCCCACTGCTTGTAGACCGCCTTGCCCGGACCCCGGCCGTACTGCTGGCCGGAGTGCTCCATCGCGGGCTCCCAGCGCTCTTCGAGCACGCGCACCTCGTGCTTCGCGGGGACCAGTCGCATGCTGGTCTTCAGGGTCAGCCGCATCTCGCTGACGCGGCACTCCACCACCAGGTCGGCACGCTCCCGCGAGGTGCCCTCGCGGACGGCGAACAGCTGGTCCGAACCCCCCAGCGCGAGCAGCGCGTCCCGCAGCTCCTCGGCGGCCCCCGGTGTCACCCCCCGCGCCGGGTGCCTGGTGCCCGTACGGCTGTCCCAGAATCCGCCCACCGTCAGCCCACCGCCCCGGTGTCCGGGCGCACGGTGCGCACGAAGTCCTGGAAGTCGCCGAGGACACTGTCGTGCTGGGCCGCCGTGGAGGTCAGGGCCAGGCGGATCATCGCCCGCTTGCGCGGGTCCCCGGTGTCCACGAGGGACAGGTAGACCTGGGACTGGGTGAGCTCGCGGGCCACGCCGTCGGCCACCGCGGAGAAGCTCAGCCGCTGGGTCAGGGCGGGCGCGTCCTCGGAGCCGACCTCGCGGCGGTGGACCAGCTCCACCGACTCGGCGAACTCGCCCAGTTGCGCCACCGACGCATCGGCGATCTCGGCCAGGGTCACCCCGTCCTTGGGGAACCCGCCGTCGATGGTGATGTTGGCCGTGAACCCGGCGTCCGGCCGCGGATGCACCGCGGCGAAGGCCACTCCTGGGTCGAACTCCTCCGGGCGGGCCGGGAGCCAGCCCTCGGGCAGCCGGAATTCGATCGGTACCGGCAGTGTCGTGGGCATCGGGGGCCCTCCTTCCATGGATACGGACATCAGTCGAGCAGCCAGTCCTTGAAGTCGCCCGCGGCGTCGCCGACGGCGTGCGCCGTGTCGCCCACCGCGTCGGCCACGTCACCGGCGGTCTTGGCCACCTTCGCGGGGTCGACGGTGATCTCCAGGCCTATGGAGCCGCCGAGGAGCGGTGAGGCGCCGGCCTTGCCGCCGAGCTTGTACACCCCGGTCTCCTCGTCCTTCTTGTAGCCCCACCAGGCCTCGGCACCGGGACCCGCCCAGCCTTCGGCCGTCACACCGACGCCGATACCGCCGGACTCCACGCCTCCGTTGAGACTGCCCTTCGCCCCGGCGAACGCCTTGGCGCCGACCGTCACTTCCTCCTTGGTGAACTTGGCGCTGCCCGAGACCTCGCCACCGACGAACCCCTCGGCCCGTCCGTAGGCGCTCTGGTAGTCGCCTCCGACCCGGCCTTCGGCCAGGGCCCGGATTCCCGCGGACCCCTCGGCCTTGGCCACGAATCCCTTGTCGGTGATGCCCCAGTTCGCGGTGGCCCGGCCTCCGCCGTAGATGTCGGCGACCCCGGAGAGCTGCATCGCCCCCCAGCGCCCCTCTCCCTTCGCGGTCTCGTGGAAGAGGTCGGCGTAGGCCTTGACCGAGCCTTCCTTGCCGTACTGGCCCCAGCCGGTACTGCTGAAGCCGGTGTCCCAGGTGTCGGGCCTGGTCTTGATGTCGGCCTCGGCGTGCTTCTTGGCCTTCGCCAGGTCACCCTCGGCGTAGTTGTTGAAGCCCATGAGGCTTTCGTCGGCGCCGCTGCCGCGGCCCATGGCGTCCTTGTTGGTGTCGTACACGGCCGACTCAAGGGCGTCCTTGATGTGCTGGTCGGCGTCGGAGGCGGCCTTGACCCGGTCGTCGATGTGCTTCTGCCACTTGCCGACCGCGGTACGGATGGCCTCCTGGCCGTCGGGGTCGTGGTGGTAGGCGCTGCGCTCGGAAGCCGTCAGCTTGGAGTAGTCGAAGGCGACGCGCCCCTGCTCCGAGACGGTCATGCCGGCGGCGACCGCGTCGTCGCGGGCGCTCTCCAGCTTCTTCTTGAGGTCGGTGAGCTGTTCGTGGGCGCCCCGCAGCAGGCTCGCCACCGCCTTGGCCTGGTTCTGCGCGGCGCCGTACTCGTAGCGGGTCGCCGTGAACTTCACGTGCGCCGCGCCGGAACTGACACCGACCCAGTCGTCGCCCATGGTGATCTTCTGGACGGTGTCCCCGTAGCGGGTCTCGACCTTCTTCAGCTCGCTCGCCATGAGGTCCCACTTGGCGGCGGCCGTCGTGAGCAGGCCCAGGTCGGTGGTCATCACTTCGTAATAGCTCAGCACCACAACCCCCTACATTCCGTGCAGTTGCGACTGCGACGCGAACTGGCTGCCCAGCCCGATGTCGGTGCCGGAGATGGACGCCGAGGCGCGGCGCAGCGCCACCTTCTCCCCGGCGAGGCGGCCCATCAGGGAACCCACCTGCTGGTCCCACGTGTCCGCGACCTTCTTCAGGCCGGCGGCCGTCTCCCAGCCGTCGAAACCCTTCTGGGCCTTGCCGGTGGCCTCGTCCGCGTGCTCCGTCGCCTTCTTGGTGGCGTCCTCCAGCTCGTTCTCGATCGTGTTCGCCGCCGCCTTCTTCGCCGCGGGCGACGAGGCGAAGTCCTTGGGGCCGCCCGTGAGGAACAGGCCCGAGGAGGGCGGGGTGACGCCGGGAGCGTAGGGGACCACCGTCGGTGCGGTGGCGCCCGGAGCGTGCGGGCCGGGCGTCGTGGGCGTGACTCCCGGAGCGTACGGAGTCATCGGCGGGGTGACCCCCGGAGCGTACGGACCCAACGGCGGTCCGCTGTTCAACCGCATGTCCACCTGGCCGAGATCATCTGACATGGTCACGCCTCCCCGTAGTTGAGGGTGATCATATGCAAAATCGCGAAGGAATCGGCCAGCGCCGCCCGGCCTTTCGGGCGGCTCGCCCCGGCGGCCCGGACACGGCCGCCGGGGCGTACGGGAGCGGCTACGCCCCGTAGAACAGTTCGTCCACCACCGCCCGCGCGCGGCGGGTGATGCGGCGGTAGTCGTCCAGCAACTCCCCGACCGTTCCCTCGGCGTAGCCGAGGTAGCGGCCCACGGCCGCGAGTTCCCGGGCCTCGGTCGGGAAGGTGTCCCCGGCCCGCCCGCGCACCAGCATCACGGCGTTGCGGACCCGGGTCGCCAGGACCCAGGCCTCGTCGAGGATCTGTGCCTCCTCGGTCGGGATCAGCCCGGCCGCGTGGGCGGCCGCCAGGGCCTCGCGGGTACGGGTGGTGCGCAGGCCCGGTTCGGCCCACGCGTGCCGCATCTGGATCAGCTGGACGGTCCACTCGACGTCGCTGAGGCCGCCGCGGCCGAGTTTGGTGTGCAGGGTCGGGTCGGCCCCGCGCGGCAGCCGCTCCGACTCCATGCGGGCCTTGAGCCGGCGGATCTCGCGTACGGCGTCCTCGCCGAGCCCCTCCATCGGGTAGCGCAGCGGGTCGATCAGCTCGATGAAGCGGGTGCCGATGTCGGCGTCGCCCGCGACCGGTTCGGCGCGCAGCAGGGCCTGGCTCTCCCAGGTCAGGGACCACCGACGGTAGTAGGCGGCGTAGGAGGCCAGCGTGCGCACCAGCGGGCCGGAACGGCCTTCGGGGCGCAGGTCGGCGTCGATGAGCAGCGGCGGGTCGGTGGTGGGCAGCTGGAGCAGCCTGCGCATCTCGGCGATGACGGTCTGGGCGGCCTTGGCGGCCTCCTGCTCGTCGACGCCCTCGCGGGGTTCGTGGACGAACAGGACGTCGGCGTCGGAGCCGTAGCCGAGTTCGTGGCCGCCGAAGCGGCCGACGCCGATGACGGCGAAGCGGGTGGGCAGGGTGTCGCCGTAGTGGCTGTGGACGGCGGCGCGCAGGGCCCCGGCGACGGTGGCGGCGGTGAGGTCGGAGACGGCTCCGCCGACCCGGTCGACGAGGGCTCCGTGGTCCTCCTCGGCCGGGTTGTCCTCCGTACCGTACGAGCCGATGATGTCGGCCGCGGTGGTCCGGAAGAGCTCGCGGCGGCGCACCCCGCGGGCGGCGGCGACGGCGGCCTCGGGGGTGTCGGCGCGGCCGACGGCGGCGAGGACCTCCTGCTCCAGGGCCTCGTGGGAACGGGGCTGCAGGCCTTCGGGGTCGCCGAGCAGGGCCACGGCCTCGGGGGCGCGCATCAGCAGGTCGGGGGCGAGGCGCCCGGCGGACAGGACGCGGGCGAGGTTCTCGGCGGCGGCGCCCTCGTCGCGGAGCAGGCGCAGGTACCAGGGGGTCTTGCCGAGGGCGTCGGAGACCTTGCGGAAGTTCAGCAGGCCGGCGTCCGGGTCGGCGGAGTCGGCGAACCAGCCGAGCATCACGGGCAGCAGGGTGCGCTGGATGGCGGCCTTGCGGGTGACGCCGGAGGCGAGGGCTTCGAGGTGGCGCAGGGCCGAGGCCGGGTCGGCGTAGCCGAGGGCTTCGAGGCGCTGGCCGGCGGCGCGCGGGGAGAGCCGGGTCTCGCCGGGCGTGAGCTGGGCGACGGCGTCGAGCAGCGGCCGGTAGAAGAGCTTCTCGTGCAGGCGCCGGACCACGGAGGCGTGCCGGCGCCAGGCCTTGTTGAGCTCGGCGACCGGTTCGGTGCGCAGGCCCATGGAACGGCCGAGGCGCCGCAGGTCGTTCTCGTCCTCGGGGACGAGGTGGGTGCGGCGCAGCCGGTAGAGCTGGATGCGGTGCTCCATGGCGCGCAGGAAGCGGTACGCGTCGTGCAGTTGGGCGGCGTCGGCGCGGCCGACGTAGCCGCCGGCGGCGAGGGCGTGCAGGGCGTCGAGGGTGCTGCCGGAGTGCAGGGTGGCGTCGCTGCGGCCGTGCACGAGCTGGAGCAGCTGGACGGCGAACTCGACGTCGCGCAGGCCGCCGGGGCCGAGTTTGAGCTCGCGGTCGACCTGGGCGGCGGGGATGTTGTCGACGACGCGGCGGCGCATCTTCTGGACGTCGGCGACGAAGTTCTCGCGTTCGGCGGCCTGCCAGACCAGCGGGCTTATGGCGGCGATGTACTCGGCGCCCAGGGCCTCGTCGCCGGCCACGGCGCGGGCCTTGAGGAGGGCCTGGAACTCCCAGGTCTTGGCCCAGCGCTGGTAGTAGGCCAGGTGGGAGGAGAGGGTGCGGACGAGGGGGCCGTTGCGGCCCTCGGGGCGGAGGTTGGCGTCGACGGGCCAGATCGTGCCCTCGACGGTGGTCTCCGAGCAGATCCGCATCAGGTGGGAGGCGAGACGGGTGGCGGCCTGGAGGGCCTTGGCCTCGTCGGCGCCGGGGGCCGCGTCGCCGACGAAGATGACGTCGACGTCGGAGACGTAGTTCAGCTCGTTGCCACCGCACTTGCCCATCGCGATGACGGCGAGCCGGCACAGCGCGGCGTCCTCGGGGGCGGCCGCGGAGGCGATCCGCAGGGCCGCGCGGAGGGTCGCGGTGGCCAGGTCGGCGAGCTCGGCGGCGGTCTGGGCGACGTCGATGGTGCCGCAGACGTCGCGGGCGGCGATGGAGAGCAGGCAGCGGCGGTAGGCGACGCGCAGGCCGACGGGGTCGTGCGCGTCGGCGAGTCCGACCTCGAACTCGGGGAGCCCGGGGTGCAGGTCGGCGGCCTCGTAGGTGACGAGGCCGAGCCAGTCGCGGGGGTGGCGGGCGAGGTGGTCGCCGAGGGCCTCGGAGGCGCCCAGCACCCCGAGCAGCCGGTCGCGCAGCGGCTTGGCGCTGACGAGGGTGTCGAGGAGCCCGGGCAGTTCGCCGTCGGGCTGGGCCTCGGCGAGCCGGACGAGGCCGAGGAGGGCGAGGTCGGGGTCGGCGGTCGCGCCGAGGGCGTCGAGCAGCACGGGATCGGCGCGTACGGCCGCCAGCGCGTCGGCGTCGAGCAGCCGGGCGGCGGCGGTGGGGTCGGTGAAGCCGCTGCGCAGCAGCCGGATGAAGGTGCTGCTCCTGCGTCCCGGGACCGTCATCCCGCCGCCTCCCGCGGTTGTCGCTGCCACTGCTTGCCAGTCTCTCCTGAGCCTAGGCCCTGGGACCTGTCGGCGGAGTCCCGCCCTGGCCGCGGTGGAGATTTAGGCGTGTCCGGAGCAAATGTTCGACTGGCGGCACATACGATGCCAAGATTCGTCTGATCATCGGTTTACTTATCGCGCCATGGGGTACTCCCGTCGGCCGGCCGGGAGGAGCCACGTGTCCGACTCCTGGCAGGGCCCCGGGGAACGGAACCCGCAGGGCGTACCGAGCGGATCGGGGTGGGAGCGACAGACCCGGCCGCCGGAGCGGACCCAGCAGCAGCCGCACCCGGCGGAGCAGATACCGCAGCCGTACCCGCCGGAGCAGGCCGCGAGGCCGCACCCGCCGGAACAGGCCCACCGACCGCACCCGGCGGAGCAGATACCGCAGCCGTACCCGGCCGAACAGGCCGCGAAGCCGCACCCGCCGGAGCAGGCCCACCGACCGCACCCGGCCGAGGAGATACCGCAGCCGTACCCGCCGGAACAGGGCTCGCAGGCGCACCCGGCCGAGCGGTCCTACCAGGGGCGCCCGCAGGAGCCGCACCCTTACGCGCACCTGCCCCGGCAGGTCCACCGGGCGGTGTCGCACGGCGAGTTGGCTGCCCCGCGGGCCGAACCGCCCGTCGTGGCCGGGCCGGCCGCCCCGGCTCCGCGCGCCGGAGCGACCGAGGCTCCCGAAGTCCCCGCAGCCCGCGAAGCATCCGCACCCGCACCCGAGGCGTCGGCGGCCGCCGAGGCCGAGACGTCCGGCAGCCGCCGTCAGGCGCGCCGCCGGGCCCGGACCCGCGGCAAGGACGGCGGCGCCGGCGACGGCGCCCGAACCCGGCCTCGCCGTCGCCGCCGCCGGGCCGGCCTCCTCAAGGTCGTCGCCTTCTGCGTGGTCACCGCCGTCGGCGGCCTCCTCCTGCTCCGGGGCAACGAACTCCTCGACCGCCTCGGCTCCCCCACCGCCCCCGACAAGGCGGCCGGCACCCCCACCCCGGCCCCCGATCCGCCCGACCCCGGCCGGGTGCTCCAGGTCGTCGCGCACCCCGACGACGACCTGTACTTCATGAACCCGGACCTGCGGTACTCCATATCCGCCGGCCGGCCCGTCACCTCCGTCTACCTGACCTCCGGCGAGGCCGACGGCATCAACGCCGGCGCCGCCAAAGCGGCCGTCACCAAGCCCGACAAACCCGCCTACGCCGAGGCCCGCCAGAACGGCATCCGCGCCGCCTACGCCAAGATGGCCACCGGCGACCGCGGCAGCCCCTGGACGCGTACCGTCGTCCCGACCAGGGGCGGCGGCCAGGCCGAAGTCGACGTCCTCGTCGCCAAGCCCCAGGTCAACCTCGTCTGGCTGCAGCTCCGCGAGGCCGGCACCGTCTACGACAGCGCCCCGGACAGCCTGCACGGCCTGTGGGACGGCAAGGTTCCCCGCCTGGACTCCATGCTCGCGTCCGGCAGCCCGGTCACGCAGAAGTTCTCGTACTCCAAGGACCAGGTCGTCCAGACCCTCGTCGGCGTCCTGGAGCAGTACCGGCCGACCACCGTCCGTTCCCAGGACCCGACCCCCGGCCGGTACCACGACACCAAGCGGTACACGGACCACCAGGACCACTTCTACGGCGCCCGGTTCGTACAGCTGGCCACCGCCGCCTACGCCGCGGACGTCACGGACCGCCCGCACTTCGCGGTGCAGAACTACGCCGGCTACATAAACGGCTCGCTCCCCAGCGCCCTGGACCCGGACGAGGCCAGGGAGAAGCTGGACATCCTGGGCACCTACGCCTGGCTCGACCAGCAGAACCACTGCAACAGCCCCGCCGGCTGCGGCGACCTCAAGATCTCCGACCAGCCGGGCGGCAACCGCTGGTCGGACTCCATCAACTACACCCGCGGCACCAGCACCAGCTGGCTCACCTCCGACGCCGGGCACGGGCTGTGGGCCTTCAAGGTGCTGGACGGCCAGGTGGCGCTCTGGCACCGGCCCGGTCCCGCCGGCCGCTGGAAGGGCCCGGACCTGCTCCCCGGTACCGGCATGGACCCGGGTGTGAGCACCGTGACCCTGCCGGACGGCCGGATAGCCGCCTTCGGCACCCGCACCTCCTTCGGCGCGAAGCCCACCGACTACACGCGTGAGGTCGTCTACGCCGTCCAGAAGCAGCCGGGGGCCGAGGAGTTCACGCAGTGGCAGTCGCTCGGCACCCCCGAGACCGCGGACGAGACGTGGACCTCCGACATCAGCGCCCCGGCCGTATCGGTCGACGGCACCGGCCAGTTGGCGGCGTACGTCCGTGACGGCGCGAACAGCCTGCGCGGCCGGGTGCAGCGGGCGGACGGCAGCTGGGGGCCCTGGGAGAAGTACGGCGGCACCGACCTGCACGGCTCCCCGGCCACCGCGACCGACGGCGCCGGGCGGCGCATGGTGTTCTCCGCCACCTCCAAGTCGGTGGTGGGCTGGACGCAGCCGAAGCCGGGCGAGCCGCTGGGCCAGGTCACGGCCACCGGACTGCCGGACACCACGCTGCCGCTGACCGCGGACGGCCGCGAGGGCGGGGTACGGCTGTGGTTCCGCAAGCCCGGCTCCGGCAACGTCCGTACCGCGCTGATCACGGGCGAGGGCGGGCTGAAGGTGAGCCAGATGACCGACCTCGGCGGCCTCCAGGGCTTCGGCGCGGTGACGGCGAGCGGGCACGTGCTGGCGGGCCGCACGGCGGGCGGCCAACTGGGCTCGGAGGCCGGGCCGGGACGGCCGTGGGAACGCTCCCCGGTGCTGTTCGTCGGTGCGCCCTCCTCCACGACGACCGGCAAGGGCATGGTCAGCCTGGCGGTGGTGGGGCTCGACGCCCGCCTGTACGTGACCTCCTCGGCCGACGCGCCGAACGCGCACCTCGCGCCGTGGCAGCCGGTGGGCCCGCGCAACGCACCGCCGTCTCCCTGAGGACCGCCCTGGCTCCGCGCCGGCCGTCCCGTCCACGCGCCGGCCGCCCTGGCTCCGCGCCGGCCGCCCTGGCGCGCGCCGGCCGTCCTGCCTGCTGCCGTAGCCGGACGGACAGCGTCCGCATTTTGTTCCGGAAGAGCACCTTTCATCTGCGCATTCGGTGAACCAAGTCCGCTGATTCGCCCTCTCTCTGACTGTTCGACGCTTTCTCCCGACCAGACCGAGCCCGAGGCGTGACCCGATGCCCGTGACCCGTCGCCGCTTCGCGGCCCTGCTCACCGTGCTGACAGCCGGCGCCGCCGGCGTGCTCTCCGTGGCCACCGGGCAGCTGACCACGGCCGAAGCCACCCAGGAGAAGAACCCGGACCCGGCCCGGCCGGCGAGCGTCACCACCGGCCCGGTCGTCCAGATCGTCGCCCACCCCGACGACGACCTGTTCTTCATGAACCCGGACCTCAGCCGATCCCTGCTGTCCGGCACCCAGGTCACCACCGCCTACCTCACCTCCGGCGAGTCCGACGGCCGCAACGAGGCCCACGGCGGCGCCGCCACCGACCCCGAACAGCCCGCCGACCGCGCCCACTACGCGGAGGCCCGGCAGAACGGCATCCGCTCCGCGTACGCGCAGATGGCCACCGGGGACCGCACCAGCGCGTGGAAGCGTACGGTCATACCCACCGAGGGCGGCGGACGCGCCGAGCTCGACGTCCTCATAGCAAAACCGCAGGTCAACCTCGTCTGGCTGATGCTGCGGGAGGCCCGCACCACCGCCGAGGAAACCCCCGAGAGCCTGCGCGGCCTGTGGAACGGCCGGATACCCGCGCTGGACTCGCAGCTCACCTCCGGCACCCCGGTCAAGCAGCCGTTCTCGTACACCAAGGACCAGCTCGTCCAGACGATAGCCGGGGTCCTGGACCGCTACCGGCCGACGACGATACGCATGCAGGACCCGACGCCGAACCGGTACGGCGAGAACGGGACCGGCCGGTTCACCGACCACCAGGACCACATGTACGGCGCCCGCTTCGTGCAGGCCGGCACCGCCGCCTACGCCGCCCAGGTCAGCAGGCGCCCGCACTTCACGGTCCAGAGCTACCTCGGCTACCACAACAGCACCCTGCCGCACTCGCTGGACCCGCAGACCGCCGAGACCAAGACCGGCTTCCTGAGGACCTACGCCTGGCAGGACCGCCAGGACTACTGCGGCAGCCCCTCGGGCTGCGGCGACCGCAAGGTCGCGGGCAACCCGACCGGACGCAACTGGGCCCAGTCGCTGCGCTACACCCGCGCCGACAACACCTCCTGGCTGACGGAGGGAACACCCGGCCGCCTGTGGGCCTTCGCCACCCTGGACGGCCAGACCGCGTACTGGACCCGCACCCCCGGCGGCGACTGGGCGGGCCCGGTGTTGCTCCCGGGCACGGGCATCGACCCGGGCGCCACCGCCGCCCGCCTCCCCGGCGGCCGCGTCGCCGTCCTCGCCACCCGCACCGCCTTCGGTGCCGCGCCCAGGGAGTACCGGCGCGAGGTCGTGTACGCCGTCCAGGCCGTGCCCGACGGCCCGTTCGGCCCCTGGCAGTCGCTCGGCACCCCGGAACGCACCGACGACGAGGGCACCTCGGCGATCAGCGCACCCGCGGTGTCCGTGGACGCGCGCGGCGCCGTCACCGTCTACCTCCGCGACTCGCGCCGCACCCTGCGCGCGAGCACGCAGCAGCCGGACGGCGGCTTCTCTCCGTGGGAACGGCTCGGCGGCGAGGACCTGCAGAGCGACCCGGTGACCGCGATCGACGCGGCCGGGCGGCGCCACGTGTACGCGACCACCACCGACTCCGTCCTCGCCTGGACCCAGCGCACCCCGGACACCCCGCTGCTCGGGCCCGCACCGACGGGCCTGCCCGCCACCACGGTCCCCCTCTCGGCCGCCCCGGACGGCGCGGGCGTCCGCCTCTTCTTCCGCCGCCCGGACTCGGGGGTCGTCCGCACCGCCCTGGTCACGGCGGGCCCCTCGGTCCGGCCGCACGTCTCCAGCGTCACGGAGGCGGGCGGCCGCGCGGGCTACGGCGCGGTCGGCGCGGCGGGCCGCCTCATGGTGGGCCGCGCGGACAGCGGCACCATCAGCACCACGGGCCTCGGCGGCCCGCCGGCGTGGGAGCAGTCCCGCATGCTCTTCGCGGGCGCCCCGTCGGCCGTCCTGGAGCCTTCGGGCACCACCACGACGGCGGTCCTGGGCCTGGACGCCGAACTCCACACGACGACGACCCCCGGCGCCACCAGGCGCCCCACCTGGCACCGCGCGGTCCACTGACGCCGGGCCGGACCTACCCGTGTGGGCCGCGGGTGGCTTCGGCGCGGCGGAAGGCCTCGTCGCAGGTACGGCCGGAGCGGGTGGCCACCAGCGTGAGGGTGTCGACGAGGCCGCCGTTGGTGAACTCCAGTCGCCAGGAGCCGCTCTGAAGCGCCACCGCCGGTACGGGCTCGCCCCGGCGGGCCGTGACCCGCCAGCCGCGCTCCCCCAGGGCGGCTTCGAGCGCCGCCAGCCGTCCGCCCTCGGCGGGGCCGTCGCCCCACCAGTCCGCGATGCAATCGGCGAGTTCCCCCTCCTCCGGGGGAGGCGCGGCGCCCGGGTTCAGCCCGGCCGCGCCGGCGGCGGCGGCGAGCTCCGCCGCGACCGTGCCGCGCGAGGGGTCTCCCCCGGCCCGGGCCGGAACCTTCACTCCCGCGGGCTCCCGTACCCAGCCGTCGCGACCGTCCTCCGCACCGGAAGCCAGCACGGCCCCACCGACGCCGAGCACCACGCCCCCGGCGACGGCCGCCCCCACGACGAGTCCCCTGCTCCTGCCCACGCTCTCCCCCTGCACCCGTGCGCCCCACCCGGGCGGCAGCCACATGCTAGGCGCCGCCACCCCACCCGGAAGCAACGCCTCCGGCCCAGCGGTCGACGACCGCCGGGCCGGAGGGACGCACCCGCTGAACTGCGGTTACAGCACCGGGAGGTTCTTGCGGAGTTCGAAGGCCGTGACCTCCGAGCGGTACTCCTCCCACTCCTGCTTCTTGTTGCGCAGGAAGAAGTCGAAGACGTGCTCGCCGAGGGTCTCGGCGACCAGTTCGCTGCGCTCCATCAGGGAGATGGCCTCGCCGAGGTTCTGCGGGAGGGGTTCGATGCCCATCGCGCGGCGTTCGGCGTCGGAGAGGGCCCAGACGTCGTCGTCGGCGCCCGCCGGGAGTTCGTAGCCCTCCTCGATGCCCTTGAGGCCGGCCGCCAGGAGCACCGCGTAGGTGAGGTACGGGTTCGCGCCCGAGTCGATCGAGCGGACCTCGACGCGCGAGGAGCCCGTCTTGCCCGGCTTGTACATCGGGACGCGGATCAGGGCCGAGCGGTTGTTGTGGCCCCAGCAGATGTACGAGGGGGCCTCGCCGCCCGCGCCGGCGCTGCGGGAGGAGCCGCCCCAGATGCGCTTGTAGGAGTTGACCCACTGGTTGGTGACCGCCGCCGTCTCGGCGGCGTGGCGCAGCAGGCCCGCGATGAAGGAGCGGCCGACCTTGGAGAGCTGGTACTCGGCGCCCGACTCGTAGAAGGCGTTGCGGTCGCCCTCGAAGAGGGAGAGGTGGGTGTGCATGCCCGAGCCGGGGTACTCCGAGAACGGCTTCGGCATGAAGGTGGCCTGGACGCCCTGTTCGAGGGCGACCTGCTTCATGACGAGGCGGAAGGTCATGATGTTGTCGGCCGTGGAGAGCGCGTCGGCGTAGCGCAGGTCGATCTCCTGCTGGCCGGGGGCGCCCTCGTGGTGGCTGAACTCCACCGAGATGCCCATGGATTCGAGCATGGTGATCGCCTGGCGGCGGAAGTCCATGCCCACGTTCTGCGGGGTGTGGTCGAAGTAGCCGGAGTTGTCGGCCGGGACCGGACGGGTGCCGTCCAGCGGCTTGTCCTTCAGCAGGAAGAACTCGATCTCCGGGTGGGTGTAGAAGGTGAAGCCCAGGTCGGAGGTCTTGGCGAGGATGCGCTTGAGGACGTAGCGCGGGTCCGCGAAGGACGGCGAGCCGTCCGGCATCAGGATGTCGCAGAACATCCGGGCGGTCCCGGGGGCCTCCGCGCGCCACGGCAGTATCTGGAACGTGCTCGGGTCCGGCTTGGCGATCATGTCGGACTCGTAGACCCGGGCGAAGCCCTCGATCGCGGAGCCGTCGAACCCGATGCCCTCGTCGAAGGCCTGCTCCAGCTCCGCCGGTGCGACCGCGACGGACTTGAGGAAGCCCAGTACGTCGGTGAACCACAGGCGCACGAAGCGGATGTCGCGCTCCTCAAGCGTCCGGAGGACGAATTCCTGCTGCTTGTCCATGCCTTCATCCTCGCAGTTCAGACGGCCTGTGCACCACCGCCTCGACCGTCGGGGCACACTCGGGCCCGCCCAGTATCACCAGTCGTGGTTTCCGCCACATTACGCACACGGGAAAGCTCGCGGCACCCCGCACTGACCTGGGAGCCGTCATGAGCATTACCATCTGCGCCCATGGGGGGCCGGCAGCACACGCAGCCGGGGCGTCGCGGACGTCCCGGGCTTCGGCGTGCCGCCCTGTTGATCGTCTTCGGGGTGCTGGCCGGCGCGTTGCTGCTGTGTGCGCGCTCGGGTGAGTCGCACGTCCCGTCGCAGGGTGTGCGCATGCAGCAGGCGGGGGCGGTGGCGCACGCCGTGTGCGTGTCGCCGGACGACCTGCCGGGCTGCTCGCCGCTCACCCGCGTCACTCCGGGCGTGCTGCCGGTGCCGCCGCCCGCCGTGACCGGCCCCGTGGGTGCGCCGGCGCCCGCCGCGATCGCCTCCAGGGCGTCGCGGATCCGGCTGTACGGGGCTCCGCCGCGTGCCCCCGACCTGTATGCCCTCCAGGTGCTGCGGACCTGAGCGGTCCGGTTCGGTTTCGCGTTCATCCACCCCCCTCAGCAGAAGGAACCAGGGCACATGGCCAGCAAGTCCGGCAGGACCAACCAGTACACCGACCCCAATTCCCGTCAGGCGCGCATAGCCGAGATGCGCCGCGCCGAGCAGATCCGGGAGCGGCGCAACAAGGCCATCGCGATCACGGCCGCGTCGGCCGTCGTCGTCGGCCTCGTCGGCTTCGGCGCCTGGGTGCTGATCGACCAGAAGCAGGCCGAGCAGCGCAAGGAGGCGGCCGCGGCGAAGATCCGCAAGGAGGCCGAGGAGATCCGCAAGCAGCCCGTCGAGGGCGAGCAGCTGTGGGACGCGAAGACGCTGGGGCGCAACCACGTCGAGACCCCGGTGAAGTACGAGATGAACCCGCCGGTCGGTGGTGACCACCACCCCCGCTGGATGAACTGCAACGGTGACGTCTACAAGAGCCCGGTGCCGGAGGTGAACGCCGTGCACTCGCTGGAGCACGGCGCGGTGTGGGTGACGTACAACGAGAAGGCGCCCAAGGCCGACGTGGACAAGCTCGCCGCGACCGTCGGCAAGACGCCGTACACGCTGATGAGCCCGGTCAAGGAGCAGACCGGGGCGATCATGCTCAGTGCGTGGGGCAAGCAGCTGACCGTGGACAGCGCGGACGACCCGCGGGTGTCGAAGTTCTTCACGAAGTACGTGCAGGGCGAGCAGACCCCGGAGCCGGGCGCGGCCTGCACGAGCGGGCTGGCCGGCAAGTGAGCCGCCCGACGGGCCCGGACCGCCCCGTGCCCCGTACGTACTGGGTCGCGGGCACGGCCGTCCTGCTGGCCCTGCTGTTCGCGGCGGCCGCCACGGTGGCCGCGGCGAGCGGCGGCGGTTCGGCCGGTCCCGGTGCGGGAGCGCCCCGCACCCCGGAGGTCCGGTCCGCGGACGCGGGCTTCGCCCGGGACATGGCGGTGCACCACCAGCAGGCGGTGGAGATGTCCTTCATCGTCCGCGACCGCACCCAGGACGAGCCGGTACGCACCCTCGCCTACGACATCGCCAACACCCAGGCCAACCAGCGGGGCATGCTGCTCGGCTGGCTGGACCTGTGGGGGCTGCCGAAGGTGGTGGCCGGCGAGCCGCCGATGTCCTGGATGGGGACCTCCGGCGGCCATGGCGGGCACGCGGGGCACGGCGCCGACGCGGGCGCCGCCAAGCCCGGCGCGCTGATGCCGGGCATGGCCACCAAGGAGGAGCTGGACCGGCTGGGGGCCGTCTCGGGCCGGGATGCGGAGGTGCTCTTCCTCCAGCTGATGACCGACCACCACAAGGGCGGCGTCGCGATGGCCGAGGGCTGTGCGCAGCAGTGCGAGACCCCGGTCGAGCGGGCGCTGGCGCAGGGCATGGTCGACGCGCAGCGCTCGGAGCTCACCCTGATGGCGGACATGCTGCGGCAGCGCGGATCCGCACCGCGCGGGTGACGGGACACGCCCGTACCGTGGTGAGAGGCGCCCTCTCACCCGTACGGGCGTGTGCTCCGCCGGCGGGGGACGCCACGCCGGACGCGTCCGCGCCCGGTGCCGACGGCGTGCTCAGGAGGTTCAGCGATGACCACCGCCGCAGACATCATGCACCCCGGGGCCCAGTGGATTGCCGCCACCGAGACCCTCGACCGGGCCGCCCAGCTGATGGCCCGGCTCAATGTGGGCGCCCTGCCGATCAGTGACACCGAGGAGCGGCTGTGCGGCATCATCACCGACCGCGACATCGTCGTGAACTGTGTGGCCAGGGGCCACGACCCGGCCAAGGTCACCTGCGGTGACATGGCCCGGGGCACCCCGCGCTGGATCGACGCGGGCGCGGACGTCGGCGACGTGCTGGACGAGATGCAGAGCCACCAGATCCGCCGGCTGCCCGTGATCCGGAACAAGAAGCTGGTGGGCATGATCAGCGAGGCCGACCTCGCCCAGCACCTCTCCGACGACCAGATGGCCACCTTCGTGGAGAAGGTCTACGCGCGGGTCTGACCGGGACGGGGAACGTCCTGCCCGGCCGTTGCCAGGACCGTCCGCGCCACCTGGCCCGGGCGGTCCAGCATGACCAGGTGGCCGGCGGGTTCGGCGACCTCGAAGCGGGCGTCGAGCAGGTCGGCGAGGGCGGCCTGCCGGGACAGCCAGCGCAGCGCCGGGCGCCCGGCGCTGCCGTCGTGGCCGGCGAGGACGGTGGTGGGCGCGTCGAGCGGGTGCGTCCGCCGCAGGGCCTGCAGCTCGGCGGCCATGTCGAGGTAGCGGGAGTTCTCCAGCAGGGCGCCGCGCCAGACCCGGCCGGTGCGGTAGCAGCGGCGTACGAGGTCCCGTGCGGCCGGGTCGGGGCCGCCGGTGCGGGAGGCGCGTACGGTCGCCCGCCGGGCCAGCGGTCCCAGCGCGGCCGGAAGTCCGGCGGCGGTGACGGCCCGGCCGAGGGCGCGGGCGGCCCCGGTGCGCAGTGCGGCGGGCAGGACCGTGTGCGGGGCCTCCTCGACACTGCCGTCGAGCAGGACCAGAGCGGCGGTGCGCCGCGGGTACAGGCGGGCGAAGGCCTCGGCATGGAACGCGGCGATGGAGTGCCCGACGACGGTGACGGGACCGGCGCCCGGCGCGCCGAGTCCCAGCGCGTCGAGCAGCCCGGCGATGCGGCGGGCCTCCCCGGCGGTGGTGGGCGGCTCGGTGGCGGGGCCGCTGAGGCCGTGTCCGGGGCGGTCGAAGCGCACGACGGTGCGGCCCGCGGCGACGAGCGGTGCGACGACCGGGTCCCAGTCGAACCAGGCCATGGCGAGTCCGGCACTGAGGACGCACACGGGTCCCCGGCCTTCGACGACGACGTGCAGGGGGACCCCGTCGCCGGGGTGGGCGGTGACGAACCGGCCGGTGACGCTCACGTACGGCCTTCCTTGTGGACGGAGTGGGCGAGCAGGCCCAGCCAGAGCGCGACGAGGAGCACCTGCATCCGCTGGCCGGCGCCGAGGGCCCAGGTCCCGCGCCCGGCCGTGAACAGGGCTATCGCGGACAGGGTCCAGACGGTGGCGAGGAGTTCGAGGGCGACGAGGGCGGGGCCGTACCGGGCGAGCGGGGCGAACCAGCCGTAGCGGCGGGCGGCGACCGTGAGGGCGACCAGGCCGACGAGGGCCCCGGTCATGGCGAGGCTGCTGCTGACGGCGTGGGCCTGGTGGGTCGCGGGGACCAGGCCGGCGGTCTCCCGGGCCGCGCATTCGGGGTCCACGGTGGGCTGGCAGCTCAGCGGCAGCCAGGCGTCGGCGGCGGTGGCCGCGCCGAAGAGGGCGACCCCGCACCAGCCGGTGACCGCCCAGGCGCGGCGGGACTCCGCGTACTTCAGCAGCCGGACGAGCGCCAGGAGTCCTCCGGAGAAGGCCAGCAGCCCGGCGGTGAAGTCGGTGGCCCGGAAGAGGCCGCCGAGCGGCTGGTCCTGGGCGGCGAGTTCGCTGACGTACGTCTCGATGGGGTTGAGGCCCGTGGAGAGGACGACTTCGAGCACCCACGCCGTGTAGGCGGCCGCTGCGAGACCGATCAGGGTGGCGACCGGCCAGGCGGTCCTCTGCGAGAGTCCATGTGGGGACATAGTGTGACTAATCCTAAGCAGACGTGGGGTCGTTCCTTCGATCGGATACCCACCCCGGGTAGGGTTCCCGTCATGACGCGCAGTGCTCGGCGAGCCGCCCCGGGGGCCCGGTTGCTGCTGCTCGCCGCACTGTTGCTGGGCATCGTCGCCCTGCACGCCTTGGGCCGTCCGACCGAGACCCACGCCGTGCAAGACGTGTCCCCGGCCCACTCCGTTGCTTCGGCGGAGCAGCCGGCCCCCGCCGTCCACGGTGGCGCTCGCCACACCGTGGCCACGGCCGCCGGCGTGCCCCGGCCCGCGGTCCCCGCGTGGGGGTACGAGATGCCCGCGACCGAGACGGACCCCACGTCGGTCTGCCTGGCCGTGCTCGCGGGGCTCGTCGTGCTGCTCATCGGCACCGCCCGGACCGGATCCCGAGGCGCCGCGCCGCTCGGGGGCGCGGCCCGCATACCGGTCCGGTCCGGCGGCGGTCCGGACCCGCCCTCGCCCCGCGAGCTCCTCACCCGGCTGGCGGTCCTGCGGGTGTAGGCCGACGACGCCGCCCCCGCATGCCCGCGCGTGCCGGGGCGGCGCCGAACCGTGCCCATGCATCCGTAACACCACACCCATGAGGTGCTCCCATGCGCTCCCTCCCCACCCGCCGCACCGTGCTCGGCGCATCCGCGGCCGTCCTCGGCTCCGGGCTGCTCGCTTCCTGCGCGGGATCCGCCGGATCCTCCCGATCCGGCGGAGGATCCGGGTCCGGCGGCACCGGCCACGGCTCGATGAACCACGGAGGCTCCATCGGCGACGTGCCCGAGGGGTACGTGGACCCGGCGGGGCCCGAGGTGCGGGCGGCCGAGGCCGCCCGCAAGGCCACCGGCCCCCTCACCGAGGTCAAGGTGACGGCCACCGCCACGCCGCTCGACCTCGGCGCCGGCATCACCGTCCGCTCCTGGGCCTACGGGGACAAGCTGCCGGGCCAGGAGGTCCGGGCCACCGCGGGCGGCACGCTCGCCCTCACCCTGGCCAACAACCTCCCCGAGGCCACCTCCCTGCACTGGCACGGCCTCGCCCTGCGCAACGACATGGACGGGGTCCCGGGACTGACCCAGCGGGACATCGCCCCGGGTGGTTCCTTCCCGTACAGGTTCGCCGTGCCGACCCCGGGCACGTACTGGTTCCATCCGCACACCGGGGTCCAGCAGGACCGCGGCCTGTACGGCGCGCTCGTCATCGAGGACCCCAAGGAACCCCTCTCCTACGACGAGGAGTGGGTGGTGGTCCTGGACGACTGGATCGACGGGGTGGACGGAGCCACCCCGGACGCCGTCCTCGCCGAGCTCCGCAAGGGCATGAACGGCAACGCCGGAGCCCACGCCGTCCACGGCCGGAGCGCCTCCCCCTCCGCCTCCCCCTCCGCCGCGCCCTCCCCCGGCGGCCCGAAGAAGCGCTCCTACGTCGCCATGGGCGGCCACAGCGACTACCTCGGCGGGGACGCGGGCGACGTCGCCTACGCCTACTACCTGATCAACGGGCGGGTGGCCGACGATCCTTCGGTACTCACCGCCAAGCCCGGCGACCGGATCCGGCTGCGCATCGTCAACGCCGGCGGGGACACCGCCTTCCGGATCGCCCTCGGCGACCACGAGATGACGGTCACCCACGCCGACGGATACCCGGTCGTACCGACGCAGACGGGGTCCCTGCTGCTGGGCATGGGCGAGCGGTACGACGTCCTGGTCACCGCCAAGGACGGGGTGTTCCCCCTCACCGCGCTGGCCGAGGGCAAGGAGGGCTCGGCGCTGGCGGTGCTGCGCACCGGGTCGGGAACGGCGCCCACGCCCGCGACCCGGCCGGCCGAACTGGACGCTCCGCCGCTGATGGCGGACGCACTCCGGGCCGCCGAACCGGTCGCCCTGGCCCCGCGCGACCCGGACCGTACGGTGCAGATCCGGCTCACCGGGTCCATGACCAACTACAACTGGGCCTTCGACGGCAAGCCGTACACCCCCGACCAGCGGCACCCGGTCAAGGCGGGCGAGCGGGTCCGGCTGGTGTTCGCCAACGCCACGCCCATGTGGCACCCCGTACACCTGCACGGCCACACCTTCGCGCTGGGCGGGCAGGAGGGCGGGCCGCGCAAGGACACCGCGATCCTCCTGCCCGGGCGCCGGCTGACGCTGGACTTCGACGCGGACAACCCCGGGCTGTGGATGACGCACTGCCACAACGTCTACCACTCGGAGTCCGGGATGATGACGGTGCTCGGCTACCAGCTGTAGGGCGGGCGGAGCGGAAATCCGGCGGGGCCTCGGGCACGGGCATGACACCCTTGCGGTGATCACGACTGCCGCTGCAAAAGGACTGACCCGCCGGTATGAGCACCCCGCCGAACCCGCCCAGCACTCCCGCCGGTCCGCCGACCGGGCCGGCGGACACCCCGACACCCGAGACGGACTCCATACCCGCGCCCGCGCAGCCGCTGTCACTGGAGAAGACCCCGGAGGCCCCGGCGGCCCCCGAGACCCCGGCGGCCCCCGAGACCCCGGCGGCCCCCGAGACCCCGGCGGCCCCCGCGCCCGCGCCCGCGGCACCGGAGCCGGTACGGCCCCCGTCGGCCTTCGCCCCGCCGACGCCGCCCGCTCCCACCCCCGCGGGGGCCCCGGGCTACGGCACCCCGGCACCTCAGAGCCACCAGTGGGGTGCGCCCACCCCCGCCTTCCCCGGAGCCCCGTACCCCGGGTACGCGCAGCCCGCCCCGACCGGAAACGGCCTGGCGGTGGCCGCCGTCATCACCGGTGGCTTCGGCATCGTCCTGGGCGTCATCCCGTTCCTCTTCTGGGCCGGCACCCTGGTCGCCGCCGTCGGCGTGGGCCTCGGCATCGGCGGTGTCGTCCGCGCCAACAAGGGCGCGCCGAACAAGTCGATGGCCGTCGTCGGCACCGTTCTCGCCGTACTCGGCCTGCTCTCCTCGGTCGGCGGCTTCTTCCTCACCTTCCTGGTCGTCGACAGGGCCGAGAGCCGTGCCGACCGGCAGGTCGAGGAGCACCTGGGACGGGACGGACGCCGCCCCGGCAAGGAGCCCCGGCCCTCCACGCCGCCTTCGCCCACCCAGGTCCCCGGGCTGACCAGCGCGCTGCCGTTCGGCGAGACCTTCACGTACTCGAACGGCATCAAGGTGAGCCTCTCGGTTCCGACGGCGTACGAGCCGAAGAGCAAGTACTCCCGCGAGAGGATCAAGAACGCGGTCCAGCTCACCGTCACCATCACCAACGGGTCGACCGAGCCGCACGACGTGATCTTCGCCGTGCCCAACGTCCGTGACGACCAGGGCATGACCGCCGACATCGTCTACGACGGCGGGCAGGTACCGAAGATGCTCTCGGGTTCGGTCCTGCCGGGCGAATCCGCCAGCGGGATCATGGCCTTCGAGGTGCCCGAGGGCACCAGGAGCATCTCCGCGGACATCACCGCCGGGATCATGTTCGACCGCGTGAAGTACGCGGGCCCGATCGGCTGACGTAGCGTCACATCGCAGGAAACAGGCGGGGTCCAGGACATCGCGTCAGAAAGACGATTACACTGGGCCCCGTGCCTCAACTTCGACTCGCTCTGAACCAGATCGACTCCCACGTCGGCGACATCGCCGCGAACGCCGACTCGGTCGTCCACTGGACCCGGCACTCCGCCGAGCAGGGTGCCCACCTGGTGGCGTTCCCGGAGATGATGCTGACCGGGTACCCCGTCGAGGACCTCGCCCTGCGCGGTTCCTTCGTGGAGGCCTCCCGGGCCGCGCTGCGCGGGCTCGCGGAGCGGCTGGCCGCCGAGGGCCTCGGCGAGCTGCCGGTCGTCGTCGGCTACCTCGACCGCACCGAGCGGGCCGTACCCCGCCTGGGCCGCCCGGCCGGCTCCCCCGAGAACGCGGCCGCCGTGCTGCACCGCGGACAGGTCGTCCTGCGCTTCGCCAAGCACCACCTCCCCAACTACGGCGTGTTCGACGAGTTCCGGTACTTCGTGCCGGGCGACACCCAGCCGGTGATCCGGGTGAGCGGGGTCGACGTGGCCCTGGCCATCTGCGAGGACCTCTGGCAGGAGGGCGGCCGGGTCCCGGCCACCCGCTCCGCCGGGGCCGGGCTGCTGATCTCCGTGAACGCGTCCCCGTACGAGCGCGACAAGGACGACCAGCGCCTCGAACTGGTCCAGAAGCGGGCGCAGGAGGCCGGCTGCACCCTCGCCTACCTGGCGATGATCGGCGGCCAGGACGAGCTGGTCTTCGACGGCGACTCGATCGTCGTCGACGCCCACGGGCAGGTCGTCGCCCGCGCCCCGCAGTTCTCCGAGGGCTGCGTCCTGGTCGACCTCGACCTTCCGGCCGCCCGTGCCGACGCCCCCGAGGGCGTGGTGGACGACGGGCTGCGGATCGAGCGCGTGATCCTCTCCGAGGAGCCCGTCGCACCGTACGAGCCGGTGGTCACCGGCGGATACGCCGACCGGCTCGACGACGACGAGGAGGTCTACGACGCGCTCGTCGTGGGACTGCGCGCCTACGTAAGGAAGAACGGGTTCCGCTCGGTCCTGATCGGGCTCTCCGGAGGCATCGACTCCGCGCTCGTCGCCGCCATCGCCTGCGACGCGATCGGCGCGCAGAACGTCCACGGCGTCTCGATGCCCTCGAAGTACTCCTCGGACCACTCCCGCAGCGACGCGGCCGAGCTGGCCGAGCGCACCGGGCTGAACTTCCGGACCGTCTCCATCGAGCCGATGTTCGACGCCTACATGGGCTCGCTGGGCCTGACCGGCCTGGCCGAGGAGAACCTCCAGTCCCGGCTGCGCGGCACCCTGCTGATGGCCCTGTCCAACCAGGAGGGCCACATCGTGCTGGCCCCGGGCAACAAGTCGGAGCTGGCCGTCGGCTACTCCACCCTGTACGGCGACTCGGTGGGCGCGTACGGCCCGATCAAGGACGTCTACAAGTCGGACGTGTTCCGGCTCGCGGAGTACCGCAACCGGGCCGCCGCCGAGCGCGGTGAGGTCCCGCCGATCCCGGAGAACTCGATCGTGAAGCCGCCGAGCGCCGAGCTGCGGCCGGGCCAGGTGGACACGGACTCGCTGCCCGACTACCCGGTCCTCGACGCGGTCCTGGCCATGTACGTGGACCGCGACCAGGGCCTCGACGAGATCGTGGCGGCCGGCTTCGACCCGGAGCTGGTGGCCAGGACCCTGCGGATGGTGGACACGGCGGAGTACAAGCGCCGCCAGTACCCGCCGGGCACGAAGATCTCCGCGAAGGGCTTCGGCAAGGACCGCCGGCTGCCCATCACGAACGGCTGGCGCGAACAGGCGTAGGAACGGCGCGGCCCCGGCCGCTCTCCGGGGAGAGCGGCCGGGGCCTTCGGCGCTTGCGCGTCCGTCAGGGCTTCACGGTGACCCGGGCGGCGACGGGAAGGTGGTCGCTGCCGGTGCGGGGCAGCGTCCAGGAGGCCTCCGGCTTGATCCCGCGGACCATGATCTGGTCGATCCGGGCCATCGGGAACTGCGCCGGCCAGCTGAAGCCGAAGCCGTCGCCCGCCGCGCCCTGGGTGGAGCGCATCTGCGAGGTGACCTCGGAGAGGGCGCGGTCGTTCATCGTTCCGTTGAGGTCGCCGAGCAGGATGACCTTCTTCAGCGGTTCGGCGGCGAGCGCGGCGCCCAGCGCGTCGGCGCTGTCGTCACGCTGGTTTGCGGTGAAGCCGGCGTTCAGCTTGACCCGGACGGAGGGCAGGTGGGCGACGAAGGCGGCGACCGGCCCCTGGGGGGTGGCGACGGTGGCGCGCATGGCCCGGGTCCAGCCCATCCGGATGTCGACGGGCGCGCTCGCGGTGAGCGGGTACTTGCTCCACAGGCCGACGGTGCCCTCGACGGAGTGGTACTTGTACGTGGCCGCGAGGGCCTTCTCGTAGACGGGGACGGCGCTGCCCTTGAGCTCGGTCAGGGCCAGCACGTCGGCCCCGGACCGGGCCACCGACTCGGCGGTGCCGCGCGGGTCCGGGTTGTCGGCGTCGACGTTGTGGGCGGCCACCACCAGGTTGCCGCCGGAGCCGGACTTGTCGCTGACCAGGCCGCCGAAGAGGTTCGCCCAGACCGCGGCCGTCAGCAGTATCGCGAGGAGCGCGGTGGCGGACCTGCGGTAGACGGCCCCCGCCAGCAGCAGCGGGACGGCCAGGCCCAGCCAGGGCAGGAAGGTCTCGGTGAGGCTGCCGAGGTTGCCCACGTGGTTGGGCAGGTCCGCGTGGAAGATCATGACGAGGGAGATCAGCAGGGCGATCCCGGCGAGGACCCAGCCCCGCCGCCAGATACCGGGGTCCCCGCGCAGGGCGGTCAGCCGGCGCCGGAGAGGGGTCCCGGAGGGCTCGTGCTCCGAGCCGCCGTTCCCCGACTCCGTCATGTACGCCTGTGCCATACCGCTGCCCTCACTGCCGTGCTCGCGCTCCGTCCCCGCCCCTTGACCCTAGGCGATGAACCGGAGCCTTCCGTGCCGTACGTCACGACCGCCGGTCACGGTCGTACGTCCGGGAGGACGAACGGCCGTACGCAGGGGGTTCCGCTTGTCACGAAACGCGCACATTGGATCCCGTGGCCAGGCTCGCACCGCGGAGCACTTCCGCCTTTGCCCGCGCGGATGCCACCATGGGGGGTGAGTCCGGGGACGTCGTAAGGGCGCCTCGAGATGACACAAGGAGCAGTTGCAATGACGCCTGCCGTTTCGCCTGCCCGCGAACCCGCATCCGCGGCCTCCGCCACCCTGTACGGAGGCACGGGCACCCGGCGCATCACCGTCCGCGACCTGGCCCTCGCCAAGGAACGCGGCGAGAAGTGGCCCATGCTCACCGCCTACGACGCGATGACCGCGTCCGTCTTCGACGAGGCCGGCATCCCGGTCATCCTCGTCGGCGACTCCATGGGCAACTGCCACCTCGGCTACGACTCCACCGTCCCGGTGACGATGGACCACATGAGCATGCTCTCGGCGGCCGTCGTACGCGGCACGAGCCGTGCGCTGGTCGTCGGCGACATGCCGTTCGGCTCGTACCAGGAAGGCGCGGTGCAGGCCCTGCGCAGCGCCACCCGTCTCGTCAAGGAGGCCGGGGTCGGCGCGGTGAAGCTGGAGGGCGGCGAGCGCTCGCTGGCCCAGACCGAGCTGATCGTGCAGTCCGGCATCCCCGTCATGTCCCACCTGGGCCTGACCCCGCAGTCCGTCAACGCCATGGGCTACCGGGTCCAGGGCCGCGGCGACGAGGCCGCGCACCGGCTGCTGCGCGATGCGAAGGCGGCGCAGGACGCGGGCGCGTTCGCGGTGGTGCTGGAGCTCGTCCCGGCCGAGCTGGCCGCGGAGGTCACCCGGTCCCTGCACATCCCGACGGTCGGCATCGGGGCGGGCGCGGAGTGCGACGCGCAGGTGCTGGTGTGGACCGACATGATGGGCCTGACCGGCGGGAAGATGCCGAAGTTCGTCAAGCAGTACGCGAAGCTCCGCGAGACGATGACGGGCGCGGCGAGGGCCTTCGCCGAGGACGTGGTCGGCGGAACGTTCCCGCAGGCGGAGCACGCCTTCCACTGATCGCACGCGATCGCTCCGACAGCCCGCCGACCGCGTGTCGGCGGGCTGTCGTATGTCTGTCGTACGTTTGTCGGTCGGCTGTCGGTGCTTTGTCAGTGGCGCCTGATCCCATGGGGGGCATGACGCGAAACGACAACAAGCCCAACGCCGTGGAGGTACGGGGGCTGGTCAAGCACTACGGCGAGACCAAGGCCCTCGACGGTGTCGACCTGGACGTACGGGAGGGCACGGTCCTCGGGGTCCTCGGCCCCAACGGCGCCGGCAAGACCACGCTCGTCCGCTGCCTCTCCACCCTGATCGTCCCGGACTCCGGGACGGCGACCGTCGCCGGCTTCGACGTGGTCCGCCAGCCGCGGCAGCTGCGCCGCACCATCGGCCTCACGGGCCAGTACGCCTCGGTCGACGAGAAGCTCTCCGGCTGGGAGAACCTGTACATGATCGGGCGGCTGCTCGATCTCTCCCGCAAGGACTCCCGCCGCCGCGCGGACGAGATGCTGGAGCGGTTCTCGCTGACCGAGGCGGCCAAGAAGGCCGTCATGAACTACTCCGGCGGTATGCGCCGCCGGCTCGACCTCGCCGCCTCCCTGATCGGCAACCCGGCCGTGCTGTACCTGGACGAGCCGACCACCGGTCTCGACCCCCGCACCCGCAACGAGGTGTGGGACGAGGTCCAGCGCCTGGTCGCCGAGGGCGCCACCGTGCTGCTCACCACCCAGTACATGGAGGAGGCCGAGCAGCTGGCGAGCGAGCTGACGGTCATCGACCGCGGCAAGGTCATCGCCAACGGCAAGGTCGACGAGCTGAAGGCGCGCGTCGGCGGCCGCACGCTGAAGATCCGCCCCGTGGCCGAATCCGACCTGCCGGGCATGGCCCGCGCGCTGGCCGAGGCAGGACTGGACGGCGTGGCCGGCAGCCAGGCCGTCCCGGACGAGGGCGTGCTGCTGGTCCCGATCCTGAGCGACGAGCAGCTGACGGCCGTCGTGGGTCTGCTGGCCGCCCGCGGGTACGCCATCGCCGACCTCGGCACCTACCTGCCCAGCCTCGACGAGGTGTTCCTGGCCATCACCGGGCAGAAGCCCCTCTCCGTCGAGGACTCCGTTCCCACCGAGAAGACCGAGGAGGTCGCGGCATGAGCACCGTAACCACGACGAAGCCCGCTCCCACCGCGCCCGCCCCGGCCGCGGCCGCGGTGGCACACGGCGAGGGCCGGATCGGCCTGCGGGGCAACCTGCGGCACATCGGCGCCCTGGTGCGCCGCAACGCCCTGCAGATCAAGCAGGATCCCGAGTCGATGTTCGACGTCGTGTTCATGCCGATCATCTTCACGCTGCTGTTCGTGTTCGTCTTCGGCGGCGCGATCTCCGGCAAGGGGAACCAGGCGGACTACGTCAACTACGTGGTCCCGGGCCTCATGGCGATGATGGGCATGAACATCGCCATGGGTGTCGGCACCGGGGTCAACGACGACTTCAAGAAGGGCGTGATGGACCGGTTCCGGTCCATGCCCATCGCCCGGTCGTCGGTGCTCATCGCCAAGATCGTCGTCGAGCTCGGCCGGATGATGGTGGCCATCGCCATCCTGCTCGCCGTGGGCTTCCTGCTCGGCCTGTCCATCAAGGGTCCGGTCGTGGGCCTGTTCCTCGCCATCGGGCTGTCGGCCGTCTTCGGCGCCTCGCTGATGTGGATCTTCGTCCTGCTCGGCCTCTCCCTCAAGACCCCGCAGGCCGTCCAGGGCATGGCGATGATGGTCCTGATGCCGCTGCAGTTCGGCAGCTCGATCTTCGCCCCGCCGACCACGATGCCGGGCTGGCTGCAGTCCTTCACGGACTACAACCCGCTGTCGAACCTGGCGGACGCCGCCCGTGCGCTGATCAACGGCACCCCGGTCGGCGACTCGGTGTGGATGACCCTGATCTGGTCGCTGGCCATCACCGCGGTCACCATGCCGCTCGCGGTCCGGAAGTTCCGCCAGAAGACCTGATCCGCGGACCGATCCGTTCGGATCGCGTCCCGGACGGGCTCGGGCCGGGGGCCGGATCAGACGAGGGCGGTGGCCTCCTCCAGGGAGAGGCCGCCGCCTTCGGCGTACGCCTTCTCGTAGACGGCGTCGCCCAGCGCCGCCCGGGCCAGCTGCTGCGCCCGGGCGTAGTCCTCCCGTTCCGTCGTCACCGGGAAGTGCGCCGGCGGCAGCAGCGCCCGGTAGGCGCCCAGCAGCCGGGCCGCGTCGTACTCCCGGTGCGGGCCGCCGAGCGAGACCAGCGAGAGGGCCGCCGTCAGCAGGTAGACCGCCGGCATCTGCGGGGCCACCATCCGAGCCATCGGGTCCATGGCGGTGCCCATGGCCTGGCGCAGCCGGCCGAGCGCCTCCTCGTACAGCCCCTGCTGGTTGTCCAGCCAGGCCATCGTGCCGAGCAGGAAGCCGTCGAAGATGGCGAACGCGCCGAAGGCGAACTCGTCCCGCAGGAGCTGCAGCTGGCCGTACGCCTCGGAGATCCGGCCCGTGCGGCCGAGGATGCCCGCGAGGAACATCCGGGCGGCGGGCATGGCCTCGTTGCCGAACCGCTGCACCGTCGCGGTGATCTCGGTGAGGATCTGCTCGGCCTCCTCGATCCGGCCGGCCTCGGTCAGCGTCCCGGCCATCCGGACGCGCAGCACCGTCACCTGGGCCTTGGCGCCGAGG
Source organism: Streptomyces venezuelae (assembly GCF_008642275.1). Classification (NCBI taxonomy): domain Bacteria; kingdom Bacillati; phylum Actinomycetota; class Actinomycetes; order Kitasatosporales; family Streptomycetaceae; genus Streptomyces; species Streptomyces venezuelae. The sequence goes on from NZ_CP029189.1 coordinate 2,256,678, forward strand.
CGTTCGGCATAGGCGATCGCCTCCTCGTAGTCGCGGGCGGCCAGGGCGTACTCGCCGCGTTTCTCCCGGGCCTCGGCGCGGGCGGACAGCGCCTCGGCGCAGCCCCAGGCGTCGCCGAGTTCACGGAACAGCGAGAGGCTCTCGTCGGCGTCGCGCGAGGCGTCGCCGGCCCAGTCGGCCCGGTTGGCGAGGATGTTGGCGCGCAGCTGGAGGCCGGAGGCCAGTTCCCAGCGGTAGCCGAGCTCGCGGGCGGTCGCGACGGTCGCGTCGACGACCTCCCTGAGCAGCCCGGGGTCACCGACGATCATGACCGCGTAGATCCACAGGGAGGCGGGGGTCCGGCAGGTCTGCGGCATCCCGGGCCGGTAGGCCGCGAGGACCCCGTCGATCAGGGCGCGGACCGAGGGGGTGTTCCAGGTCTCGTTGGTCTGGTCGCGGGCGGCCAGCAGGACCAGGTTGACGGCGCGCCAGGCCTCGGTGAGCGTTTCGCCGGAGTAGGGCGGTGGAGAGTCGAGGAGCCGTTCGTAGACGGGCTCGGCGGCGGTGTAGGGCGGCTCGAAGGGGTTGGGGCCGAGGGCCGCGGTGGCCTCGGCCCAGTGCCGGGACTCGGAGCGCAGGTCGTGCATGTGCCAGTACCAGCCCAGCGCGTGGACGAGGCACAGGGCCTCGTCGGCGTCGCGGACGGCGACGGCCCGGCGCAGGGCGGTACGCAGGTTCTCGTACTCGGTGGCGAGCCGGTCGGCGGCCGCCCGCTGGCCGTGGCCGCGCAGCAGCGGCTCGGTGGTGCGGGCGAGCTCCCGGTAGTGGACGAGGTGGCGGTGCTCGGTGGCCTCGCGGTCGCCGTCGGCCTCGGCGAGGCGCTCGGCGGCGTACTCGCCGACCGTCTCCAGCAGGCGGTAGCGCATGCCGAGGCCCTCGGCTCCGGGGGTGGCCACGACGAGTGACTTGTCGACGAGGGAGCCGAGGACGTCGGCGGGATCGTACGAGGGGTCGCGGGCGGGGTCGGTGCAGACGGCCTCGGCGGCGGCGAGGTCGCAGCCGCCGGCGAAGACGGACAGCCGGCACAGGACGGTGCGTTCGGCCTCGTCGAGCAGGTCCCAGGACCAGTCGACCACGGCGCGCAGGGTCTGCTGGCGGGGCAGGACCGTGCGGGCGCCGCTGGTCAGGAGCCGGAAGCGGTCGTCGAGCCGGTCGGCGATCTGGCGCGGCGTGAGCAGCCGCAGCCGGGCGGCGGCCAGCTCGATGGCCAGCGGCAGACCGTCCAGGCGGCGGCAGATCTCGGCGGCCGCCGCCGGGTCCTCCTCGATGGTGAACCCGGCGCGGGCGGCGGCCCCGCGGTCGCCGAGCAGTTGCAGTGCGATGGGGTCGGGCAGTGGTTCCACCGGCCGCAGGGACTCTCCCGGGACGCCGAGGGGTTCGCGGCTGGTGGCCAGGATCCGGATGTCCGGGCAGTGCGTGAGGAGGCGTTCGGCGAGGGCGGCGGCCGCGCCGATGACGTGCTCGCAGTTGTCGAGCAGCAGCAGGAGCCGGCGCCGTGCGCAGTGCTCGGCGAGCCGGTCGAGGGGGTCGTCCGCGGCGCGTTCGGTGAAGGCGCGCAGTTCCTCGGCTGCGGCGCCGCGCAGCTTGGTCTCCCGGGCCCCGAGCGCGGCGAGGGTGGCTTCGGCGACGTCCTCCGGGTCGTCGACGGGGGCGAGCTCGACGAGCCAGACCCCGTCGGGCCAGGCACTCTCGTCCTGGGCCTCGGCGGCCTCCTGGGACAGCCGCGTCTTGCCGGCGCCGCCGGGCCCGAGGAGCGTGACGAGACGGGCCCGCGCGAGGTCGTCCCCGATGACGCGGATGTCGTCCTCGCGGCCGACGAAGGTGGTCAGGCGCGCCCGCAGATTTCCCTTGGACGCGGACGCGGGGGCGGGGGCGGACGCGGGGGCGGACGTCGGCGCGGGCACGGACGCGCCGGCGAAGGCCCCGTCCGCGACAGCGGCGGCAGCGGCGGGAGAGGCAGCGGCGGCGGTCGGCGGCTGTGCGTCCGGGGTCAGCAGCTCGGCGTGCAGGGCGCGCAGTTCCGGGCCCGGGTCCGTGCCCAGCCGGTCGGACAGCTCCCGGCGGAGGCTTTCGTACTCGGCCAGCGCCTCCGCGGGGCGGCCCGCGTCACGCAGGGCCCGGATGCGCAGGGCGTACAGCGGCTCGTCCAGCGGCAGCTGCGTGCACAACGCGTTCAGCTCCGGCAGGCACCGTTCCGCCTCACCCATCGCCAGGGCCGCCGCGAGCCGCCCCCGGCGCGCGTCCAGCCGTACGGCCTCCCAGCGCGCGGCCTCCGCGGCCGGGTCAGGCAGGTCGGCGAGGGCCGGCCCGCGCCACAGGGCGAGGGCCTCCTCGTACAGGGCAGCCGCCTCGGCCGGGTCCGACGCCCGGCCTCCGGCCCGGGCCAGCCTCTCGAAGCGGTACAGGTCGACGTCCTCGCGTTCGGCGGCCAGCTGGTAGCCACCCTCCGCGGAACGCACGGCCGGGTGTCCGAGCGCCCGGCGCAGCCGCGCGACCAGCGCCTGCAGGGCCGCCACCGCATCGGCCGGCGGATGGCCGTCCCACACCTCGGCGACGAGCAGCGGGGCGGGCACCACCCGCCCCGGACGCAGCGCGAGGGCGGTCAGCAGCGCCCGAAGGCGTGCTCCGCCGACGGCGACGGGGGTCCCGTCGTCGTGGGTGGCCTGGGCGGTTCCGAGGATCGCGTAACGCACCGGGCCATTCTCCCCGCACCCGGCACAGGACCCGCACCTTTTTCCCTGCGGCCTGCGGGATAGGTTTCCCGGCATGGGTCATCAGGGGAGCCGCAGCGAGCGGCGCATCAGTTCGGTATTCCTCGGCATTTTCGCGATCATGGCCGTCACGGGCTGGGCGGTGTGGACGGGGTACGCGGCGAGCCCCGGACTCGCCGTGTTCCTCTTCGTGACGTCGGCGTGGATCGTCTCCTTGTGCCTGCACGAGTACGCGCACGCCCGCACCGCCCTGCACGGCGGTGACCTCACGGTGGGCGCCAAGGGGTACCTGACACTGAATCCGCTCAAGTACACGCACGCGCTGCTCAGCATCGTGCTGCCGGTGATCTTCGTGATCCTGGGCGGCATCGGCCTGCCCGGCGGTGCGGTGTTCATCGAGCGGGGCCGGATCCAGGGCCGCTGGAAGCACAGCCTCATCTCGGCGGCGGGCCCGCTGACCAACGTGGCCTTCGCCCTGGTGTGCACGGCCCCGTTCTGGCTGGACGCACTCGACGGGGTGCCCCTCGCGTTCCGCTACGCGCTCGCCTTCCTGGCCCTGCTGCAGGTCTCGGCGGCGATCCTGAACTTCCTGCCGGTACCGGGCCTGGACGGCTACGGGGTCATCGAGCCCTGGCTGTCGTACCGGGTGCGCCGCGAAATGGAGCCGCTGGCGCAGTTCGGCCTGCTGGCCGTGTTCGCCCTGCTGTGGATCCCGGGGGTCAACGCGTTCTTCTTCGGCGTGGTGGACGGCCTGACGTCGGCGCTCGGCGTCTCGGATCTGGAGACGTACTGCGGCCGCGACCTCTACAGCTTCTGGCGGGAATCCGACGGCATCTGCGCCGTCCCCCAGGACTGACGGGGCCGAAGCCGTGCGGAGGCGGCCTAGCCGGCCTGGCGCGCGGCGGAGGCCTTCTCGGCCTTCGCCTTGCGCAGGTAGTACCAGGCCATGTTGGACGTGAGGCCGGCCAGCAGCACCCAGACGATCCCGAGGAAGCTGCCCTCGACGAAGGCGACGACGGCCGCCGCCACCGCACAGACGCAGACGACGATGGCGAAAACGGCAAGGCGGGGCATGGGAAGAGCTCCTCGGAAACACTGAACGGCGTCGAGCCCCTCCAGTGTCCCCCATGCCCCGCAGTGCTGCCGTAAGGGCGTCCGCGATCGCATCCGGCTCGTTTCCGGCTTCACCTGATCTCCCCCACCCCGTGGCGTTAGGTTCGGCGGGTACACGCCGTATTCCACGCGTGACAGAACGAACAGCCCGGTCTGCTCGGCCCGCGACGGACGACGCCGGGCGAGTGGGGGAGCACGTATGCAGGAGATCTCCAAGGGCGCGAACGTCAGCCTGACCGCCCTCAGCGAGGACGCCGGGGCGGTCGTCGTGAGCCTGGGCTGGACCAGCGCCACCGGAGAGGGCGATGCCGACGTCTCCGTCCTGCTCCTGGACGAGAACGGCAAGATCCGCAGCGAGAACGACTTCTACTTCTACAACCACCCCGCCGCCGCGGACGGAAGCGTCCAGCTCCTCGGCAAGACGCCGACCTCGAACGGCGACGAGGACCGCATCAGCGTGGACCTCACCGCGGTCCCCGAGGACGTGGCGCGGATCGTCGTGGCGGCCAGCCAGTACGGCGGCGCGCGCTTCGGAGACCTCGACGATCTGCGGATGACGGTCTCGGACCGGACGGGGGAACCGCTCGTCGGGTATTCCATCGAGGACGCGGGCGTGGAGACGGCCTTCATCTTCGGTGAGCTGTACCGGCGCGGCGAGGAGTGGAAGTTCCGCGCCGTGGGACAGGGGTACGAGACCGGCCTCGCCGGGCTGGCCACGGACTTCGGCATCGACGTACTGGAGGACAGCGAGTCGGCGGCGACAGCGCCGGAAGCCGTGACCGCCGCCGTGACCGCGCCGCCGGAGGAGGGCGGAGCGAGCGTCGCCCCGGCCGAGGCGACGGCGACGGCGACGGCGACGGCCGACCCGACTGCGCCCGAGGCCACTGCGGCGACCGAGGCAGCGGTGGCGAGCGCCACCGTCCCCGCCCAGACCCGCGGCCGCGCACCCCGCACGACGAAGAAGAAGGTCACCCTGCCCAAGGTGGCCAAGAAGTCCCTCGCCGAGAACGACACCTGGCGCACCGCGCGGCTCTTCCCCGTGCCGTCCCTCAAGAGCGACAAGGAGCGCGAGGTCCGGGCGACCTCCGTACTGCTCTCCGTCATGGCGGAGGTGCCCGAGCTGGGCCGCCGACTCACCGCGGGATTCGGGGCACCCGCCGGCCGGATGCAGACCTTCACCGAGGTTCCCCTCCCCCACGGCGACACCCCGAAGCGGCCGGACGGGGTGATCCGGGTGGAACGCGCGGGCAAGCTGTGGACGGCCCTCGTGGAGACGAAGACGCACGGCAATCCGCTCAAGGACGAGCAGGTCCAGCAGTACATGGACATCGCCGCGCGCCGCGGCTACGAGGCGGTGATCACGCTCTCCAACGACGTGGCACTGGACGGCTCGCCCGTGGTGGACGTCAAGATCGACGGGCGGCGCAAGCACAAGGTCAGCCTCTGGCACCTGTCCTGGGCCGAGGTGGCCCACCAGGCCCAGATGCTGATCCGCCACGAGGGCGTCGGCAACGCCGCCCACGCCTGGCTCCTCCAGGAGCTCCTGGAGTACCTCCAGCACGAGAACTCGGGCTGCCACGGATTCCAGAACATGGGCCCCGCCTGGGTGCCCGTGCGCAAGGGCATCGAGGACGAGACCATCAGCCCCGACGACGAACGCGCCGTCGATGTCGTCGAGAGCTGGGAGCGGTTGATCCGCCAGGTCTGCCTGCGCCTCGGCGGCGAGTTGGGGCAGAAGGCCCTGCCCGTGCAGCGCACCCGGCGCGACAGCGATCCGCAGGCCCGCCGGACCGCGGCGGCCGCAGGGCTGTGCACCGACGGGAAGCTCTCCGCCGAACTGCGCATCGACGGAACGAGTTCCGTCATCGCCGTCACCGCGGACCTGCGGACGGGCAAGGTCCGGGCCTCCGTGGACATCCCGGCCCCGGAGGGCTCGTATCCGCTGGCCACGACGAAGCGGCTGCTGCGGGCGCTTGCCGAAGCACCCGCGGACCTGCACGTCCAGACTCTGGTGGAGGGCGAGAACGGGCCTCGCGGCACCCTGGAGCGGCTGCGCCCCGAGCCCGGCGATCTGCTGCCCAAGGACGGGGCCGCGCCGACCGGGTTCCGGCTGTCGCTGATCAAGGGGATGGGGAACACCCGGGGTAACACGGAGTCCGGTTTCATCCGAGGCGTCGACGCCGCGGTCGACCGCTTCTACCACGGTGTGGTGGCCCATCTGGGCGCCTTCGAGGCGCGCGGCGGCCGCCGCTGAGCTCGTTCCCGGCGGTCCGGTTCTGCGGACCGGGCCGCCGGGTGGGGTGTCGGGGCGGGGTCAGAGGTCCGTGACGCGCAGGCCCGCGTGGGCCTTGTAGCGGCGGTTGGTGGAGATGAGGTTGGCCACCAGGGACTCGACCTGGTGGGCGTTGCGCAGGCGGCCGGCGAAGACGCCGCGCATGCCCGGGATACGGGCGGCCAGGGCCTGGACGATGTCCGTGTCGGCGCGGACCTCGCCGAGCACCATCACGTCCGTGTCGATCTCGTCGATCGACTCGTCCTGGAGCAGGACCGCCGAGAGGTGGTGGAAGGCGGCGGTGACGCGGGAGTCCGGGAGCAGGGCGGCGGCCTGCTGGGCGGCGCTGCCCTCTTCGACCTGGAGGGCGTACGCGCCCTGCTTGTCAAAGCCGAGCGGGTTGACGCAGTCCACCACGAGCTTGCCCGCGAGGTCCTCGCGCAGCGCTTCGAGGGTCTTGGCGTGTCCCTCCCACGGCACGGCGATGATCACGATGTCGCTGCGGCGCGCGCACTCGGCGTTGTCCGCGCCCTCCACGCCCAGGCCCAGTTCCCCGGCCGCGGTCCGCGCGCGGTCGGCGGCGCGGGAGCCGATGATCACCTTCTGGCCGGCCCTGGCGAGCCGGTAGGCCAGGCCCCGGCCCTGGTCACCGGTGCCGCCGAGGACGCCGACGACGAGGCCGGACACGTCCGGCAGCTCCCACGGGTCCTTGACCGGCGGCTTCTGCGTGTTGTCTGAGGAAGTCATGGGGGCGAGAGTACTGCCGGGTAGCCCACAGTCGAAGGTGTGGAAGGCGGAAGTAACCGCTCCCCGTGTCCCCCGCATGGTGCAGGATGCCGACATGGACGCCGTGAGGGTCGCGCTGCTGCGCGAGGTGCTCGCCGGTACACAGTGGCCGGCCGCAGCGCGCCGCTTCGCCGGATCGCTGCGCCGGTCCGTCGCACCGGCCGGCGGGCAGCTGCTGCTGGTCGGGACCGAGGGCTACGAGCCCTGGCATCTGGCGGCGCACCTGGTGGACGAGGCCGCCTGGTCGGGCCGGCCGGAGCTGGCGCCCACCCTCGTACGCCACCACGTGCGGCCCGGGGAGCCGCCGCACCTGTCGGTGGGGCTGGGCAGGCTGGCGGCGGCCCGGCGCGGACACTCGCTGCTGGTGGTGGCCCCCGGGGCGCCGGGTGAGGGGCTGCTGGAGCGCGTCCACGACGCGCGGCGCGCGGGGGCGACCGTACTGGCCCTGGACGGCGGGGACCCGGATCTGGGCGCGCTGGCCCACGACGCGCTGTCGGTACCGGATCCGGTGCAGGACGACGGGCTGGACCTGGACACCGTGCAGCACCTGGTCAGCGCGGCGGCCGGGGAGAACACCCTGCCGGTGCGGCGCGGACCGGGCGGGTTCCGGGACCGGCTGGCGCGGCTGGCCGACCACCTGACCGCGCCGCCGCCCAGCCGCTGGTAGGGCCTAGGGGGTGCCCGTTCCGGTGGTGCCCGCTTCGTCCTCGCGGGTCTTGTCGTTCCACTTCGGGTCGTTCTGCCATTCGAGGTTGCGTTCCTGCGCCGTCTCCATGGCGTGGTTCGCCTCCTCGGGGGTCGCGTACGGCCCGAACCGGTCCTTGGCCGGACAGTCGGGGCCTTCCTCGACCTTCTTGTGGACCAGGCAGTAGTACCACTCGCCCGGTTTGCCCACCTGGCGCTTCTTGAACAGGGCCATCGTCGTCGGGCTCCTCTCATACCTCTCTCTCGCCATGCTGCCCCATCACCGCTGGATACACTCGCTCGCATGTCTGGCCAGTCGCTGCTCGTACCAGGCGAGCTCTCTCCCGTCCGTTCCGTTCCCGGAAACATCCGCCGGCCCGAGTACGTGGGCAAGCCGGCGCCCACTCCGTACACCGGACCGGAGGTGCAGTCGGCCGAGACCATCGAGGCCATGCGCATCGCCGGCCGGATCGCCGCCCAGGCGATGGAAGAGGCCGCGAAGCTGATCGCGCCGGGGGTGACCACCGACGAGCTCGACAAGGTCGCCCACGCGTACATGTGCGACCACGGGGCCTACCCCTCGACGCTGGGATACCGGGGCTTCCCGAAGTCGCTGTGCTCCTCCGTGAACGAGGTCATCTGCCACGGCATCCCCGATTCCACCGTCCTGCGCGACGGTGACATCGTGAACCTCGACGTGACCGCGTACATCGGCGGCGTGCACGGCGACAACAACGCGACCTACCTGTGCGGGGAGGTGGACGAGGAGTCGCGGCTGCTGGTGGAACGCACCCGGGAAGCACTGAACCGGGCCATCAAGGCCGTCAAGCCGGGCCGCCAGATCAACATCATCGGCCGGGTCATCGAGTCGTACGCGAAGCGCTTCGGCTACGGCGTGGTCCGGGACTTCACCGGCCACGGCATCAACTCGTCGTTCCACTCGGGCCTGATCGTCCCGCACTACGACAGCCCGCACGCCACCACCGTCATCGAGCCCGGCATGACCTTCACGATCGAGCCGATGCTGACGCTGGGCACCCACGAGTACGACATGTGGGAGGACGGCTGGACGGTCGTCACCAAGGACCGCAAGCGGACCGCACAGTTCGAGCACACGCTGGTGGTCACGGACTCGGGCGCGGAGATCCTGACCCTCCCGTAGGCCCTTCCCTTCGCCGGTACGCGACCGGGCCCGGTGCACCTGTGCGCCGGGCCCGGCCCTGTTTCCGTGATTTCCGTGGTTCTCGGGGTTCTCGTGGTTCTCGTGGTTCCGCCGGCTCCCCCGAGGGGCTACGCGCTGAGCGGGAACTGCTCGCCCAGCTCCCTGAACACCGCCCCGTTGAAGTCGAAGGCGCGCTTGCACTCGTCGATGATGCGCTGCTTCTCCAGGTCGTCCGCCGCTATGGCGTCCAGCAGCTCGCGGTAGGTCCGCTTGAAGGCCGCCGGGTTGGAGATGTCCGCGAAGACGTAGAACCGGACGCCGTCGCCCTTGCGCTCGAAGCCCCAGGTGCGCTCGGCCTTGTCGCGGATGATCTGGCCGCCGGAGAGGTCGCCCAGGTAGCGGGTGTAGTGGTGCGCCACGTACCCGCCCGGCCACTCGGCGGCGCACTGGGCCACCCGGTCGGCGTACGCGCGCGTCGCGGGCAGGGCCACCACGCTCTCGCGCCAGTCCGGGCCCACCAGGTGGGCGAGGTCGCGCTCGATCTCGGCGACGCGCATGAGCTCGGGCTGGATGAACGGGCCCGCCACCGGGTCGTCCTTGAGGGATTCGGCCGCGTCCTCCAGGGCCCGGTACACGAACCACAGCTGTTCGGTGTAGCGCGTGTACGCGTCCACGCCGAGCCGTCCTCCCAGCAGATCGCTCATGAAGGTCGACGTCTCGGCCTCGGTGTGCTGCTCGTGCGAGGCGACGCGGATGACCGTAGAGAAGGCGTCCAAGACGGACCTCCAGGAAGAGGAAACAGGCGTGACGGCATCACCGTCACGCCCGATCCTCCTACTTAGGTTTGCCTAAGTCAATGAGTTGCCGACGCCTTGTCGGTAAAAAATCCGGGGCGGGAGACCCGCGGGACACACAGAGGTGCGGTTCAGATCCCGTCCGGGGTCGGGGCCGGAGCGAAGCGGACGCGGCCGCCGATCTCCACGGTGCCGTCCGGGCCGGGAGCGGTGAGGATCTGGGAGCCCGCGCCCTGGGTGATGTTCAGGGCCCGGTTCAGCTGGGCCGTCAGCAGGATCGCCGCCGAGCCGGTGGCCTCGTCCTCGGTGATGATCCCGTCGGGGCGGCGCGGAAAACCCCGGGCCCGTACGCGGCCCGCGGACTCGTCCTCCCAGGCCCAGGCGTACAGCCAGCCCTCGCCGGGCGGCGGGGAGGGCAGCGCCTCGACCTCGGCGACGGACCCGTACTGCTCGGTGCGCTTGCCCTCGACCCACTCGGGGCGGGCCGTGATCCAGGTGAACTCCCCGTCGTCACGGGCCCATACGGATCCGGCGGGCGGCTGGAGCTCCTCCACGTCCAGCAGCCACGCAGCCCCGACCAGCGGATGCCCCGCGAAGGACAGGCGCGTGCCGGGGGTACGGATGTCGACGACCCCGCGCTCGGGGTCGTCGACGAACACCGTTTCGCTGTAGCCGAGTTCGGCGGCCAGGGCCTGCCGCGACGCGTCGTCGGGGCAGGTCCGGCCGTCGCGTACGACACCGAGCAGGTTGCCGAAGCGGCCGTCACCCGCGCAGAAGACCTTCAGCACGTCCAGATCGTTCACGCGGGAATTCAAACACGGCTCAGACCTGGGACGTACGCCGCCTGCGCGCGAGGTACACCGCGCCCGCGCCGGCCGCGATCACCACGCCGGACGTGGTGAGCAGGGCCCCGGCCGGGACCCCGGCGCCGGTGTTGGCGAGGTTCCCGCCGACGGAGGAGCCGCCGGTGGAGGAGCCGCCGCCGACAGTGCCGCCCGTACCGCCGGTGGTGCCACCGGTCGTACCGCCCGTGGTGCCGCCCGTTCCGCCGGTGGTCCCGCCGTTCGAGCCGCCCGTCGAACCGCCGGTCGTGCCGCCGGTGCTGGGCAGGGTGGCGTCCTTGTCCACCGCCACGGCGAAGGTGAGCGGGTCGATCGCGTCGCCCGCCTTGTACAGGGAGCCGGTGGTGTCGTTGGCGAAGGCGGCCGCGCCCTCGGCGGTGAAGGCCGCCGGGACCGCGTTCAGCGCCAGGACGCCGTTCTTGGTCTTGTAGTCGGTCTTCGACAGGTCGAGCGTGGCGAAGCGCAGGCCCGTCTTGGTGCCGGAGGCGTTCTTGACGTCCACGTAGAGGGTGCCGGTCTTGCCGGTGGCCTCGACGCGGGGGCTGCCGAAGGTCATGTCGATGCCGTGGGCCGCGTACTGGAAGCGGAGGCTGCCCTGGAAGGAGGCGTTCAGCTTCTGCTTCTTGACGTCGAGGTCGCCCTTGCCGAAGGCGAAGTCGAAGGTGTCACCGTTCTTGGCGGCGCCGTCGGCCGGGGTGATCGACCCCGCGTTCAGCACGTACTTGCGGAAGGACTCCTTCACGCCCCACGTCAGCTTGCCGCTGAGCACCTTCTGCGTGTCGTCGGCCGGAGGCGTCGGGTTCTTGGTGGTGTTCGACGGGGTCGGCTCGGGCGCCGGCTTCTCGAACTCCAGCTTGGCGTTGAGCGGGTCGCCCGGCTTGTCCTTGTAGCTCGCGGAACCGAGGGCGTCCGCAGCCTCCTGGGTGAGCGTCGTCGCCAGGTTGGTCATCGACTGGCCGGTGAAGGCCACGGTGGCCATCGGCACGTCCTGGGTGGTCGTGCCGCCCTTGGTGACGTCCGCGGTGAGCTTCTTGGTACCGGTGTCGATACGGATGTCCGAGAGCTTGACCTCGAAGCCGTGGCCGGTCGGCGGCGCGGGCGAGGAGAAGGTGACGCTGCCCTTGAAGGCCGCCTTCACCACGTGCCCGTTGGCCGGCTCGTACGCGCCGGTCGGCTCGACGAACCGCAGGGTGCCGTCCTCGTTCTGCTTGGCCCCGTCCGCGACGGTGATGGTGCCCTTGGCCATGCCGGTCACGTAGGCGCGGTAGCTCGCGAGCACGCCCCAGTCGAGGGTGCCACCGGTGATCTTCATCGGATCGGTGGGCGGGCCGCCCGCGGCGGTGGCGGGCAGGGCGAACGCGGTGGCGCCGAGCGCCGCGGCGGTCAGGACCGCGGCCGCGAGGGAGATCGGGCGTCGGATGGACGACATGGCTGGGTACTCCTGAAGGAACCGGGGGAAAGGGGAGTGAAGGGGGTGGCTACTGGGGCGCGTCGGTCGGCGTGGCCGGGGCGGCTGCCGTACGGCGCTTGCGCACCACCAGGAAGGTGCCGCCGCCGGCCAGGACCAGGACGGCCACGGCGAGGGAGACGAGGAGCCCCGCGTCCGAGGACTCGGCGGCCTTGGCGGCGGGGGCGGGCTCGGCGGACGGCGACGCGGACGCGGGGGCGGGCGAGGCGGTCGAGCCCAGGTCGGGCAGGGCGGGCAGCTGGGCGGTGGAGTCCAGTGCGACGGCGAGCGAGACGGGGTCCATCTCGGTGCCGGCCTTGTACATGGAGTTGAAGGCCTGGGAGCCGCCCTCGGTGAGGGTGGCCGGGGCTTCAGTCAGGGTGGCCAGGCCGCCCTCGGTCTTGAGGCCCGTGGCGTCGAACTCCACGAGCGGGACGGCGTTCTTCGTCGCGCCGCCGGTGGTGACGTCCGCGGACAGGACGCCCTTGCCGTTCTCCACCTTCACGCTCATCTTGCCGAGCGTGAGGTCCAGGTGGGCGCCGGTGAACTGGACCGTACCGGCGAAGGCGGCGTCAAGAGCGCCTTTCGTGCCGTCGAACGAGCCCTTGCCCTGCGGGAAGCGGAACAGCGCGCCGCCGTCCTGCGCACCCTCGGCGAGGGTCCACTTGCCCTGGCCGACCGAGCCGGTGACGTACTCGCGGAAGGTGCGGCGCACCCCCCAGTCGACGGCGGCGTCGACGAAGGCTCCCGGCGCCTGCGGGATCTGCGCGGTGGCGCTCGGCTGCGCGGCCGTCGCCGACGGCGCGGGCGCGGGCACGGCGGCCGGGGCGGCCTTGACGTCGGCGGAGAGCGAGACGGGGTCGAGCTGGGTGCCGGCGCCGTAGTAGCCCGCGAAGGCCTTGGCGCCTTCCCCGGTGAGGGTGGCCGGGATGTTGGTCAGGGACAGCGGGCTGGCGCCGCCCTTCATGTTGATGCCGCCGACGCCGAGCGAGGCGAAGGCGACCTGCGACTGGCTGGTGACCGTGCCGCTGTCCTTGGCCTTGCTGGAGACGTCCACGTACAGCGTGCCCTTGCCGCCGGAGATCTTGACGGTCGGGCGGCTGATGGTCATGTCCAGCTCGTAGACGCCGTCGGGCTTCTGGTGACCCTGGAAGGTCACCCCGCCCGAGTAGGAGGCCTCGAAGGTGCCGGAGTCGGGGTCGTAGGAGCCGGCCGCGGAGTGGAAACGGAAGAGGCTGCCGCCCACGGTGGCCGCACCGCTCTTCAGCTTGAAACCACCTTTTGCCACCGGACCCGTGACATAACTCTGGAAAGACGATTTGATGCCCCAGTCGAGCCGACCCCCCTGTACGGTGCCCGCCTGCGCGGCGGTCGCCGGGAGCAGGGCGCCCAGCAGGGCCGCCAACAGGGCGACGGCGAACGTACGGACGGGTCTCGTGGGCATGAACGCCCCCTCCTCAGGTCTAGCGAGCAAGGTTAGGCTAACCTAAGCTAACCCCGGCCGGTTGAACACCCCCCGGTCTCCAGAACCTCAGTCGGACGATCAGGACGGTGCCTTCGTGCCTACGCCCGCCGCGTCACACCGCTTTCCCCGTCTCGCAGTTGCCGTGGCAGCACTGGCACTCGCGCTGACGGCCTGCGGAGGTACGGCCACCACATCGGGCTCATCCGCCCCGACCGCAGCCGCGGTCCCGGACCGGCTGGAACCCCTCCCGGCGCCGGCGCCCGCCCTGCCGGTCACCGTGCCCTCGGTCGACGGCACCCAGGTCACGATCACGTCCGCGGACCGGGTCGTCCCGCTGAGCGGCAGTCTCAACGAGATCGTCCACACGCTGGGCCTCGGCAAGCAGGTCGTCGCCCGGGACATCACGGCCACCTTCGAACAGGCCGCCCAGCTGCCGGTGGTGACACGTGGACACGACGTCTCCGCCGAGAGCGTCCTGTCCCTGCGTCCGACCCTCGTCATCGCGGAGACCACCAGCGGTCCCGGAGAAGCGATCCAGCAGATCCGGGACGCCGGCGTCCCCGTCCTGGTGGTGGACCCGGCCAAGTCCCTGGACGACGTACCGAAGCGGATCGACACCGTCGCCGCCGCGCTCGGCGTCAAGGAGGCCGGCGCGCAGCTGAACCAGCGCACGGCCGACCGGATCGCCGCCGTCCGCAAGGACATCCCGGCCACCGCCTCCGGCAAGAAGCCCCGGGTGGCCTTCCTCTACCTGCGCGGCACCGCCTCCGTCTATCTGCTGGGCGGTTCGGACTCCGGCGCCGCGTCACTGCTGGAGGCGGCCGGCGCGGTCGACACCGGCAAGGACTCCGGCCTCGGCAAGGACTTCACCCCGATCACCAGCGAGGCCCTGGCCGCCGCCGCGCCCGATGCGATCCTCGTCATGTCCAAGGGCCTCGAATCCGTCGGCGGAATCGACGGCCTGGTGAAGATCCCGGGCGTCGCCCAGACCCCGGCCGGCATGGACCGCCGGGTGGTCACTGTCGACGACGGCGTCCTGCTCAACTACGGCCCCCGCACCGACCAGGTCCTCTCCTCCCTGGTCACCCAGCTCTACGACAAGGCCGCCTGAGGTGACCCTCCACGACCCCGAAGCAAGGACCGCTCCCGGCATGGAGCCCAAGACCCCCCAGGCGACACCACCCACCGCCGACGGAACCGGGGGCGCCCCGGCGCACGAAGGCACACCCCGCACCCCGACCCCGCCAGGTTCCGACGGGGCCGGGGGTGTGTCGGGGCGATCCCCGCAGGGCGCCGAACGCACTGCCGCCGAGCGTCCCGACCCCTCATCACGTTCGGCGTCCGAGGAGACGCCCCGGCGCGCGCCCGGCCCCGTCGGAACCTCCGCCGACCCCGGCCCCGGCCCCGCCCGGACCGAGCCCGCGCCCGCGCCCGCGCCCGCAACGACAGCGACAGCGACAGCGACAGCGACAGCGACAGCGACAGCCGTGCCGCGCAAGCGGAGCCCCAGACCCGCCCTGCTCACCGCCGCCCTCGTCACCACCCTCGCCCTCCTCGCCCTGCTCTCCGCAGGAGTCGGCGCCTACGACATCCCCCTCACGGACGTCCTCGGCTCCGTCCGGCACCACCTCGGCCTCGGCGGAGCCCCCCTCGACCGGGTCGGCGAGAGCGTGCTGTGGAACGTCCGCCTCCCCCGCGTCGTGCTCGCGCTCCTCGTCGGCGCCAGCCTCGGCTGCGCGGGCGCGCTCATGCAGGGCGTCTTCGGCAACCCCCTCGCCGAGCCCGGCGTCATCGGCATCTCGGCCGGCGCCGCCGTCGGCGCGGTCGCCGCCATCGGCCTCGGCCTGAGCTTCTTCGGCAACTGGACGATCACCGTCTGCGCGTTCGTCGCCGGTCTGATCACGGTCAGCTCGGTCTACCTCCTCTCCCGCAACGGCGGGAAGACGGAGGTCGTCACCCTCATCCTGACCGGCATCGCCGTCAACGCCTTCGCCGGCGCCCTCATCGGCCTGTTCGTCTTCTTCGCGGACAGCGGCCAGGTCAACCAGATCACCTTCTGGCAGCTCGGCTCCCTCGCCCAGGCCACCTGGCCCAAGGTCCTCGCCGTCCTGCCCTGCGCCGTCGCCGGCCTGCTGGTCGCCCCCCTCTACTCCCGCCGCCTCGACCTCCTCTCCCTCGGCGAGCGCCCGGCCCGCCACCTCGGCATCGACGTCGAACGGCTGCGCCTCTCCCTCATCCTGGTCGTCGCGCTGCTCACCGCCGCGGCCGTCGCCGTGGCCGGCGTCATCACCTTCATCGGCCTGCTCGTCCCGCACCTGCTGCGCATGGCCAACGGACCCGGCCACCGCTTCCTGGTCCCCGGCAGCGCCCTCGCCGGCGCCGTCGTCCTGGTCGCCGGGGACCTGGCCGCCCGTACCCTCGCCCAGCCCGCCGAGCTGCCGCTCGGTGTACTGACCGCCCTGCTCGGCAGCCCCTTCTTCTTCTGGCTGCTGCGCCGCACCCGCCGCAAGCAAGGAGGCTGGGCGTGACCAGCAAGCCGTCCCGCAAGCCCTCCCGCAAGCCGTTCGCCGAGCCGTCCGACAGGCCGTCCGACAGGCCGTCCGACGAGGCGACGAGCAGCCCGGCAGGCCCCCCGGCCAACCCGCTGACCCGGCTGCTCACCCGCTCACGCAGGACCGTCCCCGCCCGCCCCGCCCCCGGCGCCGCGGTCGCCGAGGCCGTCGACCTGCACCTGCGGCTCGGGCAGCGCGAGGTGCTCGCCGGGATCGACCTGACCGCCCGGGCCGGCGAGGTGCTCGCGCTGGTCGGCCCGAACGGTGCCGGCAAGTCCACGCTGCTGGGCGCACTCGCCGCCGACCTGCCCGCCGCCTCCGGGGTGGTCCGGATCGACGGCCGCCCGGTGGGCGACTGGAGCGCCCCGGATCTGGCGCTGCGCCGCTCCGTACTCCCCCAGTCGGCCGCGCTGTCGTTCCCGTTCCCGGTGGAGGACGTCGTACGGATGGGCCGCGCACCCTGGGCCGGCACCCCCTTCGCCGACGCCGACGAGGAGGCGGTGGCCCTCGCCATGGCCGCCACGGAGGTCACGGATTTCGCCGCACGCCCCTTCTCCGCCCTTTCCGGCGGCGAGCGGGCCCGGGTCGCGCTGGCCCGCGTACTGGCCCAGCGGGCCCCGCTGCTGCTGCTCGACGAGCCGACCGCCGCCCTCGACCTGCGCCACCAGGAGCTCGTACTGCGCATCTGCCGGGAGCGGGCCGCGGCCGGGGACGCGGTCGTCGTCGTCCTGCACGACCTGGGGCTGGCCGCCGCCTACGCGGACCGGGCGGCCGTCCTGCACGACGGGCGGATCGCCACGGACGGACCACCGGCCGAGGTGTTCGAGGGCGAGCTGCTGAGCCGGGTATACCGGCAACCGGTGGAGGTCCTCCCGCACCCGCGCACCGGGGCCCCGCTGGTGGTTCCCGTACGGGCTTGACCTCCGCTTGACCGTGCCATGGGGCTGTCGTGGAGGGTCCGTGACAGGGGCGTGTCCGTGGCCGAAAGGTATGACCTGAATCACGGTACGAGGGGGTATGGGTGAGGTAAGCCTCGGTTAAGTTAGGTGCGCCTCATCGGCCTCTCCCCCTCGGGACGGCCCCTTCGTCCGACGCCAGGAGCCCCCATATGCGCCCCGCCCGCCTCACCGTCATCGCCGCGGCCTCCGTGGCGGCCGCACTGACCGCCGTCACCGGCTGCGCCCAGAAGAGTGACGCGGGCGGCAGCGACGCGATCAAGGTGGTGGCCTCCGACAGCGCCTGCGACGTGTCGAAGACGGAGTTCCCGTCCGGCAAGGTGCAGATCGACGTCGAGAACAAGGGGTCCAAGGTCACCGAGGTCTACGTCCTCTTCCCGGACGCCCGCATCGTGACCGAGCGCGAGAACATCGGCCCCGGCACCAAGGCCTCCATCACCGCCGAGATCAAGGCGGGCGACTACAAGATCGTCTGCAAGCCCGGCATGAAGGGCGACGGCATCGCCAAGGACGTCAAGGCCACCGGCAAGGGCGGCGAGGAGAAGCGCTCCCCCGAGATGGACGCCGCGGTCGCCGCCTACCGCGCGTACGTGGTCCAGCAGGCCGAGGAGACCCTCCCCAAGGCGCAGGCCTTCGCGGACGCGGTCAAGGCCGGCGACGTCGAGGCCGCGAAGAAGGCCTACGCCCCCTCCCGGATCGGCTGGGAGCGCACCGAGCCGGTCGCCGAGTCCTTCGGCGACATCGACCCGAAGGTGGACGTCCGCGAGGACGGCCTGGAGGCCGGCCAGGACCCGGCGAAGGACTGGACCGGCTGGCACCGCCTGGAGAAGGCCCTGTGGGCCGACAACAAGATCGGCGACTGGGAGAAGGAGCTCGCCGACCTCCTGATCACGGACCTCACCGACTGGCAGAAGAAGGTCGGCCAGGCGGAGATCACCCCGACCTCGATCGCCAACGGCGCCAAGGAGCTCCTGGACGAGGTCGCCACCGGCAAGGTCACCGGTGAGGAGGAGCGCTACTCGCGCACCGACCTGGTCGACTTCAAGGCCAACGTCGAGGGCGCGCAGAAGGCGTACGAGCTGCTCAAGCCGATCGCCTCGAAGAACGACCCGGAGCTGGTCAAGCAGCTGGACACCCAGTTCGCGGCCCTGAACACCCTGCTCGACAAGTACCGCGTCGACCAGGCCACCTACGAGTTCACCTCCTACGACAAGGTCGGTGAGCAGGAGCGCAAGGAGCTCTCGGACGGCGTGAACGCGCTCGCCGAGCCCCTCTCCAAGCTCGCCGCCGCGGTCACCAAGTAGCGGACAGGCAGGAAGCAGGCAGGAGAACACGATGAGCGAGTCGGACGCGGCTGCGCAGCAGTCTCAGGAAGCCGGTGGCGCCTCCGCGCCCTCGCGACGCGCGGTGCTGGGCTGGGGCGGGGCCGGGTTCGCGCTCGGTGCCGCCGCGGCCGGCGGCGCGGCGGCGGCCTTCGGCGGCGGCTCGGACATGGTCTCGGCGGCGTCCGCCGGCGCGGCCGTGCCCTTCCACGGCGAGCACCAGGCCGGGATCGCGAGCGCCGTGCAGGACCGCCTGCATTTCGCCGCCTTCGACGTGAAGACGAAGGACCGCGCGGAACTGGTCAAGCTCCTCAAGGAGTGGACCGCGGCGGCCCGCCTGATGACGGCGGGTCTGCCGGTCGGCGACGTCCACGAGGGCCTGCCGGAGGCACCGCCCACCGACACCGGCGAGGCCCTGGGCCTCAAGGCCTCCCGGCTCACCCTGACCATCGGCTTCGGGCCGGGCCTGTTCGCCAAGGACCGGTTCGGGCTGGAGGGCAAGCGCCCCGAGGCGCTGGTGGACCTGGAACTGTTCCCCGGCGACAACCTGGACCCGGCCCGTTCCGGCGGTGACCTCTGTGTCCAGGCATGCGCCGACGACCCGCAGGTCGCGGTTCACGCGATCCGCCAGCTGGCCCGCATCGGCTTCGGCCGCACCGCGATGCGCTGGTCGCAGCTGGGCTTCGGCAAGACCTCGTCGACCACCCCCGACGAGCAGACCCCGCGCAACATGATGGGCTTCAAGGACGGCACCCGGAACATCTCCGGCACCGACAAGGCCGCCCTGGACCAGCACGTGTGGGTCGGCGCGGGCGACGGCAGCGACTGGCTGACCGGCGGCTCGTACCTGGTGGCGCGCCGGATCCGGATGAACATCGAGACCTGGGACCGGACCCCGCTCCAGGAGCAGGAGGACATCTTCGGCCGCGACAAGGGCGAGGGCGCGCCCGTCGGCAAGTCCAAGGAGCGCGACGAGCCCTTCCTCAAGGCGATGAAGCCGGAGGCGCACGTGCGCCTCGCGCACCCGGACACCAACAACGGTGCGACGATCCTGCGCCGCGGCTACTCCTTCACCGACGGCACGGACGGACTGGGCCGCCTGGACGCGGGCCTGTTCTTCCTCGCCTACCAGCGCGACATACGCAAGGGCTTCATCCCGATCCAGCGCAATCTGGCCCGGTCCGACGTCCTCAACGAATACATCCAGCACGTGGGTTCGGCCGTCTTCGCCGTCCCGCCGGGCGTCCGCGACAAGGACGACTGGTGGGGCCGGACGCTGTTCGCGTAAGTCCCCGCCGGAGAGGAACCACCGCCGTGTTCGGCAACTATCTGATCGGCCTGCGCGAGGGGCTGGAGGCCAGCCTGGTCGTCTGCATCCTCGTCGCGTACCTGGTGAAGACCGAGCGCCGGGACGCCCTGCGTCCCGTGTGGCTGGGCATCGCGATCGCCTGCGCGCTCTCCCTCACCTTCGGCGCGATGCTCGAATTCGGCACCCAGGAGCTGACCTTCGAGGCGCAGGAGCTGCTCGGCGGCACCCTGTCGATCCTGTCCGTGGGTCTGGTGACGTGGATGGTCTTCTGGATGAAGCGCACCGCGCGGCATCTGAAGGCCGAGCTGCACGGCAAGCTCGACGCGGCGCTCGCCATGGGCACCGGTGCGCTGGTCGCCACCGCTTTCCTGGCGGTCGGCCGGGAGGGCCTGGAGACGGCGCTGTTCGTGTGGGCGTCGGTACGGGCCAGTGGCGAGGGTTCCTCGGCGCCGCTGATCGGCGTGCTGCTGGGCATCGCCACGGCGATCGTGCTCGGGTACCTCTTCTACCGCGGCGCCCTGAAGATCAATCTGGCGAAGTTCTTCAAGTGGACCGGCGCCATGCTGGTGGTCGTGGCCGCGGGCGTGCTCGCGTACGGGGTGCACGACCTCCAGGAGGCCCGCTTCCTGGGCGGCCTGGGCGACAAGGCCTTCGACATCAGCGAGACGATCCCGCCGGACAGCTGGTACGGGACCCTGCTCAAGGGCGTGTTCAACTTCCAGCCCGACCCGACCGTCCTCCAGCTGACGGTGTGGCTGCTGTACCTGGTGCCCGTGCTGACGCTGTTCCTCGTCGACCGCGGCCGTCCGGCGGCCGCTCCGAAGGTGCGTCCCGCGGACTCGGACTCCAAGACGGCGGGCTGAACGCCGGGCGGAGGCCGCCCGCAGGCCGGGGTGAGGGGCTTTCGGGCCCGTCACCACAGCCTGTCGGTGTCTCCGGGGTGGAGCGGGACGCGGACGCCCGTGAAGGCGGCGCGGTCCCGGCCGGGGCCGTCCGTGAAGAAGGCCGCGAGCACCACCTTGTCGAAGCCGGGGGCGTCGGTGGCCAGGGGATCGTCCGGGGTCCCGCCCACCAGGACCGTGCCGGGCAGCACTTCGAAGCCGGCCGCCTCGTAGAAGGCCGCCAGGGGCCGGTCGCAGCTGAACACCGCCAGGTCCACGGCCGGGTCGGCCGCCAGTTCGGCGCGGGCGGCCGCCACCAGCCGGCCGCCGAGGCCGCGGCCGCGCAGTGCGGCCCGCGTCACGACCGCGCTCAGCCCGGCCGCGCGGTAGGTACGCCCCGCGAGCCGGATCTCCTTGAACAGCAGGGCCAGCGAGGCGGCCACGGTGCCGTCCTCGGCCAGCAGGAGCAGGGCCCGCGGGGCCAGGGCCGGGTCGTGCCCGGGCTCGGCCCCCGGCCACGCCGTGTCCTCCAGCTCCGCGACCTGCCGCGCCAGCCCTGCGGGCAGCTCCGCCTCGGCCCATCCGGCCACCCTCACGAGCCCGGCCCCCGCGACGTTCGAGGAGCGGGGCGCGGGGCGCTGCCCCGGGGACCCGGGCCGGTGGCTCCGCTCACGGGATCCGGACTCCCGCACCGCTCACCCGCACGCGCGGGTCGCCCTCGCGCAGTTCCACGGTGAGCACCCCGGGGCGGCCCATGTCCGTTCCCTGGTGGAGGGTGAGCACGGCGTCCGCCGGGACGAGGCCGCGCTCGCGGGCGTACGCCCCGAAGGCGGCCGCCGCCGCTCCCGTCGCGGGGTCCTCGACCACGCCGCCCACCGGGAAGGGGTCGCGTACGTGGAACTCCGCCGGGCCGGCCCGGTGCACCAGCTGGACCGTGGTGAGGTCCAGGCGCCGCATCAGGGCCTCCAGCCGGGCGAAGTCGTAGGCCAGGTCCGCGAGCCGGGCCCGGGTGCGGGCGCCGAGCACGAGGTGCCGGGCCCCGGCGTAGGCGATCGCCGGCGGGAACTGCGGGTCCAGGTCGGTCTCGGGCCAGTCCAGCGCGGCCAGTGCCTCGGCGAGGTCCGCGGCGGCGATCTCCTCGGAGTGCGGTTCGACGCTGGTGAGGGTGGCCCGCAGCTGCCCGCCCTCCGCGGTGACGGACACCGGTACGGTCCCCGCCCGGGTGGCGAAGAGGAGCTCCCCCGGCCCGATCCGCTCGCCCAGCGCGACGGCCGTGGCCACGGTCGCGTGCCCGCAGAAGGGGACCTCCGCCTTGGGGCTGAAGTAGCGCACGGTGAAGGACCGGCCCTCCTCACCGCCGAGACCCTCGGGCGGGGCGGTCAGGAAGGCCGACTCGCTGTAGCCCAGCCCGGCGGCGATCTCCAGCATGGCGCTCTCGTCCAGTCCGGCGGCGTCGAGCACGACCCCGGCGGGGTTGCCACCGTCCGGGTCGTGGGAGAAGGCGGTGTAGCGCAGTACCTCGGTGTCGGTCATACGATCATGATCGACCGCGTCCCCGCGGCGTGGCAATGCGTTTCGGCAGTGGATCCCGCGTGCCTCAGCCGCGCCCGATGTACGGCATCGAGGTGGCCATCACCGTGGCGAACTGCACGTTCGCCTCCAGCGGGAGCTCCGCCATGTGCAGGACCGTGCGCGCCACGTCGGCGGCGTCCATCACCGGCTCGACGGCCAGCTGTCCGTTGGCCTGGAGGATGCCGGTCTGCATCCGCTCGGTCATCTCGGTCGCCGCGTTGCCGATGTCGATCTGGCCGCAGGCGATCCGGTAGGGCCGCCCGTCCAGCGACAGCGACTTGGTCAGGCCGGTCATCGCGTGCTTGGTCGCGGTGTAGGCGATGGAGTGGGGGCGCGGCACGTGCGCCGAGATGGAGCCGTTGTTGACGATGCGGCCGCCCTGCGGGTCCTGCCGCTTCATCTGCCGGAAGGCGGCCTGTGCGCACAGGAAGGCGCCGGTGAGGTTGACGTCGACGACCGAGCGCCAGTCCTCGTAGCTGATGTCCTCCAGCGGGACGCCGCCCGGTCCGAAGGTGCCCGCGTTGTTGAAGAGCAGGTCGAGGCGTCCGTACCGGGCCCGGACCGACTCGAACAGAGCAGTCACGTCGTCCGGGTCGCTCACGTCCGCCCGTACGCACAGCACGTCGGCGCCCTCCCCGGCGGCCTCGGCGGTCTCCTCCAGCGGCTCGGTGCGGCGGCCGGCCACGGCCACGGCCCAGCCCGCGGCGGCCAGGGTCAGTGCCACGGAGCGGCCGATCCCGGAGCCGGCGCCGGTGACCAGGGCGATCTTCTTCGTACTTTCGTCCATGGGGCCGCAGGGTACGTCACACGGCGCCCCGTTCCCCGGACGTTCCGATTGCTGAGAGCATGGGTCGGTCAGGGGTGCGTAGATCAGATGAAAAGACTGGAGTTCCGCATGTCGGAGAGAGGCCCCGCGACGGCCGCCTCGCACGACTCGTCGCCCGAATCGCCCTCCGCCCCCGCCACCACGGCGCCCCTGACGGCCGCACGCCGCACGGGGCTTCTGGTCACCTTCATACTCGGCGGGCTCACCGCCCTCCCCCCGCTGTCCATGGACATGTACCTGCCGGCCCTGCCCCAGGTCACCGACGTCCTGAACAGCCCGGCCGCCACCATCCAGCTCACCCTCACCGCCTGCCTCGCCGGCATGGCCCTGGGCCAGCTCGTCATCGGCCCGATGAGCGACAAGTGGGGCCGCCGCCGCCCCCTGCTCGCCGGCATGGTCGTCTACGTCCTGGCCACCGCGATCTGCGCGCTCGCCCCGACCGCCGAGCTGCTGATCTCCTTCCGGCTGCTCCAGGGCCTGGCCGGTGCCGCCGCGATCGTCATCGCCCGGGCCGTCGTGCGCGACCTGTACGACGGCGTCGAGATGGCCCGCTTCTTCTCCACCCTGATGCTCATATCCGGGGCCGCCCCGATCATCGCCCCGCTCATCGGCGGCCAGGTGCTGCGCTTCGCCGACTGGCGCGGGGTCTTCGTCGTGCTCACCGTCGTCGGCACGGTGCTCACCCTGATGGTCTGGCGCGGCCTCGGCGAGACCCTGCCGCCCGAGCGGCGGCACACCGGCGGTGTAGGGGCCGCCCTGCGGACCATGCGCGGGCTGCTCGGCGACCGCGTCTTCACCGGTTACACCCTGACCGGCGGCTTCTCCTTCGCCGTGCTCTTCTCCTACATATCCGCCTCGCCCTTCGTGGTGCAGGAGATCTACGGTGCTTCGCCCCAGGCCTTCGCCCTGCTGTTCGGGCTCAACTCCGTCGGCCTGATCCTCGTCGGCCAGATCAACGGCAAGCTGCTGGTGGGCCGGGTCAGCCTGGACAAGGTCCTGGCCGTCGGGATCGGCATCATCACGGCCGCTGCGGTGGCCCTGCTGCTGATGTCGACCGGGGTGTTCGGGGAGGTCGGGCTGACCGCGATCGCCGCGGCCCTGTTCGTCCTGATGTCGGCGATGGGCGTGGTGCTGCCGAACACCAACGCGCAGGCCCTGATGCGGACCCCGCACGCGGCCGGATCGGCCTCCGCACTGCTCGGCACCTCCTCGTTCCTGGTCGGCGCGATCGCCTCGCCGCTGGTGGGGATCGCGGGCGAGGACACGGCCGTGCCGATGGCACTGGTCCAGCTGGCGTGTGCGCTGCTCGCCCTGAGCGCCTTCCTCGGCCTGTGCCGCCCGTGGCGGACCACCCCGTCCGGGCCGGCCGACGCATCCGGCCCCGCCGGCGCCTGAGGCGCGGGGCCGGGGGCCGGGCCCCCGGCCCCACTCCCGCCCCTTCCCCGGCCCGGTCCCTCCTCGTTCCCGGGCCGGACCGGACCGGCGGCCCGGGAACGGCGGCATAAACTTCCCAGGTGAACGCCTCCGCCCCCACCTCCGCCGACACCCTCCGCCGCACGCTCGGCGGGCTGCTCGACGGGCTCCCGCCGAAGCAGGCCACCGCCGCCGTCGAGCGGCTCATCGCCAGCTACCGGGGGCAGACCCCGACCGACGCGCCCGTCCTGCGCGACCGCTCCGACGTGGCGGCGTACGCGGCGTACCGGATGCCCGCCACCTTCGAGGCCGTCCGGGGCGCCCTCGACGGACTGGCCGAGGCCGCGCCCGACTGGGCGCCGGGCTCGCACGTGGACGTCGGCGGCGGCACGGGCGCCGCGACCTGGGCGGTGGACGCCACCTGGGACGGCCCGCGGGAGACCACGGTGCTGGACTGGGCGGAGCCCGCCCTGGCGCTCGGGCGGGAACTGGCGGCCGCCTCGACTTCCGAGGTGCTGCGCAAGGCGGCGTGGCGGCGGGCCGTCATCGGCTCGGGGCTGACCCTCCCCGACGCGGACCTGGTGACCGTGTCGTACGTACTGGGCGAGCTGACCGCGCCGGCGCGCACGGCCGTCGTCGCCGAGGCGGCGCGGGCCGGGCAGGCCGTGGTGCTGATCGAGCCGGGCACGCCCGAGGGGTACCTGCGCATCCGCGAGGCCCGTGACCAGCTGATCGGGGCCGGGCTGCGGATCGCCGCCCCGTGCCCGCACGACGGGACCTGTCCGATCGAGGTCGGCCAGGACTGGTGCCACTTCTCGGCGCGGGTCAGCCGGTCCTCGCTGCACCGGCAGGTCAAGGGCGGCTCGCTCCCGTACGAGGACGAGAAGTTCAGCTACGTCGCCGCGACCCGCTTCCCGACGGAGCCGGCCGCCTCCCGGATCACGCGGAAGCCGCAGATCCGGAAGGGGCTCGTCCTGCTGGAGCTGTGCGGCCCCGAGGGGACCGGCCTGACCCGGGTCAACGTGACCAAGCGCCAGGGCGACCTCTACAAGGCCGCCCGGGACGCCGACTGGGGCCGGGCCTGGCCCCCCGCACCGTGACCGGACCTACGGCCGCAGCTCCTGGGTACAGCACTTCACGCTGCCGCCGCCCTTGAGCAGCTCGCCCAGGTCCATCGGGACCGGTTCGAACCCCCGGTCCCGCAGCGGCTCCAGCAGTCCGGTCGCCGCCTGCGGGAGCAGGACGTGCAGGCCGTCGGAGACCGCGTTCAGGCCGAGGGCGGCCGCGTCCCGGCCGTCGGCGATCAGGGCGTCCGGGAAGAGCCGCCTGAGCACCGCCTGGCTGCCGGGCGAGAAGGCGTCCGGGTAGTACATGATCTCGTCGCCGTCGAGGACGCTGAGCGCCGTGTCCAGGTGGTAGTAGCGCGGGTCCACCAGGTCGAGGCCGATGACCGGGCGGCCGAAGAACTCCTGGGCCTCGGCGTGCGAGAGCGGGCTGGAGCGGAAGCCCCGGCCGGCCAGGATGTAGTTGCCGGTGACCGCGAAGTCCCCCTCGCCCTCGTTGACGTGGGACGGCTCGTGGATCTCGGTGTAGCCGGCGGAGCGGAACCATGCGCGGTGCCGCTCGGCCTCGGCGGTCCGTTCCGGGTAGGCGAACCGGGCCCCGAGGACCCGGCCGTCGACGACGAGGGCGCCGTTCGCCGCGAAGACCATGTCGGGCAGGGCGGGATCGGGGTCGAGGGTCTCGACGATGTGCCCGAGGGAGCGGTAGCGGTCCCTCAGGTCCTCCCACTGGGCCAGGGCGAGGGGCAGGTCCACCGGTTTCGTGGGATCCATCCACGGGTTGATGGAGTACGTGACCTTGAAATGTGCGGGTGGGCACATCAGGTAGCGCCGGGGTGTGGCGTCTCTGCGCAAAGAAGGCTCCTCACGACTTTCACGACTCTGGACGAGTGCTGGAGAGAATCGTCTCTCCTTCACCTGGACAGCACAGTGAACTGATTGGGTGGTTTACGCAAACCTCTGAAAAGACGAGACGTCTCGCTTGATACTTTCGGGCCATGCCCAAGACCCCGGACGCCACCCGCCGCAGCGACCGCTCCCGACGCGCCATCCTCGACGCCTCGCTGGCCCTCGTCGGGGAGGTCGGCTACGACAAGCTGACCATCGAGGCCATCGCGGCCCGCGCCGGCGTCGGCAAGCAGACCATCTACCGCTGGTGGCCCTCGAAGGCCGCCGTCCTCCTCGACGCCTCGCTGGCGCTCTTCGGCGACGCGGCGACGGAGGCCGAGTGGGCCGGCTTCCCCGACACCGGGGACCTCGCGGCCGACCTGAAGCACGTCCTGCGGGCGACGGTCGACCAGTTCAACGACGAGAAGTACGACGCCCCCACGCGCGCCCTGACCGCGGCCGGGGCCACCGACCCCGAACTCGGCGCCCGCTTCACCGAGCAGCTGCTGGAGCCGCAGCTCGCCCTGTACGAGGAGCGGTTGCGCACGGCCCGGGAGGCCGGCCGGCTCGCGCAGGACGCGGACCTGCGCCTCACCGTCGAGATGCTCGTCGGCCCGCTCACCTACCGCTGGCTGATGCGCACCGCGCCCCTGACGCACGCCTACACCGACGCGCTCGTGGACCGGGTGCTGGGCGGCGTGGCCAACGTCACCGCCCGATAGCGGGCAGGGAATCGCGGACCGGCCGAGAACATTTGGCCTGATTCTGCGGTTATGTGGGGGTTTTCGGCCGGGTATCTCCAACCCCCCGGTCGTCAAGAGCGGTCACCCGGGGCTCAGGATGGTGGGACCATGGGTTGGTCCGCCGGGGATACGGTGAGGTGAGGGGATAGATGGGGTCTGAGTCCGGCCGCGTCAAACGCGGCGAGCAGAGCAGGATTTCCCAGTGGCTGCGCCGGCGGCAGAAACCCACCGCCGAGGACCCCGGAGCCGAGCGCGAGGCGCTCCTCCTGGCCGTGGCCGCCGCGGGCCTGCCGCTCGCCCCCGCCGCCCATCCCGCCGGTTACCGATGTTCGTGCGACCGGATCGGCTGCCCGACGCCCGCACGGCACCCCGTCTCCTTCGCCTGGCAGACCCAGTCGACCACCGACCGCGCACAGGTCGAACGCTGGGTACGCAACCAGCCCCAGGCCAACTTCATCACCGCGACCGGCATGGTCCACGACGTACTCGACGTCCCGCTGGAGGCCGGCACCGCCGCCCTCGCGCGACTGCTGGAGGCCGGGATCGACGTCGGCCCCGTCGCGGAATCGGGCGGCACCGGCGAACAGGCCCGGATGCTCTTCTTCACCGCCACCCGCGGCACCCCCGAGGACGAGGACGAGTGGTGGCCGTGCGAACTGGACTGCCACCCCGAGACGATGGACGAACACCCGGGCCTGCGCTGGCACTGCCGCGGCAGCTACGTCCTGGTCCCGCCGGCGGCCCTGCCCGGTGACCAGGCGGTGACCTGGATCCGGGGCATGGAACACGCCCTCCCGGACCCGCTCACCCTCCTGGAAACGCTGACGGACGCCTGCGCCCAGTACGCCGGCACCACGGACCGCGCCCCGGCAGCGGTCGCCTGGCCCCTGGGCCGCGGCTGAAGCACCCCGGAACCCCCACCGCCACCTCCAGCCCAGCCGCCCCCTCAGCCCGGCCGGCGTTTGAGGTGCGGGGGTCCGGCGCCGGCGCCCCGGCAGCGGACCCGCAGCGCCCGCCCCGCGTCAGTGGTGGATCTGCGTCACGACCACGTCGAGGGACCAGGCCTTCGCCGCCTTCGCGGGGGCCTCGGCCTCGACCACGTACCCCAGGTCCCGCAGGGCCGTGACCAGCTCGGCGGGCGAAGCCGGCGCGGCCCCCGCCAGCAGCAGGTCCCGTACCAGCCGCCCCTTGGTCGCCTTGTTGAAGTGGCTCACCACCGACCGCTTCTCCACTCCGTCCACGATCTGCGCGTGCAGCACCCGGACCGTCGCGGTCCGCCCCGCCACCTCGCCCTTCGGCTTCCACGCCGCCCCGTACGCCGCCGACCGCAGGTCCAGCACCAGCCCGTCCCCGGCCGCCTCCGGCATGACCTCCGCCATCGGCCCCCGCCAGTACGCGCCGAGCGCGCCCAGCCCGGGCAGCTTCACCCCCATCGAGCAGCGGTACGAGGGGATCGCGTCGGTGACCCGGACCGCACCCCACAGCCCCGAGAAGACGAGCAGCGCTTCCTCGGCCGATGCCCGTGCCGCCGCGGGCAGGTCGGCCAGACCGAGCGCGTCGTAGAGGACGCCCGTGTAGATCTCGCCCGCCGGCCGCGCCCCGGCCGTCCGCAGCTCCGCGTTCTTGGCGACCTCGCCGCGCAGGCCCTCGCTCAGGCCCAGCACCTCGCGCGCCTTCAGCTCGTCCGCCGCGCACAGCTCGACCAGCTCTTCCAGCACCGCCGCACGGGCCGGGGCCAGACCGGGCAGCGAGAGCGCCTCCGGCTTCAGGGGTGCGCCGGAGCCGCCGGCGGCCTTTCCTTCGGACGGCGGCAGCAGCACGAGCACGGTGGATCTCCTTCGGAACGACGTCGCAGGGGGTGCGGCCCCCGAATCAGGGTAGACGGCCCGGCAACCACCCCGGCCCTCGTACGCGGCCCGCAAGCCGCAGGCCGGCACCCGGCACCCGGCACCCGGCACCCGGCACCCGGCATGATCACGCCAGGCGTGACCAGGGCCGTGGCAGCCGGTCCTCACGGGATCGCGGGAGCGCCTGCCGAACGGTCCGGGAGGCTGCCGCCGAGGCGGAGACCCGGGGCCCGGCCCGAGCGCCACCCGCACCCGGTGCGCCGGCCACCGCTCCGGGCGCTGACGGTGACGGTGCCGCCGCCCGGTTCCTGTACCGTGAAACGCCCGGCGGACACACCCCACCTGTGACGCACGGGACATGACGCATCGTCATGCACCGTCCGGCCCGGGGCTGCGCCCGCGGCGATCACGGCCGTGTCCGGCGGCGTCACCGGGCGATCCGGCCGCTCCGTGGGCCTCTTCACCGTCCCACGGCCGCCGGGAACGTCTCGGGACAGGCAGGTCGCGGGCCACCGGACCGTGCGCCCCGGATCCCCTGCACCCCGGTCACGGCCTGCCCGCCGCACGGGCCCGCCCGCCGTCCCGGACCCGCGTCGGGGCCGGTGGGACGCCCTGGGACACCCGGTCGTGGCTCGAATCTGCCCTAGGGTCTTCGCAGTTCGCCGTACGAGATCCGCTGGCCGGGACCGCCTCCACAGCCGGCCGCGCCCCCCTCTCCCCGCTCGTTCCGGCGTCCCCTTCTCCCGCTCGCCCAGTCAGGAGCCATGCCCTATGTCCCCTCACCCGAGCCCGTCTTTCACGGACGTGGTCGCCGCCCGGATGTCCCGGCGGAACGTGCTGCTCTCCGGCGCCCTCGCGGTGGCGGCGGCCGGCCTCTCCGCGTCCCCGGCATCGGCCCGGGTCCGGACCGGCACCGGTCCGGGCGGGGCGGGACCGGACACCGCGGAGCTCGGCTTCACCGCCGTACCGGCCGGCGACGCCGACGCGGTCACCCTGCCCGCGGGCTACACGGCGCAGACGCTCGCGCCGTGGGGGCAGCCCATACGCGCGGGCGGTCCGGCATGGCGCAAGGACGGCTCCGGCTCCGCCGCCGACCAGGCCCTGCAGATCGGGTCCCACCACAGCGGAACGCACTTCTTCCCGCTGCACCGCGGCCCGGAGGGCAGCCGCCGCGGCATGCTCGTGATCAACCACGAGTCCGCGGACCCCGCCCTGCTGCACCACGACGCGGGCACCGGTGCACCGGCCGGGGACCGGGTCGCCAAGGAGCTCGCCGCCCAGGGCGTCAGCGTTCTGGAGGTCGAGCTGACCGGGCGCGGCAGCTGGCGCGTCCTCGACTCGCGGCGCAACGCGCGGATCACCGGCACCAGCCCCGTCACCTTCTCCGGGCCGGTCGGGGCGGACCACCCGGCGCTGCGGACCGGACGCCCGGCGGCGGGCACCCTGAGCAACAGCGGGTACGGGGTGACGCCCTGGGGCACGTACCTGGCCTGCGAGGAGAACACGAACGCGTGGTTCGGTACGGCCGACCCCTCCTGGCAGCCGACGCGCACCCAGCGCCGCTACGGGCTCAGCGCGAACGGCCACGGGAAGCGGTGGCACGAGGCGGATCCGCGCTTCGACCTCGCCGTAAACGGCAACGAGCCG
Source organism: Streptomyces venezuelae (assembly GCF_008642275.1). Taxonomy (NCBI): domain Bacteria; kingdom Bacillati; phylum Actinomycetota; class Actinomycetes; order Kitasatosporales; family Streptomycetaceae; genus Streptomyces; species Streptomyces venezuelae. The sequence continues at coordinate 2,287,010 of NZ_CP029189.1, forward strand.
CACCGCTACGGCTGGGTCGTGGAGATCGACCCCTTCGCCGCGCACCGCACCCCGGTCAAGCGGACCGCTCTCGGCCGCTTCAACCACTCCTCGGCGGCGGTGACCGAATCGGGCGGGCGGGCCGTCGTCTACGGCGGCGACGACCAGGACGGCGGCTACCTGTACAAGTTCGTGGGCGACGGCCCGTGGAAGGCACACCGGTCGAGGGGACGCAGTCCGCTGGACCACGGCACCCTCCACGTGGCGCGCTTCGGGGAGGACGGCACCGGCCGCTGGCTGCCGCTGTCGCACGGACAGGGGCCGCTCACGACGGCGCTGGGATGGCGGGACCAGGCCGACGTCCTGCTGCGGGCCCGGGAGGCCGCCGACGCCCTCGGTGCCACGAGCCTCGACCGGCCCCAGCAGATCACCGTCGGCCCGAACAGCCGGGACGTGTACTGCGCACTGGCCAACGGCACCGGCGGCCATCACCCCGGCCAGGGCTCCGGCAGCCCCCGTGACACCAACCCGTACGGGCACGTCGTCCGCTGGCGGGAGGAAGACGGTGCCGGCGCGCACGACGGCTTCAGCTGGGACGTCGTCGTGCTCGGCGGCGATCAGGCGCAGGGCGAGGGCGTGCTGCCCGGCGCCGGGACGTTCGGCTCGCCGAAGGGCCTGACGTTCGACGCCGCCGGACGGCTGTGGATCCAGACCGGGATCTCCAACCACGCGGTGAGCCAGGCGGACCACAAGGACCTCGGCAACAACGCGGTGCTGGTCGTCGCACCGCGCGGCGAGGTCCGGCGCTTCCTGACCGCGCCGCGGGGCGCGGAGGTCACCGCGGCCGTGCTCACCCCGGACATGCGGACGATGTTCGTCAGCATCCAGCACCCGGGAGAGCGCACGGCGGCCTGGGGGGAGCCCACGCCGGAGAACCCGCGGGCCGTCAGCGACTGGCCCGACCGCGACCCGGCGGGCCGTCCCCGCTCGGCCACGGTCGTCGTCCGCCGCACGGACGGCGGCGTCATCGGCGCGCGCTGAGCGCCGCCACCGCCCGAACCCTCACCTATGGCAGTACGTTCACGGAGGACGTTGTGGTCACCATCATCAGTCGCAGCGAATGGGGAGCCAGGTCCCCCTTCAAGCCGCAGAGGCTGTCCTGGAAGCCCTGGCAGGGCGGCGTGGTCATCCATCACCACGGCGCCGGCAGCTGGCCCGTGCACGAGCACGACCAGTGCTACGGCCAGATGCGGAGCGTGCAGCTGACGGCGATGTACCCCTGGCCGTTCCTCCAGGAGCAGTACAACGACATCCCGTACAGCTTCGTCGTCTGCCAGCACGGCGGCATATTCGAGGGCACCGGCACCCAGGTGCGGTCGGAGGCGAACGGCACGCAGACCGTGGGCGCCAACCAGGACTACTACGCGGTCATGGGCCTGATCGAGAGCGAGGACCAGCCCTCGCGGGCCATGCTCGACTCCATCCGCGAGCTGATCGCCCATCTGCGGGAGAACCACTCGGCGGGCCCCTTCATCCGCGGTCACCGGGACGTCTTCGACACCGAGTGCCCCGGGAACCTCTATCCGCACATCCAGGGGTTCTACCCGGTCCTGCCGCCCGGTGAGCCGGATCCCACTCCCCCCAAGCCCGCCCGGCCGCTGTTCCTCTACTCCCGCAGCCAGTGGGGCGCCCGGCCGCCGCGTGAGGTGACCCGCGTCGATCCCGGCAGCCGCACCGGATTCACCGTCCACTACTCCGCGGGTCCGGCCAGCCAGACGGTCCGCCAGATCCAGAACTACCACATGGACTCCAACGGCTGGTCGGACGTCGGCTACAACTTCCTCGTCGACGTCGAGGGGCGGATCTACGAGGGCCGCGGCTGGGACGTGGCCGGTGCGCACGCGACCGGACACAACACCACCCACATCGGTGTCTGCTTCATCGGAGAGGACGGCGACGCGACCCCCCGCGCACTGTCGGCCATCCGCGCCCTCTACAACCAGGCGAACTCCCGGACCGGCCGAACCCTGGCGATGACGTGGCACGGCGGACTCTCCGGCCAGTCCACGCAGTGCCCGGGGCCCGGCCTGCGCGCCTGGGTCCAGGGCGGTATGAACGCGTCCACCCTGCCGGTCCACACCGGGACGGGTGACCTCGGCGGCGACTCCACCGGCAGCACCGGCGGCGGCATGACCCTGGTCCGTACGATCGCGGCGCAGCAGGCGGCCGTCAACCAGCTCGGCTACAGCCCGGCGCTGGAGGTCGACGGCGTCTGGGGTCCGAAGACCGACGCCGGCGTGCGCTGGCTCCAGCAGAAGGTCGGGGCGGGCGCCGCCGACGGCCTGTGGGGACCCGCCACCGAAGCCGCGTACGCGGCTCACACGGGCGGCTCCGGCTCCGGCACGGGCTCGGGCGGCGGGGGTATGACCTCCGTGCGCTCGGTCAAGGAGCAGCAGCAGGCCGTCAACGCGCTCGGCTACAGCCCGGCGCTGGAGGCCGACGGCATCTGGGGTCCGAAGACCGACGCCGGCGTGCGCTGGCTCCAGCAGAAGGTCGGGGCGGGCGCCGCCGACGGCCTGTGGGGACCCGCCACCGAAGCCGCGTACAACGGCTACCTCGACAACGGCGCGATGCTCACCGTCGACGGCCAGTGGGGTCCGGCCACCATCCGCGCCACGCAGAAGGTCATCGGCGTGACCGCAGACGGCCAGTGGGGTCCGAACTCCGTACGGGGCCTCCAGCGCCACCTGAACACCTGGAGCAACGCGGGGCTGGTGGTGGACGGGGCCGCGGGCCCCGCGACGTACAAGGCGCTCCAGACCCACCTCAACAAGATGACCGGGGCCGGTCTGGCCGTGGACGGCGCCTGGGGTCCGGCCACCGTGCGGGCGCTCCAGACCGCCCTGAACCGGGGGCAGTTCTAACCCATGACCGCATGCGGGCGGGGGGTGGTGCGCGGGGGGCACCACCGCCCGCTCCATGCATGCCGGCGCGCCGCTCGCCGCGCCGTCCGGGCCGCCCGACCATAGGCTCGGTCCATGCCACGCCGTCAGATGCACATGACCGGCGCAGACGGGGCTGCTCTGCGGGCCGCGCTGCGCGAACTGCGGACGAAGCTCGGGGTGCCCGAGGACTTCCCGGCGGCGGTCCTCGCCGAGGCCGAGCACGCGGCGGCGCACCCCCGCCTCCCGGACCTGGACAGTACGGACATCCCCTTCTTCACGATCGACCCGCCGGCCTCCGTCGACCTCGACCAGGCCATGCACCTGGCGAAGCGCTCCGGCGGCGGCTACCGGGTCCACTACGCCATCGCCGACGTCGCCGCCTTCGTCACCCCCGGCGGCGCCCTCGACGCCGAGGCCCACCGGCGCGTGACCACCCTCTACTTCCCCGACGGGAAGGTCCCGCTGCACCCGCCCGTCCTCTCGGAGGGCGCGGCCAGCCTGCTGCCCGACCAGGTCCGCCCGGCCCTGGTGTGGCGCTTCGACCTCGACCCCGACGGCCGGGTCGAGACCGTCGACGTCCGCCGCGCGCTGGTCCGCAGCCGGGCCAGGCTCGACTACGACGGCGTCCAGAAGGCCGTCGACACCGGGACGGCGGAAGAGCCGCTCGCCCTCCTGAAGGACGTCGGACGGCTCCGCGAGGCCCTGGAGGAGGCGCGCGGCGGCATCTCCCTCAACGTGCCCGAGCAGGAGGTCGTCGAGCGCGGTGGCACGTACTCCCTGGCCTACCGCGCCCCGCTGCCCGCCGACGGCTGGAACGCGCAGATCTCCCTGATGACCGGCATGGCCGCGGCCGATCTGATGCTGGCCACCGGCACGGGCATCCTGCGGACGCTGCCCAGCGCCCCCGACGGCGCGGTCGGCAGGCTCCGGCGGACGGCGAAGGCCCTGCGGATCGACTGGCCGCACCACGTGCCGTACGCCGAACTCGTGCGCTCCCTCGACCCGCACCGCCCCGCCCACGCCGCCTTCCTCCAGGAGTGCACGGCCCTGCTGCGCGGCGCGGGCTACACGGTCTTCACCGGAGGCGAGAGCCCCGACCCGGCCGTCCATTCGGCGGTGGCGGCCCCGTACACGCACTGCACCGCGCCGCTGCGCCGGCTCGTCGACCGTTACGGCGGGGAGCTGTGCCTGGCGGCGGTGGCCGGAACGGAACCCCCGCCGTGGGTCCTGGCGGCCCTTCCCGCGCTCCCGGAGGAGATGGCGGAGGGCGGCCGGCTGGCGAACACGGTGGAGCGGGAGTCCGTGGACCTGGTCGAGGCCGCCGTGCTGAAGGACCGGGTCGGGGAGACCTTCGAGGCCACGGTCATCGACGTCAAGGACGGGGAGCCGCTGGTGGGCACGGTCCACCTGGAGGACCCGGCAGTGGTCGGACGTGTCCGCTCCGCCTCGCTCGGACTGCCCCTGGGCGAACGGATCCGGGTCCGGCTGGCGGAGGCCGACCCGGGCACCTCGAAGATCCTCTTCTCGCCCGTCTGAGCGGCTCTAGGAGGCGGCGGGCTGCCGGCGCAGGGCGGTGACCAGCGCGCGCGGGTCGTCGGCGTGGAAGCGGACGGTCCGGGCCTCGCCCGTGGCGCCGAGCGGCCGGGTGAAGCGGAGCGGCCGGTTCAGCTCCAGGGTGACGGTGGTCTGGCTGCCGACGACGAGGTCGAGCACCCCGTCCTCGGACAGGGTGACCAGCCGGCCCTCGGGGTAGCGCCGGTCCACCCGTGCCGAGGCCACCGCGTCCGCCGGTACGGCCAGGTCGAACAGGGCCCCGTAGCGGATCCGCAGGGACCCGTCGGGGCGGACCACGTGCGGCCGGGTGACGCACGCGGCGTGCAGGGCGAGGACGAGCAGGATCCCGTACACGTCCAGCACCAGCACCACCCGGTGCACCGTCGGCCAGGGGATGAGCACGGCCAGTCCGACCGTCTCGACCACCGACACGAAGAGCATCCCGTACATCATGGCCGTCTGCGGTCCGGTGTACGCGGCGGCGAGGTCCCCGGGGCGCACCCCGTGCTTCCCGCGCACGGCCCACCGGCCGAGGGAGGCGGTGGCGCGCAGCTCGTGCAGCACCAGCCGCCTCACCTGCACCGGGACCACCGCCCGGACCGCCGCGCGCCCCGCGGCCCGGGGGCCCGCGCCGCGGGCGCGTTCGGCGGCGTAGAGGCCGTGGACCACCCAGGCCTCCAGCAGCAGCACGCCGACGAGGAGCGCCTCGGTGGCCGCGAGCGCCCACCCGGGCAGGCGCACCCCGGCAGCGAGGCACACCACGAGCACCAGCTCCGCCGGGACCACCGCGGCGACGGCGATCCGTGCCGCCCGTATGCGGGTCATCCCCGCCCCCTCTCGATGAACGCCTCCATGACGAGGCGGACGACTTCGGCCTGCGCGGGCGCGTACTCGGCGAGCAGCGCCTCCTTGAACCCGGCAACGACCGCCCCGCCGGCGGGGATCGCGGCGAACACCTCGTCGGGGACGGCCGCCACCAGCTCCGCCGCCAGGGGCGTGATCCGCGGGTCGTCCACGGGTGCCCCGGCGAGCTCGTCGAGGCGCACGTACAGCGCGAGCACGGCGGGATCGGCGGCCAGCGGCCCGAGCGCGGCGTACACCTCCTGGCCGCCCGCGCCGGTCGCGTCGAGGAGGGTCAGGTGTTCGCGGTCCTTCGCGGCGGCCGGCGAGTCGGTCCGCGGCGCCTTCGCCAGCAGTGCGGCGAGCCCCGGGGAGAGCGGCTCGGCCTCCCCCGGCCCGGCTTCGAGCAGCACGGCGAGCCTGCGCCTGCGTTCCCGGATCTCGGCCTCCTGCCGGGCGAGGTCGGCGTCGAGTTCGGTGAGGACCTCGGCCAGTTCGCGCCCGGCGTCGTCGGCGAGGACGTCCCGCACCTCGTCGAGGCCGAGCCCGAGCTCGGTGAGCCGGCGTACGCGGGCCAGCAGGACGGCGTCGCGGAGGCTGTAGGCCCGGTAGCCGTTCGGGCGCCGCTCCGGTTCCGGGAGCAGCCCGACATGGTGGTAGTGCCGGATCGCGCGGGTGGTGACCCCGACGACCGCGGCGATCTCTCCGATCCGCATGCCCCCAGTAGAAACCCTGCCGCTGCGGCAAGGTCAAGCGGCGACCGCACAGCCGGTAGCATGGTCGCCACGGCAGACGAGCCGGCCGGGCGGCCGCGTCGGGGTCCCAGGATCCCGCCGAGGAACGTCCGGGCTCCACAGGGCAGGGTGGTGGGTAACGCCCACCCGGGGTGACCCGCGGGACAGTGCCACAGAAAACAGACCGCCAGGGGCTTCGGCCCTCGGTAAGGGTGAAACGGTGGTGTAAGAGACCACCAGCGCCTGAGGTGACTCAGGCGGCTAGGTAAACCCCACCTGGAGCAAGGTCAAGAGGATCCGTCTCCGGACGGGTCTGCGCGAACGCTTGAGGGCTGCCCGCCCGAGTTCGCGGGTAGACCGCACGAGGCCGGTGGCAACACCGGTCCTAGATGGATGGCCGTCTCCCCGGCGACCGCGAGGTCACCGGGCGACAGAACCCGGCGTACAGGCCGACTCGTCTGCCGCTTCCACTCCCGTTCGGGGAAGCGGCCCCCGCCCCGACCCCGCTCGGCGGGCACCCGGCCCTGGGCCCATCGGCGGGCGGCGGCTCCGGCACCGGATCCCGGCAGTCGGTGCGCCGTGCCTTCCGGCGGTCCGGCCGATGCGGCACTCTCACCACCATGACGGATCACCCTGCCCGCGCGGCCACGGCCGCCGCGTGCATACGCGAACTCGCCGAAGCGACCGCCGACCCCCGCAATGCCTACGCGAACCCCGCCGAAATCGCTGCCGTGACCGGAAACCTCCGCGAACTCGCCCGCCATCTCGAAGACGCGTTGAACCATCTGGAGGTCCACATCGGGCGGCGGGCCGCCGTCGACTGGGCCGCACCGGCCGGGGCACCGCCCCGCCCGTACGCGGGGCAGGCGCGCGGCGCCGTCCAGTCCGCCCGGGCCGAGGCGCACAACCTCGGCCGGGCCCTCGGCCGGGCCTTGGAGGTCCTCGGCCCCTTCAAGTCCGCGCCCTGACGGGGAGACGGGCGCAGGAGCGATGACGATCCGCCCCCGCCGACGGGCTGCCGCCGGCGGGGGCCTTCCCGGCGCGGGGCTACCGCAGGTGCGCGGTGTCGTTCAGGAGGCGGACCGAGGCGTTGCCGTCCGCGTAGTAGGCCACCGCGGAGAGGGAGGCCGCCGACAGTTCCATGCGGAACAGGGATTCCGGCGGGGCGCCCAGGGCCAGGCGGACCAGGATCTTGACCGGGGTCACATGGGTGACCAGCAGGACCGTGCGGCCCGCGTGGGCGGACAGCAGGCGGTCGCGGGTCGCCGAGATCCGGCGGGTGGCGGACATGAAGCTCTCGCCGCCGCCCGTGGGCGCCGCCTTCGGGGAGTCCAGCCAGGCCTGCATGTCGTCCGGGAAGCGCTGCTGCACCTCGGCGAAGGTCAGGCCCTCCCACGCCCCGAAGTCCACCTCGCGCAGGCCCTCTTCGACCGTCACGGTGAGGCCGAGGCGGTCCGCGACCGTCTGGGCGGTCTCCCGGCAGCGGCGCAGCGGGGAGCTGACGACCGTCTGGATGGTGCCGCGGGCGGCGAGCGCCTCGGCCACGGCGGCGGCCTGCCTGCGGCCGGCCGGGGACAGTTCGGGGTCGCTGCCGCCACTGCCGGAGAAGCGCTTCTGCGGGGTGAGCGCGGTCTCGCCGTGCCGCAGCAGCACGAAGGTGGCCGGCGCACCCATGTCCGGGCCCCAGCCGTGGCTGCCCGCGGCGACCGCCGGGGCGTCGGCGTCCAGGCAGGGCTCGATCGCCTCCGCCAGTGCCTCGGCGTCGGCGAACAGCGAGTCGGCGGCCTCCTGGGAGGCCATGCCCGTGGTGGCGGACGCCGCGCCCAGGGCCGCTCGGACGGCCGCCGCCCCCTTCGCCGCGTCCCCCGGCGGGCCCGTCGGCGCCGGCGGGGTGGCCAGGGCGCGCGCCGCACCGTGGTCGAGGGCGGCCGTGGACGCCGAGGGCTCCCACTGCTTGCCGCGCTTGCCCGCGTCCATCGCCTCGTTCGCGAGCCGGTCCGCGTGCTTGTTCTGCTCGCGCGGGATCCACTCGTACGTCACCTGGGCGCGCGGCAGGATCCGCGCGGCCTCGGCCGCGAGCGGCTTCATGTCCGGGTGCTTGATCTTCCAGCGGCCCGACATCTGCTCGACGACCAGCTTCGAGTCCATCCGGACCAGGACCTGCGCGTCGGAGGCGAGCTCACGGGCCGCCGCGAGCCCGGCGATCAGGCCCTTGTACTCGGCCACGTTGTTCGTCGCGATGCCGATGTACTCGGCCCGCTCGGCCAGCGTCTCGCCCGTGGCCGGGTCGAGCACCACCGCGCCGTAGCCGGCCGGCCCCGGGTTGCCCCGGGACCCGCCGTCCGCCTCCACGACCAACCCGACGGGCCCGCCCATCAGATGCCCGAGTCGGCCATACGGACCAGGATGCGGCCGCAGTTCTCGTGACGGACGACCTGGTCGCGGGCCGCGGCCTTGATCTCGTTGACCTCGGCCATGTCGAGCTCCAGCCGGCAGCCCTCGCAGCGGCGCTGGTAGAGGCGCGCGGCGCCGACCCCGCCCTGCTTGACGCGGATCTTCTCGTACAGCGCCATCAGGTCGGCCGGCATGGACGTGACGACGACCTCGCGGTCCTTGGTGACCTTCGCGACCTCGGTGTCGATCTCGGAGGTCGCCGCGTCACGGCGCGCGGTGGCGTCCGCGGCCTTGGCCTCCAGAGCCGAGACGCGCTCGGTCAGCCCGGCGACGCGCTCCTGCGCACCCTCCAGGCGCTCCATGACCTCCAGGACCACGTCCTCCAGGTCGCCCTGGCGCTTGGCGAGGGAGACGACCTCGCTCTGCAGGTTCGCCAGGTCCCGGGCCGAGATGCCCACGCCCGAGTCGAGCCGCTGCTGGTCGCGGGCGGCGCGCTGGCGCACCTGGTCCACGTCCTGCTCCGCCTTGGTCTGCTCGCGCGCGGTGTCGCTCGCCTGGGTCTGGGCGGCGACGAGCAGGTCGCGCTGCTGCGCCAGGTCCTTGGTGAGCGAGTCGAGCTCGGCGTGCTCGGGCAGCGACTTGCGCTTGTGGGCGAGCTGAGACAGCCGGACGTCCAGCGCCTGGACGTCGAGAAGTCGGATCTGGTCGGCGGGCTCGGCGTTCAGTTGGGGGCTCCAGAGATAGAAGGGGGTGTGACGGACGGCGCGTGGGCCGTCCAAGGGTCGGTGACCGTGCGCGAGACGTGGGTCCGCAGACCCCAGCCGTGGCGCTCGGAGATCGCGTCGAGCTGCGCGGCGGCCTGCTCGCACCAGGGCCACTCGGTGGCCCAGTGGGCGGCGTCGACGAGGGCGAGCGGGCGGCTCGTCTCGCGGGCCTCGGACACGGGGTGGTGGCGCAGGTCGGCGGTCAGGAAGACGTCCACACCGGCGGCGCGGACCTGCTCGAAGAGGCTGTCGCCGGAGCCGCCGCTGACGGCGACCCGGCGGACCGGCTGGTCCGGGTCGCCGGCCACGCGGATGCCCTGCGCGGTCGGCGGGAGCCAGGCCGCGGCGCGGGCGGCGAACTCGCGGAGGGTCTCGGGGTGGTCCAGTTCGCAGATCCGGCCGAGGCCGCGGCGGCCCTCCGGGTCGCTCGGGTCGGGCACCAGCGGGCCGACGATCCGCAGGTCGAGGGCGCCGGCGAGGGCGTCCGAGACTCCCGGATCGGCGGTGTCGGCGTTGGTGTGGGCGACGTGCAGCGCGATGTCGTTCTTGATCAACGTGTGCACGACCCGGCCCTTGAAGGTGCCGGCCTCGACGGTGGTGGTCCCCCGGAGATAGAGGGGGTGGTGGGTGATGATCAGGTCGGCGCCCAGCTTCACCGCCTCGTCGGCGATCTCCTGGACGGGGTCCACGGCGAACAGGACCCGGGTGACCTCGGCGTCCGGGTCGCCGCAGACGGTTCCGACGGCGTCCCACTGCTCGGCCCGCGAGGGGGGCCAGAGAGCGTCCAGCGCGGCGATGACTTCAGAGAGACGGGGCACGGGCCAAGGCTACCGTCCGGGGCGACCGTCCCGGCCAGGCCAGCCCCGCCGACCGGGCCCACCGGCGCCCGGCCCGGACAAACCGCCAGGTTCCCGGCACCCGGTATCCGGCGGTAGACGTCAGGGGGCGGACCCGCCGCCTGGGACGGGGACGCAGCCGCGCCACGGAGGTGGGGGCGGGCCCTGCGGCCCAGGGCAGGGGCCGGCCCGCGGCGCGGCCGCCGGCCGGCCTGCACCGTGCCGCTCCGCACGCCGGGTGCCGGACGCCGCACGCCGCACGCATCCGGGCCTCGGGCCACCGCCGCATGGCGCGGCGGGCCCGCGGCTCGCAGGGGAAGGGCCGGTGCCGCGCGCCGGAAGCCCGGCCCCGCGGGCCGGCGGCTCGCTCGGAGCGGTCCGGTGCCGCGGTCCGGCCGCGGCGGGTGCGCTTCCGGGTAGCTCGCCGCAGGCGACACCGCACAGCACAGTCGCCTCGTCCACCACGCGCGAATCGCCGACCGGACACCCGTATGTGTGAAGCGGTGTTGGTGGTGTTGTTCGCCAGGATGCCCGAAAACTAGCTTCCCCTCCGGAGGTGACCACGGATGACTGTCTGTGCCATCGAGACGACGACCACGGCCGCGTTCGGCATCGCCGCGGACGGGTCGTACGCCGCCCGGCTCGCCGGGGAGGGCGACGCGCTCTACGCGGAGCGCTGGACCCTCGCCGGGCCCGAGCCCTACGCGGTGCCGCTGCCGCTCGCACAGCCCGAGGAGGCGGACAGCGAGGTGCTGCCGCTGGCCGACGGGCGGGTACTGATCCACCGGCGGGTGGCGGAGCGGCACGCCTTCGCACTGCTCTACCCGACCGGGGCCGAAACCGGGCCGCGCACCGGGGAGCTCCAGCTGGGCGGAGTGGAGGTGCGGGACGGCGTACAGGTCCGCCTGCTCCCGCCGGGCCCGGACGGATACGGCGCCTTCGCCCTGGCCGCGGAGGACACCGTGAGCACGGTCTGGCAGGTGGCCGGGGGCCCGTCGGGGCCGCGCCCCGTCGCCCGGATCCCGGGGCGGTGCTCGGGCGGCGTCTGGCTCGACCGGGCGGGGCGGCTGCTGGCGCTGGACCGCGAGCTGGAGGGCACCACCAAGGCCGTCGCCGTGGACCTGGGGCGCGGCGAGGTGTCCCCGCTGCTGCAGATCACCGAGGACAGCGACGACCGGCTGCTGCTGGCCGACCCGGACAGCGGGCTGCTGCTGATCCGCTCCGACGCACCCGGCGCACCGCGCCTGGGGTGGGGGGTGCTGGGCAGCTCCCTGCCCCTCCGGTTCCCGGAGTGCCTGGCCCGCCTGGGGGGCGCCCACCCGTTCGCGGTCCAGCCCGGCCAGGCCCTGATGCCGGAGACCTGCGGGGTGGCCCTGCGGCTGCCCGAGGGCGACATCGGCCTGTGGCGTCCCGCCGACCGGCACGTCTTCCGGCTGGCCGCCCCGGAGGGCTGGCTCGGCGGGACCGGCCTGTGGAGCGCGCAGGGCCGCCTGCACCTCCCGTGCGCGACGCCCGAGGCGCCCTGCGGGATCCTCGGGCTGAACCTGCCGGCCACCCCGCCCCCGCCGGTGGTCGTGGATCCGCCCGCGCCGAGCACCCCCCGCCCGGTCCCCCTCCAGCAGGCACCGCTGGCCGGGCGATAGGGCGGGGGCGCTCGCCTCCTGCGGCCGGGCCGGGCCGGCCGGGCCTGCTACCCGGGCCTGCTAGTCGTGCTTGAGGCCCAGTACCTCCGTCGCGGCGAACGTCTCGTTCGCCGGGCGGGCCTCGTAGTGCGGGGTCAGGAGCCCGTCGAGCTCCTCGTAGGAGAAGGACTCCTTGGCGGTGTCGAACTTGGCGGCCACCTTCGGGCGCTCCATGACGACGACGATGCCGCCGTGCACGACGAACAGCTGGCCGTTGGCCTTGGCGGAAGCGGGCGAGGCCAGGTACCCGACGAGCGGCGCGACGTGCTCGGGTGCGAGGGCGTCCAGCTTGCCCTCCTCCGGGACCTGGAAGCCGGCGAAGACGTCCTCGGTCATACGGGTACGGGCGCGCGGGCAGATGGCGTTGGCCGTCACCCCGTACTTCGCGAGCGCCAGCGCGGTCGAGGTGGTCAGACCCACGATGCCGCCCTTGGCCGCCGCGTAGTTCGGCTGGCCGGCCGAGCCGCCGAGGAAGGCCTCGGAGGAGGTGTTGACGATCCGGCCGTAGACCGGGCCGCCCGCCGCCTTCGCGCGCTCGCGCCAGTGCACGGACGCGAAGTGGGTGGTGTTGAAGTGGCCCTTGAGGTGGACCCGGATCACCGAGTCCCACTCGTCCTCCGACATCGAGAAGACCATCCGGTCGCGCAGGATGCCCGCGTTGTTGACCAGGATGTCCAGCTTCCCGAAGCTGGACACGGCCAGCTCGACCAGTTCCCGCGCCTGCCCGAAGTCGGCCACGTCGCCCAGGTGCGCCACCGCCCGGCCGCCCGCGGCGCGGATCTCCGCGGCGACCTCCTCCGCCGGGGCGGCCGAGGCCTCCCCGGAGCCGTCCCGGCCGCTCTGGCCGAAGTCGTTGACGACCACGCCCGCGCCGAGCCGCGCGAGCTCGATCGCCTCGGCCCGGCCGAGCCCGCGGCCCGCACCCGTGACGATGGCGGAGAGCCCCTCAAGTGGGAGTGACATCCGTAGCGTTCCTCTCGCAGGTCTGGGAGCGGGTCAGAGTTCGATGCAGGTGCGCAGGGCGACACCCGTGCGCATCTGGTCGAGCGCGTCGTTGATCTCGGCGAGCTGCACCCGGTGCGTGATCAGGCCCGCCAGGTCCACCCGGCCGGCCCGCCACAGCGCGATGGTGCGCTCGTAGGAGCGGAGCACGTCCCCACCGCCGTACATCGACGGCAGGATCTTCTTCTCGTCGAAGAACAGCGAGAACATGTCGATCTGGAAGTTGTCGTCCAGCGCGCCCGCCCCGACGATCACCACGCTGCCGCCGCGGCGGGTCGTCTTGTAGGCGGTCTGGGCGGTGGCGGACTTGCCGACGACCTCGAAGACGTAGTCGAAGCCCTCCCCGCCGGTGATCCGGTTCTTGGCGTCGTCGAGGGCCTCCGGTCCCACCGCTTCGGTGGCCCCGAACCGCAGGGCCGCCTCGCGCCGGGACTCCACCGGGTCGACGGCGATGATCTGGGCCGCGCCCTGGACCTTGGCGCCCTGGATGACGGAGATGCCGACACCGCCGCAGCCGATGACGGCCACCGAGGATCCGGCTTCCACCTTGGCGGTGTTGATGGCGGCACCGAGGCCGGTGGTGACACCGCAGCCGATGAGGGCCGCGATGTCGAAGGGCACGTCGTCGGGGATCGGGACGGCGCAGGCGGCGTCGACCACGAGCTCCTCGGCGAAGGTGCCGGTGGCGGCGAAGCCGAAGATGTCGCCCCCCGCGCGGCGGAAGTTGGGGGTGCCCGCGTTGACGAGGCTCGCCAGGCACAGGTGGCCCTGGCCGCGCTTGCAGGACGGGCAGTGGCCGCACGGCGGCAGCCAGCAGACGAGAACCCGGTCGCCCTGCTTGAGGGTGGTCACCCCGTCGCCCACGTCGGAGATCACGCCGGAGCCCTCGTGGCCCGGGACGAAGGGGGCGGGCTGCGGCAGGACGCCGCTCATCGCGGACAGGTCCGAGTGGCACAGACCGGTGGCCTTGATCCGGATCTTCACCTTGCCGGGGCCGAGGCCGACTGCCTCCATGTCGTCGACGACCTCTAGCTTGTCCTGGCCGATCTCGCTCTGCAGTGCTGCGCGCACGGTGCGGCTCCTTGGGTCTCGTACGGTCTTGTTCTCGTCCTCGTGGCTACGCGTGTTCGACGACGGTGTCGGCGAGGACCGGCGCGTCGTCCCGTTCCGCGGCGGTCACCGACACCAGGACCCGGCCGGGCTCCTGCCACATCCGGATGCGCAGCGTCTCGCCCGGGAAGACGATCCCGGCGAAGCGCGTGCGGTACGCCCTGACCCGGGAGACGTCCCCGCCCAGCGCCGTGTCGACGACGGCCTTGAGGGTCATCCCGTACGAGCACAGGCCGTGCAGGATCGGCTGGTCGAAGCCGGCGGTCTTGGCGAACTCGGGGTCGGCGTGCAGCGGGTTCCAGTCCCCGGACAGGCGGTAGAGGAGCGCCTGGTCCTCACGGATGTGCCGTTCCTCGACGCGGTCCGGAGCGCGCTCGGGCAGTTCCTCCCTGACGGAGGGGCCGCGCTCGCCGCCGAACCCGCCCTCGCCCCGTACGAAGATCTGCGCGTCGCTCGTCCACAGGGGCCCGTCGGCGTCGGCGACCTCGGTGCGCAGTACGACGACGGCGGCCTTGCCCTTGTCGTAGAGGGCCGCGACCCTGGCGGTCGAGGTGGCCCGGCCCTTGACGGGGATGGGCCGGTGCAGCTCGATGGACTGGCCGCCGTGCAGGACGTTGGCGAGGTTGATCTCGATCCCGGGGGCGGCGAGGCCGCCCATCATGGCCATCCCGGCGCCGGCGACGGTGGCGAAGCTGGGCAGGACGTGCAGCTTGGATTCGAGGGTGTAGCGCAGCTCGTCCGGGTCGGTGGCCGGCCGGCCCGCGCCGAGGCCGAGGTGGTAGAGCTGGATGTCCTTGTGGTCCCAGCCGATGTCCCCGTGGCGGGGGTCGGCGGCGAGGGCCTTGGCGGCATCGATCGGCATGGGGATGCTGCTCCCTGTCGTTGGAGAACCGGGGCCGTGGAAGACCTCGGCGCGGCCGTCCGCACCGTCGGCCGCACCGAGGTCGCATGCGGCGGCCAGTTCTAGAACGCGTTCTAGGCCCGGCCGGTGAGGGAATGTATAACGCACGCCCCCACACTTGGGAAGACTCTTGACTTCACGTCAGATCCACTGCGCACAGGGCGTGTTGCATGCCCGCCGGGGGTCGGGGCAATACCCTGCCCGCGTGGAAGAAATGCCTGTTGACCACCGTGAGGTGCGCGCCCTGCGCGTCCTGCTGGAGCCGCCCAATCCGGCCCTGGCGCTCCAGCTCGGCCTCCAGCCGGACATCGAGATCGTCCGGGACCCCATGGCCCGGCCCGCGGTGGCCCTGGTGGAGGAGCTCGGGGCCGTGACCGCCCTGCTGGCCGACGACCCGGAGTGCCGGGTGCTCGTCCTGACGGGCTCGGCGCACCCCGGCCTCGCGGAGGCCGCGCTCGCCGCGGGCGCGGTGGGGCTGGTGCTGCGGGACGGCCCGGTCGGGGACCTGGCCGACTGCGTCCGGCGCGCCTCGACGGGCGAGACGGTGGTGGACCCCGCCCTGGGGTGAACCCGGTGGATCCGCGAAGATCCCGGTGAGTCCCGGTGAATCCTTTCGCGGCGCCCGCGCCTCTTATGCGTGTGCCGACGACGAGATCGGCACTGACCTGGAGGTTGTCGTGATCACTGCTGTCGCCGTCGGCGCCGTCGTACTGCTCCTGCTCTGCACGTGCACCGTTCTCGTGGCGCGCCGGCGGAGCCGCTCCCGTGGCTGAGTCGACCTGGCCCGCCGAGCCGCTGATCCTCGCCGCGCAGGGCGGGGACCTCGACGCGGTCACCGCGCTGGTCTCCGGATCGCACCCGAACGTGCGGAGGTTCGCGTACTCTCTGTGCGCCTCCCCCGAGGACGCCGAGGACGCCGCCCAGGAAGCGCTGATCATCCTCTACCGGAAGATCGGCATGCTGCGCGCTTCCGGCGCCCTGGCCTCGTGGATGTTCCGGATCGTCCGCAACGAGTGCCTGCGCCGGGCCCGGCTGGTGCCGCGCGAGCGCGCCGCTGCGCTGCCGGACGGCGGCGAAGCCGTCGTGTCGGCCGAGGACGAGGTACTGGAACGCCTGGAGGCCGCGCGGGTGGCGCGGGCGATCGCCGCCCTCCCCGCCGACCAGCGGCGGGTGCTGATCATGCGGGACGTCCAGGGCTACAGCGGCCGGATGGTGGCGGACGCACTCGGCATCGGCACGGCCGCGATGAAATCCCGGCTCCACCGGGCGCGTGCGGCCGTGCGGCACACCCTGTACCCGGCTCCCGGAGGCAACGATGAAGATCACTGACGGCCCCGACTTCGCGAGCTCCTCCCTGCCTCGGCACCTGTTCCGCGGCGCGGTCGGCCTCGGCGCCCTGATCGGCGCCTTCGCCCTCCTCCCGTTCTACGGACCGGCCACCCTGCTCCTCGCACCGCTCGGCCTGGTGGCCCTGCGCGGGTGCCCGATGTGCTGGGCGATCGGACTGGCCCAGACGCTCTCCCGGGGCCGGCTGCAACGGGAGTGCACGAACGGCCGCTGCGAGCTGAAGGCGGCACCGCGCTGATCCCGGCCGGGTGGGACCGGTGCGGGCCGGGGCCGCTACGAGCCGTCGCCGGCCCGCTCGTGTCCGAAGGCGGCGAGGAGCTCGCTCTCGCCCGGGGCCGTGAACAGCCGCTTGGGCACCGCCACGAGACACGTACGGCGGCGCGAGCGGCCCACGAACACGTGCAGCCGGGGCGTCTCGTGGTAGTAGCGCATCTCGTCCCACACGATCCGCTGCGACTCCCCGCCGCGGAACACCTCGACGCCCGTGCCGTCCACCACGACCCGCTTCTCCTGGGCGGCCCTGCCGCTGCGGAAGCCCCGGCCCACCAACCACCGCGGCAGGAGCAGCAGCACGACGAGGCCGTACACCACCGCGATCCCGAGGGGGACGGGGTGCACGGTGAGCCCTTCCGAGGACAGCGTCACACTCGCCGCGGTGAGGAGCACCGTGGTGAGGGCGGCCACCGCCCGGCCGCGCCGGAACAGCCCCGCCGCCTTGGCGGCCTCGTCGTATTCGTCCCTGGTCAGGCTGCCGGTCGCACTGAAGGAGGATTCACGCATCTCGTTCACGGAAGCGGAGCTTAGGCTGTCTCTTCCGGATCTTGTCGGCCGGGCAAGGTCCGGAAGAGACGGCCCGGTGCGGTGACCGGCACGGTTCACCGCGGTGCGGCGCCCGGCACGGCGCCGGCGCTCCGCCCCCCCTGCCCGAGGGCGGCTTCACGGCGGCTACCGCCGCAGCAGGGTGACGACCGCCGCGCCGCCCAGCCCGATGTTGTGGGCCAGCCCGACCCGCGCCCCCGCGACCTGCCGCGGACCGGCCTCGCCGCGCAACTGCCAGACCAGCTCCGCGGCCTGGGCGAGTCCCGTCGCCCCCAGCGGATGACCCTTCGAGATCAGCCCGCCGGAGGGGTTCACCACCCACCGCCCGCCGTACGTCGTCGCGCCCGACTCCACCAGTTTCCCGGCGGCGCCGTCCTCGCACATGCCCAGCGCCTCGTACGTCAGCAGCTCGTTGACGGAGAAGCAGTCGTGCAGCTCCACCACGTCCACGTCCTCGATGCCGAGCCCCGAAGCCTCGTACGCCTGCCGGGCCGCCGCCGCCGTCATCGGCTTGCCGACCACGTCGATGCACGAGCCCGAGGCGAAGGAGGCCTCGGTGTCCGTCGTCATCGACTGGCCGACGATCTCCACCGCCTTGCCGTGCAGCCCGTGGCGGACCACGAACCGCTCGGACACCACCAGGGCCGCCGCCGCGCCGTCCGAGGTCGGCGAGCACTGGAGCTTGGTCAGCGGCGCGTGGATCTCCTTCGCCGCCAGGATCTCCTCCACCGAGTACACGTCCTGGAACTGCGCGTTCGGGTTGTTCGCCGAGTGCCGGTGGTTCTTCGCGCCGACGGCCGCGAGCTGCGCGGGCGTGGTCCCGTACCGCTCCATGTGCTCCCGCGCCGCGTTGCCGAAGATCTGCGCCGTGGGCGGCGACATCTCGAAGCCGTGACCCGCGGCCATGATCCCGTAGTGCCGGGCCACCGGTGAGGTCTTGAAGTCGCCTCCGTCCGCGCCACCGCCCAGCGCGCCGCGCTTCATCTTCTCGAAGCCGAGCGCCAGCACGCAGTCGCTGATCCCGCCCTGCACGAACTGCCGGGCCATCATCAGCGCCGTCGAACCCGTCGCGCAGTTGTTGTTGACGTTGTAGACCGGCACCCCGGAGAGCCCCAGCTCGTACGCCGCCCGCTGGCCGGCGGTGGAGGCCTGGAAGCAGTAGCCCACCGGGACCTGCTCGACCAGCCCGTAGTCGACGCCCGCGTCCGCGAGCGCCGCCGTCCCGGCCTCCTTCGCCATGTCCCAGTACTGCCAGTCCCGCGACTCCGGCTTCTCGAACCTCGTCATGCCGACGCCCACGATGTACGACTTCATGCCCCTGGTGTCCCTTCAGTCCCTCGGGAGGCCGAGAATCCGCTCGGCGACGACGTTGAGCTGGACCTGTGTGGTGCCCCCGGCGATGGTCAGGCAGCGGGACATGAGCATCCCGTGCACCGCCCGCTCCCCCGCCCCCTCCCGCACCGCGCCCGCCGGTCCCAGCAGTTCGAGCGCGAGCTCGGCGGTCCGCTGCTGGTGCGGGGTCTGGACGAGCTTGCGCACGGACGCGCCCGCGCCCGGCTCCAGCCCCGACACCTGCTGGAGCGTGGTGCGCAGCCCGATGCAGGCCAGCGCGTGCGCCTCGGCGGCGAGCGCGCCGATCCGGGCCCGGTAGGCGCCGTCGAGGTCGGCGGCGCGCGCGAGGAGCGCCTCCAGACCGGTGTCGAAGGTCATCTGGTCGGCCATGTGGACACGTTCGTTGCCGAGGGTGTTGCGGGCCACCTGCCAGCCGCCGTCGGCCGCTCCGACCAGCGCGTCCGCCGGGAGGTCCACGTCGTCGAAGTACACCTCGTTGAAGAGGGCCTCGCCGGTGATCTCCTTGAGCGGCCGCACGTCGATCCCGGGGGTGTTCTTCATGTCGACGACGAAGTAGCCGAGCCCCTTGTGCTTGGGCGCGGCCGGGTCGGTGCGGGCCAGCAGGATCCCGAAGTCGGCGCTGTGCGCGGAACTCGTCCACACCTTCTGGCCGTTCACCCTCCAGGAGCCGTCCTCCCGCCGCTCCGCCCGGGTCCGCAGCGAGGCCAGGTCGGAGCCCGCGCCCGGCTCCGAGAAGAGCTGGCACCAGGTGACGTCGCCGCGCAGGGTCGGCAGGAGGTAGGTCTCCCGCTGGGCGGGCGTCCCGTAGGCGAGCAGCGAGGGCACCACCCAGGTGGCGATCCCGAGGTCGGAGACCTTCACACCGGCCGCGGCCAGCTCCTGCTGGACGACGAGCTGCTCGACGGGTCCCGCGCCGAGCCCGTACGGGGGCGGCAGGTAGGGGGCTGCGTAGCCGGTGGGGGCCAGGATCCGGCGGGCGGCGGCCGGGTCCAGCCCGCGCGCGTCCGCGACGGCGGTACGGGCCTTCGCGCGGTACGTCTCGGCCTCCGCCGGGAGTTCCAGGCGCAGCTCGCGCCGCGCACCGCCCGCCGCGCACCGCACGGCCCGGACCCGGTGCCCGTCGCCGGGCCCCAGCAGCTGGCGGGCGACCAGTGCCCGCCGCAGGTAGACGTGGGCGTCGTGCTCCCAGGTGAAGCCGATCCCGCCGAGGATCTGGATGCAGTCCTTGGCGCAGGTGTAGGCGGCGTCGAGGGCGGTCCCTGCGGCCAGGGCGGCCACCAGCGAGCGCACGTCGGCGGGCTCGTCCATGGCCTGCGCGGCGTCCCAGGCGAGCGCCCGGGCCTGTTCCAGCCGGACCAGCATGTCGGCGCACAGGTGCTTGACGCCCTGGAACTGCCCGATGGGGCGCCCGAACTGCTCGCGCACCTTCGCGTACCCTGCGGCCGTGTGCAGCGCCCAGGCGGCGGTGCCGCAGGCGTCGGCGGCGAAGAGCGTGCAGGCCAGGTCGCGGACCAGGGCCGCGTCCAGCGCCAGCAGCCGGTCCGGGTCGACGGCGACCCCCCGCGCCCGCACCTCGGCGGTCGGGCGGGTCGGGTCGGCGCTGTCGTGCGTACGGATGTCCAGCGCGGCGGCGTCCACGGCGAACCAGCGGGTGCCGTGCGCGGCTTCGGCGGCGAGCAGCACCAGGTCGGCCTCGCCTGCGCCGAGGACGGGCGGGGCGACTCCGTCGAGCAGATGGCCTCCGCCCTCGACGGCGACGGCGGTCAGTGTCCCGGGCCCGAGCGCGACGGCCCCGACCCGGCCGGCGAGCGGCTCGGCGCCGGCCCGCTCCAGCAGTACGGAGGCCAGCGCGCTCGGCAGGTACGCCCCGGGCAGTGCGGCCCGGGCGGTCTCCTCGACGACGACGGCCAGGTCGAGCAGGGTGCCGCCGTCCAGGTGCGGGTCGAGCAGCCCCTGCGCGGTCAGCGCGTCCCAGTAGGCGGGCCGCGACCCGGTCTGCGGCGGGGTGTCGAGCAGCTTGCGGACTTCCTCGGGAGGCACGGCCCGCGCGACCCAGCCGCGCACCGCCTCGGCCAGCTCGCGCTGCTCCTGTGTGATTCCGATGCCCATGCGCGGCAGACTAGAACACGTTCCAATCTGACGGAAGGTCAGATGGACGTCGGATCGGCTCACCCGGCCGAGCGCGCCCCGAGAACCCGCATGCGGCCAGCCGGTCAGAGCAACGCCTTTATGTTGCAGAGCACTTGGCCACCGTCCACCGTTGCTCCGAAGTGACGGCGCGACAGAGGGGACATCGTGAGCGAATCGACCGAGGACCGGGCGGAGCGCGCCGGCCGGGAGCGCCGGCCGGGCGGCGGCCACGCAGATCACGGTGATGCACCGATCGGCTCTGCCGCCGAGCTGCTCGGCCGGGCCTTGCCCGACGTGTCACATCCATGGGTGCGCGAGGACCCGCCGCTCTCTCCGCTCGTCCCGCACACCCGGGCGCTGCTGCGCCGGACGACCCGACGGGCCGGGACCGGTTCGACGACCGTGGCGCGCGTACTGGACTGCGCACTGCGGCTCGTCGTGGGGCTGCACCGGGCCGGCGACCACGCGACCGCGCTGTCGCTGGCACAGGACGCGCTGGCGTGCGGGACGCGGCTGCCGGACCCCGGCCATCCCGCTTTGATCGCGATCCGCCAACGGGCCGGACGGGCCCTCTACCGCCTCGGAAGGTACGAGGAAGCGGAGGCGGCACACCGCCGAGCCCTCGCGGACGCCACCGCCGCGTTCGGCGCGGACGCCGTCGAAACACTCGAAAGCTGCGTGGGGCTGGCCCCCGTACTCTTCTGGGCCGTTGACCAGAAGGCGGAGGCGGTGGCGCTGTCACGCCGGGCCGTCGACGGCCGGACCGCCGCGCTGGGCCCCGTCCATCCGTCCACGCTCATCGCACGGGCCTACCTGCTGGAGTTCACGATCGGCCCCGAGCCGGACCCGGTCACCGGACCTGAGCTGCTGAAGGACTGCCGCGAGACGCTCGGGCCCGCGCACCAGATCACCCTGATCGCCGAGCTCACCCACGGCTTCGCCCTGGTCGCCGGCCATGATCAGCGCCGAGCCCTGCCCCTCGTCCAAGGCGTGGTCGCGGCCTTCGAGCACGTCCTCGGACCCGACCACCCCAGGACACTCGCCGCCCGCGCGTTGCTGAGCCGAACCCTCGGCGAACTGGGGCTGCACGAGGAGGCAGTGGCGCAGGCGGAGCTGGTGTCCGCTTCGCGGGCGCGGGTGCTCGGCCCCGGACACCCGTGGACGACATGGTCGCTGGAGCGGCTCGCGGAGCGGCGGCGGGCGGGTCGGACGGGTCCGTGACGACGCCCCGGGGCGGGGAACCGGTGCCGGAAGGGGCGGCGTCCACCCAGTGAACAAGATCGCTCACCGGTTCGAAGGGGTCCCGAAATGACCGGCACGGCCACCCGATACCTCTATCTCGCACGGCACGGCGAGGCGTCGCCGGATGAGAGCGGGCTCACCGAGACCGGCCGCCGACAGGCCGTACTGCTCGGCCGCCGTCTGCGGGACGTCCCCCTCACGGCCGTCCACCACGGCCCGCTGCCCCGGGCACAGCAGACGGCACGCCTGATCGGCGACCAGCTGACCGGCATCCCCCTACACCTCTCGGAAGCCGCCGGAGACTACGTCCCCCACCTGCCGGACAGAGAGGAACTCCCGGCGGAGTCGGCCGACTACTACCTCGACTTCCTTGCCGGCGCGAGCGCCGAGGAACGGGAGAACGGCCCCGGGCTGGCCCGCCGGGCGATGGACCTGTTCACCGGGCCGGTGGACGGCCCGGACGACCGCCACGAACTGGTCGTCACCCACAACTTCCTGATCGCCTGGCTCGTACGGGAGGCCATGCACGCGCCGAAGTGGCGCTGGCTCGGCCTCAACCATGCCAACGCCGCCCTGACGGTCATCCGGTACGCGCCCGGTCGGCCCGCCTGCGTCCTCTTCTCCAACGACATGCGGCATCTGCCGGACGAACTGCGCTGGACGGGCTTCCCGCCCGAGTTGCACATCTGAGTGCAAACGCAGTTGGCGGGTCCGCCGAACGCATCTCCCCACAACTCGGTTGCAATTAGGGGCTGTTGAGTACCGATGGAGCGTTCACTATAGTCGGCGTGGACACGGGCCGGCCCGGGTCCGAGCGTGCCGCTTTCGGGAAGCAACTCCCTTTCGTGGTGCCCGATTTGGCGTCGGCCGAACACCACTACGTAGGGGGATGAATCATGCGCATGAAGCGGACCCTGGCACTCCTGGTCGCCTCAGCCGCCGTGACGCTCGGAATGGCCACTCCGGCCAGTGCATACGCATGCAACACCGGCTTCTTCTGCCTCTACTACAACTCCAACCAGGGCGGCGCCCGCTGGTTCACGGACGGCGACGTACCCAACCTCGCCGGGGAGATATTCACCACCTGGGCCAATGGTGAGGGCGAGCCGGTGAAGAACAACGCCGCTTCGACGCAGAACGCCTCGAATTACTGCTACCGGGTCTACTACAACTCGTACTACGCCGGCCCGTACGACACCGTCCAGGCTCACACGTCCCGGAACCTCGTGAACACGTACAACAACAACGCTTCCGTCCGGGACCTGATCTGCTGAGCATCGCCACCTGGACCGGGAAGGGTGTTCCGCAACCGCCCGTCGCGGCTGCGGAACACCCTTCCTTGCACCTGTAGAGGAATTCCGTGAACCTGACCACCCCTTCCTCCAGAGCCTGCGCCGGCATGGCGGTGCTCCTGCTCCCGCTCCTGTCCGCCTGCTCGGCCGGCCCCGCCGCCCCCGCCGAAACCCCAGGTCCGACGGCAGCGCACCGGCTCGCCGACAGCAAGACCCTCAAGCTGCCACTGGACGACTACCTGCTGACGACCGCCGACGCGGGCACGCTCGCCCGCGGGCGCGATTCCCTCATGCAGCGGTGCCTTACCGCCTTGGGCGCCCCATACACACCCAAAGCACAGGGAAGCGCCGATATCGAAACGAACGAGCGGCGCTACGGCCTGGCCGACGCGGAGCTCGCGAAGGAACACGGATATCACGTGCCCGACACGGACAAACGGGCGGAAGACTATCCAACGGCGGTCATGCCGCTCGTCACGGGTGACGTGACGACACACAATGGCGTCCCCGTCCCGCAAGGCGGATGCGCGGGAGAGGCGCAGCGGGAACTTCACGAGGCCGAACTGCAGGACGCCCTGAACTTTCCCCAGAAGCTGAACATGGAAAGCTACGTGAAGTCGCAGAAGGCACCCATGGTGGTGAAAGCCACCGCGGAGTGGTCGTCGTGCATGAAGGAATCCGGGCACTCCTACGCCGACCCCCTCGCCGCGATCAACGACAAGGAATTCAGCGCCGCGACTCCCGGAAGCCACGAGAAGGAAGTGGCGCTCGCCGACGTGCTGTGCAAGCAGAAGGTGAACCTGATCGGCGTGTGGTCCGACGCCGAAAGCGAATACCAGCGTTTTCTGATCGAATCGAATGCGAACGCCCTGACGGGTCCGCTGGCCGCCAAACAGAAAACCATGTCGGCGGCGAAGGCGGCAACGGGACCGTGAAGGCCCTCACGTATCCGCCCGGACGCAGCCGTATCCCCGCCGGCCATAAACTGGCCGGAACTCATCCATGACGGGCAGGAGGCCGAGATGGCCGGGACGACCGGGACCGAGGGGGCAGCCGGGACGACCGCGGCGGCCGTGGAGGAGGTCATGGCCGAGCTGGCCGCGCTGGAGGACCCGCGGATGCGCGAGGTCAACGAGCGGCACGGTGACGACCACGGCGTGAACCTCACCAAGCTGCGCGCGGTCGCCAAGCGGCTCAAGACGCAGCAGGACCTCGCACGCGGACTCTGGCGGACCGGTGACACCGCGGCCAGGCTCCTGGCGCTGCTGATCTGCCGCCCGAAGGCCTTCGAGCGCGCCGAGCTGGACACCATGCTGCGCGAGGCCCGCACCCCCAAGGTGCACGACTGGCTCGTGAACTACGTGGTGAAGAAGAGCCCGCACTGCGAGGAGCTGCGCCTCGCCTGGTTCGCGGATTCCGATCCGGTGGTCGCGAGCGCCGGCTGGGCGCTGACCACCGAACGGGTCGCGAAGAAGCCCGACGGCCTCGACCTCCCGGGACTGCTCGATGCCATCGAGGCGGAGATGAAGGACGCCCCTGAGCGCCTGCAGTGGGCCATGAACCACTGCCTCGCCCAGATCGGCATCGAGCACCCCGAGCACCGGGCCCGCGCGATCGGCATCGGCGAACGCCTGGAGGTCCTCAAGGACTACCCGACCCCTGCGAACTGCACCTCGCCGTTCGCCCCCGCCTGGATCGGCGAGATGGTCCGGCGACAGCAGGAGAAGTAGCGGGAGAGGTAGCGGGAGAGGTAGCGGGAGCCGTTCAGCCGGATTTGGCGGGCACGGCCGCCAGCGCCGCCTTGGCGACCTCCTTGGCCTTCTGCTCGCAGGCTCCCGGATGGTAGACGTCGACCGAGACGACCAGATTGCCGCTCCTGACGAAGAGGACGCAGGCCTGGTCGGTGTCGGCCGTCTTCCAGAACGCCCCGTCGCCGAATCCCAGGTTGCTCACCCGCCTCCCCGTGGCTGCGTCCGCGGCGAAACCGGTCTGCTGGAGCTTCGCGTTGGCCACGTCGTCACGGCCCCGCTTCACGTCCCACCGGACCAGCGCGGTCCGCCGGGCGGCCACGTCGTACCAGGAGCACATCGTGTGCGCCTGGTTGTCGCTCGCGCTGTGGTAATCCTCCCTGGACTCCCGCCCGGCCAGCGGGATCTTCCGGGTGGCCTCCGGACAGGCCGGTACATCGGCGTACGCGGCGGGGTCGGAGCCCTCCGCCACCCTGTCCAGGGCGTACGCGCCCACGCCGGCGCCCGTCGCCACCAGCACTCCGGCGGCCACCAGGGCCACGGTCCGCGACCGCTTCCGGGGCGGGGTGGGCGAGGCCTCGGTGGGCGGGCCGCTCGGCCGGGGAGGGATGACGGGCGGTGCGGGCCTCGTGGCCTCGGCCGCCCGCTCCACCGCCGACACCGCCGACACCGCCGCACCAGCCTCGGGCACCTGCTCGCGCTCAGGAGCGGGCTCCGGCACTGGCGCCCGACCGGGCTCCGGCACGGGCTCCGGCACGGGCACCGGCACCGGCAGCGCGTCCGACGGCACCGCCACCGTCGCCGTCCCACCGGACAACAGCCGGTCGATGTCCACCCGTTGCGCCGCCAGCATCCGGTACACGGCGTCCGGCCACTGCCGGCCGGCCGGTGCGACCGGTCCGAGGAGTCCGAGGAGCTGCGCCGGGGTCGGCCGGGCGGCCGGGTCCTTGGCCAGGCAGCGCTCCACGATCCCGCGCAGCCCGTCGGGTACCGCACTAAGGTCCGGGGTGGAGTGCACCACGTCGTAGAGCGTCTGGAGGGTCGAGGTCCCGGCGAAGGGGCTGCTGCCGGTGAACGCCATGACCAGCATCGATCCGAGCGAGAACACGTCGCTGGCCGGCGTCAGCGGCTTGCTCTCGGCCTGCTCGGGCGACATGAACGAGGGCGACCCGATCACCCAGCCGGTGCGCGTCAGCCCGGTGTCCCCCTCGACCCCGGCGTCGGTGGCCCGCGCGATGCCCAGGTCGATGACGCGCACACCGTCGTCGGTGAGGAGCACGTTGTCGGGCTTGAGGTCCCGGTGGATCAGCCCCGCCCGGTGGATCTCCGCCAGTGCCGACGCCAGCCCGGCCGCGAGCCGGTGGACGACGGGCTCGTCCAGCACCCCGTCCGTCTTGACCACGGCCCCCAGGGAGGGCCCGGCCACGAACACCGAGGCCAGCCACGGTGTGGGCGCGTCCGGGTCGGCGTCCATGACGGCCGCCGTGTAGGCACCGGAGACCTTGCGCGAGGCCGCGACCTCGCGCCGGAAGCGGGCCCGGAAGCCCTCGTCGTCGGCGAAGTGCGCCAGCACCTGCTTGACGGCCACGAGCCGCCCGTCGGGCCCCGCGCACAGCAGCACCCGCCCCATACCGCCCTGCCCCAGCACACCGGCCACCTTGAACGGCCCCACGTGCGTCGGACCGGACGGCCCCATGTGCTCCATGTCCCCCCGACTCCCTCCCCCTCGTCAGGGGCGGATCATACAGAGAGGCACCTCACGACGGCCTCGAACGCCACGCCGTGGACGGCGAGTCGGGCCCGGTGAGCGTCCTCGTCCGGCGTTCGTGACGCCGCATCCGAGCGTCATCACGCCGCCTCCGCCAGGGGCGCGGTCGTGCAACTGGTCACCGTCCGGTCGGAATCGGTGCCCCTCCGGCACGGTCGGCCATAATGCGAACGTGCGGGAAGAGATCGAAGCGCGGTACGCGCTGGAGGAGTTGCTGGGCCAGGGCGGTTTCGGCGAGGTGTGGCGGGCCGAGGACAGCCGGGTGGGGCGGCAGGTCGCCGTCAAGATCGGCTATCCGCAGACCCCGGAGGACACCCGGCGCTTCGAGCGCGAGGCGAGCCTCGCCGGGAACCTCGTGCACCCCAACATCGCCACCATCCACGACTTCGGCCGTACCGAACGGGACGGACGCGATGCCGTCTACCTCGTCATGGAGCTGCTCCGGGGCCGCAGCCTGGCCGACGTGCTGGAAGCCGGGGTGCCGCCGCTCGTGGACGCCCTGGAGTGGGCCGGGCGCATCGCGGACGCGCTGGGGGCCGCCCACGCCGCCGGGATCGTCCACCGGGACGTCAAGCCGGCCAACGTGATGGTCACCGACGGCGGGGTGACCAAGGTGCTCGACTTCGGCATCGCCAAGGCCCGTGGCGGCGCCGGAGCCGCCACCACCACGACGGGGCTGACGGCCACCGGCATGGTGATCGGCTCGTTCCCGTACATGGCGCCCGAGCGGTGGACCGGCGGGGCGAACGGCGTACCCGTCGACGGGCGGGCCGACCTGTACGCGCTGGGCTGCGTACTCATGGAGCTGGTGACCGGAACCCGCCCCTTCGCCGGTGCGCGCGAGATGCACGAGATGCTCGCCCAGCACCTCACGACCGCGCCGCCCGCGCCGAGTTCGCTGCGGGCGGGGCTGCCGGCCGCGCTGGACTCCCTCGTACTGGACCTGCTCGCCAAGGACCCGGCGGACCGTCCCGCCGACGCGGCCGAGGTGTCCCGGCGCCTGGCGGAGATCGCCCGCGGCGCAGCCCCCACAGCCGCACCCGCCGCACCCGCCGCGCCCGCACCCGCGCCCGCACCCGCGCCCGTCGCGGCCTTCCCGCCCCCGCCGCCCTACGCCCCCACCGTGCACACCTCGGCCGGCGATCCGGTCCGCGCGATGCTGGAGCGCAGGCTGACGCAGCTGCTGGAGGACGAGCCGGCCGACGTCGTGGAACGGCTGGGCACGCTGACGGCCGACCTGGCCGAGGAGCTCGGCGCGCAGGACCCCTTGACGGTACGGGCCGCCTACCACCGCGTGATGCGCCTCCAGGGCCGGTCCAGGACGACCGATCTGGAGCGCCTCCTGCCGCGGATGGTCCGGGTCCTGGGCCTGGACCACCCGGACACGATCACCGGGCGGGCGGCCTGGGTGGGCGAGGCGGCGGCCTTCGGGGCCGGGGACGGCCGCCGTCACGAGCAGGAGCTCCGCGAGATCGTCGAGCAGGCGACGCGGGTGCTCGGCCGGCACGACCTCGTGACGCTGACCGCCCGCTACCACCTGGCCTCGGCCATGCACCGGGGTACGCACGCCCGGGACGCCCAGTGGGCCGCCCGCAGCCGCGAGCGCGCGCTGAGCGAGCGCGCCTGGCTGGGGCCGCTGCTGCCCGACCTGGAATGGGCCCTGACCGCTGACAGTCCGGTCCTGCTGGACGTGCGGCGCAGGCTGGCCCACGACGCCTGGCTGGTCGGTGACGTGGCCGGCGCCGCGGAGCTGTACCGGCGGCTGTTCCCGAACCTCGCCGAACTCGCCGAGCACGGCGATCCGGAAGCGGCCCACCGCGTGCTCCGCGCCATCGGTGAGGCCGGGGATCCGGCGGGCGCGCTGGCGCACATGGACTTGCTGCTGCACCGGCTCCCCTTCCTCTCCGGGACGCAGGCGCTGGCCCAGGAGGTCTCCGACACGCGGTGGGACTTCCGGCGGGCCGTGCGGGAGCAGCGGCGGGCCGAGGGCACCGGTGGGGTGGGCGGCGGGCTGTCCCGGCTGTTCGGCCGCTGACCGGGCGGCGTACGGGCACACCCCGGCCGTGGCGTCCTACCAGCGGGTAGGGCACCATGGGCCGCCACACACGATCACCGCCGGAGGAACCATGGCCACCCCCAAGCCGGAGACACTCGCCGCCTTCGAGGCCGCCAAGGGGTTCATGCCCGTGGGCGAGGGGCTCGCCCTGTACGAGGCGGCTGCCGCGGCCGGGGCGCTCGGGCTGCCGCTGCTGGAGGTCGGCACGTACTGCGGCCGTTCCACCATCCTGCTGGCCGACGCCGCCCGCGAGGCCGGCGTGGCGGCGATCACCGTCGACCACCACCGGGGCAGCGAGGAGCAGCAGCCGGGCTGGGAGTACCACGACCCGACGGTCGTGGACCCGGAGGTCGGGCTGATGGACACCCTGCCGACCTTCCGCCGGACCCTCCACAAGGCCGGGCTGGAGGACCACGTGATCGCGATCGTCGGCCGGTCCCCGCAGGTCGCGGCCGCCTGGGGCGGCAAGCTCGGCTTCGTCTTCATCGACGGCGGCCACACGGACGAGCACGCGAGCGGCGACTACGAGGGCTGGGCCCCGCACGTCGCGGAGGGCGGCACGCTCGTCATCCACGACGTCTTCCCGGATCCGGCCGACGGCGGCCAGGCCCCGTACCGGATCTATCTGCGGGCGCTCGCCTCCGGCGCCTTCGAGGAGATCTCCGTCACCGACTCGCTGCGCGTGCTGCGCCGCACGGGCGCCGGCATCTAGGTGTATTGCCCAGTGAGGTTGGGGACGCGGCTGGCGGGTGGTTTGCCTGCGAGCGCGGTGTGTCCGCGGTGGTGATTGTAGGTGTGTAGCCATTGGGGGAAGGCGTCGCGTCGTTCCTGCTCGGAGCGGTAGGGGCGGGCGTAGGCCCACTCGTCCAGCAGGGTCCGGTTCAGTCGTTCGACCTTGCCGTTGGTCTGGGGCCGGTAGGGCCGGGTTCGCTTGTGGGCGATCCCGGCCGCTGCCAGCAGGTCACGCCAGGCGTGGGACTTGTAGCAGGAGCCGTTGTCGGTCAGGACCCGTTCGACGGTGATTCCGGCACTGGCGTAGTAGGCCTGGGCCCTGCTCCAGAAGGCCGTGGCGGTTTCCTTCTTCTCGTCGGCGTGGATCTCGCTGTAGGCGAGGCGGGAGTGGTCGTCGACGGCGGTGTGGATGTACTGGTAGCCGACGCCGGTCTTGGTTTTGCGGCCGGCCTGCCGGCCGAGGGTCTTGTGGCCGCCGCCGTCGGGGATGTTGCCGAGCTTTTTGATGTCGACGTGGACGAGTTCGCCCGGACGCTCACGTTCGTAGCGGCGTATGACACAGCCGGTGGCCCGGTCCAGATGCGTCAGGCGGGCCAGGCCGAACCGGGCCAGCACACGGTGCACGGTCGAGGGCGCCAGGCCCAGCAGGTGGGCGATGCGGGCCGGACCCCACCGCCGCTGGATGCGGACCTTGATGATCCGGCGTTCGGTGCGGGTCGCGGTCCGGCGAGGGCTGTGGTGCGGTCGGGAGGAATGGTCGGCCATACCGGCCTCGCCCAGGGCCCGGTAGCGGATAGCCCACCGCTGGGCGGTGGTCGGCGAGACCTGGAAACGCTCGGCAGCCCGCCGAAGGGGCCAGCCGTCCACGACCACACAACGGGCCAGGCGTAGTCGTCCGGTCTCGGTCAGGGGTGCATTACGGTGGGGCACGAGGGCCTTTCTGGTCGCCGGTGCAGATGTCGCAATCCACACCAGGCCAGAAGGCCCTCACCCATTTCAAGATCCCTCAACCGAGACCTGCATCACCCGCCCACAACCTCCCCGGACAGAACATCTAGGCCTCGCCTTCCGGGTCTTGCCCGACCCGCGCCTGCCGGCACCGCACGCAACGACAGATGCGTGCGGCTGCCGACGGTCGGGCACAATGCGGTGTGATCTGTGACGTCTGCGGCCATGAGATGCGCCGGATACCAGTGGCCGAACCGCCGACGCGGTGGGGGCCGGCGGTGAAGGAGCGCTGGTTCTGCCCCTGGTGCTACGCCTGGACCGAATTCGGATACGACCCGCGCGAAGTCTCGCGACCGCAGTACGGCTACATACCGTGGGAGCGGGCGGAATCCCCGCAGCTCCCGGAGGACGTCGCCCACGCGTACGACGTGGCGTACGCGTACTCCGCCGACGGCATCGGTGCGACGCTGTGCGGCATTGCCCACGAGGGCCTCGACGCCTCGCCGTACCTGTTCGTGGCCAAGTGGCCGAATGCCTGTGAGGCGTGCAAGGAGGCCGTTGCGGTCATCGACGAGCGCTGGCCCCTCGAAATGCGCAACGACAACAGGGTCTCTCCCGCTCCGCCTCCGGGTTCCGACTGGCCGCCCTTCTAGGCCGCTCCCTTCAGACCCCTTCAGACCGCTCTACCGGTGACCCGCATGACAGGGAAGCATGACGTGAATCCGCTGCGCACTCGCACCATGAATTGACCTGGAGCACAATTCGCGTGGCCGCCGTCCTCGCCGCCCTGGCTCTCGTGGGGCACAGGGCGTGGGACTGGGTGCGCTCGGCGCGCAGGCGCGCGAGCGTGCAGGCCGGGCCTGATCCATCCCGATGAACGCCAGGCATACCATCGCACCACGCCTTCGGATGGCCTACGGTCCGGACGGGCGCCGGAAGCCGGGTCTAGCATCGCGGCGTGCGCAACGACAACAGTCCCCCGCCCCCCGAGTCCGGCTCCGCCATCCCCGCGGACCGGCACTGGTTCACCCGGCGCTCCACGCTCGTCGTCGGGGTTGCCGCGCTCGCCCCGGCCGCTCTGGCGGGCTGGGTCCTGACCCAGGCGTTCGCCGGGCCGGGGTCCGACGGCCCGTCCCGCTCGGCGCCCCTGGCCTCCTCGCACTCGGCCCTCGCGCCGGGCCAGCGGGACGCGAAGCCGGGCTCCACGCCCGGCGAAGACGCGAGTACGAGTCCCAGCGCCGGCGCCAGCACCCCCGCGGCCGCACCCGCGCCCGCCAAGGGCCCGCTCACCGG
Source organism: Streptomyces venezuelae (assembly GCF_008642275.1). Classification (NCBI taxonomy): domain Bacteria; kingdom Bacillati; phylum Actinomycetota; class Actinomycetes; order Kitasatosporales; family Streptomycetaceae; genus Streptomyces; species Streptomyces venezuelae. The sequence continues at coordinate 2,318,479 of NZ_CP029189.1, forward strand.
GAAGACGGTCGTCGTCGACCCCGGCCACAACGCCGGGAACTTCGAGCACACCGACGAGATCGACCAGCAGGTCGACATCGGCACGGGCCACAAGGAGTGCGACACCACCGGCACCACCACCAACGCCGGTTACAAGGAGGCGGACTTCACCCTCGACGTCTCCCTGCGCCTGCGGACGGCCCTGGAAGCCCAGGGGGCCAAGGTGGTCCTCACCCACCAGGCCGACCGCCCCTGGGGGCCCTGCATCACCGAGCGTGCCCGCATCGGCAACGAGGCGAACGCCGACGCCGTCGTGTCCGTCCACGCCGACGGGGTCTCTTCGGGCAACCGCGGCTTCCACATCATCCTCCCGGCCAAGGTCAAGGGCGGCGCCGCGGACACCGCGAAGATCGTCGAACCGTCCCGCCGGCTCGGCGAGCGGATCGCCGGGAACTTCGCCCGCACCACCGGCTCCGACCCCGCCAACTACCTCGGCAGCGGTACCGGATTGGTCGTCCGAGACGATCTCGGCGGACTGAACCTGTCAACTCGGCCCAAGGTGTTCATCGAATGCGGCAACATGCGTGACGCCAAGGACGCGGCGCAGCTGACGAGTCCGGAATGGCGGCAGAAGGCGGCCCAGGGCATCTCGGACGGCATCGTCGGCTTCCTCGGCGGGTAGTCCCCCTCGGGAGTCCGGCGGGACCGCCCGCCGACCCGATCATCTCGGCCGCCGGAAACCTCCGTACCATGGTGCCGCCCGCCCTGCTGCAGACACGTTCTGCGACCGTGGCACCACGAGACGACGACCGAGACCGAGAAGGACACCTGAGACGTGAACATCCGCTCCCTCACTCGAGGCGACGGCGTGGTGATCGGAGCAGCGGCGCTGCTGTTCATCGCCTCGTTCCTCGACTTCTACTCCGCCACCGGCATCGACCGGCCGAGCCCGTGGGACCTCGGCGCCAACCATCTGACGCTCCCCAGCATCTTCCTGCTCGGCTTCATCGCCGCAGGTCTGCTGATCGCCTCCCGGTTCCAGCCGGAGCGCAAGTTGGCCGGCCTGCCGCTGACGGCGTGGGGCACCGTGCTCGCAGTCTCCGCCGCCTGGTCGTCGGTGTGGGCGCTCATCGCGTGCCCGGAGCTGCTCGACCTGGGCGCCGGCTCCATCCTCGCCCTCATCGCCACGCTGGCCCTGGCCGGTGTGGCCGTGGCCGGCGCGAAGGTCCCGGCGCTGGCCGGGCAGCTCGTCCCGGAACCGCGGCCCGCCGCGGTCCCGCCGTACGGTGGCCAGCCGGGCCAGCCCCAGCCGGGTGCCGGATACGGCTACCCGGGCGCGCAGCAGACCCCGTACGGTTCCACGCCGCAGCCGGTCCCGCCGTACGGCGGGACGCCGAACCCGGCGCCGGGCCCCGGCCCGCAGGACGCCCCGCACACCCCGGACCCGGCTCCGGCTCCGGCCGCGGACTTCACGCCGTTCTGGTTCGCGGTGCCGGTGGCCCGTCCCCTCTACGCGGAGGACGGCTCGCCGACCCCGATCGCC